>NZ_OZ034915.1:717136-1434273 GCF_964030655.1 Spiroplasma endosymbiont of Poecilobothrus nobilitatus | reverse complement strand
TAATTTCATCTCCAATAGTTTTTATCGTTATTAATTATAAATAAAAGATGTGGAAAAGTATTAAAAAATGAGCAAAATTAATAAAAATTAATAGTTTTCCACATTAAATATTTTTTATATTATCTTTAAAAGCATTGTTTTTATTGAGTATTTTTATTGTTTTCCACATTATTAACATTTTATGGTGTAAATTGTTTTTTTATTGTGGAAAGTAATAAAGTTTTACAATAATATTTATTAATGTAAGTATTAAGGTACTAAAAATATGGTAGAATTATTCTACTTAAAAAAATTATATTAACTATTAACTCTTATTATTCTAATAAAATAAAAAAATATTTTAAAGAGAGAAGTTATTAAGTTATGAAAAAACTACTAAGTTTATTACCTATTGTAACAATTACAGGTAGTTCTATGGTAACAGTTATAGCATCTAGTAGTTTTGAACATTTAAAAATAATAGAAAAGAAAAATAATAGAGAATATGATATAAATTATGAAAATATTAAGGAACCAACAAGTTTTGTTGAAAAAATTTATGATTATAATAAATCAATTTGAAATTTATCTATAGTTTTATCAAAAGAAAAATTATTAGAGATAATTAAATTATTTGTTTAAAACAATAAAAATGATTTTATAGCAAAAACCAAACAAGTAATAATGGAAATAAAAAAACATAGTATTAATTCATCTGCTGAAGCCTTCGATGAAAATTCCATTGATGCTTATGCTCAAATATTTCTAAAAAATTTTACTGAAATTTGTAATTTATTTGCAGATTTAGGAATGACTCAACAAATTAAAACAATGTTATTTATCGAAAAAGGACAGTGAATAAAAAATGATAACTTATTTAAAATTATTGGTGAAAAAAGCGAATGAAAACAAAATGATGATCCAATAGATTCATATTCTGATGAAAAGTATAATAATATTATTAATTATGCACAAAAATTATTTATGAATGAAAAATATAAAAATATTGAGATCAAACACCAAAATAATGATACTCTTTTTATTTTTAAAAATAATTTTTGAAAAAGAATTATAAAAGTAATTGTTGAAAAATTTGAAACAGATATTACTCAATTTGAAAAATGATTTATAAAAGAAGCAAAAACAAATATTAATAATAGTAATTATTTTTCAAATAAAATAATACCTTTAGATGAAAACTTAAAAAAAATTGCAGATTATTTATTTAAAAATATAAATAATTATAATATTTTTTTACAATCAGAAAATAAGGAAATTTTTTTAATTTTGTAGAAAACTCTTGATGAAATAAAAAAAATCATCAATATGATAACTTTAAAAGAAAATTATATAAACTTTTAATATTGTTATTTAACTTTTTTATACGTTAAAATATAATACCGATGATTGTTGGTTTGGCGTTAAACCTTTATGCTGGTATTTTCATTTTCAGAGATTTAAATAATTTTGAATGTTCGTGAAACATAAGCCATGATAATGAATTAAGGATTCTTTAAGATTTGATTGTAATTTACTAATTTTATTTAACTTCCGATAACTAGCATTAGGATTTGTACTAGTTTTAGTTGCTAATAAAATAGAATTTGTTTGTTTTGCTACTAATAAATATAATGGTTGCATGTCAGAAATAATAATTGAATTTTCTTTGATTAATTGTTTATTAATATTTTCAATAATTCACTGTTTTTGTAATCGTTTTGTGTTGGTTGATTTAACATAAATATTATTATTGCTATCAACAGCCATTTGAATACAACATTTAGTGTTGGTTGAAAATGAATCAAGATGAATTTTTCTTTTATCAAATTTATCTTTAAAATTACCTTTGTGGATTTCTTTAATAAATGTTTCATCGATTTGAATTTGGCCATTCAACGTTTTAAATTTTAATTGGGTGTTTTCTAATTGTTTTGATTTCATTATTTTTTGGCGATTATATCAAGCGGTTTTCGGTGATGTTTTAATAAAGTGGGAAATCATTTTACTAGATTGGCCTAATAATGAAATTTGAATCAATAAATTTCACTGTTCATAATTTAAATGACTTCAATACGTAAAATGATCACGAAAAGCATCAAAACTAGCACGACATTTTTTGCATAAATATTTTTGTTTTCCTTCAGGATTATGACCATTTTTAACACAATAAAAAGATTGACAATTATGACATTTAATACCTTTATCCCTAAATTTTTGGTCAATTTCATTTAAGCGTTTTTGTTTTTTAATTAATTCTGCTTCTTTTTTGACTTTTTCATGAAATTCTAAAAATTGATCATCTGTTAAACTATTTATTAATTATTCAATTATTTTTTCCATTAATTATTCACCTATTATATTAAAAATATACCTAATTTTAGGTATATTTTATAAATATCAAGAGTTTTCTACAAAATTAAAGAAAATATGTAAGATTTTGAGTTTATCAAAATCAACGTATTATTATCAAACTAATAAATGTATTAACAAGCAAGTTAATAATTATGAACAAGAAATTATAAGTGCCTTTAATAAAAGTCGCAAAATTTATGGGGCTCGCAAAATTAAAGTTATTTTAAACAGAAAAGATATCATCTTATTGCGGCGAAAAATCAGATTCTTTATGATCAAAAATAATTTGGTTTCTAAATACACCAAATTAAAATATCATAATCATAAAACAACAGTCAATAATGACCAAATTAATAATATTTTAAATCGTCAATTTAACAACAAAAAACCTAATGAAGTTATTGTTAGTGATTTAACATATGTTAAAGTTGGCGCTAAATGACATTATATTTTTTTATTAATTGACTTGTTTAATCGTGAAAAAATTGGTTATAGTGCTGGGCCGAATAAAACAGCCGAACTGGTCTAACAAGCTTTTCATAAAATAACACGACCATTAAATCAAATAACTCTATTTCATACTGATCGTGGTAATGAGTTTAAAAATAAAATCATTGATGAAATTTTAATAACTTTTAATATTAAAAGATCATTAAGCAATAAAGGCCGCCATTATGATAATGCTGTGGCTGAAACAACTTACAAAACTTTTAAAACTGAATTTATTAAGGGTAAAAAATTTAAAAATTTAACACAATTAAAATACGAACTTTTTGATTTTGTGCATTGATATAACAATATTCGAATTCATGGCAGTTTAAATTATTTATCTCCAGTTACTTTTAGAAAACAAATGTCTATATAAAAAGTGTCCTAAAAAGTGTTGCCATTCCACAAATAAATTTATTTTTTTAATAGAAAAATAAAAAAACATTCTCACAAGAATTTTTTTTTGCCGGTTCATCGTACAGGAGGACGCCAATGAAATACATGATATTTAAATCGTAAAGAAAAAGATATAATTAAAAAAATAGTAAATACTTTTTATTAGTACTTACTAAAATGGGTGCACTCTATTTGAAGTTTATGATAAAATAAGATAAGCTTTAAAAAAGTGAACTTATATGGGTAGGTACAGTTTTTACAATTTAAATGTAAATTTTATTGGTTTATTTTACTTTTTTTGTTATAATTAATATAATTTAATACTTACAATAATCCTATATATACTAGAAATATGGTCTAGTGTCTCTACAATTAACCTTAAATTAAATACTATAGGTCTTAATTTATTTTTAATTTGTTAAGACTGTTTGTTAATTGGTTTTAATGGTCATGTTTCTTTTATTAAATTTTTTGTATTAAATATTTTGGAGGAACAAACATGCAAATTAAAAAATCTTATACCTTTGATGATCTACTCTTAGTTCCACAAAAATCAGATATTTTACCATATCAGATTGACTTAAGAACTAAACTAACAAAAAATATTGAATTAAATATTCCTTTTATATCTTCAGCAATGGATACTGTTACTGAATCAAAATTGGCAATTGCAATTGCTCGCGAGGGTGGAATTGGAATTATTCATAAAAATTTATCAATTGATAAACAAGCAGCAGAAGTTGAAAAAGTTAAACGTAACGAATCAGGTTTTATTATTAATCCGATAACATTAAAACCAACAATGACAGTTCAGGATGCTGAAAATATTATGGCTCAGTATCGTATTTCTGGTTTACCAATTGTTGATGAGGAAAACAGATTATTAGGAATAATTACAAATCGTGATATTAGAGCATGTCATGATTTAACTGCTTCGGTGGATAAATTTATGACTGTAAAAAAATTAATTACAACTCATGAAAATATTAATTTAGAACAAGCAAAAGATATTTTGTTAAATAATCGTATTGAAAAACTACCAATTGTTAATGAAAAAAATGTGTTAATTGGGTTAATTACCATTAAAGATATTAATAATCGTGACGAATATCCTAATGCTTGTAAAGATGAACAAGGACGATTACGAGTTGGTGCGGCCGTTGGAATTGATGAAAATACATTATTACGTGTTGAAAAACTTGTTGCCGTTGGGGTTGATGTAATTGTTGTTGATTCAGCACATGGTCATAGTCAAGGTATTATTAATATGGTTAAAAAAATTAAAAAATCTTTTCCAACTATTGATTTAATCGCTGGGAATGTTGTTACTGCTCAAGGATCTTTAGATTTAATTGCAGCTGGCGCTAATGCAATTAAAGTTGGTGTCGGACCAGGAAGTATTTGTACAACAAGAGTTGTTGTTGGAGTTGGAGTTCCTCAAATGACAGCTATTAATGATGTTTATGAGGTTTGCAAAGGAAAAGAAATTCCAGTCATTGCTGATGGTGGAATTAAATATTCTGGGGATGTTGTTAAAGCACTTGCAGCTGGTGCTAATGCAGTAATGATGGGCTCAGTTTTTGCATCAACATTTGAAGCACCTGGTGAAGAAATGATTATTGAAGGTAAAAAATATAAAACATATATGGGAATGGGTTCATTAGCTGCTATGAAAAAAGGAAGTGCTGATCGTTATTTTCAAGATAAAAATCGTAAATTAGTTCCAGAAGGAGTTGAAGGACGAGTTTTATTAAAGGGTAAATTAAGTGATATTTTATTTCAATTTATTGGTGGTGTACGGAGCGGTTTTGGTTATTGTAGTGCAAAAAATATTCTAATGTTGCAAAAAACAGCTCAGTTTGTGGAAATTTCAAATAATGGTTTAAAAGAATCACATCCACATGATATTGCAATTACCAAAGAACCACCAAATTACACAAAATAATATTATTATAAGCAAAAAGATAAATGGGGATGAGATAGCATATCAATCTCCATTTATTATTTTTTTAAAAATAGACCGCGTAAAGTTATCGTTTGGTATAAAATTTCCAAAAACTAAGAAAAAGATAGATATAAAATTCTATCTTTTTTAATTAGGTTAAAATTGTCGTTAACCTTGCTTAGTTTAAGAAAATAAACAGTAAAAACAACCAAATAAAACTCTCCTACTTGGAATATCGTAAAACCAAGCAAGCGAGGATAAAAAATATAGGGGGAGCCATACCGCTACGACACAATGTAGGTAATTCTTTTAGGCAATATAAAAGAGTTATCGTGGTTTGGGGATAAATCTTTAACCTGCAATGGTTAAAGGGGGAGTGTTCTACAATAAAAAAATTTAGAAATCTTACTATTTATAAGGAGGTTTTGAAAGTGTCTTTAAAAGAACTCTGTTGTGAAATTGTCAAGAAAAATATGGATACGAAAAAAGAACTCTAGGAATGAAGTATGTACTCAACGGGGCTCATTCCTTTTAATTTTGTTAAAGGACGGTAATTATTATAAAAATTTACATAATTATGTGTAACTTTCATTAAAACTTCTTTTGTTCTGTTGCTTTTAGGAATTAAATTTAAACATTCATATTTATAAGATTTAAATCACGTTTCACAACAACCATTATCAGCAGGATTGCCTTTCCGAGACATTGACATTCACATATCTAATTGACCAGTTAAAATATTTCATTCTTGTTTATTTAATGTAATGAATACCATGGTCACTATGGATTATTACATTTTTGGGTTTATTTCTTTTAGCCCAAGCGTTTTTAAGACTTTGAAAAACAAAACCATTACTAAAATTAGATGAAATATTTCAATCAATAATTTCACCATTATGAATATCACGTATTATTGTTAAATAAAATGGTTTATTACTAGTAAGCAAATATGTTATATCAGTAACTCAAACTTGATTAATGTCAGTGGTATAAAAATTACGTTTAATTTTCCCATATTTATTAGTTTTTAATAATAAATTTGCTGTTTTACTATTTTCAGTAGATTCAGGATATTTGAATTTGGTTTTCTTATTAATTACCGATTTAATTCCTAAATTTTTCATATAACGATAAACAATATGCTCTGCCAGATTTAGATTTCACATTTTATTTATTAATTTTGTTAATAAACGATTGGATAGGCTACAATTATTATGACCATAATTATATAGACTTCAAAATTAGATAAAATTATTAAGAAAGAAGGAATATAAAAATGGGAAATAAAACTTCATACTCTGAAGAATTTAAAAAACAAATTATCATGCTATATAAAAATGGTAAAAGTGTTATTAATCTAGGGAAAGAATATAATTTACCAAAACCAACTATTTATAGTTGAGTTAAAAATTATAATAATTCTGGTTCATTTAAAGCAAAAGACAATCGCACACTAGAAGAAAATGAAATAATAACTTTACGAAAAGAACTTAAAGACTTTAAAATGGAAAATGACATTTTAAAGCAAGCCGCACTGATAATGGCCAAAAAATAACAATAATTAATAACAACAAAACAAAATATTCAGTAAGAAAAATATGTAAGATTTTGGGTTATAAAAATCAACGTATTATTATCAAACTAATAAATGTATTAACAAGCAAGTTAATAATTATTAACAAGAAATTATCAGTGCCTTTAATAAAAAGTCGCAAAATTTATGGGGCTCGCAAAATTAAAGTTATTTTAAACAGAAAAGATATCATCTTATCGCGGCGAAAAATCAGATTATTTATGATCAAAAATAATTTGGTTTCTAAATACACCAAATTAAAATATCATAATCATAAAACAACAGTCAATAATGACCAAATTAATAATATTTTAAATCGTCAATTTAACAACAAAAAACCTAATGAAGTTATTGTTAGTGATTTAACATATGTTCAAGTTGGCGCTAAATGACATTATATTTGTTTATTAATTGACTTGTTTAATCGTGAAATAATTGGTTATAGTGCTGGGCCGAATAAAACAGCCGAACTGGTCCAACAAGCTTTTCATAAAATAACACGACCATTAAATCAAATAACTCTATTTCATACTAATCGTAGTAATGAGTTTAAAAATAAAATCATTGATGAAATTTTAATAACTTTTAATATTAAAAGATCATTAAGCAATAAAGGCTGCCCTTATGATAATGCTGTGGCTGAAACAACTTACAAAACTTTTAAAACTGAATTTATTAAGGGTAAAAAATTTAAAAATTTAACACAATTAAAATACGAACTTTTTGATTTTGTGCATTGATATAACAATATTCGAATTCATGGCAGTTTAAATTATTTATCTCCAGTTACTTTTAGAAAACAAATGTCTATATAAAAAGTGTCCTAAAAAGTGTTGCCATTCCAAAATCTTTACATTGACTATCTTCAAAAGAAGTTTTTATACAAATGTTTAAATTTTAAGTGATAGTTATCATAAATTTTAATCATTTTATTTTTCAGTGTGCCAAAATTCATAAATTTAAGACAAAACTACTAAATTTTTTAAAAATAGGGCGAGTAAATTTTTTGCGGGTTTTATAAAAACAATAAAAAAATATCCTTAATTTATTGAACTAAATAACATTTAAAAACAAAAACCCGTATCTTTTTTATTCACCCTAAAAATAAATTATATTGAACATTTATTTTATTGGTGTTATAATGATATCAAATAAACTGCTACACTTCATAGTACAATTTACATAGAAAAATAAAAAAACAATCTCACAAGAATTTTTTTTGCCGGTTCATCGTACAGGACGCCCATCAAAAAAAATATTATTTTAATTGATATTTTTTATTAATTAAGATATTATTTATATGATGTCTTAATAATTTATATCATAAGGAGGTGCTAGTAATGAAAAGAACGTGACAACCAAGTAAAATTAAACATAAAAGAACACATGGTTTTCGAGCAAGAATGGAATCAGCTTCAGGCCGTAAAGTTTTAAGTAAAAGAAGAGCGAAAGGAAGAAAAGTATTATCAGCTTAAAAATGCTGGTAAAATAATTTATTTTTCTATTTTTGTTGAAATGTGAAAAAAATTTATTGTTAAAAAAAATTATGAATTTCAAAAAATAATAAATAATCGTTCTTTTATTAAAACTAACCCTTATTTTATTTATTTTAAAAGAAATGATCTTAATTATCATCGTTTTGGAATATCTGTCGGTAAAAAATTAGGAAATGCCGTTGTTAGAAATAAAGTAAAAAGACAAATTCGAAGTATGTTAAATTTTGATTTTTCAACAACAGAAGGTTATGATCAAATCATTATTGTTCGAAAATTATATTTTAACAATAGTTATTTAATTAATAAAGAAATTTTATTAAATCAAATCAAAATGTAAAAAGGAGGCGAAATAGTGAACTATCGTGATTATATTTTCTCCGATGTGAAAAGAACACGAAAACCTTGATATTCAATTGCCTGGAAATGAACAAAATTAGTCTTGTATCTTTTTTTAATTATATCAATGTTATGAGGTTGTGGGCAAATGATGGTTCCAAAATTTGGGACTGCCCAAATTTTAGATGTTTCTGGTCGGAAAGTATATAAACCAGGAGTTTTCTTTGAAATTATTTTAGGATACGCTAATATTGGGAAAGAACACTTCTTTCATTTTGAGAATGGACAACTATATGAATATCCATATTTAGCAATTAGAACATGATCTGATGCTTTTGTTAAAACATCTTCACCATTTTATGGCTGTTTTGTGTTTCCTGTTGCTTGAATTTTAGTTAATTTAATTTATGGTTTTGGTGGATTAGATAATGGTGCAGGAATTATTGGCGCATTATTCTTAACTTCATTAATTGTGCGTTTAATTACTTTAATGTTTAGTTGAAAAGTACAACGAAATCAAGGTAAAATGCAATTAATGCAAATTAAACAAGCAGAAATTCAGGCCAAATATAAGGGTTCAAAAGATCCAGCGGCAAAACAAAAACAACAAATGGAAATGATGCAGTTGTATCGCAAAGAAGGAGCTTCACCATTATCCACAATTGGTTCGTCCTTTTTATCAATTCCGTTTTTAATTGCGATGTATACTGTTGTTAGAACAACACGAGAATTAAAAATGGCCACAATTGGGCAAATTTCTTTAATTGAAAAGCCATGAGATATGATTACTAGTGGGAATTATGTTTATTTAGCTTTATTATTTGTATATTTGCCTATTCAAATTCTTTCGATGATTTTGCCAACTATTTTAAATCTTCGTAAAACAAGAGTTATTACAAAGGAACAGAAAAAAGCGCGTAAACGGCAATTTATTATGCAAGGAGTAATGATTGTTGTCTTCTTTGTAGTCACAATTTCAATTGCATCTGGGGTTGCTATTTATTGGATTTTTTCAGCCTTTATTCAAATTTTACAAACATTAGGATTTCATTTTTTGTGAGTTAAGAAACGAAGTAAAAAAAATAAAAACAGAGAATCTTTTGGACAAAAAATTAAGCATTTATTTGTTAGAAAACCACATTTAAAAACAACTAATAATATTGAAAATGTTGAAATTACAAAAACAAAACAAGTAAAAACAAATAACGCCGATAAAATTTCTTATAATCCGGTTAAATCAAATCCTAAAAAATCTAAATTTTCTTTACATAATAAGAAAAAAATAAAGATTAATGATTTTCATAAAAAAATTTAAGTCGCAAAAAAAAATAGAGAATTTTTAAATAATTCAAATAAAAACTTCTTTTATAAAACTGAATTATCAACAAAATGATTTTTTCAGCGACTAGAAGTAACATTTTTTGAAATTAATGATATTATTTCTTTTTGTAAAGAACATTTAGGTAGTATTATCAAAGATATCTTATTAACGAAAGATTATGAGATGTATTTTTCATATTATAATAAACAATTTTTAATTACATTAAATATTAAAGGTTGGAATGGCAACACTTTTTAGGACACTTTTTATATAGACATTTGTTTTCTAAAAGTAACTGGAGATAAATAATTTAAACTGCCATGAATTCGAATATTGTTATATCAATGCACAAAATCAAAAAGTTCGTATTTTAATTGTGTTAAATTTTTAAATTTTTTACCCTTAATAAATTCATTTTTAAAAGTTTTGTAAGTTGTTTCAGCCACAGCATTATTATAAGGGCAGCCTTTATTGCTTAATGATCTTTTAATATTAAAAGTTATTAAAATTTCATCAATGATTTTATTTTTAAACTCATTACCACGATCAGTATGAAATAGAGTTATTTGATTTAATGGTCGTGTTATTTTTTGAAAAGCTTGTTGGACCAGTTCGTCTGTTTTATTCGGCCCAGCACTATAACCAATTATTTCACGATTAAACAAGTCAATTAATAAACAAATATAATGTCATTTAGCGCCAACTTGAACATATGTTAAATCACTAACAATAACTTCATTAGGTTTTTTGTTGTTAAATTGACGATTTAAAATATTATTAATTTGGTCATTATTGACTGTTGTTTTATGATTATGATATTTTAATTTGGTGTATTTAGAAACCAAATTATTTTTGATCATAAAGAATCTGATTTTTCGCCGGATAATGTGGATAGGCTACAATTATTAGGACCATAATTATATAGACTTCAAAATTAGATAAAATTATTAAGAAAGAAGGAATATAAAAATGGGAAATAAAACTTCATACTCTGAAGAATTTAAAAAACAAATTATCATGCTATATAAAAATGGTAAAAGTGTTATTAATCTAGGGCAAGAATATAATTTACCAAAACCAACTATTTATAGTTGAGTTAAAAATTATAATAATTCTGGTTCATTTAAAGCAAAAGACAATCGCACACTAGAAGAAAATGAAATAATAACTTCACGAAAAGAACTTAAAAACTTGAAAATGGAAAATGACATTTTAAAGCAAGCCGCACTGATAATGGCCAAAAAATAACAATAATTAATAACAACAAAACAAAATATTCAGCAAGAAAAATATGTAAGATTTTTGGTTTATCAAAATCAACGTATTATTATCAAACTAATAAATGTATTAACAAGCAAGTTAATAATTATGAACAAGAAATTATCAGTGCCTTTAATAAAAGTCGCAAAATTTATGGGGCTCGCAAAATTAAAGTTATTTTAAACAGAAAAGATATCATCTTATCGCGGCGAAAAATCAGATTCTTTATGATCAAAAATAATTTGGTTTCTAAATACACCAAATTAAAATATCATAATCATAAAACAACAGTCAATAATGACCAAATTAATAATATTTTAAATCGTCAATTTAACAACAAAAAACCTAATGAAGTTATTGTTAGTGATTTAACATATGTTAAAGTTGGCGCTAAATGACATTATATTTTTTTATTAATTGACTTGTTTAATCGTGAAAAAATTGGTTATAGTGCTGGGCCGAATAAAACAGCCGAACTGGTCTAACAAGCTTTTCATAAAATAACACGACCATTAAATCAAATAACTCTATTTCATACTGATCGTGGTAATGAGTTTAAAAATAAAATCATTGATGAAATTTTAATAACTTTTAATATTAAAAGATCATTAAGCAATAAAGGCTGCCCTTATGATAATGCTGTGGCTGAAACAACTTACAAAACTTTTAAAACTGAATTTATTAAGGGTAAAAAATTTAAAAATTTAACACAATTAAAATACGAACTTTTTTATTTTGTGCATTGATATAACAATATTCGAATTCATGGCAGTTTAAATTATTTATCTCCAGTTACTTTTAGAAAACAAATGTCTATATAAAAAGTGTCCTAAAAAGTGTTGCCATTCCATAATTATAAATATTTACTCTACATTATTGTTGTCCAATTTATCTTAACCCATCCAATTATGATTTAGAGAAAGTAAAAGACTTATCAAAAATTAAATTTAATGATCAAAAATTTAACTTTGCTGATTTTTCAATTGAGGAAATGAAAAATTGAATTATAAAATATATTAATTTAGGATTAAAAAAATCTGATTATACAGATTTAGTCTTTATTAAAGACTATGGAATTTAAATTAACGATATTCCACCAACGGATGAAAATCATAATAATGTTCCTGGTTATTTTAATGATGAAATATTTTCTGATTTCTTAAATAATTTAGAAAATTCTAAAAAAATAACCGTGATAGTATACGCTAATAATGCAATTGATTTAGTTGAAGGAAAAACCGAATTTATTCTTGAAAATTATATTGATGGTAATAAACCTAATCCTGATTTAACCGATCCGACTAACCCTGTTGATCCAATTGATCCGATAAATCCAGAAATGCCAACATCAGGAGATAAAAAATATTTAGGATGATTGTTACCAATTATTATTCCAATAATTGGAATAATAATTGGAATAATTTGATTTTATTTTCGTTTTAAAAAAAGAATTAGATAGTGTAATATTTACATTAAATTTAGGGAAATTATTTTATATTTTCCTTTTAATTTGCCAAAAAAATTATAAATTTTATACTTGAATTTATAATTTATTGTTTGATATAATATAATGAATTAATAAAAGAGGAGTTTTATAAAATGATTGAAGATACAATAATTGCTCCAGCAACTGCAATGGTAAAGCAATCAATTGCAATTATTCGCATGTCTGGAGTGGATAGTTATAAAATTATTAATAAAGTTTTTTCAAAAAAAGTTATTCCACACGGGAATCAAATTTACTATGGTTATTTAAGAAATGGTAAAGAAATTATTGACCAAGTTATTTTGGTTTGTTTTCAAAAACCTAATTCTTTTACTGGAGAAGACATTATTGAAATTAATTGCCATGGTGGCGTATTAGTTACAAATAATATTATTAAGTTATTACTAAAAAATGGAGCACGTTTAGCAAATAAAGGTGAATTTTCACAACGAGCATTTCTAAATGGAAAGCTTAATTTAATTCAAACAGATGCTATTAATAACTTAGTTAATGCGACAAATGATACTAGTGCAAAAATATCTTTAAATAATTTGCAAAATAAAAATACTTATTTAATTAGTACATATCGTGATGAATTATTAGATATTATTGCAAATATTGAAGTAAATATTGATTATCCTGAATATGATGGTGTTGGTGATTTAACTACACAAGAATTAAACCAGCGGTTATTAATTTTAGAACAAAAAATTAATGATTTAGTTAAAATTAGTAAAGTTGGGAAAATGATTCATGATGGTATTAATGTCTTAATTTTAGGAAAGCCAAATGTTGGAAAATCATCATTATTAAATGCATTAATGAACGAAGATAAAGCTATTGTTTCTGACTTGCCAGGAACAACAAGAGATATTGTTGAAGGAAAGATTAATTTAGGACCATTAACATTAAATATTATTGATACAGCTGGCTTACGTGAGACAGTTGATAAAATTGAGCAAATTGGAATTGATAAAGCACGTCAACAAGTTATTAATGCTGATTTAATTTTAATTGTTGCTGATAATTATGCTGATTTAATGAATTTAAGTCCAGAACTTAAAAAACTAATTAAAAATAAAGAATATTTGTTAGTTTTAAATAAAAGCGATTTACTTAATATGCAAATACAAAAGGAAAATTTTCAACAAAATATTCTTTTAATTTCAGCATTAAACCGAGATATCAAGTCTATTATTGATAAAATTTTAAATTTATATAAAACAGCCCAGATTACAAAAGATGATCAACTAGTTTTGTCAAATATAAAACAAATTTCTTTATTAGAGAAGGTAGCAAATTCAATAAAAAATGCATATAATAATAGTACGAGTGGATTTCCGGTTGATATTATTAATGTTGACTTACATGAGGCTTGAGAAATATTGGGTGATATTCTAGGTAAAAACTATGAAGAAGACTTATTAACAACAATTTTTAGTAAGTATTGCCTAGGAAAATAGGAGGAAAATATGCAAGGAATTTTTGACACACATTGTCATTTAATGTCACATGAATATGAGAATGAAGAAACATCAGCAATAATAGCTGATGCTAAAATTAGTAGCGTGTCTTGGCTTAATAATGTTGGTTATGATTTAGATTCTAGCCAAGCAGCAGTTCGCCATGCAATGCAGTATGATAATGTTTTTGCAACAATTGGGTTTCATCCAACTGATGTTGCTAAATATAGGTTTTCAGATTTAGAGAAATTAGATCAATTATTAAATAGTGATAAAGTAATTTCTGTTGGCGAAATTGGTTTAGATTATTTTCATAAAACTGTTTCTCCAGATTTACAAAAGCATTGATTTATTAAACAAATTGAATTAGCAAAACAACATAATCTTCCAATTGCCATTCATTGCCGTGATGCTTATCAAGATTGTTATGAAATATTAAAAGAACAAAAAATAACACAAGGTTTGATGCATTGTTATAATGGGACAATTCAAATGGCTCAAAAATTTTTAGATTTAGGATTTTATCTTTCATTTGCTGGTAATATTACTTTTAAAAATGCCGAGCAATTACGGGAAGTTGCTAAAATGGTACCATTAAATAAAATTTTAGTGGAAACTGATGCACCATATTTAACTCCTGATCCATATCGCGGGAAAAAGAATTATCCTAAATTTATTATGTATACAGTTAAAAAATTAGCAGAATTAAAGAATATGCCGGTTGAAGAAATGATTCGTATTACTAATAAAAATGCACGAAAATTATTTAATCTTGATTAAATTAATTTTTAATTTCAAGTTTGAAAATTACAATAAAAAAATATTAGGTTAACCTAATATTTTTTTGCTTCAATTTATTTTCTTTTTTTACCTAATGATGATAATAATCCTTTTTCTTGAAAATTATATAAACCATTTTCAATGTTTTTCTTAATTGTTTTTTCAAAGATTTTTGTTCCTTCGATAACACAATTTAATGGATCTGAAGCTATTTTAGTTGGTAATTGGAAAATATCAAAGAAATATTTATCAATATTTCTAATTAAAGCTCCTCCCCCACAAACTGTAATTCCATTTCTCATAATATCACCAGCTAATTCTGGTGGTGTATTTTCTAATAATTCAATTACTAAATCTGTAATTTTAGAAAATGCATTTAATAAAACATTTCTAATTTCTTCTGAAGATATTTTTGCTTCTTTTGGTAACCCTGAAACAATATCACGTCCGTAGATTTGCATTGATCTTTCGTTATGGTATTTAACTAATGAACCAATGAATTTTTTAACATCTTCAGCTGTTTTTTGTCCAATTGCAATGTTATATTCTGAACGAATGTATTTACGAATATCATCATCAAAATGATTTCCGGCAACTTTAATTGATTTTGAAACAACGATATCACCTGATGAAATAATAGCTAAATTAGCTGTTCCTCCACCAATATCAATGATTAAATGACCTTGAGGTAATTCAATATTAATTCCTGCTCCTAAAGCGGCCATTTTAGCTTCTTCTTCAATGATAACTAATTCAGATCCCATTTCTTTAGCAACATTTTTTAATGCTTCTCTTTCAAGTTCAGTAACTCCACTTGGACATGCTAATAATACAATAGCATTCTTTCAAATGTTTATCATTTTCATTCTTGAAAATATGTGTTTTAATAAATCTTGTGCAGCTTCCATGTCTGCGATAACTCCATCTACTAATGGTGTTACCATTCTAATATCTCCGTGTGTTTTTCCTACCATATCATAGGCAGCTTTCCCTAAAGCAATTAAACTATTAGTTTTATTGTTATAAGCCATTAATGATGGTTCATTGTAGACTACACCTTGTCCTGAAACATATGCTAAAACATTAGCAGTTCCTAAGTCAAGAGAAATAAATGGTCTAGTTTCTGGTCTCACGTTTTTGTCCTCCTTAACAATTTAATAACTATTATAATCAATTAATGATTATTCTAGTAATTTAATTCTTTTACATGCATTGATTCTAATCTTAAGATATCAAAGATGTCTGATTCGAATTTTTTAGTCCCATTAATAACAGCTAATAATGGTTGTTCTCCAATTTTCGATGGTAATTGTAATGTATCTGTAAAGTAACGATCAATTCCTTTTATTAAAGCTCCTCCTCCACAGATTGTAATTCCATTTCTGAAGATATCACCAGCTAATTCTGGCGGTGTTTCTTCTAACACTTGAACTGTTAGGTCAATAATTCTTGACACTGGTACTTTTAATACTTCTCTGATTTCTTCTGGTGTTACTTCAATTTCTCTTGGTAATCCTGAAACAACATCACGTCCATAAACTTTCATTCTTCTTTCGTCAGGGTATTTTGATAATGACCCAATTTCGATTTTAATTTGTTCAGCAGTTTTTGACCCAATTTCTAGACCATATTGTGAACGAATGAATTTTTGTGTTTCATCATTTAAGTAGTTTCCAGCAACTTTAACTGATTTTGATAATACGATATCTCCTGAGGCCATAACAGCAATATCTGTTGTTCCTCCTCCCATATCAATAACTAAGTTCCCAGCAGGTTTGTAAATATCAACCCCGCCACCTAATGCAGCCATTTTGACTTCTTCTTCTACAAAAACTTTTGATGCTCCTAAGTTCATAGCAATTTTTTTCAAAGCAGCTTTTTCTAATTCAGTAATTACTGATGGACAAGCCAATAACATAATTGAATGTTTTAATTGTTTTGTAATACGTAGTTTTGTAAAGATATATCTTAATTGTGCTTCTGTTGCACGAATATCTGTAATAACTCCGTCAACCATTGGTCTAACAATACGAATTGACTTATTTCCTTTTCCGTTCATTTTGTAAGCTTCGGCTCCTACAGCAATAATTCTGTTTTCTTTAATTCTGTAAACAACAATTGAAGGCTCATTGTAAACGATTCCTGAACCTGAAACATATACTAATGTATTAGCAGTTCCTAAATCCATAGAAACGAAAGCCGGTTTTTTTGCACTATTAAATAAAGCCATGTAATTTTGTCCTCCTGTTTCTTGTTAAATTAATTAGTTAGATTAATATATTTGTGATTAATCAATAAAATGAATTGCAAGTCTCTATATTTATTTTCAGATAGAGAATACAATACAAGAATATTATAACATAAATCCTAATCTTTCTTAAAAATTATTCCATAATTAAGTTTAGTATCGGTTTGTATTAATGCTTAAAGGAATTACAAAAGTGGGTGACATAATTGTTAAAATTCTAATTAAACTATTGACTAAATTTTCAATTCATTGATTTGCTTCATCAATTGTTAAAAAGTATTTAGTTAATTTTAAATATTTAACTTCAACTTTTTCTTTTAAAAAAGTTAAATATTTTTTAACTAACGTTGTAATATAAGTATTAATATCAATTGGTGTTTTATATCGATATTCAATTTCAATTGCTGATTGATCACGATTATATTTATATTCAAAAATTTGTGTATCAGATAAAATTATAATTGGATTATAAATCGTCATATAAATAAAGAAAGTTTTTAAATCATAAATATTAATTTTGCCTTCTTCAATGCTGGTAATAGTAGAATTAAATCAATCACTATAGATTTCTTCAATATTTGTTGAACTGGGATAAGGCCAGGTAATACCGCTATTATTATTTAGTAATTGATTTCAAGGTTTATCAATATTAATGTAACCAGACGAAGTCAAAATTTGTTGAATAAATCAATATAAAAAATATGGCTCATTAATTTTTTTGTCAGAATTAAAAACTGCTCCAAAAATTGGTTGATCAGTTTTTGACGTATAAGTTCAATTTGCCAAAGCTTGGCGAATTCGTACATCAATTGTTGAGCAACTTACAACTGGATTAATTGCTGGGGTTATAAAAGTTAGTTCTGTTAAAAATGATAATACTTTTTTTATTATTGCCTCACCTTATTATTATAATTTTATCATTTTTATAAAAATTATAATAAAAAAATAGATTTTAATTTTGTAGAAAACTCTTGATTAAATAAAAAAAATCATCAATATGATAACTTTAAAAGAAAATTATATAAACTTTTAATATTGTTATTTAACTTTTTTATACTTTAAAATATAATACCGATGATTGTTGGTTTGGCGTTAAACTGGAATGGCAACACTTTTTAGGACACTTTTTATATAGACATTTGTTTTCTAAAAGTAACTGGAGATAAATAATTTAAACTGCCATGAATTCGAATATTGTTATATCAATGCACAAAAACAAAAAGTTCGTATTTTAATTGTGTTAAATTTTTAAATTTTTTACCATTAATAAATTCAGTTTTAAAAGTTTTGTAAGTTGTTTCAGCCACAGCATTATCATAAGGGCAGCCTTTATTGCTTAATGATCTTTTAATATTAAAAGTTATTAAAATTTCATCAATGATTTTATTTTTAAACTCATTACCACGATCAGTATGAAATATAGTTATTTGATTTAATGGTCGTGTTATTTTATGAAAAGCTTGTTGGACCAGTTCGGCTGTTTTATTCGGCCCAGCACTATAACCAATTATTTCACGATTAAACAAGTCAATTAATAAACAAATATAATGTAATTTAGCGCCAACTTGAACATATGTTAAATCACCAACAATAACTTCATTAGGTTTTTTGTTGTTAAATTGACGATTTAAAATATTATTAATTTGGTCATTATTGACTGTTGTTTTATGATTATGATATTTTAATTTGGTGTATTTAGAAACCAAATTATTTTTGATCATAAAGAATCTTATTTTTCGCCGCGATAAGATGATATCTTTTCTGTTTAAAATAACTTTAATTTTGCGAGCCCCATAAATTTTGCGGCTTTTATTAAAGGCACTGATAATTTCTTGTTCATAATTATTAACTTGCTTGTTAATACATTTATTAGTTTGATAATAATACGTTGATTTTGATAAACCCAAAATCTTACATATTTTTCTTACTGAATATTTTGTTTTGTTGTTATTAATTATTGTTATTTTTTGGCCATTATCAGTACGGCTTGCTTTAAAATGTCATTTTCCATTTTCAAGTCTTTAAGTTCTTTTCGTAAAGTTATTATTTCATTTTATTCTAGTGTGCGATTGTCTTTTGCTTTAAATGAACCAGAATTATTATAATTTTTAACTCAACTATAAATAGTTGGTTTTGGTAAATTATATTCTTGCCCTAGATTAATAACACTTTTACCATTTTTATATAGCATGACAATTTGTTTTTTAAATTCTTCAGAGTATGAAGTTTTATTTCCCATTTTTATATTCCTTCTTTCTTAATAATTTTATCTAATTTTGAAGTCTATATAATTATGGTCCTAATAATTGTAGCCTATCCAAACCTTTATGCTGGTATTTTCATTTTCAGAGATTTAAATAATTTTGAATGTTCGTGAAACCTAAGCCATGATAATGAATTAATGATTCTTTAAGATTTGATTGTAATTTACTAATTTTATTTAACTTCCGATAACTAGCATCAGGATTTGTACTAGTTTTAGTTGCTAATAAAATAGAATTTGTTTGTTTTGCTACTAATAAATATAATGGTTGCATGTCAGAAATAATAATTGAATTTTCTTTGATTAATTGTTTATTAATATTTTCAATAATTAACTGTTTTTGTAATCGTTTTGTGTTGGTTGATTTAACATAAATATTATTATTGCTATCAACAACCATTTGAATACAACATTTAGTGTTGGTTGAAAATGAATCAAGATGAATTTTTATTTTATCAAATTTATCTTTAAAATTACCTTTGTGGATTTCTTTAATAAATGTTTCATCGATTTGAATTTGGCCATTTAACGTTTTAAATTTTAATTGGGTGTTTTCTAATTGTTTTGATTTCATTATTTTTTGGCGATTATATCAAGCGGTTTTCGGTGATGTTTTAATAAAGTGGGAAATCATTTTACTAGATTGGCCTAATAATGAAATTTGAATCAATAAATTTAACTGTTCATAATTTAATAATTTAAATGACTTCAATACGTAAAATGATCACGAAAAGCATCAAAACTAGCACGACGACATTTTTTGCATAAATATTTTTGTTTTCCTTCAGGATTATGACCATTTTTAACACAATAAAAAGATTGACAATTAGGACATTTAATACCTTTATCCCTAAATTTTTGATCAATTTCATTTAAGCGTTTTTGTTTTTTAATTAATTCTGCTTCTTTTTTGACTTTTTCATGAAATTCTAAAAATTGATCATCTGTTAAACTATTTATTAATTCTTCAATTATTTTTTCCATTAATTATTCACCTCTTATATTAAAAATATACCTAATTTTAGGTATATTTTATAAATATCAAGAGTTTTCTACAAAATTAAAGAAAATAGAAAAGTAGTTTTGAACTTATCTATTTTTTTTGTTTTCTTCAATTAAGCCGGTTCTAATTTTTTTCTCATAAGCAATACATCCATCAATAACAGATGTTTCGACGTTTTTAGCTAAACGAACAGGAATTTGGAAATAATCTGATAGAAATTCTTTAATTCCGGCAATTTGACCACATCCTCCAGTAACTAAAATTCCATTAGCAACAGCATCACCAGCTAACTCAGCTGGAGTTTTTTCTAAAACCTCAGTTATTAATTGTGTAATTGATGAAAAAATACTTATTAATAATTTTCTAATTTCTGAATCTAAAATCTCTGCTTCTTTTGGCATTCCTGTTACAACATCACGGCCGAAAATAATCATTTTTTTATTTTCTTTTGTTTTGTATAATGAACCAATTTGTTTTTTAATTTGTTCAGCAGTAACAACACCAATTGAAATAGTATGCTTCGCACGAATGTATTTTAAGATTTCTTCATCAATATAATTCCCAGCAGTTTTAATTGATTTACTTTCAACAATTCCACCAGCTGAGATAATAGCACAACTTGATTTTCCGCCACCAATGTCTAAAATAAAAGTTCCTTTTGGTGCAAAAATATTTTCACCAGCTCCTAAAGCAGCCATTAATGAATCTTCCTCAATTTTTACAAAGTCAGCACCAATATTTTTACACATCTTGATTATTGCTTGTTTTTCTAATTCTGTAACATTTTTGGGACATGCAATTAAAACAATAGCATTTTTTCATAAATCAGTTACTTTTGCTTTTTTTCCTATTTGTTGAATAAATTCTTCTGCAATAGTTAAATCTGTAACTGCTCCATTACGTAATGGTGAGTAAATTTCAATTTTATCGTGTGTTTTTCCAATTAACTTTTTAGCATCATCACCTAATGCTATTAGTTTCTTAGTTCCGATTTCATATGCCATTACTGATGCTTCATTAAAAATAATGCCTCTCCCAGCAACATAAGCAATTGAATTAGTAGTTCCTAAATCGATAGCAATGAATTTACGGGGCACTTTTGGCGAAATGTTAAATGTATTTTTCAATACGTCTGATATTGCCATCTTTAAAATATCTCCTTCCGTTTATTGCTTCGTTAAAAAACATAGCAATAATAATAACATAATAATTTTCTTAAATATTAAACCCTTTATTTGTTATAAAACATTGAATATAAAGTAACTCTATTATATAAAATCTGGTATAATTTGCAAATAAAAACTTTAATTTTGTAGAAAACTCTTGATATTTATAAAATATACCTAAAATTAGGTATATTTTTAATATAAGAGGTGAATAATTAATGGAAAAAATAATTGAAGAATTAATAAATAGTTTAACAGATGATCAATTTTTAGAATTTCATGAAAAAGTCAAAAAAGAAGCAGAATTAATTAAAAAACAAAAACGCTTAAATGAAATTGATCAAAAATTTAGGGATAAAGGTATTAAATGTCCTAATTGTCAATCTTTTTATTGTGTTAAAAATGGTCATAATCCTGAAGGAAAACAAAAATATTTATGCAAAAAATGTCGTGCTAGTTTTGATGCTTTTCGTGATCATTTTACGTATTGAAGTCATTTAAATTATGAACAGTGAAATTTATTGATTCAAATTTCATTATTAGGCCAATCTAGTAAAATGATTTTCCACTTTATTAAAACATCACCGAAAACCGCTTGATATAATCGCCAAAAAATAATGAAATCAAAACAATTAGAAAACACCCAATTAAAATTTAAAACGTTAAATGGCCAAATTCAAATCGATGAAACATTTATTAAAGAAATCCACAAAGGTAATTTTAAAGATAAATTTGATAAAAGAAAAATTCATCTTGATTCATTTTCAACCAAGACTAAATGTTGTATTCAAATGGTTGTTGATAGCAATAATAATATTTATGTTAAATCAACCAACACAAAACGATTACAAAAACAGTGAATTATTGAAAATATTAATAAACAATTAATCAAAGAAAATTCAATTATTATTTCTGACATGCAACCATTATATTTATTAGTAGCAAAACAAACAAATTCTATTTTATTAGAAACTAAAACTAGCACAAATCCTGATGCTAGTTATCGGAAGTTAAATAAAATTAGTAAATTACAATCAAATCTTAAAGAATCCTTAATTCATTATCATGGCTTAGGTTTCACGAACATTCAAAATTATTTAAATCTCTGAAAATGAAAATACCAGCATAAAGGTTTAACGCCAAACCAAAAATCATCGGTATTATATTTTAACGTATAAAAAAGTTAAATAACAATATTAAAAGTTTATATAATTTTCTTTTAAAGTTATCATATTGATGATTTTTTTTATTTCATCAAGAGTTTTTACAAAATTAAAAAATAAAAATGATAATTGAACATCTAAAATAAAGTAGACATAAAAAATAGAAAATTATGTTAAAACTTTATTAATTTATTAAGGAGATGTTTTTTATATGAAAAAACAAAACAACAAAGAATTTAAACTAAATATTATTAATTTATACAAAAGTGGAAAACCTGTAAAATTACTTTCAAAGGAATATAATGTTTCATGACATACTATTTATTTATGAATTAAAACATATAATTCAAAAGGTGAAGAAAGTTTAGAATGAGGTTATGGAACACAAATAAAAAGCGGAACTAGAAAGCGTGGTGTTGCCAATAAACCATTAGAGTTAATGACAAAGAAAAAAATATATGAATATGCAAAACAATTTGAAGAATTATCAAAGTACTTATCCTTAAGCGTAAAAAATAAATATAAAAAAATTTATGAATTATCTAATATTTATACAATTGTATCTTTGTGTAAAATATTTAAAGTTTCCAGAGCTGGTTATCATAAATGATTATGTTTGGGAAAACCAAAATATAATAAATGAAATAATTTAATTGCTGATATTATTCAATCAACATATCATAATTTTAAAAGAATCTATGGTTATAATATGATTGCATTATGACTAAAAAAATTATATGATTTAGATCTTAAACCATGAGTAGTATATAGATATATGAAACAAATGAAATTAAAAGCTATAATTAGAAAAAAAAGATTCAATTATAAAAAACTTTCTGATCAATTAAGATATGAAAATATTCTAAATAGAAATTTTTCTACAACTGGAATTAACCAAAAAATTGGAACAGATATTACATATTTAACTACTAATAACAAAACTTATTATTTATCTATAGTAAAAGATTTTCATACTAATGAAATTTTAGATTACCAAATTAGTAAAACTCTAGATATGCCTTTTGTGTTAAAAAATATATTAATGCTTGAGTAAAAGCAGAGAAACCAAAAACATGAATTTTACAAACTGATCAAGGATTTCATTATACAAATTTTATATTTACAAATTTGTGTAAAAAATTAGGAATAATAATATCAATGTCACGAAGAGGATCTTCACCAGATAATGGTCATACTGAATCTTGATTTGGATTTGGAACTTTTAAAACTGAATTTTTTGAAACATTAAAACGTATTTTTAGAAACAAAGAATATATATATAAAATGATTCCACAATATATTAAATTTTATAATGAAATTAGACCACAAAGAAAATTAAAGTGATTAAGTCCTGTTGAATACAGAATAACTCAATCCTAAATAAATTTTATTTTTTATGTAAACTTTTCTTTACATATTCAAATTCAAGTTTCTTTTTTCTTTTTTTTAAAATTTTAGTTATTTTTTTTATGTTATTAGTACTTTGAAAAATAAAAAAGTATATTTTTAAAATATACTTTTTTATTAAATTTTGTATTCATTTGCATCAAGTAATTGAATTCTTTCAATTACAGCACCTAAATTTTTTTCATAAGTTTTAGCACCATCAATTACACACATTAATGGATCATTTGCAGCTTTTACTTTTAATTGGAAAATTGACTCAAAATATTTTACAATTCCACGAATTAAAGCGCCTCCTCCACAGATGGTAATACCATTTCTAATAACATCACCAGCTAATTCTGGTGGTGTTTGTTCTAATACTTCTACTAATAAGTCTGTAATTCTTGAAAAAGGGGCTAATAAAACGTTTTTAATTTCTTCAGGTTTAATTAATACTTCTCGTGGTAATCCCGTAATAATATCACGACCAAAGGCACGAACTGGTTTTTCATTAATTATTTTAACTAATGCACCAATTTCTTTTTTAATTTGTTCAGCAGTTCTAATTCCAACTAGCACATTGTATTCAGCACGAATATATTTTTGAATTTCTTGATCTAAGTGTTTTCCTGCAACTTTAACTGATTTTGAAATTACAATATCCCCAGCTGAAATAATTGCAATATCTGTTGTTCCTCCGCCAATATCAATTACTAAATTTCCTTGTGCTAGACCAATATTAATGCCAGCTCCTAATGCTGCTAGTTTAACTTCTTCTTCTACTAAAACGTGACTTGCTCCCATATCTTTTGCAATAGCTTTTAAAGCACCACGCTCTAGTTCGGTAACTCCACTTGGACATGCCAATATTACTAGTGAATTTTTTCAAATTCCTGATAATTTTAATCTACTAAAAATGTGTTTTAACAAGTCTTGAGCCGCTTCCATATCTGAGATAACTCCATCTACTAATGGTGTTACCATTCTGATATGATCATGCGTTTTTCCAACCATTTTGTATGCTTCATTTCCCAAGACAATTAATGAGTTACTTAAAGTGTCATATGCCATCATCGAAGGTTCGTTATAAACAATTCCCTGACCTGATACATAGGCTACCGTGTTAGCTGTGCCTAAGTCTAATGCTAAAAACGAGTAGTCTTTTCCAAATTTATAATTAGCCATATTTCTTTTTGCCTCCTACTCCTATATTTAAAATTTATGATTATTTTAATATAACAGTCTAGTATAATTATACTATAAAATCAGGATAAGTAAATGAAAAAGGTGTTTATCGGGGAGTAAAGATTAAAATGAGAGTATTTGTTATTGTTGAAGGTAAGACAGATTCAGCAAAGTTAAAAACTATTTTTCCTAATATTAAAACAATTGAAACTAGCGGTAGTGGGATTACAAAAGAAAAATTAGCATTGATCAAAAAAATTAGTTTAAACAATAAAATAATTATTTTTACTGATCCTGATTATCCTGGACAAAAATTACGTCAAATTATTAGTGATTATTTAGAAAATAACTGCCTTCATGCTTTTATAAGTAAGAATGATGCAACCAAGGGCAAAAAAGTTGGAATTGCTGAGGCATCTGAAATTGCAATTAAAAATAGTATTAATAATTTAATTAGTTTTTCAAACCAACCAGTTGATAATTTACTATGAAGTGATTATATTAATTTAGTTGATTCAAAATTAAAACGCGAAAAAATTATTAAGTACTATAACTTAATGCCAACTAATAATAAGACAACATTTAAATGAATAAATTATATGAATGTTAAAAAACAAGATTTAATTGATATTTTAAAGGAGAAATAATGAAGAAACAAAACCAAGAAATGCGTGCCGAAGGAATAATAGCTAAAAAGAGTAAGGGACAAAACTTTTTAACAAATCCTCATTTTATTAATTTAATTGTTGATAGTGCATTTGATTTACCAAACACAAATATTTTAGAAATTGGTCCAGGAATGGGTGCTTTGACGAGTTCTATTTTATTAAAAGCAAATAAACTTGTTTGTGTTGAAATTGATTCAACTTTAGTAGAATATTTAACATTAAAATTTAAAGATCAGGGTTTAACTATTATCCAGGCGGATATTTTAACCATTGATTTAGAAAAATTATTTTTAACAGAATTTTTAGATAATAATCCAATTAGTATTATTTCCAATATTCCTTATTATATTACTTCACCAATTATTTTTAAATTATTAAAAATAAAGAATCCAAAAGTAAAAGAAATTATTTTAATGATGCAAAAAGAGGTTGGTGAAAGAATTATGGCTCAGCCAAATTCAAAAAATTATAATAGTCTTTCTGTTGTTTGTCAATTTTATAGTGATATTGAAAAATTTTCCTTAGTTGGTCGTAATAATTTTGTTCCAGTACCAAAAGTTGATAGTATTGTTTTAAAATTTAAATTGAATAAAAAATATCTTTCATTAATAAATGATGAAGAATTTATTAGATTTATTCGAATGATGTTTGCAACAAAGCGAAAAACAATTTTAAATAACTTAGCAATTATCATTAATAATAAAATTTTAGCAGAAGATATTTTGTTAAGATTAAACTATGCATTAAATTTACGTTCTGAAAATTTAAGTTTAAATGATTTTTATCTTTTATATAATGAAATTAAACAAACTAAGGGAGAACTATAAAAATGAAAATTAGATCATATGGTAAGTTTAATTTAACTTTAGAGGTTTTTCGCAAACATAAATTTAAAAAAATGCACCATATTAAAAGTATTATTTTTCCTTATAAGGAAGAATATGATTTTGTTGAGTTATTGCCTTATCAAGGTAAACAAACAATTTTTACTTGTAATAAAAAAGAACTAGATTCAAATAATAATACTATTTTGGAAGCGTATCATAAATTTATTGTTATGTTCCCTAAGTTTAAATCAACTCCAGTTCATATTAATTTAATTAAAAATACAACTATTGGTTCTGGTCTTGGTTATTCTGGTAGTAATGCTGTTGCAATGATTAAACTTATCTGTCATTTTTTTAATATTAATTATTATTATTGGAAAATTAAAAAGTTAATTCAAAGTCTTAGTTCCGATGCTTTATTTTTTTATTTAGAAAAACCAGCAATAGTCTCTGGTTATGGTCATAAAATTAAGTATTTAACAATGCATCAAATTAATAAATATCAAATCCCAAATCTTAAAATTATTGATTCAAAAATATCATCAATTACAAAAGAGGTTTATCAAGAATTTGACCATAATTATCAATACTATAAAACAAAAAAAATAATTAATAATCTTTATTTTAATATGTTACAACAGCCCGCTTTTAAAATTAATCCAAAGTTAAAAAAATTTTATCTTACATTAAAGAAAGAATATTCAAATGTAATGCTTTCTGGTGGTGGTGGCGCTTTTTTGGTTTGATAATTTAGTTTTAAAGTATATTTTAAAATTAAATTAGGATATAATTGAACATAAATGAGGAGATTGTAAAATGAAAAAAGTATTGTTAATTGATGGAAATTCTTTGCTTTTTAGAGCATTTTATGCCACAGCTTATAATGGCGAGATGTTAAAAAGTTTGGATGGAACACCAACAAATGCTGTTTATGCATTTGCCAATATGTTGAATAAAATATTAAAAACAAATAACTACTATAGTGTTGTTGTTGCTTTTGATAAAGGAAAAAAGAATTTTCGTCATGATTTATTAGTTGACTACAAAGATGGTCGGAATAAAACGCCAAATGAATTAATTGTACAATTTCCAATTGTAAAAGAATTTTTAGATAGTTATCAAATTCCATATTTAGAGCAAGAAGGATATGAAGCTGATGATTTATTAGGATGTTTAGCAATGCTGGCTGAAAAAGAAGATTTTTATGTTGATATTTTTTCAAGTGATAAAGATTTATATCAACTAATTACTAATAAAACAAATATTTTAGTGCCACGTCAAGGTAACAGTGCTGATGTTATAGATGAAGCAGCTTTAATAGCAAAATGGGGAATTACACCATTACAAGTTCCTGATTTAAAAGGGCTAATGGGTGATCCTTCCGATAATTTAAAGGGTGTTCTAAAAGTTGGTGAAAAAACAGCAATAAAATTAATTAAGGAATATCATTCAATTGAAAATTTATATGATAATATTGAGCAGATTAAGGGTGCGTTACAACAAAATTTATTAAATCATAAAGAAAGTGCATTATTGTGCAAAAAAATAGCTACTATTTTTTTTGATATTAATTTAGAACATTTTACTTTTACTCAGTTTTCACCAAATCAAGAAACATTAATGCAATTTTATTTAAAATATAATATGAATTCATTTGTAACAAAATTGTTTAATAATCAAGATAATGGTACCCAAAACTCAAATATAAAATTAAAAATTATTGAAGAATGACGTTCCGAATTTAATGAAAATAACACTACTGTTTATTTAAAATTATTAGATGAAAATTATCATACTTCGGAAATTATTGGGTTTGGAATTGTTAATTCGAAAGGTGTTTTTTATTTTGATTATATTCATGCAAAGCATGATAAACTATGACATCAATTTTTAAATGATAATAAATATCAAAAGTTAACTTATCATGCAAAGAGTTTAATTATTGCTTTAGCTCGTGATAATATTTTTGTTCAAAATATTGAATATGATATGATGCTGGCTGGTTATGTTTATAATTCAAATTCAAAAAATAGTTTAGATACTTATATTAATTTATTTGAGAAAAAACAAATTTTGACTGATGAATTATTTTATGGCAAAGGGGTTAAAAAACAAATTCCTGCTGATGTAATTAAATTAAGTCACTTTATTAGTGAAAAAGCAGCGTACATTCATAAATTAAGACCAAAAATTATTGAGTTATTAAAAGCTAATCAACAATATGATTTATATTATAAGATTGAGTTACCAACCGCTTTTGCATTAGCACGAATGGAAATTAATGGTGTTAAGGTTGACCAACATGAATTAACAACACAAACCTTACGAATTGAAAAAATTGTGCAAGAATTAAATAACGAAATTAATGATATTGCGCAAAAAGAAATTAATCCTAATTCACCAAAACAAATTTCAGAATTATTATTTCAAGTTCTTTCATTACCTGATCGGAAAAAAGGGTCAACAGCACAAGAAACATTAGAAGAAATAAAAAATAACCATGTGATTATTCCAAAGATATTAGATTATCGAAAGTATAAAAAATTATATTCAACTTATTTAAAAGGGATGGAAAAATATATTTTTGCTGATGGGAAAGTTCATACAATTTATAAACAAACCTTAACAAATACTGGCCGGCTTTCATCTGTGGAACCTAATATGCAAAATATTAGTATTCGTGATGATATTCAAAAAGAGGCGCGAAAAATTTTTGTTGTTTCATCACCAAATAATGTTTTATTATCTTGTGATTATTCACAAATTGAATTACGAATTTTAGCACATATGTCAAAAGACCAAGATTTAATTGCTGCTTTTAATAATAATGAAGATATTCATACTAATACTGCAATGAAAATTTTTAATTTATCAAAAAATGAAATTACACCAAATATTCGTCGTAGTGCGAAAGCTGTTAATTTTGGTATTATTTATGGAATTAGTGATTTTGGTTTAGCAACTGATTTAAATATTTCTGTTGTAAAAGCAAAAGCAATAATTAATAATTATTATCAGCAATTTCCAACAATTAAGGCTTTTATTGATCAACAAGTTGAGTTTTGTAAACAAAATGGTTATGTTACAACAATTTTTAATCGGAAACGTTATGTCCCAGAAATTAATGACCGTAATTATATGCAACGTGAATTTGGAAAACGGATTGCAATGAATATGCCAATTCAAGGTAGCGCAGCGGATATTATTAAAATTGCTTTAAAAAATATTGACCAAGAATTTTTAAAATTAGATTTAAAAGCAAAAATTATTGCACAAATTCATGATGAATTAATTTTTGAAATTCCGCAAGTTGAATTAATTCAAGTGCAAAAAATTGTTAAAACATTGATGGAAGATTCTACTAAATTAGATGTAAAGTTAATAGTTGATATGAAAACTGGTTTAAGTTGATATGATTTAAAATAAGATTAAATCATATCATTTTTTATAATTTTAATTACTTATTAGCATCTTGATTTTTATTAGATATAAAAATAAAATTAAATTATTAATTAAGAAAGAAGGAACAATATGCCAGAATTACCAGAAGTTGAAACGGTCCGTCGTATTTTAACAAAACATGTTGTTGGAAAAACAATTACTGATTGTCAAATTTTTTGAAATAAAATAATAAAATATTTTCTTGATTCAAAGGAATTTATAAAAGAAATTGTTAAACAAAAAATTAATCGAATTGATCGAATGGGGAAACATTTACTATTTATATTGGATGATTATGTTTTAATTAGTCATTTACGTATGGAAGGCAAATATTATTTTACATTAAAAGATGAACCTGGTGAATGACAACATATTATGGTTTTATTTGAACTTGATCATCAATTTCAATTACGTTATCATGATACAAGAAAATTTGGGACAATGCATTTATATAGTAAAAATGATTATTTACAACAAGCACCATTGAATAAGTTGGGATATGAACCATTTGATGAAAAAATTACAGTTTCATATTTAAAAAATGCTTGGCAAAATAAATCACAGCCTATTAAAACAACATTATTGGAACAAAATGTTATTGTTGGAATTGGGAATATTTATGCCAATGAAATTTTATTTGCCTCTAAAATTAATCCTGGTGAAAGAACAAAAAATTTAGTTGATCAAGATTATCAAAATATTATTGACAATACAAAATTAGTTTTACAAAAAGCCATTGATGAAGGAGGAACAACCATCGCAACTTATCATCCTGAACCAGGGATGGATGGTAAATTTTTACAAAAATTAAAAGTACATGGGCGTAATAAAATGGAATGTGTTAATTGTTACAAATTAATTGATAAAATTTTTGTTAATGGACGAGGAACTTATTTTTGTAATTATTGCCAAAAATTAAAATAAAAAGGCATTCCTTGATTAGAAATGCCCTTTAAAAAAACTATTTACTAACGGTTACCTATCTTTGGGTATTACCTTTTAGGAGACCCATCCATCAGGTAATGATAAGCTCTGTTTGTTTACTATATGTTGCCATATAGTACTTTATTTATAACACGGGATTTTTAAAAAAGAGGATAAGAATTCTAAAAATTATATTTTTTTTCTTTTTTTTGGTAAATTAGGTAAATATTAATAAATTACTTTGTTTTATTTTAATTTTGTAGAAAACTCTTGATGAAATAAAAAAAATCATCAATATGATAACTTTAAAAGAAAATTATATAAACTTTTAATATTGTTATTTAACTTTTTTATACGTTAAAATATAATACCGATGATTGTTGGTTTGGTGTTAAACCTTTATGCTGGTATTTTCATTTTCAGAGATTTAAATAATTTTGAATGTTCGTGAAACCTAAGCCATGATAATGAATTAAGGATTCTTTAAGATTTGATTGTAATTTACTAATTTTATTTAACTTCCGATAACTAGCATCAGGATTTGTACTAGTTTTAGTTGCTAATAAAATAGAATTTGTTTGTTTTGCTACTAATAAATATAATGGTTGCATGTCAGAAATAATAATTGAATTTTCTTTGATTAATTGTTTATTAATATTTTCAATAATTCACTGTTTTTGTAATCGTTTTGTGTTGGTTGATTTAACATAAATATTATTATTGCTATCAACAGCCATTTGAACACAACATTTAGTGTTGGTTGAAAATGAATCAAGATGAATTTTTCTTTTATCAAATTTATCTTTAAAATTACCTTTGTGGATTTCTTTAATAAATGTTTCATCGATTTGAATTTAGCCATTTAACGTTTTAAATTTTAATTGGGTGTTTTCTAATTGTTTTGATTTCATTATTTTTTGGCGATTATATCAAGCGGTTTTCGGTGATGTTTTAATAAAGCGGGAAATCATTTTACTAGATTGGTTTAATAATGAAATTTGAATCAATAAATTTAACTGTTCATAATTTAAATGACTTCAATACGTAAAATGATCACGAAAAGCATCAAAACTAGCACGACATTTTTTGCATAAATATTTTTGTTTTCCTTCAGGATTATGACCATTTTTAACACAATAAAAAGATTGACAATTAGGACATTTAATACCTTTATCCCTAAATTTTTGATCAATTTCATTTAAGCGTTTTTGTTTTTTAATTAATTCTGCTTCTTTTTTGACTTTTTCATGAAATTCTAAAAATTGATCATCTGTTAAACTATTTATTAATTCTTCAATTATTTTTTCCATTAATTATTAACCTCTTATATTAAGAATATACCTAATTTTAGGTATATTTTATAAATATCAAGAGTTTTCTACAAAATTAAAGTTGTTTTATATCATTTTTTAAAATAAAAAGTTTATAATATTAACGTAATATTTTATATTAGAAGGGAAAAAAATTATGGTACAAAAATATCATGCCAGATTAGTTAATGCTAGTGAAATAATTAAAAAAGCACATCAAAATAAATATGCTGTTGGTCATTTTAATATTAACAACCTAGAGTGAACAAAAGCTTTATTAGAAACTGCGCAAGCAACAAAAACACCAATTATTTTAGGAGCTTCAGAGGGAGCAATTAAATATATGGGAGGTTATAATTTAGTTGTTGCGATGGTTAATGCGTTATTATACTCATTAGACATTACGGTTCCAGTAGCATTACATTTAGATCATGGTCAATCAGTAGAAAGTTGTAAAATGGCAATTGATGCTGGTTTTTCCTCAGTGATGTGTGATGGTAGCCACCACCCATTTTCTGAAAATCTAAAAAATACAAAAGAAGTAGTAGCATATGCAAAAACAAATGGTGTATCAGTTGAAGCTGAAATTGGTACAATTGGTGGAGAAGAAGATGGTGTAGTTGGTGCTGGTGAAATTGGTGATCCAAAAGAAGCTGCGGAAATGGTAGCAACAGGAATTGATTTTCTTGCTGCAGGAATTGGAAATATTCATGGTCCTTATCCAACTGGATGGCCAGGTTTAAATTTTCAAGCTTTAGAAGATATTCAAGCTGCTGCAAAAATTGGAATGGTTTTACATGGTGGTAGTGGAATTCCACAAGAACAAGTCAAAAAAGCAATTTCATTAGGAATTAGTAAAATAAATGTTAATACTGAATTACAAATTGCATTTGCTGCTGCAACAAGAAAATATATTGAAGATGGAAAAGACAAATCAGAAAATGCGAAAGGGTTTGACCCACGAAAATTATTAAAACCTGGATATGAAGCAATTAAAGCAACATTTGATGAATTAACATCATGGTTTGGATGCAAAGGTAAAGCATAAAAAACATTTCAAGAATGAAATGTTTTTTTCTTTAACTTTATGTTTAAATAATTTTAATAAACAATTTCAACAAAAAGTCTATTAGAAAAAGGAGTTTTATTAGTTATGATTCAAAAATTTAGTAATGTTTATCAATTTTCAACAATAACAAGTTTATCTGCTGGTAATTTTGACGGTATGATTAAGCTTGGGGCGTTATTAAAGCAAGGTAATTTTGGATTAGGAACTTTTGACAATTTAGATGGTGAATTAATTGTGGGCGTCCTGTACGATGAACCGGCAAAAAAACAATTCTTGTGAGATTGTTTTTTTATTTTTCTATTAAAAAAATAAATTTATTTGCATTATTCATCGGATAGTATCTTTAAATTTAGAACTTTTATCATAAAAACAGATGTTATTCTGTTTTCCCTACACAAAATAAATGATATTTTTATAAATTTCCTTTCAATAAAGGTATTATCCGATGAATAATGCAACGCTTAAAACTTAATATTTTGATGCTTAAAGATGGATAACTCATCTATGGCACGAAGCCTTAAAAAAAGTGTGAAAGCGAATGGATTTATTCCTATTTATTTCTTTAATTCTCGGCAAGATTAATCACTTGCGAAATGTTAGAGCGCGTGTTTTTTGACTTGTTTTCATAAAAAGAGTGCTGTTAAACTGAAAAAACAATATCGGACACTAAAAAAACAAGAGGGTTGGAGCTCCAAAAGGTTATTTTATTTATATAAAGTTGTCTAGGGGTGGATGAAATGTAATTAATAACTGGGTAAACTTTTTTTGTTTTTTTCCGTAGGGGGATAAACTCTGTCTAAATATCCTACCCCCAAAAGTGAAGCGGGCGGCGAAGTAAATAAATACTAAAATACAAAATACATTATTTACTAAATATCAAAATATTAACCAATAAAAAAATATTATTTTTTTACAGAAAGGAAAATATTTGATGAAAAAATGAAATAAAAAAATTTAAATTAAATTACAAGAATTAATGATACGAGCTTATCCAGTTTCAGTAGATGAAATAACTGATGAATATTGAGCATTAGGCAAAACTAATTAATGAAAGGATTATTATAATGACAGAATATAAAAGTTTGTATATTAATAAAACTTGAAATGAAATAACAACTTCATTTGATTGAATTAATTGTAACCTTGTTAATTGTCGTATTTCTCATCATAAAAATCATTATGATTTGCAATGTTTAGAATGAGCAAAAATGTACTTAAATTTATTTAAAAACAAATGAGATGTAATTGCTTCTTATATGCAGCATTACAAAATTAACGATATTTTATATTTGGCTTCCGATGGATGAAAAATATTACAAATTGACAAAAAAATAAACCAAATAAATTAAAATATATTATTGCAATTGACCCTGCTGGAGGTGAGCAAACTGGTATTATTATTTATAATGTTTTGCAACAGAAAATAATTAATAATATTACTTTTCATTCTAAAAACGAAGAAGAAGCAATAAATAATATCTATTTAATATTAAACAACTTTCAAAAGCAAACTTGTTCTTATTTAAATAAAGTTCTTGTAATAATTGAAGATTATCAACTTAATAAGGGATTAAAAATAACAAACCCACTATCTACACCTAAATTTATCGGTGATTTAAAAGTTTTATGCAAATACCTATTTAATTTAAAATATGTTTTACAATCACCAGTTGCTAAGAAAAATTATAGCTATAAAGGAAATATTAAAATGACAGAGCATGAACACGATGCATGAAAACATTTACAATATTTTTTTTAATTTTGTAGAAAACTCTTGATGAAATAAAAAAAATCATCAATATGATAACTTTAAAAGAAAATTATATAAACTTTTAATATTGTTATTTAACTTTTTTATACGTTAAAATATAATACCGATGATTGTTGGTTTGGCGTTAAACCTTTATGCTGGTATTTTCATTTTCAGAGATTTAAATAATTTTGAATGTTCGTGAAACCTAAGCCATGATAATGAATTAAGGGTTCTTTAAGATTTGATTGTAATTTACTAATTTTATTTAACTTCCGATAACTAGGATAGCATTACAAAAGTTGAGATTTTACAAAAAAATATAAATAAAAACAACTAAACAAATTAAATAAATTTACTAAAAACCTAATATTAAGCATTTTTTTTGCATTACTTAATTAATAAGTAAATTTAATTTTGTTTGTTATACTTACAAACCTCAACTTTTTTTTACTATCATAACTAGCATCAGGATTTGTACTAGTTTTAGTTGCTAATAAAATAGAATTTGTTTGTTTTGCTACTAATAAATATAATGGTTGCATGTCAGAAATAATAATTGAATTTTCTTTGATTAATTGTTTATTAATATTTTCAATAATTCACTGTTTTTGTAATCGTTTTGTGTTGGTTGATTTAACATAAATATTATTATTGCTATCAACAGCCATTTGAATACAACATTTAGTGTTGGTTGAAAATGAATCAAGATGAATTTTTCTTTTATCAAATTTATCTTTAAAATTACCTTTGTGGATTTCTTTAATAAATGTTTCATCGATTTGAATTTGGCCATTTAACGTTTTAAATTTTAATTGGGTGTTTTCTAATTGTTTTGATTTCATTATTTTTTGACGATTATATCAAGCGGTTTTCGGTGATGTTTTAATAAAGTGGGAAATCATTTTACTAGATTGGCCTAATAATGAAATTTGAATCAATAAATTTCACTGTTCATAATTTAAATGACTTCAATACGTAAAATGATCACGAAAAGCATCAAAACTAGCGCGACATTTTTTGCATAAATATTTTTGTTTTCCTTCACGATTATGACCATTTTTAACACAATAAAAAGATTGATAATTAGGACATTTAATACCTTTATCCCTAAATTTTTGATCAATTTCATTTAAGCGTTTTTGTTTTTTAATTAATTCTGCTTCTTTTTTGACTTTTTCATGAAATTCTAAAAATTAATCATCTGTTAAAATATTTATTAATTCTTCAATTATTTTTTTGGAATGGCAACACTTTTTAGGGCACTTTTTATATAGACATTTGTTTTCTAAAAGTAACTGGAGATAAATAATTTAAACTGCCATGAATTCGAATATTGTTATATCAATGCACAAAATAAAAAAGTTCGTATTTTAATTGTGTTAAATTTTTAAATTTTTTACCCTTAATAAATTCAGTTTTAAAAGTTTTGTAAGTTGTTTCAGCCACAGCATTATCATAAGGGCAGCCTTTATTGCTTAATGATCTTTTAATATTAAAAGTTATTAAAATTTCATCAATGATTTTATTTTTAAACTCATTACCACGATCAGTATGAAATAGAGTTATTTGATTTAATGGTCGTGTTATTTTATGAAAAGCTTGTTGGACCAGTTCGGCTGTTTTATTCGGCCCAGCACTATAACCAATTATTTCACGATTAAACAAGTCAATTAATAAACAAATATAATGTCATTTAGCGCCAACTTGAACATATGTTAAATCACTAACAATAACTTCATTAGGTTTTTTGTTGTTAAATTGACGATTTAAAATATTATTAATTTGGTCATTATTGACTGTTGTTTTATGATTATGATATTTTAATTTGGTGTATTTAGAAACCAAATTATTTTTGATCATAAAGAATCTGATTTTTCGCCGCGATAAGATGATATCTTTTCTGTTTAAAATAACTTTAATTTTGCGAGCCCCATAAATTTTGCGACTTTTATTAAAGGCACTGATAATTTCTTGTTCATAATTATTAACTTGCTTGTTAATACATTTATTAGTTTGATAATAATACGTTGATTTTAGTAAACCTAAAATCTTACATATTTTTCTTACTGAATATTTTGTTTTGTTGTTATTAATTATTGTTATTTTTTGGCCATTATCAGTGCGGCTTGCTTTAAAATGTCATTTTCCATTTTCAGGTCTTTAAGTTCTTTTCGTAAAGTTATTATTTTATTTTCTTCTAGTGTGCGATTGTCTTTTGCTTTAAATGAACCAGAATTATTATAATTTTTAACTCAACTATAAATAGTTGGTTTTGATAAATTATATTCTTGCCCTAGATTAATAACACTTTTACCATTTTTATATAGCATGACAATTTGTTTTTTAAATTCTTCAGAGTATTAAGTTTTATTTCCCATTTTTATATTCCTTCTTTCTTAATAATTTTATCTAATTTTGAAGTCTATATAATTATGGTCCTAATAATTGTAGCTTATCCAGACATTATATTTGTTTATTAATTGACTTGTTTAATCGTGAAATAATTGGTTATAGTGCTGGGCCGAATAAAACAACCGAACTGGTCCAACAAGCTTTTCATAAAATAACACGACCATTAAATCAAATAACTATATTTCATAATGATCGTGGTAATGAGTTTAAAAATAAAATCATTGATGAAATTTTAATAACTTTTAATATTAAAAGATCATTAAGCAATAAAGGCTGCCCTTATGATAATGCTGTGGCTGAAACAACTTACAAAACTTTTAAAACTGAATTTATTAAGGGTAAAAAATTTAAAAATTTAACACAATTAAAATACCAACTTTTTGATTTTGTGCATTGATATAACAATATTCGAATTCATGGCAGTTTAAATTATTTATCTCCAGTTACTTTTAGAAAACAAATGTCTATATAAAAAGTGTCCTAAAAAGTGTTGCCATTCCATCATTATTCATAAAATAACTTAATTTATATTGATTTAAGTATTCTAATATTCTATTAATATCATAAATGTTTTCACCATCAATTAATTTTCAATAAACATTATTATTTTCATCTTTTCATTTTATCGCGAATGGTGTTTCATTATTGGCTCATATAGCGGAATTAATAGGTTGATTTTTAAAATCATCAATAGTTAATATATTGATTTATTCACCTTTATATTTTTGTAATATTTTTAAACTATCTTGTAATTGGGCAATAGTACTTTCCGTATTATCAAATATTCTTGAATAACTACCATAATCACTAGGTTTAGCATTATTGGGTTTTCAACCTGTTTCAGTATCAGGAATATATGAACTATAAACATTAAAAGGAAATACCATCCAATGTCGATTATCTCGTATATTTTCTCTGATATCTATTAAAGTATCGTGGGCTTGTCTTCTTAATTCTTCCATAACACCTGGGTTAATTCTACTCATTTGTTAATTCTCCTTAATTTCTGTTCTACCTTGTAAAGCATTTTGATTATTACCATTTTCATCATATTCCATTAATTTATTATTATGTTATATTTCTTTGGCTTGCATTTTATCTTGTCATTCTTCTACTTTTTCAAAATATTTGGTTGCTTCTAATTCATCAATATTATCATATTCAGTTATTGCTCTTATTGGTTCCATTGTGCCATTATCTAATCTAGCAGTAATTAATTCATTTTGTCGCATTTGGTCAACTAAACTAGCACTAATAAAATCAAATCCATAAGGGCGTTCGCCATTTCCATCTCATAAATCATAATATTTTAAAACTGTATCAAACATCTTAGTATAATATTGTTTACGATATGCTTGTAAATATGCTTGTTTTTCTAAATCTTTTGTTTTAGTTAATAATGATTGTGTTTTATTTTGGTCACTATCTGATTTATCACCAAATGGACTAGAAAAATGACATGCTAAATATACTTGTTCAATAATTGATTTTTGGTCTTCAGTATATGTTTCTAATGTTGGTGTACCTTGTACTACTTGTAAAGATTGCGATAATTGACCATCTAATGCTGATTGACCTGATTTAATAAAAATATCATCAAAAGCATCTTGCAATACTTTTTTATTGCCTTTGTTATAAAAGGTCATTAAATCATCATCTAATATCCCATATCAATGCGTACGATTTACTAATCTTTCTTTTGATTTAATATTAAAACTATCTTCTAAATCAAATTGTAATTTATAACAATTATCCATAGTTGGTCATGGGTTTAATGTAGTTGAAGTAGATAAAAATAAAGGATTAGGTTCATTAATCATTTTCCAAAAAGGGACTATGCCTAATTTGTTTTTAAATTCTTGTACTAAAACAGATTTAACATCATCTTTAATTTGTGTTTTACTTTGTCCAACAACTACCTCATTATTTTTAGGTCAACCTTTAATAACAATTTTATCTTTTGTACAAATTAAATTTAAAATAAAACCACTATCTGATTGATGATAATTTAATCAAATATCAGCACCTTGTTCAATTTCATTTATTTTGCTTACGCGTGATGTAAAGTTAAAAGGGTTAATTCATAAATCAATATTACCATCACTAGTTTCTAATAAACCAAAAATAGTTTTGCCCATTAAACTTGCGGTTAATTCATTTTTATCTAATTTTTCTTTTATTTTATAAGTTTCTTTTAATTTTGTAGAAAACTCTTGATGAAATAAAAAAAATCATCAATATGATAACTTTAAAAGAAAATTATATAAACTTTTAATATTGTTATTTAACTTTTTTATACGTTAAAATATAATACCGATGATTATTGGTTTGGCGTTAAACCTTTATGCTGGTATTTTCATTTTCAGAGATTTAAATAATTTTGAATGTTCGTGAAACCTAAGCCATGATAATGAATTAAGGGTTCTTTAAGATTTGATTGTAATTTACTAATTTTATTTAACTTCCGATAACTAGCATCAGGATTTGTGCTAGTTTTAGTTGCTAATAAAATAGAATTTGTTTGTTTTGCTACTAATAAATATAATGGTTGCATGTCAGAAATAATAATTTAATTTTCTTTGATTAATTGTTTATTAATATTTTCAATAATTCACTGTTTTTGTAATCGTTTTGTGTTGGTTGATTTAACATAAATATTATTATTGCTATCAACAGCCATTTGAATACAACATTTAGTGTTGGTTGAAAATGAATCAAGATGAATTTTTCTTTTATCAAATTTATCTTTAAAATTACCTTTTTTGATTTCTTTAATAAATGTTTCATCGATTTGAATTTGGCCATTTAACGTTTTAAATTTTAATTGGGTGTTTTCTAATTGTTTTGATTTCATTATTTTTTGGCGATTATATCAAGCGGTTTTCGGTTATGTTTTAATAAAGTGGGAAATCATTTTACTAGATTGGCCTAATAATGAAATTTGAATCAATAAATTTCACTGTTCATATTTTAAATGACTTCAATACGTAAAATGATCACGAAAAGCATCAAAACTAGCACGACATTTTTTGCATAAATATTTTTGTTTTCCTTCAGGATTATGACCATTTTTAACACAATAAAAAGATTGACAATTAGGACATTTAATACCTTTATCCCTAAATTTTTGATCAATTTCATTTAAGCGTTTTTGTTTTTTAATTAATTCTGCTTCTTTTTTGACTTTTTCATGAAATTCTAAAAATTGATCATCTGTTAAACTATTTATTAATTCTTCAATTATTTTTTCCATTAATTATTCACCTCTTATATTAAGAATATACCTAATTTTAGGTATATTTTATAAATATCAAGAGTTTTCTACAAAATTAAAGATATTTTTTTAAAATTGGTTATTTTTCTTATATAATTAACTTAATTATTTTTGGAATAGGTGGATAATATGTGAAATCTTGCAAAAGAGGCTACGCGAGGGTTTACAAAAAAAATAACTCAATTTATTGGGTTAATTTTGTTTATTATTGGTGCAGTTTTAACCTTTACAGCTCTTTTTTTAACTGTTTTTCAAGTTAAAAATGGCTTAAATAATATTAAGAAAAATAGTCTTCCTTATCAATATGAAATTCGAGTAGACAGTTTAAATATTGATAATAATGTGTGAAAAAGAAATCCTGCTTGAAAAATAAATGAAAATAATCGTACTTTTTTAGCTCAGTTTTATGATGAGCCAAAAATTGATGCTGAGCATTTAACATTTAATAATATCCGCGCTGATGTTTTGGGGTTAAATTGTGATTTAACTAATTCTGAAATTTGTAAATGAACAAAAGAACCATCATACTTAAATCCGGAAACGGGGACAGCTTCTTTTACTGCCTTGGTTAAAAACTTTAATAAGAATCTTACTGCCGCTTTTTTAAGTTATATTATTCATAATCCAGGTGAAAGTCGTTTAAATGATTTAATTAATGGTGACAAAGCTGGCTTAGAACTTAGTTTTAATGTTGGTTATCAATTTACTGCAAATAATTTAGCAAAAGATACGCAATATTTTAATGCTACTGCTGTTAACAAAAATAAAGATTTATTATATAACGGTGATGGTTGACAAGGCAATAATATTTTTTATACTCCGTTTAATCGTCTTTTTGAAGTAACAAAATGGGAACATATTAGTTATTTAACAGAAAATAACATTATTTTAAATAAACAATATGCTGATTATAATCATTTAAAACTTGGTGGGCACTTTAATTTAGGAAATAGCCAAAATTTACAATTTAATATTATTGGGTATGGGGCAAAGTATAGTAATATTTATCCCGATTTAGTAAGTTTATCAACTCTTGCTACTGGTCATAAAATTATTTATTTAAAAAATGGTTCAGTATTATTTATGAATAATATTAATTTTAATGCTATTAAACAGAATTTTTCAAATGGAACTGAAAAAATTACTGGTTTTATTAATGTTAATGGTAATTTAACTGAACCACAAAAAATAACTTTATTACGAAAAGTTTTAAGCAATTATTTTGTAGCTCCCGATAATGCAATTGTCGCTTTTGAAGCATCATTACCGGGACAAGTTGTGATGTTAACAAATACTGGTTTTATTATTAATACTTCAATTGCTGTTTCTTGTTCAATTATTATTTTATTTATTATTTCTTTTTTCATTAAAAAAGATATCACTAATTCAAAACGGCAAATTGGAGTCTTAAAATCATTGGGATATCATCGCTTTGAATTATCATTTATTTTTACTTTTAACATTATTTTTACAACTTTAATTGGTTGTTTATTAGGATGAGTTTTAAGTATTCCTCTCCAAATGTATTTCACTGGTTCAAATTTATATTCAATAGGATTACCATTATCATCATTTTATTTTAATCCACTAATTTTTGTTTCAGCAACAATTTTTATTCCACTTATTTTTATTGGGATGTCTTTCTTAATCTCATTTATTCTTTTAAGCCGAACAGCCTTAGATTTAATTTATGATTTAAAAGGTTCTAATTTAAGTTTTCGTCCTAAAAAAGTAAAAAAAGGTCGTAAATATGCTCATTTTGGATTAACATTTAATGTTCATTTATCATTTACCTTTGCGCTAAAATCTTTAGGAAAATGAATTATGGTATTAGTTGTTTTAGCTTTTTCATCCTTTTTGTTAATTTTTCAGTTGGATGCAGGAGTAATGGCACAAGGAATTGTTAAAGATTCTTTCCGTTATTTTAAGAATGATATTAAATCATATTTAATTGCTAGTTATGATCAACAAGATATTGCACAAGAAGCCAGCAATAGTAAACCTTATCAGTGAATTACTGCTGATAAGCGCATGAATTATTACCATGAGGCAAAAATTCTTGATGATAATAAAACATTTAACTTTCCAAATCCATTAATGTGCTTTACAAGTCTATCTGTTTCAGATTCAAAAAATATGAAAAAAAATTGTGGTGATTTATTAAATATTATTGGTGATCCAAGTGGTACAAGTCTTGTTAGAAGTAAGATTAATTATGATGAAGAAACAAAAACATATCCATATATAAGTGCAACAACAGTTGAGGCAGTTGCTAATTATAAAGTTAAGGATAATGAGTCTGGAGAATGAATTAATGGATGAGATAATTTAGTAAAAATTATTAATCTTATGAAACCATTTTTAATTGAAAAAGGAATAAATGAAGCTGATATTCAAACAATTATTAGCGGAATTAATTTGGTTAATAGCTTAAGTACAACAAATAATGGTCAATACCCAGATATTTATTTAGGACCATATATGGTTTATGATAAAAATTATGATTTCCCATATGTTTTCTTATTATCAGGTTGAAGTCCAGATGATACTAAAAATTCAAAAAATCCAGTTTCACAATTAAATGTTGTTGGGTTAACAAGTGATGAAACAGAGCTTAATCAATTATTGAATTATCGTTCTAAGACAACACCAAGTGATATTGCCCAAAAAGAAGTCTTTGGTTACAAAATTAGTTCAGACCCTACTGCGAATGACCCAAATGTTCCAATTAATGAACCAATACCAGTTCTTTTGGCAAAGCGGGTTTATCAACCGATGAATTTAGTTTCGGGGGATATTTTTAAATTAAATGTTCGAATTACAAATGCTATTGGGTATGTTCCAGTTACTTTTAAAGTGATTGGTTCAAATGATGATGATATTAGTTCAGGGAATATTTATATGAATCAAGATTCATTAGTTACGGTTATGAACCAATGGGTTAATTTAACTAAAAAAGGAGAACAATTTTTACCAAATTCTTATTATAATGTTGTTGCATCACGAGCTAGTCCATTGGGAGTAACCTTGCAGCCTTATCGTATTATTTCGTCGTTTTCATTAACTGATAATTATGATTTTACAATGTTTGATAATAATAAAAAACCGGATCTTAAAAATGCGTTGGACTTAAGAACAAATTTAAAATTATTAAATGGCCTTAACAAAATATGACCATTTGATACTTTACGAGAAAATTATTCACAAGGAATGCGAACTGTCCGGGATGTTCTTAATGTTTTAGAAGGATTAACAATTGTCATTGTTGCTTTAATTTTATCAGTTTTAATTGCTATGGTTCTTGATGAAAATCGCCGTACAATCTTAACTTTAAAAGTACTTGGGTATCCAACATGAAAAATTATTGCAATTGTCTTATGATTTTATTTATTTGCAATTGTCTTAGGTTATGTTTTAAGTTATGTTATTGTCAAATTATTATGGAATGTAATTGCTCATATTGTTTTTAAAAGTACCGGAATGTTATTAATTCCTTCCTTTTCATCTTATGTTGTTTCAATAGCAACATTAGCAATTGGCTTTATTTTAATTTCAGTAATTGGAGTAGGAATTTGAAAAATTAAAAAGAATAAATTAATAAATATTACGATGGAATAAAAAATGTTATTTAATTAAATAACATTTTTTTAAATTTATTAATTTCTTATTAATTTTTTTGTTAAACTAAATATATAGATATTGTGCTAGCCTAATTCTTTAATTTTGTAGAAAACTATTGATATTTATAAAATATACCTAAAATTAGGTATATTTTTAATATAAGAGGTGAATAATTAATGGAAAAAATAATTGAAGAATTAATAAATAGTTTAACAGATGATCAATTTTTAGAATTTCATGAAAAAATCAAAAAAGAAGCAGAATTAATTAAAAAACAAAAACGCTTTAATGAAATTGATCAAAAATTTAGGGATAAAGGTATTAAATGTCCTAATTGTCAATCTTTTTATTGTGTTAAAAATGGTCATAATCCTGAAGGAAAACAAAAATATTTATGCAAAAAATGTCGTGCTAGTTTTGATGCTTTTCGTGATCATTTTACGTATTGAAGTCATTTAAATTATGAACAGTGAAATTTATTGATTCAAATTTCATTATTAGGCCAATCTAGTAAAATGATTTCCCACTTTATTAAAACATCACCGAAAAACGCTTGATATAATCGCCAAATAGATAGCATTACAAAAGTTGAGATTTTACAAAAAAATATAAATAAAAACAACTAAACAAATTAAATAAATTTACTAAAAACCTAATATTAAGCATTTTTTTTGCATTACTTAATTAATAAGTAAATTTAATTTTGTTTGTTATACTTACAAACCTCAACTTTTTTCTTACTATCAAAAATCAAAACAATTAGAAAAGACCCAATTAAAATTTAAAACGTTAAATGGCCAAATTCAAATCGATGAAACATTTATTAAAGAAATCCACAAAGGTAATTTTAAAGATAAATTTGATAAAAGAAAAATTCATCTTGATTCATTTTCAACCAACACTAAATGTTGTATTCAAATGGCTGTTGATAGCAATAATAATATTTATGTTAAATCAACCAACACAAAACGATTACAAAAACAGTGAATTATTGAAAATATTAATAAACAATTAATCAAAGAAAATTTAATTATTATTTCTGACATGCAACCATTATATTTATTAGTAGCAAAACAAACAAATTCTATTTTATTAGCAACTAAAACTAGTACAAATCCTGATGCTAGTTATCGGAAGTTAAATAAAATTAGTAAATTACAATCAAATCTTAAAGAATCCTTAATTCATTATCATGGCTTAGGTTTCACGAACATTCAAAATTATTTAAATCTCTGAAAATGAAAATACCAGCATAAAGGTTTAACGCCAAACCAACAATCATCGGTATTATATTTTAACGTATAAAAAAGTTAAATAACAATATTAAAAGTTTATATAATTTTCTTTTAAAGTTATCATATTTATGATTTTTTTTATTTCATCAAGAGTTTTCTACAAAATTAAAAGCCTAATTTATGATAAATAAAATTAATTGCTAGGGAAGTGGGGAAAATTAACAATGAAAAAGATATATACTTTCTGCATTATTGCAAGTTCTATTTTTGTTCAAAATCTAACCTTTAGTGAAGTTGCTAATCATAGTCGTAACACTCCATTTAGTTTTAATGAAAAACAATATATTCAAACAAGAATTGAAGGACTTGACAATATTTCTCGTAATGCAAAAAAAATTTCTAATAATATAGTTTATTTTGGAACTTCACGATGAATTTATTTTTTGCCTAATGATACAACAAAAGCAAAAAAAATTAATGGGATTGATGATAATGTTATTGCTTTAACAGTTGATCAAAAAAATAATATTTATTATGTAAACGAAGATCATAAAATATATATTTATGATGGTAATAATGGAACAATTGTTAAAATTGAGGGTTTAAATGATGAATTAGTCGATAATTGGAATGGCAACACTTTTTATGACACTTTTTATATAGACATTTGTTTTCTAAAAGTAACTGGAGATAAATAATTTAAACTGCCATGAATTCTAATATTGTTATATCAATGCACAAAATCAAAAAGTTCGTATTTTAATTGTGTTAAATTTTTAAATTTTTTACCCTTAATAAATTCAGTTTTAAAAGTTTTGTAAGTTGTTTCAGCCACAGCATTATCATAAGGGCAGCCTTTATTGCTTAATGATCTTTTAATATTAAAAGTTATTAAAATTTCATCAATGATTTTATTTTTAAACTCATTACCACGATCAGTATGAAATAGAGTTATTTGATTTAATGGTCGTGTTATTTTATGAAAATCTTGTTGGACCAGTTCGGCTGTTTTATTCGGCCCAGCACTATAACCAATTATTTCACGATTAAACAAGTCAATTAATAAACAAATATAATGTCATTTAGCGCCAACTTGAACATATGTTAAATCACTAACAATAACTTCATTAGGTTTTTTGTTGTTAAATTGACGATTTAAAATATTATTAATTTGGTCATTATTGACTGTTGTTTTATGATTATGATATTTTAATTTGGTGTATTTAGAAACCAAATTATTTTTGATCATAAAGAATCTGATTTTTCGCCGCGATAAGATGATATCTTTTATGTTTAAAATAACTTTAATTTTGCGAGCCCCATAAATTTTGCGACTTTTATTAAAGGCACTGATAATTTCTTGTTCATAATTATTAATTCGCTTGTTAATACATTTATTAGTTTGATAATAATACGTTGATTTTGATAAACCAAAAATCTTACATATTTTTCTTACTGAATATTTTGTTTTGTTGTTATTAATTATTGTTATTTTTTGGCCATTATCAGTGCGGCTTGCTTTAAAATGTCATTTTCCATTTTCAAGTCTTTAAGTTCTTTTCGTAAAGTTATTATTTCATTTTCTTCTAGTGTGCGATTGTCTTTTGCTTTAAATGAACCATAATTATTATAATTTTTAACTCAACTATAAATAGTTGGTTTTGATAAATTATATTCTTGCCCTAGATTAATAACACTTTTACCATTTTTATATAGCATGACAATTTGTTTTTTAAATTCTTCAGAGTATGAAGTTTTATTTCCCATTTTTATATTCCTTCTTTCTTAATAATTTTATCTAATTTTGAAGTATATATAATTATGGCCCTAATAATTGTAGCCTATCCACCAATGATAATGAATTAAGGATTCTTTAAGATTTGATTGTAATTTACTAATTTTATTTAACTTCCGATAACTAGCATCAGGATTTGTACTAGTTTTAGTTGCTAATAAAATAGAATTTGTTTGTTTTGCTACTAATAAATATAATGGTTGCATGTCAGAAATAATAATTGAATTTTCTTTGATTAATTGTTTATTAATATTTTCAATAATTAACTGTTTTTGTAATCGTTTTGTGTTGGTTGATTTAACATAAATATTATTATTGCTATCAACAGCCATTTGAATACAACATTTAGTGTTGGTTGAAAATGAATCAAGATGAATTTTTCTTTTATCAAATTTATCTTTAAAATTACCCTTTGTGGATTTCTTTAATAAATGTTTCATCGATTTTAATTTGGCCATTCAACGTTTTAAATTTTAATTGGGTGTTTTCTAATTGTTTTGATTTCATTATTTTTTGGCGATTATATCAAGCGTTTTTCGGTGATGTTTTAATAAAGTGGGAAATCATTTTACTAGATTGGCCTAATAATGAAATTTGAATCAATAAATTTCACTGTTCATAATTTAAATGACTTCAATACGTAAAATGATCACGAAAAGCATCAAAACTAGCACGACATTTTTTGCATAAATATTTTTGTTTTCCTTCAGGATTATGACCATTTTTAACACAATAAAAAGATTGACAATTAGGACATTTAATACCTTTATCCCTAAATTTTTGATCAATTTCATTTAAGCGTTTTTGTTTTTTAATTAATTCTGCTTCTTTTTTGACTTTTTCATGAAATTATAAAAATTGATCATCTGTTAAACTATTTATTAATTCTTCAATTATTTTTTCCATTAATTATTCACCTCTTATATTAAGAATATACCTAATTTTAGGTATATTTTATAAATATCAAGAGTTTTCTACAAAATTAAAGGAATTATTTGATTACATTAATTGGTACAATAATATTCGAATTAATAGCAAACTAAATTATTTAACACCAGTGCAATACAGAAATTATTATTCTACATAAAATTTGTCCAAAAAACCCTTACCATTCCAAACTGCTATTATTATTGTATATATTATGACAGAATCATTTGTTAATTATTTCTTAAAATTTATGGCTGTGATGAAAGCTTTAGGATATTAAAATCGTGAAATTAATAGTTTAACATTAGGAATATTTACTCCGTTTGCTTTTCTATCATGAATTTTAGGTGTTGGGATAATGTGATTAATATTATGACTAGGTGTTTATGGGGTTTATTGCAATTGCTAAAGTAATTATTTCATTTGGATTCCCATGAATTACGATTCCAATTACTTTTATTTTAATGGCAGGAATATATTTAATAACATATTGAATTTCAACTTATAAAATTAATCATATGAGTATTCAAGAGCAGGTTAATGCAAACGAAGTATAAACCTAACAAAATAAAAAATCTAAGCAAAACTTAGATTTTTTATTTTTAAGTTATTTTTGAAGTTTTAGTTGTTACCTTGTTTTTTTTTTTTTTTTAATATAATTGAATTTGAACCTATAAACCAAAAAATATAAAATGGAGAAAATAAAATTGCGAAAATTATTTTATTTAATGATATTTATTTTTCCTATTACTACAAGTTTTAGTTTGATTTCAACTAATATATGATGAAAAGAAACAAAAAATTTAGGCCTTTTATTAAAACCACAATCAATTATGACTAATAACAAATGAGGCTTAAATAGTCTTTGGGGTTACGATGATGGATTAATGCCATCGATTCGTAGCAATGTTATGCTGGGTTTACAAAATAACTTAGGATTAAATATTGTCAAAAATTTAAGAGTTGATATTTATTATGGTCATGTTGATGATAATAATTTTTATAATGCAAAAACAATTAATTTTACTGATTTTACTAATACTAATTATATTTTTTGGTTTACTGTTGGAATTTTTGAAACAGAAAAAAGTGAATTTTATGGGCATAGTTTTTTACAGTTTGATTATCGCCCAACTTGAAATTTTATTAACAATCAATTTATTAAATTTGATAATTCAAAAGGACAAATTGACAGTGAATATAAACTTGTTGATAATTGAAATAAACTATTAAGTAACCAAGTAATTCTTAATAATTTTAATAAACAATTTCAAAAAATGGGATTAGATATTTCAGCTGGGATGGAATTACAACCAGGACAAATGACATTAAATAAGGATATTAGTTTTTTTATAAAATTAAGTAATAAATTTATTTCTGAGAAAGATAATATGTTAACAATTAATAATGATTTATTTAAATATATTCCAGAACGATTGCAAGCATCATTATTTAAACTTCCTGGGGAAACTTTTGCAATGAATACAGCAGCAACTATTAAGATTACAAGTAAAGATTTTAAAAATCATAATTTTGATTATGCAATTTTAGATAAAAATGTCACTTTAAATAATACCTTAGCTAGTTTATATTATGATATAAAATTATTTGTTATTAAGGCAATTGATACAATATACCATTATAATTTAGCAATGAGTGTTTTTGAATTACAATTTCGTAAAAATGGATATTCTGATCCCAATTTACTTGAAAAGGAAACAACATTAGATAAACTATATACCTTTTCTTCGGGCGGGAAGAAAAAGCATTGGGTATGATTAGAATTAATTAATGCAAAAAATACCTCACTAGATTTAAGCACTTTACCAGGTGTTCATTTAGGATTTATTGTTTAAGAGAGGAATAAACAAATGAAAAAAATATCGTTTAAGAATATGAATCAAATTTTATTAGTTGTTTTTTTAATTCCTCCTTTTGTGATGATGGTTGTTAGTTGTAGTCGTTTTGAAGGTAATTATCCTGGTGGTTGCAGTGGTGGTCGTTATGATAACCAGTTTAATTTTCAGTATGGTTGTGGTAATAATCAAAATCCACAAGCAGATGATAATTCATATTTCCATACTTTTTTTGGTGATTCAAAATTTACTTATAGTGCTTATAATGAAGATAAAAACGGCAATCCATTTTTTTATGGAAATCGCAAAGATTTATTGAAGTGTACAAATGATCGTCCGCGCTTAACAACATGAAGAAATCAGCATCTTAATACGCAGTTAATTTTATTAAATAAGGAAGATATTACTAAATATAATGATTTACAAGTATCAATTATAAATGATAATAAAGACCCAGCGATTATTAGTGAGATTGTTTTTTTAACTTATATTAAAGCTTTTCCAAATGCAGCAAGTTCTAATCGTTATATTTACCCGGGAGTACAATATATGCCTGATGCGCTAGGAAAAAATACATTGTCTGAATTAACATATGATGTTCATCCGCTTTGAATTAGTCTTTTTATTGGGTCACAAGCAAAGCCAGGAATTCAAAATTTTACGATAAAATTAAGTTTTCGTTTTAATGGTCAAGTTAAAACTAGTATTGAACGTAAGTTTATTGTTGAAATTAAAAATTATCTTTGAAAAACTGATGATTCAAATAAACCAGTGCATGAACGATTTGGTTTTAGTGCGACATCATTTCCTTCAAATGGTATGAAATATATTGATACTGGTGATAATTTAAGACAGAAAAGAGCAAGTGTAAAAGAACTTGATGACAAAATTGGTCTTTTTGATAATAATTTACCAAGTTATTTATCCCCAAAAATGCGGCTATATTTATTAGCACATTTACAAGCATTAAAAAAATCTAATACATTTTATTTATATGGTCCCGGATGAAATTATCAATTAATTCAATGAGTAGGAAAATTAAATAAATCATCAGAAGGATGAACTGATGAAGAATACGAAGATTATATTAAAAGTAGTGATTTAAATGTTGTTTTTAATGATCCAGATTGAGAATGAGAATTTGATTTTAATGCATTTGATGAATACTTAAAAGTTGCTGCTCAATTAGGATTTACGGAGTTTATGTTTTCAGCAATGGAACCAGGAACCTTTACCTTTTTTTACCTTAAAAATGGGGCTAAAAAGGGTCCTCAACGAACATTTAATGCTGAATTAGTAAAATCAAGTAATGGTATGCCTGGGAAAAACTTTGGTGCTTATTTAAAAACAATTCATAGTAAATTTATTAAAGCATTATCAAATCACTGAAATTCAATTCGAAACAAACCAGAATACTTAACACCAAATGGTAAACAAATTACTTTATATGAATCGTTTGATGAATTAGCAGATAAAACTAATGAATTAACAATGAAAAATGTGGCTGAAAATGACCCTTATAATCTTATTAAATCTAGTATTTTTGCTGGTTGACGCTTTCGCTATAATCCATTTGATGAAGATGATATTCAAAATATTTTTGTTAATAAATATGACCAAATGATTTTGCAATACCGTGAAATAGTAGAAAAATTTAATAATATTAATATTTATAAATTACGAAGTAATATTCTTCGTCGTAAAACATTTGGGAATGCAACTATGATTTATACTTCTTGAAATAATTTTCCAGCAGCGTATATTCAATCTGATAATAGTGAACAAGTATGGGGACCTTTAATGGCTTATAAATTAGGGACAAATGGTTATGCAAGATGGTCATATGATTTATATCGAGATGATTATTATACTAAAAAAGAAATGAATGGTCAATTTGAATCGGGAGATGATAATTTAGTTTATGTTGGAAATATTAATGGTCCGCGTTATAGTGTTCGCTTTAAAAATTATATTGATGGAATGGAAATAGTTCATAAAATGATGATGTTAATGGAAATATATCCAGATAAAAAATATGATTTAAATCGAGTCCTAAATTCAATTGGTTTTCCTGCTTCAACAACAAGAGATAATAAATATAAGTGATATCCAAACCAATTTACATTAGATGATGTTGTGTTTGAACAACCAAGTTTAAATTATGGAAAAACAATAGGAGAACAAGTTTATGAATTATTTATGTATGTTAATTCATTATAAAAGAGGATTATGAAAAAGTTATTAGAGTCATTATTAGTAGGAACTATCTTATTTGGAAATATTAGTCCTCTTATTGCTTGTAAAACTACACAAGAAGAGAATATTAATTTTGATTTAACACAAATTGATGAGACAGTATTTCAAAATTATTCGTGAACAGTTGATCAAATGTTAGGTAGTGAACTTGGTGGGTTTCAAACTTTGCGGAGTACTGTTCTTAAAATTATTCAAATTAATTTTAGAGAAATTGATCTTTTTAAAATTAATGTTGATATTTATTATGGTTACCATACGACACCTAATCCAAATTATTTAATTGACTTTAGTGCTATACGAAACTTATTACCAATTACTTATTTTTCAATTCATATTACACCAAATAATTATGGTCATTACCAAAATGAAAAATGAATTACAATTAATACTAATGTTGATTTAACTGAATTAAATATTTTTAAAAATAGTGTCTTATTTTATTCTAATAATCCAGCGCCATTTGATAATGCTAAATTAATAGCAGGATTTGTACAAAATATTAATAATATTTTTCAAACGGAAGAAGGATACGAGGAAATTGTAACATATTATAGAAATAAAAAAATGTGAAATGACAATAACCCGTTACCATTTGGATTCTTTAATTTGAAAATTAATGTCAAAAAAGACAGTAGTAAATTTATTAAATTTTATGCATCAAGAGCAATGCTAATATTTAATCCCACAGTTTTTGAAAGTAATTATAAGGTAATCCTAGAAAGTAAAGGATTTAGTTTTTATAAAAAACCAGAGTTCTTATCAGTTTGAAATGTTTCGATTGACAGTAATGATTTTAATGCTAAAGACTGAAGAAATATTGATTGGAAACCCGTTACTAACAAAACATATGCTGGAACAACTACTATTGCGGAAGTTATTAATGATGTAACTGATTATTTAATTAAGTGATCATCACATGTTCATAATTCACATTTTATGCAAGCAACTGATGTAAATATTGTTTTGAAAAAAGGCGCACAGCCAAATGTCTTAGATTTGTGGCCACCAAAAACTCAACTAAAAAATTTATGAAAGAGTGCTGACCATGGGGGATTACCATATGTTTTTGCCTGATTTAAAAGTAGTAATAAAAATTATCTTAAAATTAATCATGCAACCGGAACTGTTGGTACACATGTTTCTTTTAAAATTACTTAAGGAAGGAGAAAAGTATGACAGATTTAGTATCTTTAAAATATTTTATTGTTTTAAATATTTTATTTCTTCTTTTTGGTAGTAGTTGAGAAGGAATTTATTTATTAAAACATTTTAAAAATAAAAAAAATAGTGAAAGTTTAATCGCCAGCAAATTATTTTATTTTTTATTAGTTATTATTAATATTGGTTTAATTCTGAATGTATTACAATTGTTTTTATTATTTTTAACATCATATTTTACTTTTAGCAATAATTATTTGCCAGAATGAAGATTATTGTCACGAAAGATTTTTTATGCTATTACAACAGCTACTAGTATTTTTACTTTTATTTTATTCTTTATAATAACTTATTCATATCAATGAAAAACAATTATTTATTTTAATCACCAAACATTAAAAAGTATTTTTAGTGAGTATGACTTGAATGATAACCAAGTTAAAGTGTCTATTTTTAACAATATTAGTTTGTTTCAGTTTCTAGATAAATATTTAATTTGTAAAACAAATAGTAAATTTTATAATAAAATTACAACTTTCTTTAAATGTAAAATTCAAGAAAATAATAATAATTTACAAATTTTACAAATGAGAATATTACGATTGAAATATTATTCACCCAAAAAAATTAGTTTTTTCTTAACAAAAAAATTAGATTTTCAAAAGTTCTGAACGTGGTTAGTGTTTGAAAAGAATCTTAATATTACTTTAATTGTTGTTACAACCGTTCAAATTCTTTTGACTTTTTATATTGTTTTATCCGGTATTTTTCAATGAAACATCAAAGAATGGATTGTTTATAATTATAATGGAACAAATTATTCGTTAAACCCGAATAACATTATTTATATTTTAAGTATCTTTACTATTGTTTGTTTTATAATTGAGTTTTTGTTGGAAAGTATTATATGCTTAATAAATTGGATTAATAAAAATGATAGTGCAATTACAGTCAATTTTTTAAAACTTATAATGCTAATTACTAGTCTTGGATTATTTAGTTATTTTTTTAGTAGTTTAAATTATTATGTTGAATATTTAAATTTAAAAAATAATAATTTAATTACAAAACCTAGTTTAATTGTTGAACGATTATTATTTTGATTACAAAAGGATTATATTCTAGGTATGGGACTTTTCTTACTATTTACCTTATTTTTTAGTAGTTTTAGTTTAATGATGGATTACTATGCTTTAATTCGAATTACTTTAGGTTCAAAAATTGGAAAAGAAATTAGTTATGAATATCATTTTAAGCAATTATTTCAAAAAAAATGTATTAAATAGTTATTATTTACTATTTAATAATTTAAGAGTATAATTATTGCATGGGGATGTTCCGGTTTCGACAGGAATGATCTACTAATATTGGCAGTAGTTTAGCAGACTATAATGCTACTAGGTTTGAAGAAACGCAAACAAAAAACAAAAAAGAGACAAAATTGAAATGCCAGCTTTTATAATGAACAATCAATTAGCGGGATCAATGTTAGTAGCTTAATTCCTCGCTGTTAGAGGATTGCTAGCCGTAATAGTAGTTAATTGTAGATTATTAACTATTATCGTATCTCAAGTCTTAATCTAATAGAAATTCTAATTGATAATGTTAGAATTTTGAAAGTCTTATTATCTAGTTATTTAATTAGTTGTCTAATCCTATTATTAAATAATAAAAAAAGATGATTAGACTAAACTGTAGAAGATATTAGAATGTTATTTGTGGACGCGGGTTCAATTCCCGCCATCTCCACCATTTTTTATTTTTATTAAAAATAAGGTAGAAATTAAAAGAAACTTGCTTTGTCATAAATAAATTATTAGATTCAAGAAATTATTTATGAGAATTTTAGTTTCTTTTTTAATTCAAAAATATTTTTAAAAGGAATGATATAATAAAAAAAGTACAAGGTTTGTTAAAAGAGATGAAAATAAGTGAGTAGTATTTTAAATATTATTTTTGTATATTTATTATTTATAATTATTTTTCTATCATTTATATTTTTACATGAGGTTTAGTGCGTAATTCTTTTGCTCGTTTTTCAATTTATTATCAAGTTGTTATTGGCGGTGTTTTCGCAATTTTGGTTATTATTGCCCAAGGATTAATCCCATTTTTTGTGCCACCAAAAACTGGCGAAACCAATACAATGATTGCTATTAATATTTTTCTGCCAATAATAGTTTGTTGAATGATGGGTGTTTTTATTTCTTGCTTTGCCACAATTTTATATACGATTATTATTTTTACTTTTCTTTTTGCAATTTTACCATTTTTAAATAATAATTATTTTTTATCTTTGACAGGTACTCCTAATATTTGGATGGGCTACAATTATTAGGACCATAATTATATAGACTTCAAAATTAAATAAAATTATTAAGAAAGAAGGAATATAAAAATGGGAAATAAAACTTCATACTCTGAAGAATTTAAAAAACAAATTGTCATGCTATATAAAAATGGTAAAAGTGTTATTAATCTAGGGTAAGAATATAATTTACCAAAACCAACTATTTATAGTTGAGTTAAAAATTATAATAATTCTGGTTCATTTAAAGCAAAAGACAATCGCACACTAGAAGAAAATGAAATAATAACTTTACGAAAAGAACTTAAAGACTTGAAAATGGAAAATGACATTTTAAAGCAAGCCGCACTGATAATGGCCAAAAAATAACAATAATTAATAACAACAAAACAAAATATTCAGCAAGAAAAATATGTAAGATTTTGGGTTTATCAAAATCAACGTATTATTATCAAACTAATAAATGTATTAACAAGCAAGTTAATAATTATGAACAAGAAGTTATCAGTGCCTTTAATAAAAGTCGCAAAATTTATGGGGCTCGCAAAATTAAAGTTATTTTAAACAGAAAAGATATCATCTTATTGCGGCGAAAAATCAGATTCTTTATGATCAAAAATAATTTGGTTTCTAAATACACCAAATTAAAATATCATAATCATAAAACAACAGTCAATAATGACCAAATTAATAATATTTTAAATCGTCAATTTAACAACAAAAAACCTAATGAAGTTATTGTTAGTGATTTAACATATGTTCAAGTTGGCGCTAAATGACATTATATTTGTTTATTAATTGACTTGTTTAATCGTGAAATAATTGGTTATAGTGCTGGGCCGAATAAAACAGCCGAACTGGTCCAACAATCTTTTCATAAAATAACACTACCATTAAATCAAATAACTCTATTTCATACTGATCGTGGTAATGAGTTTAAAAATAAAATCATTGATGAAATTTTAATAACTTTTAATATTAAAAGATCATTAAGCAATAAAGGATGCCCCTATGATAATGCTGTGGCTGAAACAACTTACAAAACTTTTAAAACTGAATTTATTAAGGGTAAAAAATTTAAAAATTTAACACAATTAAAATACCAACTTTTTTATTTTGTGCATTGATATAACAATATTCGAATTCATGGCAGTTTAAATTATTTATCTCCAGTTACTTTTAGAAAACAAATGTCTATATAAAAAGTTTCCTAAAAAGTGTTGCCATTCCAGCTACAATCCATAATAAAATATATAATTCACATGAAGAATATATACAAGATGTTATAAAATGAAATACATAATATTCAAATCGTAAAGAAAAAGATATAATTAAAAAAATAGTAAATACTTTTTATTAGTACTTACTAAAATGGGCGCACTCTAGTTTATTGGATAAAACAGCGTTATCTATTACTGTTGACAAAAATAATAATGTTTATTATTCAACAGTACTTGCTGGGGTGTATTTTTTTAAAAATAAAACAAAACAGGTTGAAAAAACTAATATTTTCGGAACTTCTGTCCATACAATTACTATTGACCAAAATGATAATATTTTTATTAAAAATAATGAAGGTTCTTTTATTTTTCAAGTTTACGAAGAACTTGTTGTTCCGCCTGTAGTAAAACAAAAAGACACTTTGGCTGTTGAAATTTTAGGATATGTTTTTTTAAGTTCTTCTGGTGCAGTTGGACTATATTGCTTGGGTACATGGTTATGGAATAAATATCGGTATAAGAAAATAAGTCAAAAGTAAAACAAGATTAATAAAATTTTTTAAAATAATGTTTTTTATTTGACTTTTAACAAAAATTATAATACTATATTAATTGGTATTGTACCATAGTCATCAAAATACCATAGACAGCAACGGATTTTATTAAATCTTAATTATGTTGCCGAGGCATTATTGAGATATAGAACAATGACATGTTTTTATATTATTTAAATAATGTTTTAGGCAATTAATCCATTGGTTAATTGCCTTTGCTTTTAAAATTATTATAGGGAGGTGAAGAATGAAGCCAGCAATGAAAAATAAAACAGCAGTTGTTAATGAAATTGTTAATAACTTTAAAAATGCTAATTCAGCAGTTATTGTTGAATATCAAAAATTAACGGTTGCTGAATTTACAGAACTAAGAAGAATGCTTACAAAACAAGATGTAAACATTAAAGTATATAAAAATAACTTAGTAAGTTTGGCTGCTAAAGAAGCAGGATTTGCTGAATTAGACCAATTTTTAACAGGTCCTAATGCTTTTGCGTTTGGTACAGGTGAACAGATGGCTGCCGCAAAAACTTTAGCAAAATTTGAAAAAATACATCCAGCAATAAAATTAAAAGCTGGAATTTATGAGGGTAAAGTTTTAGACACAAAAGCAATTGTTGAAATTGCAGCGTTACCAACAAAAGATGAGTTACTATCAATGTTTGGAGCAAGTTTATTATACCCATTACGTATGTTTATAATAGCAGTTAAAGAAATTATTAAAACAAAAACTGAATAATTAGTTATGTTATTCAAAGATTTTATAGAAAAATCTTAATGAGGAGGAAAATATTATGGCATTATCAAAAGATGATATTATTAAAGCATTAGAAGAAATGAAATTATCGGATTTAAATGAATTAGTAAAAGCAATTGAAGATCATTTTGGTGTTGTAGCTGCAGCAGCAACTGCTGCCGCTCCTGCAGAAGGAGGAGCGGCAGCTGGTTCTTCAGAGGTTAATATTGTGTTAACAGATACAGGACCAAGTAAAGTTGCAATTATTAAATTAGTTAAAGAAATTACTGGAAAAGAATTAATGGCAGCAAAAGAAATTGTTGATAAATTACCAGCAGTAATTAAAGAAAAAGTAAAGGTAGAAGAAGCAGAAGAAATTAAAGGACAATTAGTGGCAGCCGGAGCTTCAGTTGACCTTAAATAATTTAATTTTCTTAAAAAAAGCAAAAATAGCCCTTTGTTTTTTTTTTTTTTTTTTGTAAAATATTACTATGTAAAAATATAGGAGCGGAAAAAATGTTAATAAATTTTTTATCTAATATCACTTTTAATAGATTTATTAACTTTATAAATAATATCTTTTCATCAATTTTTTTTTGAATTTTTATTTTTTTCATTATTAGTATTTTAATCCGCATTAGTTTTTTAAAAACAAAATCTATTAAAAATATTAATAACACCTTTACTAAATTTGCAATTATTAGCTTTATTTTTACTTTTATTAGCAATTTATCAATTTTGCTTATTCTTAATATTTTTATTCAATTTTCTTTTGGATGAATAGAAAGATCAACAATTAATTTATTAAATTTTATTTTTTTATTATTAGCTATCTTTGTTAGCACAACAAAGACAAAATATTTTAATTTTATTGTTTTATTTAATAAATTAATTGCTATTTTCTTTTTAATTATTTTTGCTCCAGTTATTTTTAATTTTATTTTTAATGCATTTTTAAAAACAAAAAACAACTCATTTTATTTAATTTTATGAATGATTGGTTATGGAAGTTTAATTAGTACTATTGTAATTAATAATAGCGTAATGGAAGTAAAACAAATTTTTCGGAGATTATCGTTTGGTTTTATTTTGTTATTATTGTGTTTAATTTTAAATTTATATTTTATTGAAAATATAAATGATATTAAATTATCAATAATTTTTAAAAATATTTTTATAATTATTTTACTTTGAATTTATTTTTGAAATGTTGTTTTAATAAATAAAAATAATGCTAAAACACAAAATCATAAAAAAAACAATGATCATTTAAAATATTTTGTTTTATCAATTAAAAATAATTGTTTGAGTATGGATAAGCCAATTAAATATACAACAATTTTTATTAATGGTTATAAGCAGGTAATGATAATTTAATGTTATCTGCTGACTTTTAAATTAATTATTTTTATAAAAATTTAATAAATATAAAAGGAGTGAAGGAAATGAAAAAATTACTTTCTATATTAGGATCTACAACTTTAATGTCAGCAAGTATGTTAGGGGTAGTTTCTTGTGCAAAAGGAAAAAATAGTCAAAATAATAATTATTTTGATAGTGAACTTAATAAAATCGACCCAACAATTCGAAATTTAGTCAAATATACTAGTACAATTGCTAAAATTTTAATTGCTAGTCGTCATGAAAATATGAATACTTATGGGTTTCCAACATTACAGTATTTTTTAAACAATGTTGGAAGAAATTTAAAAGGAGTCTTTACTACTAAAAGCGGGAAAGAAATTAAAATTAAAGATTATGTTGAAGAATATAAAAAAATAAATAATCTTTATTATAATCCTTGAAAAGCAACAGATAATAATTATCAACCAGAGCGAAATACTTATAATTTAATGTCATCAATTGCTGCAATGACTGATTTTTCAAAGTGAAATACAGAAGCTAACCAAGGACATCCTAGCAATAAAACATATGCAACAGGGCGTTACACAGATTTTGTTGCAAATCCAAATTTAGCATGAGCTCAATATGGAACTGGAGCTTTAGCAAATACATTGTCACAAAAATCAGAATCAGTTATTAATTATATTAACAGAACGGCTGAATGAAGTAATTATTATGACTCATCATCGGGTCCTTATGTATCAAATATTTTATATCATAATTCACTTTCAACACCGCCAACAAAGTCAATTTTGTCTTATAAAGATGGTGGTGAAGAAATTAAATTTGGAAAGGCTGTGGCGAACCAGTCAAGTTCATTATATGATTTATTTGGTTTAAAATATTTTGATGAAGCAATTACTATGTTAGGTCAATTTGGGCCAGGATTAGAATTACCAGTTTTATATTCATTAGCACAATTATTACCATTTATTCAAAATAATCGTTCTGGTGAAAAAACTGCAGGAATTTTTTTAGCAGCACCGTTTTTTATTTTAAAACAAATAAAAAGTCAGTTTTTTGATAGCTCAGGTAATGTTAAACCAAATAGTCCATTATTAGAAATATTTAGTCGTGATACTATTGAAAAAACAGTTATTAATGTTGAAAAACAAAGTGATGGTGAATTAGATAACCCTGATAAAACAATTCAAATCATGAAACTTTATGATATTTTTAACAGTCCAGTTGTGACAAAATCTCTAACCGTGATTATGTCAGGGGAGAAGCAATATTTAGATCTAACAAGTGATAAAAAAGAACATAAAAATGCCTTTTTAAAATGGTATTCTGTTTTAGAAAATTGATTTACAGAAGCTTTATCAAAAGAAGGTTCAAACTTTGATGTTCAAAAATTTAACCGCATAATGTCAAACACAGTTTATGAGGGTCTTTTAAAATTTCAAGGCTTAATTGGGAATTTTGCTGAAGATAGTGTTGTTGGTTTAATTCGAACATTATTGCAAATGTTAAACGCACCAAACTTTGATTTGTTTAATTTATTAAAAGGAATTGCAGGATTAGCAAATTGATTTTACACTAGTGATAGTGAAGGGCATTATAATTTAAATATTGATAATGTTAAAACAATTGATAATGTTTATAATGAAGGACCGAATAAAAATGGCTTTAAAGATGACTTAATGGCAGCTGATCCTAATAGAAAATATGCTAATTTTATCTTAAATAGTTATGGTTTTGATGAACAAACAGGTCAATATAAACAAGGGTCATTATTTGATATCATTAATATTTGAGCGCATGGAGGGAATAACACTTATCCTGATCATGAATTAATGCATAAATTTATTACACAAATATTAGATTTACAAAATGGTTATATTGGTGAATTAACAAGTCAAGTTAATAAAATAATGGCAGAAGATTGATTTGATAATATCTTCTTAGATCGGAAATGATATATTACAGCATCAGGAACTGGCGTAGATGGTTCAAAATTAGGGGCAATTGTAACTAATGGTTCTGTAACGGGTATTCGTTATCAATTAGATTACTATGGTCCAAAAGATGCTTCAACTAAATTAGAACGTCATAAAAAACCATTAGGATATACTGATCCCGCTTCAGGGAATTCTCCTTCATATGTTGAACAAAAAAAAGACCCAAAACAACGTCATAATATTGCACCAGAGGGCGAAACATGAAACAATCAAGACTGAGTTGATTATGATGGAGAGGGTAATGAATATTTAACAAATAGTGACAAAATTAAATATAGTTATGTTGTTCAATTTAATAATCAAGCTCGTTTCTTATATAATCCAGGGATTAAAGATGATTTAACAAAAAATTCATATTTATTAAGTGATTTTGTTTGATACTATAACAATACTCGTTATTATTAATAGTTAATTGAAAAAGAGGAGATCTAAAAATGTTGCTGTTTTTACAAACATTAAAAAGTATGTTTAAGCAAAAAGCACAGTTAATTATTTTTATAATATTAGCTGCGCTTTTAACATTATTAACAACTTCTTCGTGAATTGTTAATACATGTTTAACTAATGCATATTCATTTATGGGGGAAGGAACTTTTTCTTATGATTATTTATTAAGATTTGACAGTAAAAAGAAAACAGGACAAAATGTAGAAACAATTACTCCATGGTATGCTTTTAGCAATGATTATCATTTAATTACTGATGTTAATGGGGAACAGTGAACATTGCCTTATGCTCATTTAGGTGAAGATGGCGCATTAAAAGCATTGGATAATAATGTTGAAATAAAATTTACTTTTGATTCTAAAACAAATAAAGTAAGTAATATTATTTTTACTGTTCTTGATAAAAGTGCTTTAAATTTTTTAAATAATGGTTTATATCGTTTCAACTTTAATAGTGAATATTTTCAAGCTTCTGTAATTGGACAATTATATGATCAGAAAGGTTATCTTTTTAATCAAAATAATTTACCTTTGATTGAAGAATTTATGAATAATTTTACGCATAGTGATATTTCACAAAATACAGTAAATTTAATTATTGCATATTTAAATAAGAAATATCCAGGTATAACAGATGAAACAAAATTAAAAGATGCTGTTATTGATTTTGTTAATAATGGTATAACAAAATGAAAAAAAGATGTTGATTTACGAGGAAGTGTAGATAAAATCCCTACTAAAGCTAGCATTAAAAATAGAATATTTGAGGAAAAATTAAATGGTGATTTAAGTTTTTTAGTAAAAGATACATCACATCCTTTAACAAAAATTAGTCTTTATTATTCACCAACTATTAATAATAATCTTGATGTTGGTTATAATAATAATATTGAAAATGCTGTTTTTAGTGTTAATGATTTTTATAATCAAAATAATAAGAATAATAGTTTTCGGAATCAACCTTATGGTCCTTATGGTTTGACAAAAGCCTATTATGCATTAGTTGCCAAAGCTTCAAACTTTTCATTTCAGTTACGTGAACAATATGCATATTGAGATTTAATAACAAATTTAAAATATAAAATTATTAATTGAACACAATTATTATCGGATGATAAATTAAAATTTATTAAAAAATATGATTCCTTTGATCCAACTAATTCAATTAATGATGTGTATGTTGTTATTACGCCGCAATTTGGGCGTAGTCAAAAATTAAAAGTAGGAGACCAACTTACAATTGGTGAAAATTCAAATTTATTTGTTGGTGCTATTGGTGGAGATCCAGCTAATATTTATCCAACAATTTATGATACTGATGTTTTTCCAGATCCAAAAACAGATGGTATTATTTATGTTTATGAAAAAGTTTATCGTAGTGAGTCTATTGCTGCTAACACTGATATTGAAGAAAATTCTACATTATATATTAATTATGTCGGTTTACCGGAAAATAAAGGTACAGCCTTTGAAAATTTTAAAAAATATTTAGCAGATGATTTTTGAATTTTAAATAATCCAAGTGATAAAAATGCCCCATTACAAAGCCGCGATGAAACAAAGTTAGTTTACTTACGTTATTCTTTGTTAGGAACTACAATTAAATTTTATCGTACGATTACAATTATTTTATGTGTTATTTTCTTAATTATTTTAATTTTTACATTAGTAATTTTAATTAAAAAAATTATTAATCAACAAAAAATTGAAAATGGAATTTTAAAAGCAAATGGTTATAGTGGACTAACAATTGCTAGTTCTTATTTAGCTCATGCGATTGTAGTAACTGGAATTGGAGTTCCGGTTGGATGAATTATTGGTGTATTTTTACAATTACCTATTATGAGTGTTTTCAATAGTTATTTTGTTATTCCAGTTAACTTTTCATTTTCGTTAATTACATTTGCAATTTGTTTTGGAATTATTGGTCTTGTTAGTAGTTTGTCAATTTTAGTAACAGCAATTCGGCAATTAATAATTAGCCCATTAGATTTATTAAATCCGAATAAAAATATTAAAACTTCAAAATTAGTTTATTCTATTAGTAATATTTTTCATTTTAAAAAATTTACAACAAAATTTCGTTTTGTGATGATGGCTGTTTCAATAAAAAAAATTGGTTGGTTTTTCTTAACATTTTTTGTTGCTAGTTTATCTTTAACATTAGCAACTTTAATTCCAACAGCAATCAATAAATTTAGTAAAGATTATTATGCCAATTTAAATTATAATAACGAGTATGAATATACAAATGTTATTGGTAATATTCCTATTAGTCGCTATGAAATGTATGACTGAAATGGTTCTGGTTTTTCATCTGAGGCAGCATATCCATTAATTAAAAATTATTTAGTAAGTGATTATTTATATAATGGAAAATGGCTATCAACAAAAAATGATATTAATGCTAAAAATGCTCATTTATATGCACAACAATTAAATAATATGATTATTTTTAATTTTATGGTTGGAAAAGGAACAAGTTTATCAATTGGTACTTTTTATGATATGTATAAACGTTATGGTGAAAATGTTGATATTCGAAATAAAATTGATACTTTATTATGTTCAATAATGCCACGTGCTTTTGGTAAACCACCAGTTCATCCAACAGACCCAAATATTATTGGCCGTTGGACTTATTGTGTGCAATATGCGACAAGTGATATTATGCCAGGTAAAATTCGAGCAATGTGGTTAAAAGATGATTTGGCTAAATTACAATTTAATTTTACTTTCGGAACTTCAACTTATAATTCAAAAAATGAAGATGTTTATACCGGATATACAACAAATATATCAGATTCAAGTTTTATTCTTCCAACATATGGAATTAATGTAAATAATAAAACAATTATTTTTCCAAATCATACAGTTAAAAAAATTTTAGATAATAGTAAAAATTTAAATATTGGGACAGATTTAATTCCAATGGTTCTAAATAAATCCGCAGAAAGTAAATATAATTTATTGTTAGATAAAATAATTGAAACTACTACTAGTGTTCAGCAGTTACAGTATTGTGATGATGCACTTCATTGTACTGTTGACCAAGCAGAATGGTCATATGAGTTACCAGGTGGTTCGTCTGATGATAATCTTAATCCGTTTACCCTTGATTTAACAAAATTAACAATTGGAAACAAAACACGTGTTGGTTTTGAAAATAAAAATGGTAAAATTCAAGATTATTATAATATTAAAAATTTTGTTTTAAAATTACCAGTTAATGCTTTTAAACAAGGTGAATTTCAAAATTCAACGATTTCTGCAACAACAGGACGTCGTTTGCCTGGGCTGTTAGACCTTAATAGCCCCGTTGATCAGAGAGTAGTCACTAAAGAAGAAGCTGAAGAAGGCGATTATTATGTTATTCATCCTTTTGATAATAAATTTGATAAAGAAATTAATGGCACAGGTGATTTAACAACGGGATTTCCAACTAATTGATATCGAGAAGCATTACGCCAAGGATTATTAAAAATTGGGAAAATTACTAAAAATATTAAATATAAAGTTGTTGGAATTCAAAATTCATATGATGTTCCGAGAGCGTATGTAAATCAAGTTCTTGCTAATAAAATTCTTGGTTTTAATACAAGTTCTAGTGAACTATATTATAACAAATATGATAATCCAATGTTATGATTTAATGGTAAGTTTAGTAAATATCATGATCAAGTTGATCAAATAACACGATTTAATCTTTCTTCCTCAGATGGTTCCTATTCAATGAATGATTTTATGAATGGCCAATTAACTAGTGGGGTTGGAGGAACAGATTATTTAATTATTAAATCGCAAGTTATTAAAAAACTTGCTTGAATTTCAAGTATCTTATCAATTATCTTTGTTGTTATTACGATTATAACTGCTATTATTATTGTATATATTATGACAGAATCATTTGTTAATTATTTCTTAAAATTTATGGCTGTGATGAAAGCTTTAGGATATTCAAATCGTGAAATTAATAGTTTAACATTAGGAATATTTACTCCGTTTGCTTTTCTATCATGAATTTTAGGTGTTGGGATAATGTGATTAATATTATGACTAGGTGTTTATGGGTTTATTGCAATTGCTAAAGTAATTATTTCATTTGGATTCCCATGAATTACAATTCCAATTACTTTTATTTTAATGGCAGGAATCTATTTAATAACATATTGAATTTCAACTTATAAAATTAATCATATGAGTATTCAAGAGCGGGTTAATGCAAACGAAGTATAAACCTAACAAAATAAAAAATCTAAGCAAAACTTAGATTTTTTATTTTTAAGTTATTTTTGAAGTTTTAGTTGTTACCTTGTTTTTTTAATATAATTGAATTTGAACCTATAAACCAAAAAATATAAAATGGAGAAAATAAAATTGCGAAAATTATTTTATTTAATGATATTTATTTTTCCTATTACTACAAGTTTTATTTTGATTTCAACTAATATATGATGAAAAGAAGCAAAAAATTTAGGTCTTTTATTAAAACCACAATCAATTATGACTAATAACAAATGAGGCTTAAATAGTCTTTGAGGTTACGATGATGGATTAATGCCATCGATTCGTAGCAATGTTATGCTGGGTTTACAAAATAACTTAGGATTAAATATTGTCAAAAATTTAGGTAGTATATATTATTTTGAGGTTTTAGTAAAATAATAAATAATTAGAAACAAATTAAGTTTCGCTTATACTTAAATGATAACAAAATTTATAAAAAATTCAACTTTTTTTTAAAAATATAATTTTTAATTAAAAAATATTTTCTAAAATTATGAATTTTGACAGACTAAAAAATACTTTTTTAAATTACATTAATTAATTTGTTAAAGTTTTTGATTAAATAAATAAAGACTGGTTTTGAAAATGATTTAAACTTTGAAGTGGATTTAAATTAAAAATATTAAATTCAATTTCTTCTTCACTAGTTTTATTAGCTTTATTATTAAGTCTTAACATTGAAACAATTAACATATTGTTAAATGTTTCTTTACAATATATTTTTTCTCCTCGACCTTTAACAGCTTGCTTTAATGTAATGTGAAATATCACCTTCCATGTGACAACCAATATTATATTCTAATGCTTGGCTTTTAACGCCCTCTTCATTATTTTCAATTAATTTAATGGTTTGTAATAAAAATTCCTTTTTATTTCCAAAAACATAAGGTAAATGATAATTTAATAAATTTAACAATGCTTCATAATATCCAGCAAAGAAAAATTTTTTTGCTCAATTATATTTTAATATGTGAATTTTATTTCTTCTACGATAGGGAAATAATTGTTTAAATCTATTTATTAAATGAAATTTATCCAAACTATATGATACGATGTTGTTTTTGTATTTTTCTTTTATTGCTTTGTAAATTTTTTTAATTCAACGATCACCATCACTTAATATTAAAATTTTAGTATCTTTGTTAATTTCATAAGTATCCATTAATTTAAAAATTTTATCAATAAAATTAGTAATACTTGCTTTGCCATTTTTTTGATTACTACTTGCAGTATTATTCATTTCAAAACAACCCTTTTTCTTTTTAATTACTTTTCTTTTTTTAGTTGATTTTTCTTCATCAGTGCCAACATGAATAGTTGAAAATAAAATATTTTTTTCAACTATTTTTTTATTTTCTCACATAGGTTCAAAAGCTCCATCAATTTGGATATATAAAACATTATTCGGTATTTTAATTTTATTATTATTTTTGTTACTAATATAATCAACTTTTTCTAAATCAGCATTTTTAAATATATTTGATAATGTTCTTTCGCTAATTTTAGCATTTTATGCAGTATGTAAAATATCTTTATATCTTTTTCCATCACCAAAAAATGAAGTAACTTTATTTATTAAATTTTGTTCTATTCTTTGGTATTTTTTTAAACCCAGTTCATCATCTAAAGGATAACAATTTATATTTTCATTTTTTTCTTGATTATATTTAACATATCTTCGTCTTTTTACAGTAATATCACCAAATTCTGTTTTAATTGTTTTTGGTAATTTAGAAATAACCTTATATCCTTGTAATAATTTTCCTTGTTGATATAATTTAAATATCTCGTTATCTCTTTCAAACAAAAAAGTCTTAAGTTCTTTTTTTGTTTCTATTATTTTACTTTCTTTATAATTTCCTAATAAATTTTGTTTTAATTCCATCACATAAAAACCTTTCTTAAAAACAATTAATTATTTATATTTTATCAAAAATGGAGATGATTTAAAAATGCAAAACCTTACTAAAATTAATAATAAAAAACGAATTACTAGCTATGAACATTTAAATAAAAAATATGATTTAAATTTTAGTGACTATAATTTTGGGTTTGATTGAGAGGTATTTAAAGACTTTGTCGGTGATAGTTATGCCCGATATTTTACTTCGCCAACTTTTTTTAAGTTTGTTTCCGCTGGAAGAGGTACTAATAAAACATGAAATCATTTAGCAGAAAAATTATTTTTTGCTTGCAATTTTACCGATGCTTCATCTAATATTTTACGAAGATATGCCAATACCCATGAAGATACTACATTTGGCGATACAATTAATGTATGTAATTACTTATATGACAAGTATGGGATTGATTTAGGTCCGGACAATGAAAATGGGATTATTTGACCGAAAAATGTTAAAGAAGGTGGCGAAATTATTTTTCCTAGTGGTGTGCGGATTGCTTTTGTTGGTTATGCTAATGGGAATAAAATTATGGGAAAAGTTGGTAAAGGTAGTGGTATTATATCGGCATGAACAGATGAAATGATCCATGCCGAAGAAAAAGAAATCTTAACTGATAAAGAATTAGATAAAAGATATAATAATTTAAGAGTTTCAATGTTTCGTTCTAAAAGTTTAAAAGTGTCTTATGAAAAATACATTAACGATATTGGCGATGAACATTATAATTTAGAAAATCCTATTCCAGTAAAAGAATTATCTTGGACATTTCAAGAATGAGATAACACGACAAAACAATATAATACAGTAACAACATATTTTCATAAAACTTATTCTAATCAATTCACTTTTAATCCTTTTGACAAATACCATGTCTTTTATGAAAAATTTGTAACCCCATATTTACCGTTAAATGAAAGAATTAAAACTATTTTAAATGAACACAACCAAGTATATTCAGAAAATAAACAAGCTTTTAACGATTTGGGTGTTTTTAATTTAAGATTAACAATGGGTGCTGTTTGAAACAAAATTCCTAATATTACTAAAAAACTTGTTTTAACAAATAAAGAAGAGCGACCTGATTTATTTGAATTAGAATATTACGGTTTTGAATATAATGATAATGACCCAAGTATTTATGTTTTACGAAATTATCGCAAATATATGCAAGAATATAACTTGCAAGATTTTTATAATGCCAATACAAAACAATATGAATTTGATTGTTATTCGATTGGCGTTGATTATGCTAATGGTAGTGCCGATCATACAGTATTTTTATTTAGTGGCTATAAAATTAATGAAAATAATGAATATGATAAGTACTTAATTGAAGAAAATGTTATTACACCAAAAAACGCAATTAATTTAAGTGAAATAGTTGAATATTATGGACAATGAATAATTAATACCTTTGATAAATTTGATGGTTTTGAATATGCCACATTCCATTATGATATCAATGCTCATGACTTTATGCAAAAATTACAAGAAGATATTTATCCTTATTTGGGTTATAAAATTAAAATGTTTAAAGCCAAAAAACATCAAACATCGTTTAAAAAGGAAGCGGGTATAATTAATCGTGTAACATGAATAAGAAAAATGTTTGTTCAAGGTAAAATAAATGGCACGTTAGATAACTTTCCTTTTTTAGATAAGTGCATTAGTGAATTAAGATTTAGCGATAATAAAACAAATACACCCGATAGTAAAATGTACCACGACCCATATGATGCTTTGTTTTATGGTTCTTATCTATATCGTTTTAAAATGGGAATGTAAAATAAAAAAGTAATTTGTTCTATTTTTTGTTATAATTTGTATAGAAATAAAAAAAGTTAAGTGATACTAACACTTAACCAAAATACTAGATAAAGAATCTAAAGGAATATATCTAGATATAAGTATTATACATTATAATTTTATATTTTTAAATATATCTATATTTTTTATTTAATTAATTGGTTTTAAGTGTTTCTCTTAAATCAATTTTATTTCTTAGAAATGGAGATATATTTATGCCAATTGGTATTATTAATAAAGCAACTCAGCAATTAAATATAGATAATACAAATTTTTCTATTAGAGTTAATGAATTAGAAAAAACAATCCAACAATTAAAAATTAAACTTTTACACATTAAAAAATTATTAAAAAATAGTAGATTTTAGATTAAAAACCCTTTATTTAAAAGGGTTTTTAAATTTTTGGGCGAGCGGTTGATTTTCTTAAATTTTTGTGATAAAATAACTTACAAGTTAAAAAAATTTTTGAGGTTCTTTCAAACAAATTTGGGAACCTTTATAAAATTCTTCGCTTAACGCTTAGAATTTTTCCCAAGTACTTTTAAAAGCGGCGCCAAAAGTTTTTTTAAAATTTGAGGCATTTTTCACAAACTATCGAAAATCCCGCGAGCCCAGCTGGGTGTTAGAATATAATCACAATAATAATCATATCAAATAATTCCCTTTCCAAAAATATAATCAAAATTGCTTATATATATATATATAATGTCAATAGATCTTGATAAAAAGTTTCAAGATTAATAAAAGGAAATTATATAAAATGAAAAAATTGTTAAGTTTATTAAGTGTAATAACAATTAGTGGGACTGCTGTACCAACAACGATTGCCGCTAGCCCGTATAAAAAAGAAGAAACTATCAAAAATAGTGATATTAATTATCAACAAACAAATAATTTAGAAGTTTTAAATAGAAATAAGAGAAGTCCTCAATATAATCCAGTAACAGGACAGGGCGGTGGACAACAAATATATAATCCACAAACAGGAGGATGAGGGCAGCCACTTTCAAATCCACCTTGAAATTTTAATATGGGTATGGCTTTTCCTACAAGGGATAAAACAACTAAGCAATTAGACGGCGGGATGTTTGATTTTGGTTTAAATTTAGGTCAAAGAGTACATACTTACAACCCAATTAACTCATATCAACAACCAACATATCAACAACCAACATATCAACAACCAACATATCAACAACCATTAATACAATCAACATTTAATCCAAATGCACCAAGTACAGTTAATCCAGGAAGAACTCAAGGTCAAGATTTAGAAGAATTTTCAAGTGGTATGAAAAAAATCGAAAGATTAGCAAATCAGCAACAAAGGAATTATTAAATAAAATATATTTAATTTAAAAAAGCTTATTGTACAATGAACCGGCAAAAAAATTCTTGTGAAATTATTTTTTGTAAAGTTAAAATAGAAATGCAACACTTTATTAGTTGAAAAATCAATGTTTTTAAAATTTTATAAAGATTTATTATAAAAAATTAAATAATTGATATCTTTTATTTTATTTATTGTTTTATTAAATTAAGAATTTAAAACAAATATTAAGATTAAAAGTAAAATTTTAATTTAATATAAAAAGTGTTGTATTTCATATTTAACTTTGCATTAATTTAACAATATATAAATTTTCCGTTTGTATTTACAAAACGACAAATAAAAAAATATAAAATATAGAAAAATATATTATATAAATTGAAAGAAAATTATACAAAATGAAAAAATTACTAAGTTTATTAAGTGTATTAACAATTAGTGGGACTGCTGTACCAACAGTGATTGCCGCTAGTCCTTATCAAAAAGAAGATAAAAAATTAAATAATAATGTTAATTTAGAAGCTTTAAATAGAAATAAGAGAAGTCCTCAATATAATCCAGTAACAGGACGGGGCGGTTGACAACAAATATATAATCCACAAACAGGAGGGTTAGGTCAACCAACATATCAACAACCACAATGAGGTCAACCAACATATCAACAACCACAATGAGGTCAACCAACATATCAACAACCACAATGAGGTCAACCAACATATCAACAACCACAATGAGGACAATTATCCCCATCAATACCAAATCAAAATTCAAATTTAGCTATACCAATTTTGTTACAATCAGGAAGATCATTTTCTATAAATAATGATAAATTTTATTATATAGGACCTTCTACAGGATTGCTTTATTTTCATGAGCGTGGTAGTGCTAGTATAAATCGAATTATACAAATAAATGAAAAAATAAATGATATATTAATTGATGAAAATAAAAATGCTTACATTATTGGAGAGTCTTGAAATGTTTATGTGATTGTTGGAATATATGGTGAATATAATTCAAGAATATTAACTATTGATTTATCTTTAATTAAACAATGAAAATCAAATTTTAATAATTGAATAAATCAAATTAATTGACAAGAAAATAATACTGTAAATCAAATGAATCAAATTAACAAGATTAATTGAAAAAATACAATAAAATTGGAATTTGCAAATCATTTGCATTCTCTAAAACAAAACTTAGCAATAGTAAATAATAATATAAACATTTGAAAATTAAATTTAGAATTTATGAATTTAATAAATGATTTTAATAATTTAAATAATAAAGTTAATAATTTAATTAGTATAATTGATAATTTAGAAATGAAATTAAATGATAATTATAATAATTGTATTGCTAATAGTCTTAGAGATAATACAGCTGGTAATGCTGCTTCTGGATTAGTTTCGGGAACAATTTCAGGAATAACTGCCGGTGCAGCATTTGGTTCTTTTGTTCCTGGTGCAGGTACTATAGCGGGCGCTGTTATCGGTGGAATAATTGGTTTAATTTCTGGTGCCGCAGGCGGGTTAGCTTTTGGCGTTACATCGGGTGTTATAACTTGTTAATTACAAAAACTCAAATTTGTAGATATATTTAAGAATTTTTATTAAATAAATTTAATGAAAATAAATTAATAATTTATTTTCATTTTTAATTAAATTTCTAAAAAGAAAGGTATTTCAAAAATGAAAAAGATATTAAGTCTTTTAGGAACATTCACTTTAATTGGCACAAGTACAATAAGTTTAGTTGCTTGTGATAATATAGAAGAATATACAACTGAAAAATTAACAAAATTAAAAGAAGAAAACAAAATAAATACAAGTGATAGTATTTTAGAATGAATAGCATCACAAGAAAAACCATTTAATCAAGTGGATAATAAGTATTATTTTGTAGTCTGACATGGTTATGAAAACAATGATTGACGTATTATTAAATTTCAAAATACTACAGCTACTATGAAGATTGATAATGATGATAATCGTCAGTTAGAAAAAACTGATTTAGGTGTGAGTATGGGTAAAAGTTTATATATTACAAATCAATCAGGAATTATTAAATATGTAACAACTTGGCCAAAAGATAATGGAGCTTATTTTAAAGCCGTTTATCGCTGAAATGATAATAGTGAACCAAATATAGATATTGAAAATAAATTAAAAAGTTATTTAGATTTATAAATCTAAATAACTTTTTATATTTCTAATGTAATTAATGATAATTTTTCATTATTTTTACTAAATAATTGTAAATTATTAATATTAATTCGTTCTTCTACACTTGGATAGGAAAATATTACACTATTTGATTGTTTTAGAAAATTTACAACTGCACTATTTGAATAAGAGTTTTCATTTTCAATACCATTTTTATATAAATATCAGGTATTATCTTCGATTAACTGTAGATATGTACTTCTATCTTTTCCGCTGACTTTTGTTCCAATAGGACAATTTTTTATTAATTCTAAGTTAATATCTTTTCCTTCAATAATTTTTTCATTTGGTTTTTCTATAAAGATTGTAATATCATAATTTCCATAACCTCATATCCCTGATATTTCAATCTTATTTAAATTAAATAGTTTTTTATGCTTTTGAAAAGTTATTTTAATATTATCTTCAATTAAATTTTTAGTTATACTCATTCAAGTTGATTTAGAATAAAGTAATTTATATCATTGTGAAAAATAGTTTAAATATTCTTCTATTTTGCCATTAGAAACAATTAAATTAGTTAAATATTTGCCATATTCACCATCAGATAAGTTAATTTCAGCAGGAATAAAGGAAGGGATATTATTTGTTTCTAATTCATTTGTTATTGATAATCAATTAAAATAATTTGCCTCTAATTGATGAATAATATTTTCTGAAATATCTTTGTTTTTAACAATTACTTTAATTTCATCATTATTACTAATTATATTCTTTTGATTTTTTAAATTTCAATCTGTAATTTGTCCTGTTTTAGGTGAAATAAATGGTGTATTTGGTTTTCACCATTATCATTTCAGCGATAAACGGCTTTAAAATAAGCTCCATTATCTTTTGGTCAAGTTGTTACATATTTAATAATTCCTGATTGATTTGTAATATATAAACTTTTACCCATACTCACACCTAAATCAGTTTTTTTAACTGACGATTATCATCATTATCAATCTTCATAGTGGCTGTAGTATTTTTAAATTTAATAATACGTCAATCATTGTTTTCATAACCATGTCAGACTACAAAATAATACTTATTATCCACTTGATTAAATGGTTTTTCTTGTGCACAAACCTCTTCTCAATAATTTATTGGCGTTGGTGGAATAGAACCGCCGCTAAAATTAAAATATGATGAATTTAATCCAACTTTACAATTTTCAAATTCTCAATACCCAGTCTCTAACTCGCGTGGATTAGAAACTAATTCAAAATAATAGGGGGCAAATAATTTAATATCGTCATTATAACCTTTATTAATGGCGTATTTACTATATGTATAATTTGAAATCATATAGATAATTTGCTTAAATCTTTTGACATCATTTTCATTAATAGATGTTGGATTATCTAATTTTCAATTTTCAAATAAACCGTCAATGACATCTTCTGGTTTTTGTCCTTCGAATTTTTGGCGTAGTTCAGCTGCTTTATTAATAGGATTTCCTTTTTCATCATATTTTGCCCCTTGAAATTTTCTATCATAATTATAACGATATGTTAAATAATTTAATAAAACAATGTTCAATTCTTTAACATCTAATAAACCTAAAATATCTTTTCCTTGAATATATTTTTTGGCAATACTTCATGGTAAAAAACTTTCAGTAAATCAATAATGAAATATTCGTACATTGGGATTTGTTTCAATTGGCATAGATAATAAAGGTACTAAACTAGCATTTTCAACTATGGATGCTGGATAAGAATATACACCATTAACATTTCCTCAGCACTTAATATTACCAAATAACATTGATTTAGGATATTTAATTTCAATGCCAGTAAATACTGTATCTTCGGGTAATGATTTTTGTAATACTAAATGAATGCTATTTTGATTTTTTCATTTAAAATCAGTTATTTTAACTAAATGGGTAGATTTAATAATATTAACCCCATCTGGTGAATAAGGACGTTTGTATTCTTCAATGATATAACATTCATTTTTGTTTTCTTCTGTAATTGGTTCATTAATAGATACTATTTTTAAATAATAAGATTCTAAAAATACTTTGTCTTGTTTTGAAATATCATTAATTAAAATATCTTTTTCGTCAATAATGACATAACTTGTGTTATTATCTTGAATTGTGGTGTTTTGTTGAATTTGTAATTTAAAATTAAAGTCACTAATTTCATAACCAATAATTTTAATATATTCATCTTTATCAATAAAACCGATTTTAACGCTATTTTGAGAGTAATTTAAGGTTGGTTTTTGTTTTGTCTTAACAAGAGATTTTATTAATTTTATAAATATATAATGTTCTAGCACGCTCTTCAGTAAATAACTGTTCTAAACCAGGGTCGCTATATTGTGATTGATTAGCAAAATCTAACGGTATATTATCAATTGAATAATCAATTGGTTCATCATTTTCTGCTAATTGTGCTAACATTTTTTCAGATGGTTTTAACATTATTCTTATTCCCCTTGTTTATTAGGTATATTGATGATAGTTTCGTTGTTTTTTAATTGTCTGTTTAAGGTAACCATTCACGGGTAAGCGAACATCAACAATTAATTCGTCAATATTTTTAATATTAAATGTTCTACTGTTTAAAATCACATTATCATATTTAATTAACTTAATAATAAATTCAGTTAATTTGATTTCTCTAATATATATCATTTGTTCATAAGGGGCGTTGGTTTGAATATTTACTCCCGCAACTTCCGCTTGAGTTTGTTGTGCACCCTTAGCAATCGCGGGGACATGATGGCGATTTATTTTATAATAATTAGTTAATAATCAATCATATATTTTAGTTAATTGTTCCCCTTTAAAATTACCTTCAATATAATCGACTGGTTGAAAATTACTATCAGGGTCTCCTTCGACTAATAACAAATCATTTTCAATAAATGAAGCCAACATTTTACTAATTTATTGGTCAACAACACCAGTAACTCCATTAGTATTAATAGTAAATTTACCACTATTTAATAATGGGTCTAACATTATCTTTTCAGCAATAATATCTAAAATACTAGCAAATTGCTTACCATAACGAGCAGAAGGTTCAAAATTATGGTTATTCGGAATAATTTCAATTGGTATAAAATAAATTGGTAATATTTCTTCTATTTGTAATGTTGTATAGTTATTTCATTTAGAATCATCAATATATAAATCAGTAATATTACTATATAATCGTGTTTTTAAATTTCTAATAACTTTTACTTGTTTAGTTGCATAATCAATTTCTAATTTTTCAGTAATAAAAACACTTTGGTCATTTTTGAGATAAGAATCATAATCAAAAGTACAAGATACTAAATTACCTAACTCATCATATTGGTCATTATAAGAATCAATAGTAATAAAATTAAGTTTTGAATTATTAGCAAAAATAAAATATGCACCTTTACCATTCTTATTAATTTTATATTCGTTATATCAGTTCTTATTAGTGAAGTCTTGCAATTTTAAAAAGTTATTAATTAATTTAGAGTTTATTTATTGATCAGTAATTGCATTGTAAATGCTAATTTCTAATTCACGAGGATTTAAAAAATTAGCATTATCTTCACAAATTCTTTTTTCTAAAATATCATTATGTTTTTGAACAGTAACATTTTTACGATTAGTAATTGTTGATGCTAAATTAAGATAATAACTATCAATATCATAACTCTTTTTTAATTTCTTTTTGGCAGGTAACAATCCCATTTATAACACCTCTTTATTTTGTATCTTCTTTTTTAATAACATCTTCAATGCTATCTTGTTTTTGTTCTTTTTTATGTGTTTTGATAAATCTAATTGTTTCAATAATTAAAACGATAATTCCAGCACCAATAAGCATTGCTGAAATAATAACATATGCTGGTCAAGAAATTCCTAATGTTTTTTCTCCTATAAAACAAATAACAATTCCTGCGATAAAAAACAATGATGAAATTCCAAAGATTTTCAAAAACATAATTAAATCTTTAATAGTTACTTTTGGCATAAAACCATTTCCTCCCTATATAGGCGTTCCTTCACCTTTATATTCATAAATACTACCTTCAAAATCAATTCTCATATTATTATTTTCATCTCATAAATATATTTTATGATCAGATGAGTTAAAATAAACTCAATAATTAAACCATTTTGTTGAATTTGGATTATAATACTGAAAATTAGTAATTTTAAAAGAAATTTGATAACTAGTTAATTGAAACAAAACTTTAGGTGCAGTATAAATTTGTCAATCAGTAATTTTAATACTAGGATAAATAGAATAAAATTTAAAAACTTCTAATGAATTAGTGTTATCATTTTTTTTCCATAAAGAATTATTTTCATAAATAGTAGTATTATATGCTGCTTTTGCAGTTGGCACTTCTTCATCTGTTGACTTATTATTAATAATTTTTGTAGTTGGAACTTGAATACTATTTTGTACTGCTCTGACTGCTTTTGTAAAGTTTGGTGCTGTTTCTGCGGTTGGATTTTTAATTTCTAAATCATTTGTTGTAATACTAACTGATTTAATTTTATTTTTGCTTTCAATAATATCGTTTGCAATTAAGTTATTTAATTCCAAATTTGTATCTTTATTAATAACGTTTTGTTTTGTATTTATTAAAGCCTCAACTTCTAACTGGGTATAATATGCTTCTAAATCTATCATCGTTAAATCAATGCCTTCTTCTTGAAAAGTACGAAACATTTTCTTTAAAGTTGTTAGATTAGCTAATGATTTTACATAGGTAGGCAATAGACCTTGTCATGTTGCCATTGGGTCATTTTGTGAAGAATAATTAATATCACCAACATTCATCGTTGCCGAAATAAAAAATTCAATTGGAATCCGGTTAAATATCCAGTGTTCAACAGTAATAAATACCATATTAATACAAATTTTCTTTAATAATGGGTCTTTAAATGTTTCAAACTTTAATTTTGTAAAAGGATAGTTTAAATATGAATTAATCATATTTTGAGCCCTTAAGGCAAAAGTTTTAAACCATAATTCAACATCATCTTTAAAGAACTTATTATAACGAACCGGAACTTGAGTAATTTTACCTGTCATTGGAATAAAATTATTATAATTTTCCAAAGTAACATTTGCTCATAATTCATTTAACATTTAATCATCTCCTTATCATTTATTTCTTTTTGATTTGATTTTATTTAAGATAAACTTTTTACTACTTGATAGTGTTTTTGTTTTAATTTTTTTGCTTAAATTTTGTTTTGTTCTGAATTGTTTGTATGTTTGAAATGCTAAGCCACTACCTAATAAACTAGTAACTGAAGTTTCTTCTAATGTTTTTAACATTTTATTTTTATTAGTAAAGTTATTTTTAAATTGTTCTTGCAACTTTAATACTTTAGCAATTGTTTGATATATTTTAAAACTATCTTTTACTATTTGTTGATAAGCAACTGGGGCAAAAGAAACTAAATTAAACAAACTTGTCTTATTAAATCCTCAACCAATAAATCATTCACTATGCATATAGTATACAAAAGGCTCTTTTGCTAAAATAAACTGTTCTGCTTTTACTAAAGTTGTCATAACAACAATGGGGGCATATTTAGGGTTTTTATAATATATTGTTAAAGCAACTTCACCAGCAACAGATAAAGGAACAATTTTAACTGCCAAAAAAACATCAGAACCATAAGCAAAAGGTAATAATTGTCCTTTTTGAATAGCTTTAGTTTCAAATTTAGATAATATTTTTTTAGTTTTCTCAGTAATTTTACTAATTATTTTTTGTTTAATCGTAATTATTTGTTTTTCAATTGGGGCTAATAATTTTTTAGTTACTTTTTGAATATAAAAATTTGGGTTTAAATAATTTAAGGTTTTATTTAATTTAATTGGCATTTTATGCAAGAAATTTAACAATTTATTATGATATATTTTGCTACCTCGCATTAAATTAGCATTTAATAGCAAGTTTTTACCAACACCTTTTTTATAAAGATTAGCCATAATGTTATATCATTCATCAGTATTTATTTTGCTTATTTTATCAACATTTAATCCATATTCAGAAAGTAATTTATTAGCATTTTTTTCATTTATGCGGGGTATTTTTTGAATTAACTTAGGGCTTATTTTTTGAATGTTTTTTTCAATTTTTAATAAATTATTAATTTTTTCTAATTTAAACCCTTTAAAACCTTTATAAAAATCATTGCGGGCTAATTTTCCAATTGTATATAATAAAGTTTCATTATTAGCTTGTTTTGTAAAATCAAATATTAATTTATCAGATAAAATCTTTTTACCTGTAACTTGTCTTACAACATCTTCTAAGTTATTAGCAGTTATTACGCCTAATTTTTCAAGTAATTTAATTTCTTTGGCTAATTTTAAAATTTTCGTTGTGCGAGCAGCACGCGTTAATTTACCAATCCCACCAATTGCTGGTAACAAATTTAAAGCTGTACTTTTTGCACTAACTTTAGAAGTTAAACTATCATATATTTGATTAACAGCAAAATCGGTTGCTGTTTCTACTCCAAATGAGATAAATGCTGCAGCAAAATTAGATAAACCAACACCAATACCAACAGCAGAAGCAATTCCGCCAGTTATAACTGATAAACCAAGAGCTAAAACTTGAATTCCTAAAAATTCTAATAATTGTAAACCAAAACTTTTTTCTTGTTGTTTAATAGATAATCTTGTTGGTGTTTTTTTAACATAATAAATCAGAGCAGTTTTACTTGTTTCAATTGGCATAGTTTATAAAACGAAAAAGTACTATTTTTTAGTACTTAAGTATTTTTAATTTTAACATCAATCGCATTTGTTTGCCCAGTAGCGTTGTTTTTACCTTCAATTTGAACTGCAACAGTTTTATCGTTTGTAATATCAATCGGTCAATCTTCACCTTTACTTTCAATAAAGTAATCATAATCATTTTCAGTTAAAGAAATATCTACTGTTTTGACTGCTTTTAAAACAACATCTTTAAATTGTGGTTTTAGTTGTTCGGCTTTTGTTTTTGCTGGATCATCAACATGAATAGTTGGTTTATCTAATTTATTAATTTTACTAATATCAATTTTCGCAACAATATGTTTAATAATTCCCTTGGGTTCAACTACTGCTCCACCTAAATATAAAACTCTTTCCATAATTAAAGTATTACCCATTCCAGTACCTAACGCCGCAGCACCAACTCTTAATGGGGTGTGGTCTTTTTTGCGTAAAATAAGAGGGTCATATTTTTTACTAAATTTAAAAACAATTGCATTAACACCATCGGGTAATAAACTAATTGTTCCTTCTGAACCATCTTTATTAATAATTGGTAATTTTTTTGGAACCATATAGTAAGTTGTTCCTTCAACAGACTTCATTGCCCCACTTGTTGTTATTACACTGTTTATTTGGTCATTTGCACCAAGTTGTAATTGCAATTTATCACGAATTCCACGAATAAAATCAGCTGAACCTAAAACAATTGTTTCTGATGGCGTAAAACCATTTTCATAGACTTTATCCATAATTTCATCATGAATTTGTAAAGCATTTGTATCATTTGCTTTTTTACCTTGAATAGTTGTAACTGTTCCGTTGTTGTTAATAATATCTAAAATTTTGTTACGTTTATAAGCAACTTCGGTATCCATTGCTTGTTCAATATCAGCCGCCCAAAGATTGGGATTAAAATCACTTTCTACGTGGTCTAATTTACGAGCAAAAGTTAAAATGGTATTTAATTCAACAATTCCATCTTCAAATTCAACTGTTGAATAGTTTAATAAATTATCATCAGTATTAAATACTTGTCCATCTTTTCCTAAACCTTCGTTATATTTAATATTTTTCTTTCTTTTATATGTTAAACCAAATTTATTGGCTTCTTTTCAAGCAAATAATGCTTCTCAACTAAATTTTTGTTGATAAGTTTGTAAATATCATTGGTCAAATGTTTCGCGATCATTTTTTGTTGCTTGGTTAGCAATATCGCCGAATATTCTTTGTGGATTTTGTACCATAATTTATTTCCTTCTTTCTATTTGTTAAATACATTATCGGCATCGACAATGTTTTTTTCTTTGTTATCTATTTTTGGTACACCACCAGTGTTAACGGGTTGTACTTTTATTAATTCATCATAAACACTTTGTAAATGTGTTTTAATAACTTCGATGTCATCATTAATATCATAAGATTTTAATAAGACGTTTTTAAATTCTTCATTATCAGTTAAAGAATTATTAAAATTATTAATTTCAATTTGTTTTAATTGTAGGGTTTGTTGTTCTAATTGTGAAATTAATTCAGTGTTTTTTGTTTGTAGTTCGTTGATTTTCTGATTGTTATTTTCTAAATTACTTGCGTTAAATTCAGTAATTTCTTCATAATTATCTAAAATAACTTCTGCAGTTTTGATATTAAAACTATCATTCTCATTTTTAATAGGTTCATTTTTTTCATCAATTAGAACATACTTGACATTTTTTTCCATTTCTTCACTTCCTTATTTTTTAATATTTGTTCTTTTTCTAATTGCTTTTTTTATAATTTCAAAGCTATCTACTCGAAAAGATAAAAAATAACGTTTAGTTTTTAAATTTAGTTGATTAAATACTGAGCCTTTAATTTTTATCTCATCATCTTTTCTTAATTTCAAAAACTCAGATACAATTGGCGGATTATATATTGATAATGTTGAGTAATTCAATCCTTCTCACTGACATTTAGCAGAACAAGCATCAACTTCAACGCCACCAGCAACAAACGCTTTAATTTTAGTTTTAATCGGGTTTTCATGTAATCTAACAGTTAGTTCTAATTTGTTAACTATTTTATTTTTTGTTTTACTGGTAATTGTTTTTTTGGATAGATTACTTTTTGTTTGTGGCATTTTTATCAACTCCTTTTGCTAAAAAATATTGTAAATGTTTTCATGCATCGTGTTCGTGTTCTGTCATTTTAATATTTCCTTTATAAAGATAATTTTTCTTAACAACTGGTGATTGTAAAATATATTTTAAATTAAATAGATATTTGCATAAAACTTTTAAACCACCAATTAAATTAGGAGTAGATAGTGGGTTTGTTATTTTTAATCCCTTATGAAGTTGATAATCTTCAATTATTACAACAACTTTATTTAAATAAGAACAAGTTTGGTTTTTAAATTTGTTCAATATTAAATAGATTTTATTTATCGCTTCTTCTTCGTTTTTAGAATGAAAAGTAATATTATTAATTATTTTCTTTTGCAAAACATTGTAAATAATAACACCAGTTTTCCCAATTCCAGCGGGATCAATTGCAATAATATATTTTAATTGATTTGTTTTATCTTTTTCTCAATTTGTAATATTTTTCATCCTTCTGTCGCTAAATCTAAAATATCGTTAATTTTGTAATGTTGCATATATGAGATAATAACATCTCATTTATCTTCAAATAAATTTAAATACATTTTTGCTCATTATAAACACTGTAAATCATAATGATTTTTATGATGAGAAATACGACAATTAACTGGTTTACAATTAATTCAATCAAATGAAGTTGTTATTTCATTTCAAGTTTTATTAATATACAAACTTTTATATTCTGTCATTTTTTCTATACTCTCAATTCTTTTTATTTTTTGCCCAAATTTCATCATTAATATCATTTACCGTTACTGGATAAGCTCGTATCATTAATTTTTGTAATTTACTTTCAATTTTTTTATTGTGTTTTTTTGTACTACAACATTTTGCTTTTTTATATTGTTTAAAACGCTTATAATTTGCTTTAATCAAATATTTTCCTTTCTGTAAAAAAACATAATATTTTTTTATTAGTTAATATTTTGATATTTAGTAATTTATTTTAGTACTTACTTAATTCGCCGCCCGCTTCACTTTGGGGGTGAGCGGGGGCGGTAGGATATTTAGACATAGTTTATCCCCCTACGGAAGTAAAAAAGTTTACCCAGTTATTAATTACACTTCATCCATCCCTACACAACTTTATATAAAGAAAATAACCTTTTGGAGCTCCAACCCGCTTGTTTTTTTAGTGTCCGATATTGTTTTTTCGGTTTAACAGCACTCTTTTTATGAAAACAAGCCAAAAAACACGCGCTCTGACATTTAGCAAGGGACTAATCTTGCCGAGAATTAAAGAAATAAATAGGAGTAAAATCCATTCGCTTTCACACTTTCTTTAAAGCTTCGTGCCATAGATGGGTTATCCATCTTTAAGCATCAAAATATTAAGTTTTAAAGATTTAATTTTGGATTAATCGTTAGATAGTATCTTTATTATTTTTTATCTCATTATCTTTTTTAATTATTTGCTTATTAAATGTATTTTTTAGTAATATATTTAACAATTAACTAATAATTAAGTAAAATAAATACTTAAAAATTTTTCAGAAAATAAAGGATGGATTTTTTCATAAAAAACCTATTTTATTAAGTGTGAAAGATACTATCTAACGATTAATTCAAAATAAAAAATCTCTCTAATAAGCGATTAATTAATTTTATTTCTAATTATGTTATTTATAATTTTTATAAAACCTCAACTTTTTTCTTACTATCAGAAAAATGAGAAGAAAAATAAAGTATAAACAGAATAAAGAAAAAAATCTTATTGCAATATCCTGATTTAATTAAACGTAAATTCAATGATATAAAAACAAGGTTTTCAGTACTATATACTGATGTAACATATTTAATTTGAAAAGGAGAAAGATATTATCAATCAACAATTATTGATGGATATACTAAAGAAATAGTTGATGTAAAGTGATCTAAATATAATGACAATAAATTAGTAATGGATAATTTAAATGATGCAATTAATAAAATAAAATTAATAAAAAAAGATCTGAATGGAATAATAATTCACTCAGATCACGGATATCAATATACATCCACTATTTATCACGATAAATGTTTATCTAACGGTATTATAATTTCAATGGGGAAAAAATACCACTGTGCAGATAATATTGTTATAGAAAGTTTTCATTCATTACTTAAGAAAGCTTGGAATGGCAACACTTTTTAGGACACTTTTTATATAGACATTTGTTTTCTAAAAGTAACTGGAGATAAATAATTTAAACTGCCATGAATTCGAATATTGTTATATCAATGCACAAAATCAAAAAGTTCGTATTTTAATTGTGTTAAATTTTTAAATTTTTTACCCTTAATAAATTCAGTTTTAAAAGTTTTGTAAGTTGTTTCAGCCACAGCATTATCATAAGGGCAGCCTTTATTGCTTAATGATCTTTTAATATTAAAAGTTATTAAAATTTCATCAATGATTTTATTTTTAAACTCATTACCACGATCAGTATGAAATAGAGTTATTTGATTTAATGGTCGTGTTATTTTATGAAAATCTTGCTGGACCAGTTCGGCTGTTTTATTCGGCCCAGCACTATAACCAATTATTTCACGATTAAACAAGTCAATTAATAAACAAATATAATGTCATTTAGCGCCAACTTGAACATATGTTAAATCACTAACAATAACTTCATTAGGTTTTTTGTTGTTAAATTGACGATTTAAAATATTATTAATTTGGTTATTATTGACTGTTGTTTTATGATTATGATATTTTAATTTGGTGTATTTAGAAACCAAATTATTTTTGATCATAAAGAATCTTATTTTTCGCCGCGATAAGATGATATCTTTTCTGTTTAAAATAACTTTAATTTTGCGAGCCCCATAAATTTTGCGACTTTTATTAAAGGCACTGATAATTTCTTGTTCATAATTATTAACTTGCTTGTTAATACATTTATTAGTTTGATAATAATACGTTGATTTTGATAAACCCAAAATCTTACATATTTTTCTTACTGAATATTTTGTTTTGTTGTTATTAATTATTGTTATTTTTTGGCCATTATCAGTGCGGCTTGCTTTAAAATGTCATTTTTCATTTTCAAGTCTTTAAGTTCTTTTCGTAAAGTTATTATTTCATTTTCTTCTAGTGTGCGATTGTCTTTTGCTTTAAATTAACCAGAATTATTATAATTTTTAACTCAACTATAAATAGTTGGTTTTGGTAAATTATATTCTTGCCCTAGATTAATAACACTTTTACCATTTTTATATAGCATGATAATTTGTTTTTTAAATTCTTCAGAGTATGAAGTTTTATTTCCCATTTTTATATTCCTTCTTTCTTAATAATTTTATCTAATTTTTAAGTCTATATAATTATGGTCCTAATAATTGTAGCCTATCCAATACAACATTTAGTGTTGATTGAAAATGAATCAAGATGAATTTTTCTTTTATCAAATTTATCTTTAAAATTACCTTTGTGGATTTCTTTAATAAATGTTTCATCGATTTGAATTTGGCCATTTAACGTTTTAAATTTTAATTGGGTGTTTTCTAATTGTTTTGATTTCATTATTTTTTGGCGATTATATCAAGCGGTTTTCGGTTATGTTTTAATAAAGTGGGAAATCATTTTACTAGATTGGCCTAATAATGAAATTTGAATCAATAAATTTCACTGTTCATAATTTAAATGACTTCAATACGTAAAATTATCACGAAAAGCATCAAAACTAGCACGACATTTTTTGCATAAATATTTTTGTTTTCCTTCGGGATTATGACCATTTTTAACACAATAAAAAGATTGACAATTAGGACATTTAATACCTTTATCCATAAATTTTTGATCAATTTAATTTAAGCATTTTTGTTTTTTAATTAATTCTGCTTCTTTTTTGACTTTTTCATGAAATTCTAAAAATTGATCATCTGTTAAACTATTTATTAATTCTTCAATTATTTTTTCCATTAATTATTCACCTCTTATATTAAAAATATACCTAATTTTAGGTATATTTTTAATATAAGGAGTTTTCTACAAAATTAAAGAAAAATATTGTAAATGTTTTCATGCATCGTGTTCATGCTCTGTAATTTTAATATTTCCTTTATAGCTATAATTTTTCTTAGCAACTGGTGATTGTAAAACATATTTTAAATTAAATAGGTATTTGCATAAAACTTTTAAACCACCGATAAATTTAGGTGTAGATAGTGGGTTTGTTATTTTTAATCCCTTATGAAGTTGATAATCTTCAATTATTACAAGAACTTTATTTAAATAAAAACAAGTTTGCTTTTGAAAGTTGTTTAATATTAAATAGATATTATTTATTGCTTCTTCTTCGTTTTTAGAATGAAAAGTAATATTATTAATTATTTTCTGTTGTAAAACATTATAAATAATAATACCAGTTTGCTCACCTCCAGCAGGGTCAATTGCAATAATATATTTTAATTTATTTGGTTTATTTTTTTGTTAATTTGTAATATTTTTCATCCATCGGAAGCCAAATCTAAAATATCGTTAATTTTGTAATGCTGCATATTGCAATAAGAAGCAATTACATCTCATTTGTTTTTAAATAAATTTAAGTACATTTTTGTTAATTATAAACATTGCAAATCATAATGATTTTTATTATGAGAAATACGACAATTAACAAGGTTACAATTAATTTAATCAAATGAAGTTGTTATTTCATTTCAAGTTTTATTAATATACAAACTTTTATATTCTGTCATTATAATAATTCTTTCATTAATTAGTTTTGCCTAATGCTCAATATTCATCAGTTATTTCATCTACTGAAACTAAATAAGCTCGTATCATTAATTCTTGTAATTTACTTTCAATTTTTTTATTTCATTTTTTCATCAAATATTAACCAATAAAAAAATAATATTTTTTTATTGGTTAATATTTTGATATTTAGTAAATAATGTATTTTGTATTTTAGTATTTATTTACTTCGCCGCCCGCTTCACTTTGGTGGTGAGCGGAGGAAATAGTATATTTAGACATAGTTTATCCCCCTACGGAAATAAACAAAAAAAGTTTACCCAGTTATTAATTACGCTTCATCCATCCCTAGACAACTTTATATAAAGAAAATAACCTTTTGGAGCTCCAACTATCTTGTTTTTTTAGTGTCCGATATTGTTTTTTTCGGTTTAACAGCACTCTTTTTATGAAAACAAGCCAAAAAACACGCGCTCTGACATTTCACAAGTGATTAATCTTGTCGAGAATTAAAGAAATAAATAGGATAGTAAATCCAATCGCTTTCGCACTTTCTTTAAGGCTTCGTGCCATAGATGAGTTATCCATCTTTAAGCATCAAAATATTAAGTTTTAGATTGCATTATTCATCGGATAATACCTTTATTGAAAGGAAATTTATAAAAATATCATTTATTTTGTGTAGGGAAAATAGAATAACATCTGTTTTTATGATAAAAGTTCTAAATTTAAAGATACTATCCGATGAATAATGCAAATAAATTTATTTTTTTAATAGAAAAATAAAAAAAAAATCTCACAAGAATTGTTTTTTTGCCGGTTCATCGTACAGGACGCCTAGTATTAATAGTTCTTTCGATATAACTAACTAAATGTGCCAATAGTTATTTTGCTATGGCATTTATTCCTGAAAATTAAATCATACCATAATGTTATTATATACCTATCACCAAAAAATTTTTAATTTTGTAGAAAACTATTGATGAAATAAAAAAAATCATCAATATGATAACTTTAAAAGAAAATTATATAAACTTTTAATATTGTTATTTAACTTTTTTATACGTTAAAATATAATACCGATGATTGTTTGTTTGGCGTTAAACCTTTATGCTGGTATTTTCATTTTCAGAGATTTAAATAATTTTGAATGTTCGCGAAACCTAAGCCATGATAATGAATTAAGGATTCTTTAAGATTTGATTGTAATTTACTAATTTTATTTAACTTCCGATAACTAGCATCAGGATTTGTACTAGTTTTAGTTGCTAATAAAATAGAATTTGTTTGTTTTGCTACTAATAAATATAATGGTTGCATGTCAGAAATAATAATTGAATTTTCTTTGATTAATTGTTTATTAATATTTTCAATAATTCACTGTTTTTGTAATCGTTGGATAGGCTACAATTATTAGGACCATAATTATATAGACTTCAAAATTAGATAAAATTATTAAGAAAGAAGGAATATAAAAATGGGAAATAAAACTTTATACTCTGAAGAATTTAAAAAACAAATTGTCATGCTATATAAAAATGGTAAAAGTGTTATTAATCTATGGCAAGAATATAATTTACCAAAACCAACTATTTATAGTTGAGTTAAAAATTATAATAATTCTGGTTCATTTAAAGCAAAAGACAATCGCACACTAGAAGAAAATGAAATAATAACTTTACGAAAAGAACTTAAAGACTTGAAAATGGAAAATGACATTTTAAAGCAAGCCGCACTGATAATGGCCAAAAAATAACAATAATTAATAACAACAAAACAAAATATTCAGTAAGAAAAATATGTAATATTTTGGGTTTATCAAAATCAACGTATTATTATCAAACTAATAAATGTATTAACAAGCAAGTTAATAATTATGAACAAGAAATTATCAGTACCTTTAATAAAAGCCGCAAAATTTATGGGGCTCGCAAAATTAAAGTTATTTTAAACAGAAAAGATATCATCTTATCGCGGCGAAAAATCAGATTCTTTATGATCAAAAATAATTTGGTTTCTAAATACACCAAATTAAAATATCATAATCATAAAACAACAGTCAATAATAACCAAATTAATAATATTTTAAATCGTCAATTTAACAACAAAAAACCTAATGAAGTTATTGTTAGTGATTTAACATATGTTCAAGTTGGCGCTAAATGACATTATATTTGTTTATTAATTGACTTGTTTAATCGTGAAATAATTGGTTATAGTGCTGGGCCGAATAAAACAGCCGAACTGGTCCAGCAAGATTTTCATAAAATAACACGACCATTAAATCAAATAACTCTATTTCATACTGATCGTGGTAATGAGTTTAAAAATAAAATCATTGATGAAATTTTAATAACTTTTAATATTAAAAGATCATTAAGCAATAAAGGCTGCCCTTATGATAATGCTGTGGCTGAAACAACTTACAAAACTTTTAAAACTGAATTTATTAAAAGTAAAAAATTTAAAAATTTAACACAATTAAAATACGAACTTTTTGATTTTGTGCATTGATATAACAATATTCGAATTCATGGCAGTTTAAATTATTTATCTCCAGTTACTTTTAGAAAACAAATGTCTATATAAAAAGTGTCCTAAAAAGTGTTGCCATTCCACGTTTTGTGTTGACTGATTTAACATAAATATTATTATTGCTATCAACAGCCATTTGAATACAACATTTAGTGTTGGTTGAAAATGAATTAAGATGAATTTTTCTTTTATCAAATTTATCTTTAAAATTACCTTTGTGGATTTCTTTAATAAATGTTTCATCGATTTGAATTTGGCCATTTAACGTTTTAAATTTTAATTGGGTGTTTTCTAATTGTTTTGATTTCATTATTTTTTGGCGATTATATCAAGCGGTTTTCGGTGATGTTTTAATAAAGTGGGAAATCATTTTACTAGATTGGCCTAATAATGAAATTTGAATCAATAAATTTCACTGTTCATAATTTAAATGACTTCAATACGTAAAATGATCACGAAAAGCATCAAAACTAGCACGACATTTTTTGCATAAATATTTTTGTTTTCCTTCAGGATTATGACCATTTTTAACACAATAAAAAGATTGACAATTAGTACATTTAATACCTTTATCCCTAAATTTTTGATCAATTTCATTTAAGCGTTTTTGTTTTTTAATTAATTCTGCTTCTTTTTTGACTTTTTAATGAAATTCTAAAAATTGATCATCTGTTAAACTATTTATTAATTCTTCAATTATTTTTTTCATTAATTATTCACCTCTTATATTAAGAATATACCTAATTTTAGGTATATTTTATAAATATCAATAGTTTTCTACAAAATTAAAGCAAAAAATAAAAAAGAAAAATCAAATTAAAAACAGAAAAAAATTGCAAAAAATATAAAATTTTAAAAAAATTTTAAGCTTTTTACAATTAAATTAATCATTATTTTTCAAAATGTTTTAAAAATCAGCGGCCTTCAACAGATAACAAGCGCTGTGTTTGCTCATTAAGCAATGTTTTTTCTAGCTCTTTATCAATACGGTAAATTCGTGCATCTAAATTATCTAAAAATGATAAAATTTCTGCTTCTAATAAGTGTGGTTCAACAGGTGAACCATATTCCAATCGACCATGGCTAGCTAAAATCATATGTTCTAATAAAACAATTTTTTCTGAATTTAAATTATTACTTTGGGCAAGATGATTTAATTCATTTGCCATAATTGAAATATGCCCAAGTAATTTTCCTTCAAATGAAAAATCATTTGTAGCTCCACTTGTAATTTCAATAACTTTTCCTAAATCATGTAAAATAACACCACAATATAATAATTCTGCATCAATTAAACGGTCATGATAAACATTGACAACATTTTTTGCCATTTGCAGCATAGTTAAACTATGTCAAATTAAACCTGATTTAATTTCGTGATGATTACGAATAGCAGCTGGTCAAATTTTAAATTGCTCCCCATATTTTGCTAAAATTAAAGTCATAATTTCACGATATTCAGTTGTTTTAATTTTTTTTACTGTTGTAATAATTTCATCATACATTGCATCTGCCGGAAGCGGCGCAACTTCAATAAAATCATCTAGATTAATACTGGCATTATCAATAATATCATAACTATTAATTTTTGCTTGTAAAACTTTTCGATACTCAATAATATTAATATTTACTTTGTAACAATTTCCTTTAATTCAACTTTCAATGTCAGCGGGACGAGCATCTCATAACCTTGCTTCAATTGTTCCAGTACGTTCTTTTAAGGTTATTGATAAATAAGTGCTGCCATTGGATGCTGTCCCTTGGGTCACCTTATCAGCAATTACGATTAATTCTACATTATTAACTTCTTTTGTTAAATCTTTAATATTCATTTTTCCCCTCCTAGAAATAAAAAAGTGAGTAATTACTTTTTATCTTATAACAAAAGCCCTGGATTTGATAATAAATATGCAACATAATGGATAAATTTACTTGCTTCAGTAATATCAATTACAGCTTCATTATATCCCAATGTATTTACCATAATATCACGAATTGCAATATCATTTTTTTCAAACACAACAGGTTTTTTAAAAATAATACCCATTGCAATTCCGGCAACATTATCATCTGGAATTGTAAATGTTCCCCGTGTTATTCCATATTCACCATAATTTATAATTGAAAATGAGGCATCTTGACAGTCCTTTTCTTTTAATTCATTATTAATACTTTTACTTATTAATTTTGTTACCTTTGAAGCAATTTCTTTAATTGAAACATTTTTTAAATTATATAAAACAGGCATTTTTACTGCAATATCACTATCCACACTAAAAGCAATATTATAAAATCATTTTAATAAAATTTCATTTTTCTGACTAATAAAGGATGCATTTAAAACAGGGAATTTTTTTAATCCATCATAGACTGCTTTAACATAAAAAGGCAATAATGTTAATTCAATATCATTTTGTGAATATGCTTCATGCATAATTGACAATAAACTAACTAACTCGCTAACATCAACTTCAACATCAATAAAACCATGGACAATATTTTTTTTACTTTCCATAATTTCTTTTGCACGAATAATTGCTTCTTGTTTTAATTTCACCTTGTCAACTTGCAAAGTTTGTGGATTTTCTTTTATTTTATGTTCTGAGGAAGCGAAATGTCCGCTTGATGTTGCATTTTCTGGCTTATGCTTTTTAAGATGAGACGAAACAGACGAATGAACCGTTGAATGTGACTTTGAATGTTCACCATGATGTTCTTTCGACTTATTCCCCACTAATTTATCTTTTTCTAAATTTATAATAGGTTCCATTTTTGAATCATCAACATTATTTATACTTTGAGCAAAATTACTTTTTAATTCTTCTTTTGTATAATTTTCTTGTTTGTATTCTTCTGCATCAAAGGGTTGATGATTTAAGGGGTCTAGTTTTTTATCATCAACTTGATTTCTCGCAGCCATTTCTGCTGTAAATGATAAATCACGTTCTAAATTTTCAAGATCTTCAATAACTTCTTCTTCAATTGTCATTGTTGCTAAATAATCTTTAACAATTGCCAAATCTTCTTTTAAATCACCCAAATCTTTTTGCAACGTTTCAATATTTTCTTCACTAGGAATATTCTCAATAACATTTTCAACTTTATCTTTAAACGGAAATGTCTTTGAATCATTATTCTGGCTAAAAAATGGGGTTGAATCTTGTGCTATATTTTCTTCTGGTAAATCAATTTCAATTGAATCTTCAAAATCATCTTGTGTATTTTCACAAGCTACTTCACGTGCTAATAATGTTTCAATTAACTCTTCTCGAAAAATTTCTGTTTCTGATTTTTTAACATCAATTGGTGGTCGATTTTGTACATTATATTTTCCAGAACCATTAAAAGAAATAGTATTATAGGGCTGCTCAAAATTATTATCTTGTTCATTAATGGTTGACTCAAATGGTAATAAATCTAATAAAACATCACCACTATTAATAACTTTATTTTCATAAACAATAAGATTTAACACTTCACCAGTAATTGGCGCTTTGATTTCATAAACTTTATTTTGTGTAATAATGTTAGCAAGTTTATCCCCCTTTTGGACAACTTGCTTATTTGTAACAAAAATTTTATCAACAATTCCTTTGCGATTATCATCAGCTTCAAAAATAATTTTTGTCATACCCAAACCCCCCCTATTTTCTAACTATATATTAGCATAACTTTTATTATTTTAAATAATTAGTTTCTAATTCTTGGTACATTGCTTCCATTTTTATCTTTGCTTCTTCATTTGTTTTATCAACACAAACAAAATAGAATTTTATTTTTGGTTCTGTTCCACTTGCACGAACTGCAAACCAACTACCATCTGCAAAATAAAACTTTAGTAAGTCTTGTCCTGGCATTTCATATAAACCATGCAAATAATCTTCTTTTTTAATACATTTAATTGTATCCAAACTAGTAATTGTTTCTTGTCGTAATTTTTTTAACATATTATTAATAATTTTTTTGCCATCAATTCCATCACGAACTAAATTAACTGTTTTACAATAAAAATAATCAAATTTATTATATTGTTCAACTAAAACATCATATAATGTTTTTCCTTGATTATGATAATATCAACAAGCTTCTGCTAAGACTAATGATAATTGAATCCCATCTTTATCACGAGTTATGTCTTTTAAAACATAACCATATGCTTCTTCAAATCCAAATAAAAATTCTAACCCTTTATCTGCTGCTTTGCTCATTTGATCCCCAATTCATTTAAAACCAGTTAATGTTTTAATAACTTTAACACCATAACTTTCAGCTACTTTATCTGATAAATTCCCAGTAACAAAAGTATTATACATAACCCCATTTTTAGGTAATGTTTTTTGACGTTGATAATGGGAAAATAAATACTCAATTAATACTGGAGCTGTTTCATTTCCAGTCATTAAATAATACTCATGTTCTTTGATTTTAACACCAATTCCTAAACGATCAGCATCAGAGTCATTTAAAATAATAACGTCAGCATTAACTTTTTTCGCATATTTTAATGCTAAATCATAACATTCTGTTAATTCTGGATTCGGATTAGGGGCAAAAGTAAAATTAGGATCATTATCAAATTGTTCTTCTACAATCGTAACATCATAGCCACACTCTTTTAAAATTCGTGGAGTTCATTCTTTACTTGTTCCATGCAAATTAGAAAAAACAATTTTAATATTACGTTTTTGATTTGGATAAAACTGCATTGTTTTAACATCGCTGACATAATTATTCTCGACTTCTTTTGCAACATATGTAATTAAAGTTAAATCTGGATTTAAAGTTAAAGTAAAAACTTCTTCTTTAATTTTTAAGTAATTTTCACCAATGACATCAGTTGCAACTGGCAAAAACTGTGAACCATTATGGTCATAAATTTTATAACCATTATATTCACACGAATTATGACTTGCTGTAATAATAACACCCGCTGCCGCTTTTATTTTCCGAATGGTATAAGAAACCATTGGCGTTGGGCGAAGGTCATTATTAGCAAATAAAATTGCTTTAATATTATTACTAGCAAAAATATTTGCTACTTCTTGTGCAAATTCAGCTGAAAAATGACGGTTATCATGCCCAATTACAATTCCTTTTGATTTTAAATCTGTCGCAGAATAAATTGTTTTTAAATATTGCATAAAAGCTAATGTTGCTCTCCGAATTGTATATAAATTAATTTTTCCGGTTCCTGGGCCTAATAATCCTCGCAATCCAGCAGTTCCAAATTCTAAATCATCTGAAAAAGCAGCAATTAAATCTGCTTCAGACATTTGTTGAAATTCAGCGGCTAACGTTGGATCTAAATTTTTAGCATCTTTTCATAATTTTAAATTATCTAAATATGACATCTTAATTATCCTTTATTTTTTTTAACAAGCAGCAAAGTTTTTGGTTTTAACCACAATACATTCTTGTTTGCTACAACCAACAATTTTCACCTCATATGGTAAATTTTTATATCTTGATTTTATCTATTTTATTGTCTTCATATTATTTAATGAGATATTTTATCGATAGAATTTTATATATACTTAAAATAATTAGTACTTATTATTATTGAAACAATAATTGAATACCAACTATAATTCAATATTATTTTCTTTTTCGATCAAAACAATCTTTACAAAGATTGTTAATTTATTCATTTCCTATTAACGATTCCATTAAGTGTAATTTTTCATTTTCAACATTTTTTTGCATTTATTACAAATTTTCATATTTTTTGTCACCTTCTTTATTTTTTCATATACATTATAAATTATACTTTTATTTTTAAGTATTTAACAATAAATTTAATCATATTAAATATAAAACTACAAGTAGTAAAAATTCATTGATAATTTTGCATTAAAATGATCTTCATCATGAAGACCATATTAAATTGGCAATTCAAAATCATAAATTTTTCCTTCAATAATATAAATTAATGTTTCAGCAATATTAATGATATGTGTTCCAGCACGTTCAATTGAACGTAATTGTTGCATTGTTAAAGTAATAACTTTAATTTCTTCTTTTGATTTTGCTTCACGAATTTTTTCAATTAAAGCATCATTTTCAACTTTATAAATCTTGTCTAATTCAGTATCATATTTTAAAATATTATATGCTGATTCGATTCGTTCTTCCTCAAAAATATTTGATACTTCTGTTAACATTTCAATGACTTTTGCAACTAATTTTTTTAAAAAATTAATTAACTTTGTTGAAGGTTTATATTTGATATAATAACGACAAATACTTTTTGCATAATCTGCAATACGCTCAACCTCCTTAACAATCAAAATGAAGCCAACTATTCGTCGTAAATCTTTTGCAACCATTTGTTGTTTTGCAATTTTTCATAGCGAAACTTCAATGAAAGCCTCTTGCATTTTATTAATTGTTTCATCAGCGGAAATAACACTTTGAGCAAGCTCGACATCATTTGTTTCTAAACATTTAACCATATCATCATATTGATTTTTTGTCATTGCAATCATATCAATAATCATTTGTTTTGTTTGTGCTAAATCATTTTCAATTTTTATGCTCATATTTTGTCCCCCCCTTTCGTTATTCAAAACGCCCAGTAATATAATCTTCTGTTTTTTTATTAGCAGGACGAGAGAAAATAATCTTAGTTTTATTATATTCAATTAATTTCCCTTTTGCAAAAAAAGCGGTATAATCAGCAACTCGTGCGGCTTGTTGCATATGGTGGGTTACTAAAACAATTGTAAAATCTTTTTTTAGTTGGGTAATTAATTCCTCAATTTTTGATGTTGAAATTGGATCTAAAGCACTAGTTGGTTCATCCATTAATAAAATTTTAGGTTTCATCGCAATTGCCCGAGCAATACATAAACGTTGTTGTTGTCCCCCTGATAATGCAAAAGCAGAATCTCGTAAATTATCTTTTACTTCATCTCATAATGCCGCTCGTTTTAAACTTTCAACAACAATACTATTAACTAATTTTCGATCACGAACCCCTTGATTCCGTGGTCCATAAGCAACATTATCATAAATTGACATTGGAAATGGTGAAGGTTTTTGAAATACCATCCCAATGTCTGTTCGTAATTTAACAATATCTGTTTCAGGACTATAAATATCCTTCCCATTAATTAAAATTTCACCTTTAAAAACTGACTTTGGCTCAACATCATTCATTCGATTAAATAAACGCAGTAATGTTGATTTTCCTGATCCTGAGGAACCAATAAAAGCAGTAACAGTATGTTCTTTAATTTTCATTGAAATATTAAAAAGAGCCCGTTTGTTTCCTTTATAAAAAAAGTCAACATTTTTTACTTTAATTAAATCTGGATTATTATCTGATGAATCAAATGTTGGATTATTAATAATTACTTTTGGATCCATTATTTTTCTTCCTTCTTCTTCATATTATTTTCTTCATGGCGTTGTTTTTTCTTTGGCACAAATTTTTTTCAAAAATTATTAAAACTTTGTTTTTGATGAAGATAATTTTCTTTTGAAAAGAAAAATTTTAAGTTATTAATTTGATTTTTTCACTTCGCTCCAAATCCAATATTAACATAATTTGGTACAAATTTCTTTCCTAAAATATGGGCCAAACTATTCGATAACCAAATTAAAACCATAATCGCAAAAGCTAATTCAAACATAATCCGCATTGCTCCTGATGTTGCTCCTTCTTTTGAGAGCATTAGAATTTGCGTTGTCATACTTGCCCCTGGTGACATAAATCCAGCAATTGGTAACCGTACCGCGGTTCCTAATGTTAAATAAACTGGCGCTGATTCACCAATAACACGTCCAATTGCTAAAATAATTGCAGTAATAATACCTGGCATCGCATTTGGTAAAACAACTTTCAGTGTTGTTGATGTTTTGTTAGCTCCTAATGCTAATGATGCATGTCGCAATGAGTTTTCAACACCTGATAAAGCATCCTCAATACTACGAATCATAATTAGTAAAATAACAATTGTTAATGTTAAACCAGAACTTAAAATTGATAATGGTAAACGACAAACACCAATAAAGAAAGCTAATCCAAAAGTTCCATAAATAATACTTGGTGTTGATAATAAAACATCAATTGCAAAACGCACCACTTTTGCAAAAATGCTATTTGGACGGGAATATTCATTTAAATAAATGGCAACCATTAATGATAATGGTATCGCAAAAATTATTGAACAAATGACTAATAACAGAGTAACTAAAAATGTTGAAAGAATTCCTGCTCCGCCATCAAAGGTTGACGTTGAAATTAGATCACTTCATACCATTCCAAATAATCCTTTTCAAATAATTGTAGCTAAAATAACTAATGTAAACGATACAACAATTACAGTTGAAGAGATTAAAAAGAACATTCCAATTCCATCTTTAAACTTTTTCAAACCTCTTGTTTTTTCAATATGTTCATAAAATAATTTATTAATTTTATTAGCATTATATGATTTACTTAATCGTAAACCTTTTGTTGTTTTACGAGCATGATAGTTTCGTTTTCGTTTATGAAATGCTTGTGATGAAATAATAAAAATATTAATAATACAGACGATAATAAATAATACTAGTCCAATTGCATATAATGCCGATTCATGCATTGGCCCTGAATTTTCCAACATTTCTAATCCAATTGTTGATGCTAAAGTTGCTATTGATGAAAAAATAAAATTAATAAAACCATTCCCAAGTTTTAAACAATCTGGTGCGTTTCCAGCAATCATCATCACCGCCATTGTTTCTCCAATAATCCGTGCAACTCCCATCATAATAGCAGTAATAATTTTAAATCAAGCTGAACGTAAAACAATACGATAAGTTGTATGGGTTTTACTTAATCCTAATGCTAATGAACCAAAGCGATATGAATCAGGAACATTTTCTAAAGCATTGATTGATAATGAAATCATAATTGGCAAACCCATAAAAGCTAAAGTAATTGATGTTACTAATAAGTTTGAGGTTGAAGGAGCGCCCATTAACATGAAAAGCGGTCCTAAAATTGCTAAAGCAAATAATCCAAAAACAACAGATGGAATTCCAGCTAGCAATTGGATAATACCAATCACTTTACGTTTAATCCTTGGACTTAAATATTCTGAAATATATAATGATGAAAAAGTAGTTAACGGAATTGCAAATAGTAAAGCAATTAATAAGACAAAAAATGTTGCAATAATAATTCGTCAAATACCAAATTGACTATTATTAGCATTTCAAGTATTGCCCGATAAAAAGCCCCAAAAACCACCAGGATAATGCTGGAAAAAATAAATTGATTTATAAATAATAAAACCAACTAGAGTTAATAAAATTAAAATTGTTAAAATCGCAAAACAATAAATAATAATTTTTGAAGTAAAATCAATAATTTGTTTTCGCCCACGAAAATTATTTGTAAAACAAATTTTTCATAATGCCATTTTTTGGGAAAACGGTTGTTTTTCTTTCGTGACTTCTTTCTTCGCCATAGTTAATTCTCCATTCCGTTATATTCATATTCAGAATATGCTTGATATTTTTCGGGAAATTTTTTCACAATAATATCTCAAATACTTTGATAATCTGATTTAAAATTTCAAGCTACTTCTTCATTTTCAGTTGTCTTTCCACTTTTTGCAAAAGTTGTATTATTATTATACTTTCGGAAGAAAAAGTAATCAATTGATAATGGCTCTTCGCCTTCTTCCATGTATCAATATGCAGCATCATGTGGACTTAACTTAAAATTTGGATCATAATAAGGATTATCTTTCCCATTTCGTATTTTTGGTTTTGTTTTTGAATATGGTAATGGATCTAACATTCACGCAATAAAAGGTAAGGCATTATTAAATTGTTTTCCTTGATAATTAATAATTCCAGTAAAGGGTCTTGTTAAAGAATAAGCTGGATTAAATTCATAATTATTATCAATAACTTTATATGGTAACTCTGGTTCTGCACTTCCTTCACTAATAACACTAGCAATTGCTTTTGCCCCTAAATATTCATTGCTAATAATTCTTTTAATATATGAAAAAGAAATATAACCAATTGACCCAGGAGTAGTTGAAATTGATTGATACATTGAACCATTTGATGAAGCTACTTGATTTGTTTCATATTTTTCGCTTTTAATTACTGCTGATTCAAAAAAATATCTTGTCCCACTTCCAGACTCACGTGTTAAAGTATAAAATTTATTGCTACCACTACTACAAACTAATTGCGAGCCAAAAGCTTGTTGTCAAGTAAAATTTAGATTAGTATAAATCTTACGAATTAATTTAGTTCCTTCTCCACCAAAAAAACTTTTAAATTGTAACCAATCTTGGTGTGGATTAATTTGACAACCATTTGGCAAATGATATACCAAGATAATATAATCACGAGCAAAAACAAAACGACCAGTATGATAATCTGCTCATAGTTGCTGAGCATTAGAACTATTATCTCCTGTTTTAGGTGTTGAATTAACATCTTTTGATAAAAAACCAAAAGCATAACTACCATTTTTTACACCAACTAAGGCAGCAGCACTTCCTAATGAATTATATAAAATATCTTCTTTGTTATCACGTTTATATTGTTCTGTAATATTTGCCATTACTTGGGCAACTGATGTACTCCCTCCAGCAACAATTACATTACTCGCCGATGCAATTGTTCAAATAATAATTGATATTACTAATGCCAAAGCAGAACCAACTAAAGTAAACATTTTATGATGGCTAATCTCTCCTACTACATTCTTAAGAAAATGTTTTTTGTCTTTCTTTTCCTTAACAGCCTTAGTAGATTCGTTTGGCTTCATTCGTTAAGTTTCCTCCCCTTTATATGGTTTTATTTCTTTAAAACTTATTTATACTAATTGTATCAAAAAAATAAAAAATCATAAATAATTTATGCTTTTTTATTTTCAAGTTTATTCTCAAATTCTTTAATCATTTCAGCAGCTTGTTGTAATTTAATTCCAACAATTTTTGTAACTCCTTTTTGTTGCATTGTTGCCCCATATAATACATCACAATGTTCCATTGTTCCAACGCGATGGGTAACAACAATAAATTGAGTGGTTTCAACAAAACTACGAATATACTTAGCAAATCGCTCAACATTTGCTGGGTCTAATGGTGATTCTGCTTCATCTAAAATTACTAATGGAATTGGTCGGACTTTTAAAATCGCAAAAAGAACTGATAAAGCAACCAATGATTTTTCTCCTCCAGATAATAAATTTAAATTAGTAATATTTTTCCCTGGTGGTGATACTTTAATATCAACCCCTGTTTCTAATAAATTTTCTGGTTCAGTATAAATAATTCTTGCTGAACCACCCCCAAATAATACTTCAAAAGTTGATGGCAAATTCTCATTCACCTCTTTAATTGTTTTATCAAATTGTTCTTCCATAATACTATCCATTTCATCAATTGACTTTAACAAGTTTTTAACCGAATCATTTGCATCGTTATATTCATTATTCATAAATTGAAAACGAGCATTTTCCTCTTTATATTCTTCAATTGCTTCTAAATTAACATTTCCAATTTGAGATACGTCACTTCGTAACTGTTTAATTTCATCACGAATTAAATCTTCATTATCAATTACCTTTAATTCCAATGTCTTAGCATGGTCATATGTCATTTGATATTCTTCTGTTAGTCTTGTTATATTTTGCTGAATTTTAACATTAATAATCGATAAATCAGTATTCATTTTGCTAATTTGTTCTTGCAAAGCTGAAATATAATATCGTTTTTCTCCAATTTGATTATTAAGCTCATTGATTACTAATGACTGCTTATCTTTCAAACTGCGGGCAACATTTAATTGTTGTTCAATTTTTGTTTTTAAAAGTTCTTTTTGTTTAATTTGATCCGTAATATTAAGCACTGCTTCATTTTCAACTATTTTTGTTTCATCAATATTTTTTGATGTTAGTAACTGATATTCATTTTGCAACTTTGTTTGGTCATACATAATAATTTCAATTTGTCGTTTTCCTGCCCCAATTGAAGCTTGATTTTCAGCAATAACTTCATTAATTTCATCTAATTGTCGTCGAAGCATATTTAATTGTTTTAAGATATGATGATGTTCTTCAGTTTGCATTGCTAATTTTTCATTAAGAACTCTTAATTCCTTTTCTGGATTAATAATGGCCATTCGTGTTCGCCGCGAACCCCCTGTAACAGCTCCCTGCGGGCGAACGATTTCTCCATCTAATGTAACAATGTTATAACGATATTCTGTTAATTTTCCAATTTCTTGTGCACTATCAAAATCAGCACAAATCAAATAACGACTTAGTAAGTAATCAACTGCAATTCGAAATTCTTTTTTTACTTTAACTAAATTATTTCCTAATCCTAAATATCCTTGTACTGATTTAATTACAAATTCTTCATCACTGTTAAGATAGCGTGGCAAAATTACATCTAACGGAATAAATGTTGCTCGCCCAGCACGGTTTTTTTTTAAATATGAAATTGCTCGTTTTGCACTATCAACATTTTTAACTAAAATATCTTGTAAACGCCCACTTAAAGCAGTCACAATTGCTTGCTCATATTTTTCATCAACATTAATAATATCTTGAACTAATCCGATAATTCCAGGCAAAACATTTTTATTATTAATAATATTTTTAACACCTTCATGTAAATTATCCTGATTTTCAAAGTTATGTTGTGCACGTTCTAATTCACTTTCTAAACGAATAATTGTTTTATTAATTGCTCCTAATTGCTCATTTAACCCAGCTTGCTTTGTATTAAAAGCTTCACGTTGAGCACGATATTCTTGTTGTTGTGTTTCTAATGTTGCCAATTTTTCACGTTCATTTTGTAAGTTAACAGTTAGTTCATTATAATCATTAACCATATTAGTAATAGTAATATCATTATTAGACATTTTTAAAGCTGATTCTTTATTATCTAATTCAATTTTGTGTACTTTTAAATCACTAATTTCTAAAACTAAACTTTGAAATTCTTTAGTTAAAACATTAATTTTACTATCCAAATTAAAGTTTTCTTTGTTTAATTCATTATATTCAATTTCTTTATTTTTTAATTCTCGATCAGCATCTTGTTTTGTACTAATAATTTTTTTCTGCTGTGAACGTAATTCTAATAATTTGTCATTAAAAAAAGTAATATCTTTTACTAAAACAGCTAATTCAATTTGATTTAATTTATCTTTTAATGTTGTATATTTGATTGCTTTTTCACTTTGCCGTTTCAAACTTGGTAATTTACGATCAATTTCATTTAAAATATCTTTTAAACGTGCTAAATTCTCATTTGAACGATCCAATTTTTTTAAAACTTCTAATTTACGGCGTTTATATTTTGCAACCCCAGCAGCTTCTTCAAATAAAGCACGTCGTTCTAATGGTTTTGCTTCTGCAAAAGCATTAATATTTCCTTGTGAAATAATTGCTAATGATGACTTTGTTAAACCACTATCCATTGCAAAATCCTGAATGTCTTTTAAACGAACTCGTTGTTTATTAATAAAATATTCATTTTCACCAGTTCCTCGAAAAACACGACGAATAATTTCAATTTCATCATAGTCCATTGCAAAAATCCGGTTTGTATTATCAAAAATTAGTTTAACTTCTGCCATATTTAATGCTGGTTTTGTTTCTGACCCATTAAAAATAAAATCTTCACTATTATTCCCGCGAAGTGATTTAATTGATTGTTCACCTAAACATCAACGAATTGCATCATTAATATTTGATTTTCCGCTCCCATTTGGTCCTACAATTCCTATCATTTCATGATCAAAATTGACTGTTAATGGATCGGCAAATGATTTAAAACCAAATGCCTCTAATTTTTTTAAAAATAACACTACTCATCACTTCCTTAAATCACAAAATTAACAAACCAAATTATTCTTTAATAATTAATAATTATTCTATAAAAGTTTATTATTTGCAACTAAAATTAATAAAAACATCAAAATAAAGTTTCCTAATGAAAAAATGAGAGTAAGATCTATTCTTATTTTGTTCTCATTATATGCACTTATTTTTTTCTCTTTTTTTCTCTTTTTTGTTTTTTTGTGTTTTAATAAATAACTTTAATTTTTTTCATCATTGAAAACCATTATTTTGATGATCTGGTAACAATAAATTTAAGAAAATTCCAGCAAATGCTTCTAGTGCAACACCTGTAAATTGTAAATTACCAGTCCCTAAATTAAAATTAAAAATCGCCCCTCCTAAGCCTAACACTAACATAATTGCTGTTACAAAAACATTTTTCATATTTGTATAATCAATTTGATTATTAATTAACACTCGAATTCCGTTTGTAGCAATTAAACCAAACATAATCATACTAATCCCACCCATTACTGGTGCTGGCGACATTTGTACTAATTGATTCACTGGAGTAATAAATGATAATCCAATTGCAAACAAAGCAGCCAATCCTGTTACTCATACCGAAGTAATTCGTGTCATCCAAACTACTGAAGCATTTTCACTATATGTTGTATTTGCTGGTCCACCAACTAAACCATCAAAAATAATTGAAACTCCATCAGCAATTAATGTTCGATGCATTCCGGGGTCTTTAACAAAATTTTTTCCTGTCATTTGACCCATACTAATATGATCACCAATATGTTCAGCAATGGCAATAATTGCCAAGGGACTAATTGCTAAAATAGCTGGCCCAATATTACTTGCTTTTAAATCTCAATTTTTTTTAAACGATGGATATCATTGTCATTGACTTGGGCCAGTAATTTTTGATGTATCTAAAATTTGATATTCTGTTCCAATTGCGAAATGAAGAATTACACATAATAAATATCCTGCGACAACACCAATAATTACTGGAACTACCTTAGCAAATCCTTTACATTTTAAAGCGATAATTGCTGTTACTAAAAAGGCAAAAATAGCAATCCCAATCCAATGTGAATAAGGTTGCTTTCAAGCAGTTGGATTAAAACCAGCATTATTAATTGCACTTGGGGCAACAGACATTCCAATAATAATAATTAATGGTCCAACAATTACTGCTGGTAAAATTCGTTCTAAAAATTTATTACCAATAAAATATGCTAATACTCCAAAAGTGATATAAATAACACCAACCATCATTACGGCAATAAAAACTGCATTGCCATATAAAGGATAACACACACCCATTGCTCCCATATATGCAAACGAACTCCCCAAATACATTGGTACTTTTGCAGCGGTAATTGCAATATAAATTAATGTTCCAACCCCCGAACAGAACAAGGCCATTGCAATGTTCATAACTTCAACTCTAGCTGTTTGATTAATAATTAATGGTACTAACACCGTTGAACAAAACATAGCAAAAACATGCTGTAATGCTAAAATTGATCATTGAAAAAAGATTTTTGGGAGATCATGCGGCCCTAATAATAATTTAATATTATTTTCAGTTAAAATAGTTTGTTCTTTTTCCATTATTTTTCCTACTTCTTTTTTAAAATTGCATAAAAAAACTAGTTTGTAAATTATTACTAACTAGTAAATTTCATTATTAACATTAATTATTGTTTTATTTTGTAGAATATTAAAAATATCAAAAAGAATCTTCTTTTTTTGTAAAAAAAATTCAAATTCTTTCATCAAACCAATTTGCATTTTGTACTTCAACATTCCTGCAAATAATAATAACATTTTTTAACATTAATGTAAAGAATTTATTAATATTTTTTTTATTCCCATTCAATTGTTCCTGGCGGTTTTGATGTAATATCATAAGTAATTCGATTAATTCCATGAACTTCGCTTACAATTCGAGCTGATACTTTTTCCAATAATTCAAATGGCAACCGACTTCAATTTGCTGTCATAAAATCAGTTGTATCAACACTGCGCACGACAGCAGTGTATCCATATGTTCGTACATCGCCCATTACACCAACTGACTGGACAGGTAATAAAACAACAAATGCTTGTGCAACTTGATCATATAAATTTGCCTGATATAATTCATCAATAAAAATTTGATCAGCCGCTTGTAATAAAGCTACTTTCTCTGCGGTAATTTCACCAATAATACGGACTGCTAACCCCGGCCCTGGGAACGGATGCTTATACACAAATTTAGAATCGATGCCTAATGCATCGCCAGTTCGGCGAACTTCATCTTTAAATAATTCACGTAATGGTTCAATTAATTGAAATGGTAAATCCTTTGGTAACCCCCCAACATTATGATGAGATTTAATTGTGGCAGATGGTCCTTTCACTGAGACAGATTCAATCACATCTGGATAAATTGTTCCTTGTCCTAATCATTTAACATTTTGAATTTTTATTGCTTCTTCATTAAAAATTTCAATAAATAAATTCCCAATAATTTTTCGCTTTTCTTCTGGATTAGTAACTCCCTTTAAGCCAGTTAAAAATCTTTCTTGAGCATTAATTTTAATAATATTTAATTTAAATTTTTCTTGAAATTTTTGTAAATCATTTCATCCACTATCTTGTCGTAATAATCCGGTGTCAACAAAAATACATGTTAATTGTTTTCCAATTGCTTTATGTAATAAAACTGCACAAACACTAGAATCAACGCCACCTGATAATGCTAAAACAACATTATCAGTTTCAACTTTAGTCTTAATCTCGGTTGTTGCTGCTGAAATAAAATCTGTAATTTTTCATTTTGGTTCGCAACCACAAATGTTAAAAACAAAATTACTTAATAATTGTTGGCCAATTAAAGTGTGGGTTACTTCCGGATGAAATTGTAAACCATAAATTTTCTTTTCTGAATGTTTAATTGCACTAATTGAATTTTCACTATGAGCAATTTGAATAAAATCTGTTGGCATTCCTTCAATATGATCAGCATGACTCATTCACACTTGTGATTTAACAGGGATGTTCGCAAACAAATCTTCTTGATTATCAATAATTAATTCTGAAAAACCAAATTCTTGTTTTGTTGCTCGTTGTACTGTCCCTCCATGTAAATTACTTATTAATTGCATTCCATAACAAATTCCTAAAACAGGAACTTTTAATTCAAACAATTGTTTATCAATTAAAAATGCATCTTCTGCATAAACAGAAGCAGGCCCACCTGATAAAATAATTCCTTTCATTGGTGTTGTTTTAATTTTTTCTAATGCTGTATTATATGGTCATACTTCACAATATACTTCTAAGTCACGAATCCGACGGGCAATTAATTGAGTATATTGTGACCCAAAATCTAAAATAATAATTTTATTTGTTGTTTTCATTTATTCACCTCTCCATATATATACATTCGGTAATTGTCGAAATTGGTCATTATAATCAAAACCATAACCAACAATAAACTCATTTGGAACAGTAAATAGTGCATCATAGGGATAATTAAAATTTGGATGCATAGCAAGTTTATCTGCTAAGCAAACTACTCGTAAACTATTTGGTTTTTTTGCTTGAATTTGTTCAATGACAGCCGATAATGTTTTACCAGTATCAATCAAATCTTCAATTAATAAAACATCTTGTCCAGTAATATCTTTTGAAATATCCTTATGAATAGTAATTTTATTTGTTGACTGAGTTCCAATATAACTTGAAATACTCATTGTATCAATCACAATTTGAACTTTAAGTTGTTTTAACAAATCACTCATAAAAAATAATGCTCCATTTAGTAAACCAATACAATATAACGTTTTCCCCGCGTATAATTTATTTAATTTTTCCGCATAATCCTTAATTTTATCTTGAATTTTATCCTCTGATAGATATAATTCTAATTTGTCTATTTTCACAATTGTTATTCTCCTTTACAAAATAAAAAAATAAAAGCATAAACTATCATTGCTAATATGCGAAATAGGTTATGCAAATTATTTTTGTTAAATTTACGAAAATAAAACAAAAAAAATTATGCTTTATAGTATCTTAATGACGGTAAGATGTAGAAACATTAGTCCATAATACTAACATATATCAGCATTTTATTTTTTTATCACACGTTAACTATAACTTATTCTTAAGATTAATGCAAGATAATTTATAAAACTTTAATTAGGTAATTTAATTAAATAATTATAAATTTCAATCATCATATTATAAGATTATTTTTATGCGAAAAGAGTTTAAAATAATTCTTTAATTTTGTAGAAAACTCTTGATATTTATGAAATATACCTAAAATTAGGTATATTTTTAATATAAGATGTAAATAATTAATGGAAAAAATAATTGAATAATTAATAAATAGTTTAACAGATGATCAATTTTTAGAATTTCATGAAAAAGTCAAAAAAGAAGCAGAATTAATTAAAAAACAAAAACGCTTAAATGAAATTGATCAAAAATTTAGGGATAAAGGTATTAAATGTCCTAATTGTCAATCTTTTTATTGTGTTAAAAATGGTCATAATCCTGAAGGAAAACAAAAATATTTATGTAAAAAATGTCGTGCTAGTTTTGATGCTTTTCGTGATCATTTTACGTATTGAAGTCATTTAAATTATGAACAGTGAAATTTATTGATTTCTGGATAGGCTACAATTATTAGGACCATAATTATATAGACTTCAAAATTAGATAAAATTATTAAGAAAGAAGGAATATAAAAATGGGAAATAAAACTTCATACTCTGAAGAATTTAAAAAACAAATTGTCATGCTATATAAAAATGGTAAAAGTGTTATTAATCTAGGGCAAGAATATAATTTACCAAAACCAACTATTTATAGTTGAGTTAAAAATTATAATAATTCTGGTTCATTTAAAGCAAAAGACAATCGCACACTAGAAGAAAATGAAATAATAACTTTACGAAAAGAACTTAAAGACTTGAAAATGGAAAATGACATTTTAAAGCAAGCCGCACTGATAATGGCCAAAAAATAACAATAATTAATAACAACAAAACAAAATATTCAGTAAGAAAAATATGTAAGATTTTGGGTTTATCAAAATCAACGTATTATTATCAAACTAATAAATGTATTAACAAGCAAGTTAATAATTATGAACAAGAAATTATCAGTGCTTTTAATAAAAGTCGCAAAATTTATGGGGCTCGCAAAATTAAAGTTATTTTAAACAGAAAAGATATCATCTTATCGCGGCGAAAAATCAGATTCTTTATGATCAAAAATAATTTGGTTTCTAAATACACCAAATTAAAATATCATAATCATAAAACAACAGTCAATAATGACCAAATTAATAATATTTTAAATCGTCAATTTAACAACAAAAAACCTAATGAAGTTATTGTTAGTGATTTAACATATGTTCAAGTTGGCGCTAAATGACATTATATTTGTTTATTAATTGACTTGTTTAATCGTGAAATAATTGGTTATAGTGCTGGGCCGAATAAAACAGCCGAACTTGTCCAACAAGCTTTTCATAAAATAACACGACCATTAAATCAAATAACTCTATTTCATACTGATCGTGGTAATGAGTTTAAAAATAAAATCATTGATGAAATTTTAATAACTTTTAATATTAAAAGATCATTAAGCAATAAAGGCTGCCCTTATGATAGTGCTGTGGATGAAACAACTTACAAAACTTTTAAAACTGAATTTATTAAGGGTAAAAAATTTAAAAATTTAACACAACTAAAATACGAACTTTTTGATTTTGTGCATTTATATAACAATATTCGAATTCATGGCAGTTTAAATTATTTATCTCCAGTTACTTTTAGAAAACAAATGTATATATAAAAAGTGTCCTAAAAAGTGTTGCCATTCCATATTATTATCAAACTAATAAATGTATTAACAAGCAAGTTAATAATTATGAACAAGAAATTATCAGTGCTTTTAATAAAAGTCGCAAAATTTATGGGGCTCGCAAAATTAAAGTTATTTTAAACAGAAAAGATATCATCTTATCGCGGCGAAAAATAAGATTATTTATGATCAAAAATAATTTGGTTTCTAAATACACCAAATTAAAATATCATAATCATAAAACAACAGTCAATAATGACCAAATTAATAATATTTTAAATCGTCAATTTAACAACAAAAAACCTAATGAAGTTATTGTTAGTGATTTAACATATGTTAAAGTTGGCGCTAAATGACATTATATTTGTTTATTAATTGACTTGTTTAATCGTGAAATAATTGGTTATAGTGCTGGGTCGAATAAAACAGCCGAACTGGTCCAACAAGCTTTTCATAAAATAACACGACCATTAAATCAAATAACTCTATTTCATACTGATCGTGGTAATGAGTTTAAAAATAAAATCATTGATGAAATTTTAATAACTTTTAATATTAAAAGATCATTAAGCAATAAAGGCTGCCCTTATGATAATGCTGTGGCTGAAACAACTTACAAAACTTTTAAAACTGAATTTATTAAGGGTAAAAAATTTAAAAATTTAACACAATTAAAATACGAACTTTTTGATTTTGTGCATTGATATAACAATATTCGAATTCATGGCAGTTTAAATTATTTATCTCCAGTTACTTTTAGAAAACAAATGTCTATATAAAAAGTGCCCTAAAAAGTGTTGCCATTCCAATGCAAAATTCATAATTTTATAGATTATTTTTTCAACTAAAAATTATATTTTTAAAAGAAGTTGAATTTTTTATAAATTTTGTTATCATTTAGTTATAAGCGAAACCTAATTTGTTTCTAATTATTTAATTTTATTAAAAACCTAAGAATAATGAATACTACCAGAAAGGAGAAAAAAAATGACAACAGTTTTAGAGCTATACCAAGATCAAGTTAAAGATCAAAGTGAAGTTACAATTTTGGGGTGAGTTCGTTCTAATCGCAGTAGTGGTAAAATAGGTTTTTTAGTTATGAATGATGGAACAGTTTTTAATAATGTGCAAATTGTTTATAAAGCGGAGCAACTTGCTAATTTTTTAGCAATTAGTAGTTTACGAATTTCATCAGCAATTAAAGTAGTTGGAAAGTTTTGTGTAACACCACCCGCCAAACAACCGTTTGAAATTCAAGCATCCGTAATTGAAATTTTTGATGAGGCAAGTGAAGATTATCCATTACAAAAAAAAGAGCATTCTTATGAATATTTACGTGAAATTGCTCATTTACGTGCAAAAACAAACACTTTTAATGCGGTGTTCCGAATTCGTAGTAGTAGTTCTTTTGCAATTCATGAATTTTTTAATAAAAATAATTTTATTTATGTTCATACACCAATCATTACCGGAAATGATGCTGAAGGTGCTGGCGAATCATTTATTGTAACAACAAGAACTGATAACAATTATAATGAAGATTTTTTTGGGAAAAAAGCTAGTTTAACTGTTTCGGGTCAACTTCATGCTGAAGGATTTGCACAAGCTTTTCGAAATGTTTATACTTTTGGTCCAACATTTCGTGCTGAAAATTCTAATACAACAAGACATGCTGCTGAATTTTGAATGATTGAGCCTGAAATTGCTTTTATTGACCTGGAAGAAAATATGACATTAATTGAAAAAATGATTAAGCATATTATTAATTATTTATTTGTTAACAACAGTCATGAACTTGACTTTTTAAATAGTAATGTTGATGATAAATTATTAGAAAGATTAAAAAGTGTTTTAAATGATGAATTTGTTCATTTATCATATACAAAAGCAATTGAAATTTTGCAGAAAGCTGTTACAAAAGGTCAAAAATTTGAAAATACAGATATTTTTTGAGGAATGGATTTGCAAACTGAGCATGAAAGATATTTATGTGAAATAGAAACAAAAAAACCAACCTTTTTATTTAATTATCCAAAAGAAATTAAAGCATTTTATATGAAAATTAATGATGACAATAAAACAGTTGCTGCGTGTGATTTACTAGTGCCAGGAATTTGAGAATTAGTTGGCGGTAGTGTTCGTGAAAATGATTATGATAAAATTGTTAGTCGTTGTAATGAACTAAAAATTCCAACGACAGATTTACAATGATATATTGATTTACGAAAATATGGCTATTATAAAAGTGCGGGTTTTGGATTAGGATTTGAACGTTTTATTATGTATGTGACAGGAATGACAAATATTCGTGATGTGATTCCATTTCCGCGTACGCCACGAAACTTATTATTTTAATTTGATGCATATAAAAATTTTCTTTAATTTTGTAGAAAAATCTTGGATGGGTTAAGATAAATTGGACAACAATAATGTAGAGTAAATATTTATAATTAAACTACAATGGAGGTGTAATTATGGCAAAGAATCATTATACTGATGAATTTAAGCAACAAATTGTTGGTATTTACAAAATGGGTCAAACTCCTGAACAATTAGTCAATGATTATCAAATTGGTAAATCTACTGTTTGGAAATGAGCTCACCAATTTAGCAACTCGGGCTCATTTAAAGCTAAAGACAATAGAACGCCAGAAGAAAACGAATTAATTCAATTACGTAAAAAAGTTAAACAATTAGAAATGGAAAATGACATTTTAAAGCAAGCAACACTGATAATCGCCAAAAATAGCAATCATTAAAAATAACAAAGCAAAATATCCAATTATTAATTTATGTAAAACATTGAAATTTGCTAGATCAACATATTACTATCAATTAAAAGCAAATAATCCCAAGAATACTCAAAACATTGATAATGCTGTTATCAGTATTTTTCTAAAAAAGTCGTAAAAATTATGGAACACGCAAAATTAAAGTTATATTAGCTCAGCAAAATATCATGTTATCTCGTGTAAAAATCAGCAACATAATGAAAAAATATAACTTAATTTCAAATTATACAAAAATAAAATACAAACATTCAAATACAACTGATGTTACATATAAATATAACAATTTGTTAAATCAAGATTTTGATAGTTATAAACTACATGAAGTTGTTGTCAGTGATTTAACCTATTTTTTTATTAGTAACAAATGATATTATGTCTGTTTCTTGGTTGATTTATTTAATCGAGAAATTTATTGGTTATGATGTTAGTTTACACAAAAATGCCAAATTAGTTGAAAGCAGCTTTAATAAACTTCAATTTTCATTAAGCAATATTAAAATATTTCACACTGATCAAGGCAGTGAATTCAATAATAATCTTATTTATAACCTGTTAGTTAAAAATGGGATTCAAAAATCTTACAGTAAACCAGGTTGTCCTTATGACAATGCTGTTGCGGAATCAACATACAAAATTTTTAAAACTGAATTTATTAAAAATAATAAATTTAAAAACGTTGAGCAGTTTAAATTAGAATTATTTGATTGCATTAATTGATACAATAATATTCGAATTCATAGCAAACTAAATTATTTAACACCAGTGCAATACAGAAATTATTATTCTACATAAAATTTGTCCAAAAAACCCTTGCCATTCCAAGTGGAAAAGGGATGACATTGCATAAAAAAGATGTTTTTATTCCACAATCAGTGTTAAATGTTTTTAAAAATGATTTTTCTGAAGAAGTAAAATATGATTAGCGAAAAATAAAGTGTTAAGTTAAAAAACTTGACTCTTTTTTAATTTCAGGTATTATATAAAGGATGTTAAGTTTTATAGTTTAACATGAACGCAGAATTAGAAAGGAAATTATTAATGGTAAAATTACGTTTAAAAAGAATAGGGAAAAAGAAAGCAGCATTCTACCGAATTGTTGCAATAGATGCTCGTGTCAAACGTGATGGAGAATATATTGAGTTAATTGGAACATATAATCCTATTAATGGTGATGTGAAAATTAATCATGATCTTGCTTACAAATGATTATTAACAGGAGCACAACCAACTGATACTGTTCGTAATTTGTTAAGTAAAGAAGGTTTAATGACTAAATTGCATAATGAAAAATATGCTGTTAAAACAACAAAGAGCACAAAAGAAAAGGCAGAAACACAGATAAAAAACAAAGGTAACAAAGAATCCCAAAGGCAAAGACAACAACAGATGCCAAAAAATAGTTGTAATTAAGTGTGGTGTTAATTAATGTATATTACTGAACTTAAAAATTTAATTAATCCGCTAATTTGTCAGAATGATAATGAATTATATTATGAAATTCGCCAAATGCCATCAACAAAAGTAGGAGAAATTAATTTATTAGTAATGTGTAGTGAAGAAGTGCTAGGGTATGTTGATGGTAAAGCAGGAATAATTGCTAATATCTTAAGAACTTTATTAAATATTAGAGCACATGTTGACCAAAATAAAGTTAATATTAAGTTTGATGTTTTATAGATGGAAGCTTTATTAAAAATTTTTAAGCTTAAAAAGCCCCATGCAATTAAAGGCGAAATTAAAGCAACTTTATTAATAAACATTAAAAATATAAATAAATTGCTTAATAAATTAATGTTTATTCAAGTTCAAATGATGTATACGCAAGTAACATTAATTAAAATTACTGCTACTAAGCAAGATTATATTTTAAAGTTTAAAGAGTTTACTAATATTAATGAGGTAATATCTTTTAAAGAATGCTATTTATTTGCTCAAAAAGCAGATTTGAATTACACAGAAGTTATTAATCGAGAAAATTTAATTAATTTTACAGTCTTTCATAATCAAAAAAAAATTGGGATTTTAGTAAATCAATTTGAAACTAAAGCACATCTTGTTTTTGAAATTAAAACAACAGATGTTACATTAATGATGATTCCAAATGTTGATTCATATGTTGAACAAGTTGATCTTCAACAACAAGAAATTATTTTAAAAAAGGTGATTTAAAATGAAAAAGTTTACAGTATTAACTTTATTTCCAGAAATGTTCAATAATTTTATGACAACATCAATTATTAAAAAAGCACTTTATGAAAAATTAATTGCAATTAAAATTGTTGATATTCGTGATTATAGCATTGGCAAACATCATCAAGTTGATGATTACCAATATGGTGGTGGTGAAGGAATGGTTTTAATGATTGAACCATTAGTGGCGGCGATTAAAGCTCACCAAACAAAAGACAGTGTAACAATTTTGTTAACACCACAAGGCAAGCAATATGTTCAAGAACAAGTGCAACAATTTGCGACAAATGATAATGATTTAATTTTAGTTTGTGGGCATTATGAAGGCTTTGATGAAAGAGTTTTATATTATATTGATTATGAATTATCAATTGGTGATTATATTTTAACTGGTGGTGAATTAGCTAGTATGGTTGTAATTGATAGTGTTACTCGTTTATGTGAAAATGTAATTAATACACAATCACATCTCAATGATTCTTTTTCTAACAATCTATTAGATTATCCTGTTTATACAAAACCAGTTGAATATGATGGACATTATGTTCCTGAAGTTTTATTAAGTGGTCATCATCAGAAAATTTCCCAATGACGAGAATATGAAGCATTAAAAAAAACTTGATTAAAACGTCTCGATCTTTTAGAAAAAAAAAATTTAACCACAGAACAACAAATATTATTAGAAAAAATTAAAAACGAAAAAAGGTTTAACTACCGCAGAAAGGAAAAAAACAGTTATGAAGATGAATTTAACAGAAGAAATTACAAAAGATCAACTTCGTAGTGATTTGCCACAATTTTCTTCAGGAGATACAATTAAAGTACATTATAAAATCCAGGAAGGAAATAAGTTTAGAATTCAAGCTTTTGAAGGAGTAGTAATTAAGTTACAAGGTAGCGGAATTGCGGAATCAGTTACAATTCGCAAAATTAGTAATGGAGCTGGCGTTGAAAGAAAATTCCCTTTACATTCGCCATTAATTGATAAGATTGAAATTGTAAAATATGGAAGAGTTCGTCGTGCTAGAATTTATTACATGCGTAATAGAACTGGTAAAGATGCTCGAATTAAAGAGATTATTAAAACAAAATAACCCTAAAAGACTGATAAAGACTGCACCCCAAAAAGTAAGTAAAATAAAAAAAGATTTTGTTAAATTTTTATAAGGGGTGCATTTTTATATGGCAAAAAAAAGGACAAAAATATAACAAATATACATCAGAATTTAGAACAAAAATCATTGAGGAAATTAAACAAAAAAGTTGTTGAATAGTAGCAAAACAATATAATATAAATGCAAATACAGTAGAATCTTGATGAACAAATCATAAAAAAGAAAAATTAAACAATCCTAAAGGACCTAAAATTTCTTTTGGCAAAAGAAATTTAGAATATTATAAAACAAGGTATGAATTATTAAAAAAGCTCCATGACTTTTACAATTAAGCAAACTAAGAATAGTCTCTTTTATTAAACAAAATTGTCGTGAATATTCAATAAAATTATTACTAGAAGTAACAGGGTTAAAACGTAGTTATTGAAATAAATATAAAAATTATGACAGTAGCAAAAAAGATAAAAAAGCAATAAATGATATTGTAAAAGTCTATGAAGAAAATTTAAAACAATTTGGTTATCGAAGAATTACTAAATATTTAAAAGAAGATTATGGTATAAAATATAATTCAAAAAAAGTTTTAAGAATTATTCGTGATAATCAAATACAACCTAAATATGTAAGAAAAATGAGAAGAAAAATAAAGTATAAACAGAATAAAGAAAAAAGCTTATTGCAATATCCTGATTTAATTAAACGTAAATTCAATGATATAAAAACAAGGTTTTCAGTACTATATACTGATGTAACATATTTAATTTGAAAAGGAGAAAGATATTATCAATCAACAATTATTGATGGATATACTAAAGAAATAGTTGATGTAAAGTGATCTAAATATAATGACAATAAATTAGTAATGGATAATTTAAATGATGCAATTAATAAAATAAAATTAATAAAAAAAGATCTGAATGGAATAATAATTCACTCAGATCACGGATATCAATATACATCCACTATTTATCACGATAAATGTTTATCTAACGGTATTATAATTTCAATGGGGAAAAAATACCACTGTGCAGATAATATTGTTATAGAAAGTTTTCATTCATTACTTAAGAAAGCTACAATCCATAATAAAATATATGGATAGGCTACAATTATTAGGACCATAATTATATAGACTTCAAAATTAGATAAAATTATTAAGAAAGAAGGAATATAAAAATGGGAAATAAAACTTCATACTCTGAAGAATTTAAAAAACAAATTGTCATGCTATATAAAAATGGTAAAAGTGTTATTAATATAGGGCAAGAATATAATTTACCAAAACCAACTATTTATAGTTGAGTTAAAAATTATAATAATTCTGGTTCATTTAAAGCAAAAGACAATCGCACACTAGAAGAAAATGAAATAATAACTTTACGAAAAGAACTTAAAGACTTGAAAATGGAAAATGACATTTTAAAGCAAGCCGCACTGATAATGGCCAAAAAATAACAATAATTAATAACAACAAAACAAAATATTCAGTAAGAAAAATATGTAAGATTTTGGGTTTATCAAAATCAACGTATTATTATCAAACTAATAAATGTATTAACAAGCAAGTTAATAATTATTAACAAGAAATTATCAGTGCCTTTAATAAAAGTCGCAAAATTTATGGGGCTCGCAAAATTAAAGTTATTTTAAACAGAAAAGATATCATCTTATCGCGGCGAAAAATCAGATTCTTTATGATCAAAAATAATTTGGTTTCTAAATACACCAAATTAAAATATCATAATCATAAAACAACAGTCAATAATGACCAAATTAATAATATTTTAAATCGTCAATTTAACAACAAAAAACCTAATGAAGTTATTGTTAGTGATTTAACATATGTTCAAGTTGGCGCTAAATGACATTATATTTGTTTATTAATTGACTTGTTTAATCGTGAAATAATTGGTTATAGTGCTGGGCCGAATAAAACAGCCGAACTGGTCCAGCAAGATTTTCATAAAATAACACGACCATTAAATCAAATAACTCTATTTCATACTGATCGTGGTAATGAGTTTAAAAATAAAATCATTGATGAAATTTTAATAACTTTTAATATTAAAAGATCATTAAGCAATAAAGGCCGCCCTTATGATAATGCTGTGGCTGAAACAACTTACAAAACTTTTAAAACTGAATTTATTAAGGGTAAAAAATTTAAAAATTTAACACAATTAAAATACGAACTTTTTGATTTTGTGCATTGATATAACAATATTCGAATTCATGGCAGTTTAAATTATTTATCTCCAGTTACTTTTAGAAAACAAATGTCTATATAAAAAGTGTCCTAAAAAGTGTTGCCATTCCAATATAATTCACATGAAGAATATATACAAGATGTTATAAAATGAAATACATGATATTCAAATCGTAAAGAAAAAGATATAATTAAAAAATAGTAAATACTTTTTATTAGTACTTACTAAAATGGGCGCACTATAATAAAGTCTTTTTAATTTGTATTAAAATAATAACACAAGGAGGAAACACAATTATGTGTGATAAGAAATTTTCAATTCCCAAAGAATTTATTAAAAATAATAAGATGGTTTATAAATTTGTTGAAACAGCTGATGTTATTATTTAAGTAGTTGATGCAAGAATTGCACATTCTGGTGCTAATCTTTTAAATTATGTGAAATTAAATGATGTGAAAAGAATAATTTTATTTTCAAACATACAAAAAGCTGATGTTGAACAAACAAAAAAATGAATGGAATATTATCATAGCCAAGAAATTTATTGTCAAATGTTATTATGTCATGAAGAGCAAACTAGTAAATAATATCAGCGGTGTTTAACCAATTTTAAGAAACTTTTAAAAAAGTATGCTAATAAGAAAATATTAATTATTAGTTTACCAGATAGTAATAAAGAACTTTTATTAGAAAAAATATTTGATAATAATGAATCATTTGAAAAAAGTAAGAGGAATATTTTTTACCCGTGAAAAAATTTATCGTTATAATAATGTTGAATTTATTGACACAGTACCAATTACGGGGATTAATTTTTCTCAACCAAATGTTTATTGAAATACAGAAATTTTAGGACTTTTTAAAATAGAAGATAATACGGAAATAGTAGCAATTAAAGCATTCCAATTATTATTAACAAAATATCAAAAAAAATAGAAACATCATATAGTGTTCGAATTCAACCAAAATCATCAGTAAAACAAATTGTTAAAGAATTTATTAAATTAATGACACAACAAACTTATCTTTACCCGACAGTGAAACAACCGATAATTTATTTCTGTGTGCTAAATTTTTATAAGATATTAAAAAAGGGAAGAAAATTCCCGCAATTTCATTGGAATGAGTTGAAGATTATGTTAAATAATTTTTATTTAAAATGATAAAAATTTTAAAAAAAAAATTAAAAGGAGGAAAATAAAATGACAACAAATATTCATTGGTTTCCTGGCCACATGGCAAAGGCAATTAAACAAATTGATGAGCAAAGTAAATTAATTGATTTAGTAATTGAAATTGTTGATAGTCGAATTTCGTTTTCCTCTTCAAATCCGTTGGTTGATAACTTACGTGGTTTAAAACCAAAGTTAATTATTTTAAATAAAAAAGATTTAGCGGACCCAGTTGCCACCAAGGCATGACTTGAATATTACCAATCTCAACAAATTGCTGTTTTACTATTGGATAGTAAGCATGGCAATATTACAAAATTAATTATTGAAAAAATTTATTTTGTTTTATCTGGTAAAATTGAACGTGATAAAAATAGGGGAATTAAATCACCAAAACTAAAAGTAATGGTAATTGGCATTCCTAATGTTGGAAAATCTACTTTTATTAATGCTTTAATAAAACGAAATTCAACTCGAGTTGGTAATAAACCAGGTGTAACAAAAGGCCAACAATGATTAAAATTAAATCATCAAATTGATTTAGTTGATACTCCGGGAATTTTATGGCCTAAAATTAATGACCCACAAGTAGCAATGAATTTAGCTTTTACACGGTCAATCAAAGAAGATATTTTACCAAAAGAAGAAATTTGCTTAGCTGCAATAAAATGAATGCATAAATATTATTTTTCTTTGTTAGCGAAGCAATATCATCTTCCACCAAGTGATAATTTTGATGTAACAGATGAACAAAAAATTTTTGAATTATTATTAATAATGCAACAAAATCGTTTTCATAAAGTTGATGAAGATAATGTTAATAATATTGTTACTGATTTTTTAAATAATTTATGAAATAATAAGTTTGGTTTAATGTCTTTTGAGTTTCCACCTGGAAGAAGAACATTTAATCATGAATAAATTTGAACAAGAGATTGGAATGGCAACACTTTTTAGGACACTTTTTATATAGACATTTGTTTTCTAAAAGTAACTGGAGATAAATAATTTAAACTGCCATGAATTCGAATATTGTTATATCAATGCACAAAATCAAAAAGTTCTTATTTTAATTGTGTTAAATTTTTAAATTTTTTACCCTTAATAAATTCAGTTTTAAAAGTTTTGTAAGTTGTTTCAGCCACAGCATTATCATAAGGGCAGCCTTTATTGCTTAATGATCTTTTAATATTAAAAGTTATTAAAATTTCATCAATGATTTTATTTTTAAACTCATTACCACGATCAGTATGAAATAGAGTTATTTGATTTAATGGTCGTGTTATTTTATGAAAAGCTTGTTGGACCAGTTCGGCCGTTTTATTCGGCCCAGCACTATAACCAATTATTTCACGATTAAACAAGTCAATTAATAAACAAATATAATGTCATTTAGCGCCAACTTTAACATATGTTAAATCACTAACAATAACTTCATTAGGTTTTTTGTTGTTAAATTGACGATTTAAAATATTATTAATTTGGTCATTATTGACTGTTGTTTTATGATTATGATATTTTAATTTGGTGTATTTAAAAACCAAATTATTTTTGATCATAAAGAATCTGATTTTTCGCCGCGATAAGATGATATCTTTTCTGTTTAAAATAACTTTAATTTTGCGAGCCCCATAAATTTTGCGACTTTTATTAAAAGCACTGATAATTTCTTGTTCATAATTATTAACTTGCTTGTTAATACATTTATTAGTTTGATAATAATACGTTGATTTTGATAAACCCAAAATCTTACATATTTTTCTTACTGAATATTTTGTTTTGTTGTTATTAATTATTGTTATTTTTTGGCCATTATCAGTGCGGCTTGCTTTAAAATGTCATTTTCCATTTTCAAGTCTTTAAGTTCTTTTCGTAAAGTTATTATTTCATTTTCTTCTAGTGTGCGATTGTCTTTTGCTTTAAATGAACCAGAATTATTATAATTTTTAACTCAACTATAAATAGTTGGTTTTGGTAAATTATATTCTTGCCCTAGATTAATAACACTTTTACCATTTTTATATAGCATGACAATTTGTTTTTTAAATTCTTCATAGTATGAAGTTTTATTTCCCATTTTTATATTCCTTCTTTATTAATAATTTTATCTAATTTTGAAGTCTATATAATTATGGTCCTAATAATTGTAGCCTATCCATACATGATATTCAAATCGTAAAGAAAAAGATATAATTAAAAAAATAGTAAATACTTTTTATTAGTACTTACTAAAATGGGTGCACTTTAATTCCTTCTCTTTCTTTTGAATAACATTATTGATACTTATTTGATTAAGACTATATTTATAATTTTTCAAAATTAATCTATCGCCTTATTCTCCATTATAATAAAAAAAAGCAAGGATATTACCTATCTAAATAAAAAAAGAGTTTTAAATTAAAACTCTTTAATGCTTATTTAAGTTGATAGCTTAAACTTATCACCTTTTTATTTAAAGTTAATATCATAATAAAATATTTTTTGTTGATCATTTATTAAGTAAAAAATGGTGAATTTATTTTTAAAATAATTAATTAACAAATTTCAATTTAATAAATAATCTTTTTAATGCCAATTTTAAAGTAAACACTATTATTAAACGCCTTATTATTTGAAGACGAAGCAAAACAATAATATAAACCATTATTAAAAGTTTGTCCAAAGGTAAATAAAACTGCTCATGGAGTAGAATTTGAAACATCTCATATTAAAAATGAACCATCATAATTGTCTATATTTTGTCCTATTGTTTTAGCAAAACGTGGGTGTGCAATAAAATTAAATAATTTAAGATCTTTTAAATCTTTTGCTTCAGTTGATCGTTTAAAGTTAGTTACCAAAGTCTTAATTATTCCTTTTAAGCCCTCTGTTTTATTTTTTTGTAAAAAATCTTTAAATAAACTATTTGATACCATAATTTCAACTCCCTCTTTTCTAGCAAAAGGACCCTTATTAATATATTTTAAAAAAGCAATAATAATTTCTCCTCAATTATTTAATTTTTGGTCAATTGCAGTACGTGATAAATTTAAAGTCATTATTACATCTTCACCTATATTATCATCTTCAATATTTTTTGCATAACCCGAAAGACTCATTCCATTAATATTTAAATAACCTAAATTAATTTTAAAATTTCCTAAGTTTAATGAATCATTATCATTAATATTTAAACTCTTGCCAATATAATATTTATAGAAATTAACAAAGTCATTTGCTGTTACATTATTAATACTTTTTGGTTCATTAGGTTCTTTAAACCAATTTGACAATGTTATTTCTCGCGCATTTTTTACATCCGCCAAATTATCAAGTCCTTTATTTTTATTATTTAATTCTCCGTTTGCTACTTTTTCAAGCAAAGGGACATTATTATAACTTATATCCATATCTTTAAACTTTTCATCCTTATTAATAAATACTTTTAATGATTTTTTAAAAGCATCATCTAAAACTTTAATGTTTTCTGAAAAATCTCATTGCACTTTTTCATATAATTTTTTAAAAATATCATTTGTACTAAAATCAACTTTTTTTAAATTATGAAAATATTCATTAAGTTTTTTTAATAAAGACTTTGTGGCTTCACTTGAGAGTTCTTTTAAAACCGTTGGATCCTCTGTTACATTATAAACTACTGGTATTTCAAAATCTGAAAAGATTTTTTTATATTGACTCCTTACAAATGCTTTTAAATTAACTCGCACTCCATTAAAAGGTTCATTATTAATCTCAACTGGGAATTTATTTTTTAATCCTTCAACATTAATAAAATTAACTTCAATTGTACTTAAATCTTTTTCAAATGTTAAAGGACTTTTATTTTTAAAATAATTTACATATGTAATACTTAAATTATGATTTACTAATTCAAAAATAGTATTAAAATCATTCATAAAGTAATCACCTAATGCTTTATCTTTTGAATTATTTAAATCTAATTTATAATAAATTTCCTCACTGTTTACTTTTTCATAAAGACCTGCTAAATTTTTCTTTTTACTATCAACATATATTTTTGATTTAAAATAATTATTAATTTGATTACTTGCGCTTGTTTTAATCTCATTTATCATTTCAAAATCTGTTGCTGAAGTATCTTCTTCAAGTTCCTCAGTATTTTGATTATTGCAACTTGTCAGATTTGAACTAGTTGCACCGATTAGTGTTATAACACTAAAAATACTAAATAATTTTTTCATTTTATTAATTAACTCCTCCTAAAATTTTAATAGCATAATTAAAAATTAAACTATCGCTAATATCTTATAAAAAAAATAAAAAAATAAAAAACAGATTTAATATTTATCAAATTAATTGCAAAATGTCAAAAATGTTTTGCAATTAATTTGATAAAATTATTCTTTAACTAATTCAAGAGACATGAACACAAAATAAAACATTTTTAGTACAATAACTCTATACATAAGGAGGGAAATATGCAAAAAAGGTTATTGTCATATTTATTATGGGGACGGAAAAGGTAAAACATCAATTTTAAATGGAATGACAATTCGTGCTCTAGGATATCAATGAAATGTTAAATATCTCCGTTTTTTAAAAAACCGGATTTCTGGTGAAATGTTATTTTTTCAAAATTTAGCTAATCCAAATCTAGAAATAATAAATTATTATTCATCAAGTACAAAATTTTTTTGAGAAATGAATGATCAAGAAAAAGCAATTTTACAGAAAGAAATGCAAATTGGTTTTAATGAATTAAAAAAATTAAGTCAAGACCCAACAGTTGACTTAATTATTGTTGATGAATTATTATTGTGTATTTATAATGAATTAATTTCTGAAGCAGAATTAATTGAAGTTATTCAAAAAAAATCTTCAAATATTGAAATGGCTTTTTCTGGCCATCATATTACTGATAATTTAATTAATGCTGTTGACTTAGTTAGCCATGTTCAAACAACAAAACATTATTTTTATCAAAAAGTTCCTGCTCGTAAAGGAATTGAATATTAAATTAACTTTTTTAAAAAGATAAATTAATAATTTTATAATAATTTATTAATTGTCATAAGCAAATACTTAAAATTTTATGCTATTTAAAAATTTTAGATATAACTACATTAAATAAAGTTATTAGAAATTGTCTTTAATTAACAACTCTCCAATTTTTTTTACATCAACTACACGCATACTTAATTGGTAACTCCCCATTATAAAGACTACTATCTTTTGCTGTAATTATTACATTTCATTGCGTAATATTTGTTACATTAATATCATCAATATTTAAATCATGATATTTTGTTTTTAATTTATCTTTTATATGATTTTCTGTTAGAACAGGAAACCCATTTGTATTAATTGTTGGTCGTATAAATAAAATAAGGGTTTTTATTTTTAAATGTTATTTAGTTCAATAAATTAAAAAGGTATTTTTTTTCTTATTTGTCTAAAACCCTTATTTTCTTTATACGACCTAATTTCCTAAATCATTTTCAGTAATCATTGAGCTTAATAAAATAGGATGGTTTACTGAGCCAACTATTAATTTTGAATTTCCATAAGTACAATATAATACATATAAAATAAAACTTAAAAGTAAAACAACAAGAAAAATTAAATTGAAATTTAGTATTCATCACTTTTTTGATTTCTTTTTCATATTTTTTTCCTTCTATAAAATAAATCTTATATTTTAAAATAAAAAAATATTATTAAATTAAGTAAATAATTTGTACACATATTGATAAAGTAAAATTTAATTCTAAAACTAAAATATTTTTTTTAAATCCAATGTTCTCTTTAATCTTAAAATTATTTATAACTTATTTTTGTTATCATTAAGATACATTTTTTTATTAAATATAATAATTTATTAATATGGAATGTAGAGTGCACCCATTTTAGTAAGTACTAATAAAAAGTATTTACTATTTTTTAATTATATCTTTTTCTTTACGATTTGAATATCATGTATTTCATTTTATAACATCTTGTATATATTCTTCATGTGAATTATATATTTTATTATGGATTGTAGCTTTCTTAAGTAATGAATGAAAACTTTCTATAACAATATTATCTGCACAGTGGTATTTTTTCCCCATTGAAATTATAATACCGTTAGATAAACATTTATCGTGATAAATAGTGGATGTATATTGATATCCGTGATCTGAGTAAATTATTATTCCATTCAGATCTTTTTTTATTAATTTTATTTTATTAATTGCATCATTTAAATTATCCATTACTAATTTATTGTCATTATATTTAGATCACTTTACATCAACTATTTCTTTAGTATATCCATCAATAATTGTTGATTGATAATATCTTTCTCCTTTTCAAATTAAATATGTTACATCAGTATATAGTACTGAAAACCTTGTTTTTATATCATTGAATTTACGTTTAATTAAATCAGGATATTGCAATAAGCTTTTTTCTTTATTCTGTTTATACTTTATTTTTCTTCTCATTTTTCTTACATATTCAGGTTGTATTTGATTATCACGCATAATTCTTAAAACTTTTTTTGAATTATATTTTATACCATAATCTTCTTTTAAATATTTAGTAATTCTTCGATAACCAAATTGTTTTAAATTTTCTTCATAGACTTTTACAATATCATTTATTGCTTTTTTATCTTTTTTGCTACTGTCATAATTTTTATATTTATTTCAATAACTACGTTTTAACCCGGTTACTTCTAGTAATAATTTTATTGAATATTCACGACAATTTTGTTTAATAAAAGAGACTATTCTTAGTTTGCTTAATTGTAAAAGTCATGGAGCTTTTTTAATAATTCATACCTTGTTTTATAATATTCTAAATTTCTTTTGCCAAAAGAAATTTTAGGTCCTTTAGGATTGTTTAATTTTCCTTTTTTATGATTTGTTCATCAAGATTATACTGTATTTGCATTTATATTATATTGTTTTGCTACTATTCAACAACTTTTTTGTTTAATTTCCTCAATGATTTTTGTTCTAAATTCTGATGTATATTTGTTATATTTTTGTCCTTTTTTTGCCATATAAAAATGCACCCCTTATAAAAATTTAACAAAATCTTTTTTTATTTTACTTACTTTTTGGGGTGCAGTCTTATGGCAACACTTTTTAGGACACTTTTTATATAGACATTTGTTTTATAAAAGTAACTGGAGATAAATAATTTAAACTGCCATGAATTCGAATATTGTTATATCAATGCACAAAATCAAAAAGTTCGTATTTTAATTGTGTTAAATTTTTAAATTTTTTACCCTTAATAAATTCAGTTTTAAAAGTTTTGTAAGTTGTTTCAGCCACAGCATTATCATAAGGGCAGCCTTTATTGCTTAATGATCTTTTAATATTAAAAGTTATTAAAATTTCATCAATGATTTTATTTTTAAACTCATTACCACGATCAGTATGAAATAGAGTTATTTGATTTAATGGTCGTGTTATTTTATGAAAAGCTTGTTGGACCAGTTCGGCCGTTTTATTCGGCCCAGCACTATAACCAATTATTTCACGATTAAACAAGTCAATTAATAAACAAATATAATGTCATTTAGCGCCAACTTGAACATATGTTAAATCACTAACAATAACTTCATTAGGTTTTTTGTTGTTAAATTGACGATTTAAAATATTATTAATTTGGTCATTATTGACTGTTGTTTTATGATTATGATATTTTAATTTGGTGTATTTAGAAACCAAATTATTTTTGATCATAAAGAATATGATTTTTCGCCGCGATAAGATGATATCTTTTCTGTTAAAAATAACTTTAATTTTGCGAGCCCCATAAATTTTGCGACTTTTATTAAAGGCACTGATAATTTCTTGTTCATAATTATTAACTTGCTTGTTAATACATTTATTAGTTTGATAATAATACGTTGATTTTGATAAACCCAAAATCTTACATATTTTTCTTACTGAATATTTTGTTTTGTTGTTATTAATTATTGTTATTTTTTGGCCATTATCAGTGCGGCTTGCTTTAAAATGTCATTTTCCATTTTCAAGTCTTTAAGTTCTTTTCGTAAAGTTATTATTTCATTTTCTTATAGTGTGCGATTGTCTTTTTTTTAAATGAACCAGAATTATTATAATTTTTAACTCAACTATAAATAGTTGGTTTTGGTAAATTATATTCTTGCCCTAGATTAATAACAATTTTACCATTTTTATATAGCATGACAATTTGTTTTTTAAATTCTTCAGAGTATGAAGTTTTATTTCCCATTTTTATATTCCTTCTTTCTTAATAATTTTATCTAATTTTGAAGTCTATATAATTATGGCCCTAATAATTGTAGCCTATCCAACAACTATTATTCGATGACGAAGTTAATTTAAAAAACATGGGGAATATGGTTTAAAATGAGGAAATGGTAAACAAGCTACAACACATAAACATAAACCAAGAAGAGAAAAAAATGTTGATATAAATTTAATGTCGCGAGAAGAATTAATTGAATATATTAACTTATCAGAAGACATAAAAAAGTTTGTCGTCTTATCGAAAAAGAAAAAATTTAGAATTATTTGTGATTTACGGCGCAAATATAATGTCAAATGAATGTGTAAAATTTTGGAAATAAGTTATTCGGGATTTTATAATTGAATTAAATTAGGTTACTCTAAATTTAACAAATGAGATAAGACTTTAGCATGAATTATTAAATTAACATATTTATTTTATAATCAAAAATATGGTTATCGTTTATTAACAAAATTAATAAATAAAATGTGAAATCTAAATCTGGCAGAGCATATTGTTTATCGTTATATGAAAAATTTAGGAATTAAATCGGTAATTAATAAGAAAACCAAATTCAAATATCCTGAATCTACTGAAAATAGTAAAACAGCAAATTTATTATTAAAAACTAATAAATATGGGAAACTTAAACGTAATTTTTATACCACTGATATTAATCAAGTTTGAGTTACTGATATAACATATTTACTTACTAGTAATAAACCATTTTATTTAACAATAATACGTGATATTAATAATGATGAAATTATTGATTGAAATATTTCATCTAATTTTAGTAATGGTTTTGTTTTTCAAAGTCTTAAAAACGCTTGGGTTAAAAGAAATAAACCCAAAAATGTAATAATCCATAGTGATCATGATATTCAGTACATTAAACAAAAATGAAATATTTTAACTGGTCAATTAGATATGTGAATGTCAATGTCTCGGAAAGGCAATCCTGCTGATAATGGTTGTTGTGAAACGTGATTTAAATCTTATAAATATGAATGTTTAAATTTAATTCCTAAAAGCAACAGAACAAAAGAAGTTTTAATGAAAGTTACACATAATTATGTAAATTTTTATAATAATTACCGTCCTTTAACAAAAATAAAAGGAATGAGCCCCGTTGAGTACAGACTTCATTCCTAGAGTTATTTTTTCGTATCCATTTTTCTTGACAATTTCAAAGAAGAAGGTTTTTCTGTTAATGCTGATTTAATTGATTTGCGAACAATTCAACCATGAGATCGTGAAATCGTTATTGAATCTGTTAAAAAAACAGGACGAATTTTAGTTGTTCATGAAGCTGTTCGTTCATTTTCAGTTGCATCTGAAGTTATTACAACTGTTAATAAAAAATGTTTTGAATATTTAAAAGCCCCAGCGGGACGAGTAACTGGTTATGATATTATTATTCCATTTGATCGTGGTGAACATTATCATCAACCATCAGTTCGAAAAATTGTAGTTAAAATTAAAGAATTAGTTAACTACAAATTTTCTTTAATTTTGTAGAAAACTCTTGATATTTATAAAATATACCTAAAATTAGGTATATTTTTAATATAAGAGGTTAATAATTAATGGAAAAAATAATTGAAGAATTAATAAATAGTTTAACAGATGATCAATTTTTAGAATTTCATGAAAAAGTCAAAAAAGAAGCAGAATTAATTAAAAAACAAAAACGCTTAAATGAAATTGAACAAAAATTTAGGGATAAAGGTATTAAATGTCCTAATTGTCAATCTTTTTATTGTGTTAAAAATGGTCATAATCCTTAAGGAAAACAAAAATATTTATGCAAAAAATGTCGTGCTAGTTTTGATGCTTTTCGTGATCATTTTACGTATTGAAGTCATTTAAATTATGAACAGTGAAATTTATTGATTCAAATTTCATTATTAAGCCAATCTAGTAAAATGATTTCCCACTTTATTAAAACATCACCGAAAACCGCTTGATATAATCGCCAAAAAATAATGAAATCAAAACAATTAGAAAACACCCAATTAAAATTTAAAACGTTAAATGGCCAAATTCAAATCGATGAAACATTTATTAAAGAAATCCACAAAGGTAATTTTAAAGATAAATTTGATAAAAGAAAAATTCATCTTGATTCATTTTCAACCAACACTAAATGTTGTGTTCAAATGGCTGTTGATAGCAATAATAATATTTATGTTAAATCAACCAACACAAAACGATTACAAAAACAGTGAATTATTGAAAATATTAATAAACAATTAATCAAAGAAAATTCAATTATTATTTCTGACATGCAACCATTATATTTATTAGTAGCAAAACAAACAAATTCTATTTTATTAGCAAATAAAACTAGTACAAATCCTGATGCTAGTTATCGGAAGTTAAATAAAATTAGTAAATTACAATCAAATCTTAAAGAATCCTTAATTCATTATCATGGCTTATGTTTCACGAACATTCAAAATTATTTAAATCTCTGAAAATGAAAATACCAGCATAAAGGTTTAACGCCAAACCAACAATCATCGGTATTATATTTTAACGTATAAAAAAGTTAAATAACAATATTAAAAGTTTATATAATTTTCTTTTAAAGTTATCATATTGATGATTTTTTTTATTTAATCAAGAGTTTTCTACAAAATTAAAACAAATTTTAGATAGGAGTTGAAAGTAAAAATGGTAAAATTTAAATTCGCCGACATCGGGTGAAGGATTAACAGAAGGAAAAGTGGCCAACATTATGACTAAAGTTGGTAACAAAATTAAAGACGGAGATGAAATGTTTGCCGTTGAAACTGATAAAGTTAATACGGAGATTTATTCGCCATGTGATGGTATTGTTAGCAAAATTAATATGAAAGTTGGCGATACAATTTATGTTGGTGATGTAGTAATTGAAATTAATGATGGTACTGCTGGCGATAGTCCAGCACCAGCGGTTCCAGAACAGCCAACAGTAGCACCAGTTTGAAGAAGAAAAAGCAGCAGGAGTAGTTGGAACAGTCCCTATTTCTAATACCGTTTTAGCGCCACGTCATTTGCCAAGTAATGGTAATACTAATGTTGATCATAATAAAAATGTTTTATCAACACCAATTGTGCGAAAAATGGCAGCTGATTTAAAAATTGATTTAACAAAAATTCAAGGTTCAGGACCAAACGGTAAGATTATGAAAGCTGATTTAGTCCAAGGGGCAAAAAGGGTATCAACTGGTCCTACTTTATCAACATTGCCAATTGATATTCCGCAAATTAATGCAACTGGTTCTGTTCGCCGCGAAGCAATGTAACTAATTCGTAAAGCAATTGCAAAACAAATGATTTTATCAAAAACTGTTATTGCTGAGACAACATTAATGAAAAATATTGATGTAACAAAATTAATTGAAATTAGAACACAATTAAAAGGACAAGCAGAACAACAAGGAGCCAAGTTAACATATATGTCTTTTTTTATGAAAGCTTGTGCAATTGCTTTAAAAGATTTTCCAATTTTAAATTCGTCATACGATCAAGAACAACAAGAACAACAAGAAATTATTTTTAAAGATTACTATAATATTGGAATGGCAACTGATACACCGACTGGTTTAATGGTTCATGTTGTTAAAGGGGTTGATCAGTTAAATATTATGCAAATTGCAAAAATGATTAATGATTTAGCAGCAAAAAAACGTGAACGTAAATTAAAACCTGATGAAATGAAAGATGGAACCTTCACAATTACTAATTTTGGGTCAGCGGGCATTAAATTTGCCACATCAGTAATTAATTTCCCAGAGGTAGCAATCTTAGGGGTTGGAATTATTAAAAAAGCACCAGTTATTAATAAAAATAATGAAATATAAATAAGTTCAATCTTACCATTATCGTTAACGATTGATCATCGTTTAATTGATTGTGCTGATGGTGGCAGCTTTTTAGCACGAGTGACAGAGTTACTAGAATCACCAGCTTTATTATTATTGTAAGAGAAGAGGTTATGAAATGGAAAACAAATATGATGTAATTATTGTTGGAGCAGGTCCAGGCGGTTATGTTACAGCGATTAAAGCAGCACAAGAAGGTTTAAAGACACTAATTATTGAAAAAGAATATTATGGTGGTGTTTGTTTAAATGTTGGTTGTATTCCAACAAAAGCGTTATTAAAAAGTAGTAAAGTATATGTTATGATGAAACATGCTGACAATTATGGTATTAATGTTGCAAAAGCAGCAGTAGCTCCAAATTGAGTAAAAATGCAAGAACGAAAAGCAAAAGTAGTAACGCAATTAACAAAAGGGGTTGGATTTTTATTGAAAAAAATAAAGTTGACCTAGTTAAAGGCGAAGCAAAAGCAATTGACAAAAATACTGTTGAAGTTGCTGGTAAACGTTATTTATGTACTAATTTAATTATTGCAGCTGGAAGTGTTTCACGTGGATTACCATTACCAGGGTTTGAACAAGCTGAAAAAGCTGGTTATGTTATATCATCAACAGAAGCTTTATCATTACCAGCAATTTCAAAAAAATTAATTATTATTGGTGGTGGTGTAATTGGTATTGAATTTGCTTGCTTATATCATCGTTTAGGAACCGAAGTAACAATTTTGCGAGGTTTAGCACTATTTTAGAGTTATTGGATAAAAATATTCGTGAAGAATTAACAAAATTGTTGATTAAAAATAAGGTAAAAATTGAAACTTCAGTGAAAATTAAAGCAATTAAAGGTAAATCAGTAATTTATGATAATAATGACTGTAAAGAAGTAAAACTAACATCAGATTATTGCTTAGTTTCAGTTGGCCGAACACCAGTAACAACTGGTTTTGAAAACATAGGGTTAAGAATCGGAGAAAGAAAAAACATTGAAGTTGATGAGCAATGTAAAACAAAATTGCTAGGTGTTTATGCAATTGGAGATGTTGTGGGACGCGCGATGCTAGCTAATGTTGCTTCAACACAAGGAATTTTAGTAATTGATAATATTAAAGGAAAAAATGCAAAAATGAATTATAATCGAATTCCTTCGTGCATTTAATCATTCCCAGAAGTAGCAACAGTTGGAATTACTGAAGAGCAAGCAATTAAAGCTAAAATTGCTTATAAAGCATTTAAATTTCCGTTATCAGCAAATGGTAAAGCAATAGCTGATGGTTAAACTGATGGTTTTGTTAAAATTTTATGTGATCCAAAATATTACGAAATTTTAGGAGTACATATTGTTGCTGTTGCAGCAACAGATATGATTTCTGGAATTACTGCCTGTATGGAAACAGAAGGGACAATTCATGAATTGGCAAAAACAGTTCACCCACATCCAACCCTATCAGAAATTATTATGGAAGTTGCCCATGGTTTAGAAGGCCATGCAATTCATATTTAAAGTTACAGAAGTAACTTTTTTTATTTAAAAAGAACAATTAAAAAGATTTGATAGGGTAACCTTTCTTCGGACACTTAATAAACTTTTAACTAGAAAATAAGTTAAAATATGATTGAAAGAATAGAGGTTTTTGTTTACAAAACATTATCCGCCAGATGAAAAATAAAAAATTGTAAAAGAATATTTAGAAAATAAAATAACTATTAAAGCACAAACTATCCTATATAATATTAGTTCACCAACTTTACAAAAATGGATTAAAAACTACAAGATTTATGGGAAAAATGGTCTTCGCAATATTTCATTTGATCAAACAAGAATCAAAGAATTAGAAGCAAAATTACGATTATCTCAGCAAGAAATTTAGGAATTAAAGTGACAAGTTGAAATGCAAAAAAAGTTGAATCAAAGATTAAAGGTGATTGCAGCAACGAACAAAAAAATTGAAAAATGTAAAATAATTACTGAATATTTATTAAAATTTAAATCAGTTAGAAAAACATGTTATTTATTGCATTTAGCTAAAAGTGCCTATTATGATTGAATAAAAAAAGGAAAACCAAATAGTAGTAAAAAAATTTATTACACATTTTATAAAATAATTAAAAATGTGTTTTATAAAATAGGTAGACAAACATATGGGGTTAAGCGAATTACTTTATCTTTAAATACAATTGGGCTAAAATGCTCGGTTAAAAAAGTTCGTAGATATTTAAAAATAGCTAATTTAAAACCAATTAATGAACCTATTAAACGAAAAGTAAAGGTACCAAAAGAGTATTTAAAAGGTAAATATGAGTAGTTATTTAAATTTCCTTTTAAAGTAACACATTCAAATGAAGTGTGAGTTGTTGATATTACTGAAAAGCATTATGCAAACAATAAATATTTTGTATGTGCTTTTAAAGATATTTTTACAAAAAAAGTCCTTGGTTGAGTAATTAATCAAACTAAAGAATTTCCATTAGTAAAAGAAGCTTTTTAAAACGCTATTAACCATAATTTAGTTCAAAATTCATTAAAAAATTTAATTATTCATAGTGATAATGGTTCCGAATTTAAAAGTTATGAATACAATTGAATGTTAAAATATGCTGGATGTAAAATTAGCATGTCATGAGTTGGATGTTTAAAAGATAATCCTCATATTGAATCTTTATGAAATATTTTTAAAAAAGAAGCATTAGATAAACTGGAATATACTTTTGATGAGTTTAAATACCAAACAAATTTATATTTTAATTGATATAATCTTGAACGATTAACAATATAAAGTTTTTTTAATAAAGTGTCCAAAATGAGGTTCCACATCACAATTAAAAAGCTTAATTTTGTTCAAAAATGCTGCTTTGCATTTAAAATTAATTTTGTTATAATAAACCCATTCAATAGGTCTATTATTAAGCTTAATAAAGGAGATTTCAATGGCAAGAAAACCAGGTAGTTGACATAAACTTAATAACTTAACAAAGAATGTTACTGTAGCATCACGTAAAAAATGGTGACTTGCCGCAATTTGTGCTGTGTTATATATTAGTGCTTTAATTCCCTCTGCTTATTTTGGCGTGTCATTTTTAGCAAATATTTTAAATTATGGTGGAATTGAAACTGATAGACGACCCTTGCCCGATGTTAATTATGGGGATTATTTTGAAGTTAACTTTGCAAAAACAGAACTACGCGATAATACAACAACAACTCCGGTTTTTGAAACTTATGAAATTCCTGCTGACCATAATACTGGACAAGTTGCACAAACTCGCGCTCGTGCGAGATCATTACGATTAGAATATGCTTATAATTTAATTTTTGAAAAAGCACCTAGTTTATACATTACAAACAATATCTTTTTTAAGAATAAATACAAAGATCCTAAGCAAATTCAAATTTTAGATATTTATACTGATTCACGAGGGACACAACAGTTAAGTCTTGCTGATGTGCAACAAAACCAATTTAGTTTGATGAAAAATTTATTATTTTTAAAAATCAAATACGAGGACGTAATCCAAAAAAATCTGGTTTGAATGCCAACCCTATTTGTTGGAAATGAAGGATTTTTATCAAACTTTTTAAGTTTTAAATTAGGAGAAACAAGAAACAAAGATGATTTAAAACCAACAGTTTGAGAAAAACAAACAAATGTCCTAGGTGAACAAGCTAATAATATTATGATTAATGGTACTAATGACAGTTTGGCGTTGGCAGATCAAGTTTATGCTGCTTATAAAGAACGTTTTGCTGCTTTTTATGCAGAAAATAAAGGAAATGATAAAGAATTTATTGGTGATTATAATCCATATAGTAATTTTGCTATTTCAAGTGTTAATCCAAATGATCAACTGTTTCCAGGAACTGCTATTGATAGTACGCATTACATGCTTGATATTAATCGGGTAATTCAGTCAGAATATAAAAAGGGTGATTCAGAGCAAAGTTTTGCAAAAACAGATACTCAAATTAATGGTAAATATATTCCACAATTATTAATTTTCTTAATTAATATTTTAGAAACATCACAAAATCGTGGTTTAGTCTTGCCAAAAGAACTTGTACCAACAGAGTGACAATTTTGATATCAACATCTTCAACCAAAACGTTTAAATGTTAACCAACCAGAGCAATTTTACTTTATGTTTTTACCGCAAGGTGAAACAATTCAAAATGTGATTGCAAATTTACTGGGACAGCAAATTAAAGATGCTTTAAATGGAAAATATTCATTAGCAACAGAAATTAGAGAATTACAAGAAGATGTTTTGAGTAACCCTAATAGTTCAAAATATAAATGAGTTTATGATTGAAATATTTTACCGTTTCAATCATATGGAATAATTAAAAAAGCAGATTATACTGTTGTTAAAAGAACGATTCAAGAAAATGGCGATTTAACAATTAGTTTTAGTAATAATCAAGTGGCAAAAACAAACTATGTAATAATTGATCAACCATCATTACATTCAATTACTAATTTAGCTAATCCTGGCGATCATGATGCCTATTTAATTAGTGATAAACAAAAACGAAATACTTTATTTACAAAATATTGAAGTGCTAATTTATATGGAGCACAAAAACCATTAAATTACATTGATATTGATGTTCGAAATATTCCATATGATGTAACTTCATTTAAAACAATGCTACAAAGACAAATTGTTAATCGTACATGGGAATTTATAAAAAATATTAGTCAAATTGTAGGGAACAATTTAAACATTAGTGATAATGTATCACAAATAGATTATGCTAATGGAATTGCAGAAGATATTATCACATTTACACCTTTAAATAATTATCATAATAGTGCCGCTACTTTTAATGATTGATTTTATGCATTGCAAACTAGCAGTGAAGAAAAATATAGTAATTTAACTGTTCTTGATATTAAATTAGAATTAAAAGCAAAAGAAAATGTTCCAGAGCATCTTCAAGCAATTACTTTCTGTTTTAACATTAATTATATTTAAAATTTATGTATAAAATATGAAAAATGGATATAATGATAGTAAGTATTAATGTTTGAAAAGAAAGGGATTTAAATGAGTAAAATTTTAATACTTCTAACAACATTTCTGACTACAAGTGCTCTGATAGCTATTGTTATATCGTGCGGAACGCCTTCTCCATCAAAAATTGCTGGAAGAGAGAATATTTCAACGGAATTTACTTTAACTAATAATGTTATTGTTAATGATGATAATATGGCTGTAGAAGAATTAATTTTTAATCAAGCAAAAATTGAAGGAAGGATTTATCAAGATTTACTTTTAGATTTTTTTGAAATTACTGATTCGGAAGATATGGTAAAACCGGTTACTGCTAATACGCCACAAACTGGATATGTTGTTTTAACAATTCGCCACGATGAAGATATTCAATATATTGGTTCGGTTACCATTCGTTTTACTTTAGTTAAAAAGTTGTCAATGGATATTAGTCAAACTGTTAACTTAGAAAATGTATGAGATGTCACAAAATATGAAAATGTTGAGGAATTATATAATGAGATTTGAGAAAAGGCCGTTGGTAGTTTTAAACCAGAAACGCCAATTGATGCAGAAACTTATGATATATCAGGTTTTCAATTGCCAGGCGATTATAACATAGCATTACCTGTAACAATGCTTGCTGAATATAATGGCAAAGCAAATACGCCAACGAGTCTTTTTAGTGGGACAATTACAATTAAATTAAGCATTATTAGTTATCGTGCTGTGGTTAATTTGAAATTACAGCAGAATAACTTAGAACCAGCAAAGTTATATGACTTAGTGTGAAGAGAAGTTAAACAACAGTTTAACGATGATCCGCAAGTTTCAAGTGATTATAATGACTATCAAATTGATTGAAGTACTATAATAGAACCAAGTATTGGTGGTACTACAGAGTTGAATTTTTTAGCAACACCAATTAATGAAAACATTCATCATTATATGCGAGTTGTTGGGTTTATTGTTAAAGATCAAATTGAATTACCACCAACAATAGAATTATCAATTCCAATTGTTGTAACTCAACAAGAACGGCCAAATGTTGATAAAGATTGAATTTGAAAATTATCAATGCGTGAAGCAAACATTAATGCCGGACCACCATTAACTAATTTTGATACCACAAGTTGACAATCAATATTTAATAAGAATTGACCTAATATTGGGCGAAGAGAAAAAGTTACTTTGCAGGCACTTAATCTTAACACTGACCCAATGTTTAAAGGCGATATTGAAATCACATTAACATTAATTAATCAAGGAATTGATCCTGGTTTATTAGCATTAGAGCCAATTTTATTTGCTAAAGATGATAATCACACAACAAACTCAGTTTTAGATTTAGTATGAAATAAACCGATTAATAATAAGGAATGAAATTGGCATTTATCACGTGATTTAGTGAATTTTAAACGTCAAGACCTAGACAGACTAAGTAATGCTTTAAAAGAAACTGAAAAAAGTGGAAAATGAGAATCTTATGTAATGAATATTTCTGGAAAACAAGAGGATGCTGGTCGCGACTTTAAAGTTACTGTTCACGGTCAAATTAAGATGGTTAATACGCCAATCGAAGGAAACCCCGTAGTTGATTTATCCCATAAAACTTATAAATTTGTGCCAAGAAAACAAGGTAGTTCGGACAACCAAGTGCCATATTTAGTTAATCAAATTTGAGGCGATATTATTAAAAAACCAATATTTATTGATGAAGATAAGCCAACTTTTGGGCTTTCCAAAATTCAAACGGATTGAAACTACTTTGAGTCAATTTGTCAACAACTAGATGAAGAGATTAATAAATATGATGCAAGTAGTAGTGATAATAAAATTCCTTTAGAGTTGCAGTTTTCATCTAAAAATAATGCTATTTTTACAGGTCAAGTTACTCTTAAATTAAATTTAACCCCAACTGCACCAATTAAGTTTGATCTTGTTTTAACAAGTTCAATGTTACCAATATTTATTCGCAGTTTACCAATAACATTAGCGGATAAAAAAGAATTAGTAAAAAATATGGTTAATACAATCCTATATGATGGAATCATAAAAAATACAAGTTTAAAAGGACAACAGCCAAATATTTTATGAGAATTATTATCTTATGATACAGAATCAGAAGAATTTATTGAACAATTTAATTTCCCAACAGAAAGTAATCCACAACAAGAATTAATTATTAAGGTTAAAACATCAACTGGCCAATTCGCTAATGGTTCATTTATGCTAAAAATAAATTTAATTTATCAACCTTAAAACTCTTCTCTTTTGAAGAGTTTTTTTCCTTTTATTAAAAGAAAGATAGTATTTTTAAAAGAAAATGCTATAATCATTGTAAACAAGGGAGAAATTATTAAATTAGGTGATATTGATGGAAAAAGCAACACAAGATTTTCAAAAAAATGATGTTCGGTTAACAAGAATGTATTTTACTACACCAACGGAAGTTATTGCTAGAATTATGATTTTAATTGGACAAGCAGTTATGCTAGGAGTAATTATTATTGTATCAGCTTCTTTAGCAATGATTGCAACTAGTAAATTACCAATTCCTGCCGTTTTTAATAATTTTGGTTTAGCTGATGGTGTTTTTCGTGGTCTTACCATTGTTATTGCTCTGTTTGGGATTATCTTTTCTTTAATATTTGTAATTCCAACATTAATTGTTCGTAATATTAAGCTTTTAAAGGTAACTGGAATTATTTTTAATACAGTCGGATGCATCTTTGTTTTACTAATGTTAGGATTAAGCATTATTGCATATCTTTATATTCCTGTTCGGCTAAATTTACCAGGGGTAATTATGGCTGGGCTTTGTATGTTAATGTTATTTTGAGGTAGTTTTTTATTATGATTCTCAGCAATTCGTCAGCAGAAACGAATTAACCTTGCTGTTGCTGAAAGTTTAGATTTTAGTTCTAAATTAAAAATAGTTGAATAGGAAAGTGCTTTAATGAAAAAAACAAAAAATAGTAAAACAATAAATCAAGAACAATCAGCAAAAGTATTGAAAAAAATGCAGTTTGTTGTTGATAATCGTCCGTTAGTTTTGAAAAATTTAGATAAAACTGTTATTGATCACACCGTAAAATCATTAGGGGAATATGAATTAAATCGAAAACAACAAATTCGTCCGTTGCCTTATCAATACAACATTGAAGCAAGTAAGTATTATTTTTCTACTAAAAGTGAAACAATAGCGAGAACTTTAATTGTCTTTTCACAATTATTGTTAATTGTAGTTGCTCTAATATATATTCCAACGTTAGGGCAGGTAGGAGCACAATTTATTATTTCTTTATTATCAAAATTTAAAACTCCATTTACTGATCAAATTGTAGCAATTGGTCAACCAATTGTAATTGGAATAATTATTTTATTAGCTATTTTATGGGTTACAACATTCTTTTTTATAACAATTCCAATTTTAATTACTAAAACATTAAAAACTGTTAATATTTGAATAATTATTGTTAGTATTGTAGGCAATATTAAATGCTCTTCAATTCTTGGATTAGCTATTTTACAATTTATTTATGCTAAAAATTCAGTTGCTGGATTAAATATTAACCCATTTGTGTTACCTTCAATTGCGATTATTGCTTTTTGTTGTTTTATATTGGGGTGCTTATTTTTAAAAAGTGATCGTAAAAAATATCAAATAAAATTAGAAAATGAAATAGCAAATCAAATTAGAGCACTAAGAGAGTAAGGAGAAAAACTATTATGTTAACAAAAATTAGTTCAAAACGAGATGAATTAGCACTCCAATGAAATACACGAATTGAAGTTGCGGCACGTTTATTAGTTATTAGTTTTTCAATTTTAGGAACTTTTATGGGTTATTTTATTAGTGCTGGTTGTGCAATGGCTTATAATAATATTAAAAATTTAACAGGTGTTATTTCCCATCGAACTTATGAATTACATTATATTATTGCTGGTATTGTTGGTCTGATTTGTGCTTGTTTTTTCTTTTGTTTTATTGGTTTGCCATATGTAAAATTAAAAAAAGCAGCTAGTTTTAAAAGTTGAATTATTATTTCAAGTATTTTTGCAGTAACATATTATACAACATGTTTTACCTTAGCAGTAATTTTTATGAATATGTTTAATACTATTAATAATTATTTTATTGTGGGTTTTACTTTACTTATTATTTGTTTTTTAGTAATTTTTTTATCATATTTTTTATTATGACGTGAAGTAAAAAAACAATGAATTTTACGAAAAAAATTTGAGTATTTAGCAGATGAAGAACAAATGAAACAAGTAGAAACAAAATTAGCAACTTTAGAATTACAACGTCAGCGCCTTGTTGAATTAGAAACAATTAATTATAATAAAGAAAAGTATAGTTTAAATCATTTAAAGGAAAAAAATATTTATGTGCAAAAACCTGTTTTAGAAGAGCAATAACAATAAGAAGTTTTAAAATCACCTAAACAAGAATAATATAATAAATATTAGAGGAGAGTGTATTAATGAAAAAAGAAGATAACAATAATAATGTGGCGGAATTAACAACTCAACCAGTTCGTCGAAAAATTTCTCGGAAAGCAAATTTAAATCTTTTTGCTATTATTGCAATAATAGCAATTACTGCTGGGTTAGGTGGAGTTATTTACTAAATTATTGCCGCTTCTTTTTATCATGATAAAAATCCACTTTAATTTTGTAGAAAACTCTTGATATTTAATATTTATAAAATATACCTAAAATTAGGTATATTCTTAATATAAGAGGTGAATAATTAATGGAAAAAATAATTGAAGAATTAATAAATATTTTAACAGATGATTAATTTTTAGAATTTCATGAAAAATTCAAAAAAGAAGCAGAATTAATTAAAAAACAAAAACGCTTAAATGAAATTGATCAAAAATTTAGGGATAAAGGTATTAAATGTCCTAATTGTCAATCTTTTTATTGTGTTAAAAATGGTCATAATCGTGAAGGAAAACAAAAATATTTATGCAAAAAATGTCGTGCTAGTTTTGATGCTTTTCGTGATCATTTTACGTATTGAAGTCATTTAAATTATGAACAGTGAAATTTATTGATTCAAATTTCATTATTAGGCCAATCTAGTAAAATGATTTCCCGCTTTATTAAAACATCACCGAAAACCGCTTGATATAATCGCCAAAAAATAATGAAATCAAAACAATTAGAAAACACCCAATTAAAATTTAAAACGTTAAATGGCCAAATTCAAATCGATGAAACATTTATTAAAGAAATCCACAAAGGTAATTTTAAAGATAAATTTGATAAAAGAAAAATTCATCTTGATTCATTTTCAACCAACACTAAATGTTGTATTCAAATGGCTGTTGATAGCAATAATAATATTTATGTTAAATCAACCAACACAAAACGATTACAAAAACAGTGAATTATTGAAAATATTAATAAACAATTAATCAAAGAAAATTCAATTATTATTTCTGACATGCAACCATTATATTTATTAGTAGCAAAACAAACAAATTCTATTTTATTAGCAACTAAAACTATTACAAATCCTGATGCTAGTTATCGTAAGTTAAATAAAATTAGTAAATTACAATCAAATCTTAAAGAATCCTTAATTCATTATCATGGCTTAGGTTTCACGAACATTCAAAATTATTTAAATCTCTGAAAATGAAAATACCAGCATAAAGGTTTAACGCCAAACCAACAATCATCGGTATTATATTTTAACGTATAAAAAAGTTAAATAACAATATTAAAAGTTTATATAATTTTCTTTTAAAGTTATCATATTGATGATTTTTTTTATTTAATCAAGAGTTTTCTACAAAATTAAAAAAATCCATGAGCAAATGCTATTTTGTTAGATTATAAAATTACAAAAAAGGTTAATTCACAATTGTCAAAAGCATTAGTTGATTCTAATTGGGTTGCAAAACCAGATAATTTAGGTCGTATAAAGAAAATAAGGGTTTTAGACAAATAAAAAAAATACCTTTTTAATTTATTAAACTAAATAACATTTAAAAATAAAAACCCTTATTTTCTTTATACGACCCAAAAAATAATTTAATTGCCTAAATTTAGGGAAAATGTTAAAATGTTTACACAAATTAAAATATGGTTAAATACCAAAGGGGGAACAAAATGTTTAAAAATAAGCCAACATATGGAAGTAAATTTCCAGATTTAGAGTTGCTTGATACTGAAGAAGAACGCCGAAAATATGAGGAGGAAGTTAAAGAATTATCTAAACAAGAGCAGAAACGTTTTAGTTATTTTTCACCAACTCAACACAATGATTTTTCACAACGACGAATGTTTTGGGATAGTCCACTTGAACGAGTAGGGCGAAGTTTTATTATTTTTGGACAGTTAGTAGCAATTGTTTTAGCTTATTTTATTGGTCAAAAGGCAATTTTAGTTTCTTTAAGTAATTATCTTGATCCAAATATTAAAGTTTTTGCTGAGATTTATGTTAAAGACCTTTTAAGTTATGGGTTTTTATTTCTTAGTTTATTATTTAGTTTATTATATTTTATTCCGATGACAATGGTCCGAACTGCTGGTGCTATTTATGGATGAGGTATTGCTTATATTATGTTAGCAATTTTATATTTTTTATTTGTTGAAATTTTATGTGCAATTTTATTGATTCTAGGAAGTATTAAAGGAAATCCCGCTGAACCAATTAATATTTGATTATTATTTTTTATTGTTTTGGTTCTAATAATTACTTTTATTTGAATTGTTGGAGCATGCCTCTTAATTGTTAAATCAGATGATGTTAAACGAAGAATTAATTTAGAAGTTTAGGAGAAAAGAAGACAATGATGTCACTTACAGAAAGATTAGAAGAATTAACCAAACAATTACAACAAAATGTTTATGAAAAAGAAGAAATTTTTAATTTAGCAATGTTAGCGATGCTAAGTGGTGAATCAATTTTTCTTTTAGGAAAACCCGGAATTGCTAAATCGTTAGTTTCTCGTCGTTTAAAACATGCTTTTAAAAATGGTACTATTTTTGAATATTTAATGAATCGTTTTTCGACACCAGAAGAAATTTTTGGACCAATCTCAATTGAAGATTTACAAAAAGGAGTGTATAAGCGCTTAATTGATAAATATTTACCAACCGCCGAAATTGTATTCTTAGATGAAATTTGAAAAGCAGGACCATCAATTCAAAATACTTTATTAACAATTATTAATGAAAAGATTTTTCGTAATGCTGGAGTAGATATAAAAGTGCCAATGAAATTATTAATTTCAGCGTCAAATGAGTTGCCAGCAGAAGGGCAAGGTCTTGAAGCTTTATATGACCGTTTTATTATTCGTTATATTGCACAAGGGCTAAAAGATGAAGAAAACTTTAATGATATGATTGCTGGAGTAACTGAATTGGATGTAAAAGTTGATGAAGCTTTACAAATTACACATGAAGAATATGATACATGACGAAAAGAAATTAATAAGATTAAAATAACACCAGTAACTTTTGATTTTATTTCTCGATTTCGAAAAGCAATGTATATTGCTACTGAAGGTGAATATTATATTTCAGATCGTCGTTGAAAGAAGATTGCTCGTTTAATGAAATCTTCAGCATTTTATAATGGTCGTGATACAGTTGATAAAGCTGATTGGTTAGTCATTCCATATTGTATTTGAGATGATGAACAACAAGAAGAAACATATAATGCTATTTTTAATGAATTTTATTTAGATGATTTAACGTATGATGTTCGTGAAAAAAAGAATCGTTTAAGCAAAGAATTAGAAGAATTATCATCTCGATATGAAGATATCCAAGAAGTTAATAGTCGCAAAAGTGAATATTTGGATGTTTTTGATGGGAAATTACAAGGAACATTTCATCGAATTTTTTGAAAAAATCAACAGTATCCAATTTGCTTTATTCGTGTTGAGGATTTCATTGATGCTCGTCATAATAAGACACAACCCACATTAATCGAATTATATTATGGTGAAGATTTAGATAATATGGCAGATGTTTTGCAAACAGAGATTAGTTATGTTAATGATAGTACTTTTAAAATTATTAAAACAAATGAAGAAATTAAAATTGAAATTAAAAATTCAAAAGTGGATAATAATTCGAAACTTGAAAAAAGAATTTTAGCTGTTGAACGGGAAATTGATAGTTTAACAACTGCTTTTCCGGATGAAAAGGAACGATTATTATCTTTAAATTGTCTCTTTTTTAAAGAACGTTTTATGTTAGCAGTTAATAATGCCTTTAGTGATAATAAAATAAATTTTAATGAAGATGGGTTAGAGTTAGAACATTTTTCAAACCCAGAGCAAAAAATAAATAATAGTAATTTTGAACAATCAACAAAAAATTAAATGAGTAAAACAAGGGAGGATTTAACGTGAATCCATATTTAGAGCAAAAAGCGGGAGTTCAACTAGCTAATAAGTTAACAGCATTAAAAAATACGGATTTAGTTAATCCAAGGTTTGCTCTGATGAAAACAACGAACCGTTGATTAAGTGAAATGTTTGACCAAGCTATTAATAATTTTTATGATTACCAAATTGAAAATGAAATTATGAAAATTAAGTTAGATTCAAATATTGAAAAAGAAATTTATTTATTTCATTGGATTAAAGTTAATGGTTATGATGGTTTAAAAAAGAATTATGCTTCAACACAAGATTTTTTATTTAAAGTTAATTCACCATTTTATGATCGGCTAAATTATTATCGTTATGAATTTAATAAAAAACAAAACAATAATCCAAATATGTTATTTCGTGATTTTATTGGAATTTGAGAATCCATTTTAATTAAAAGAATTAATGATTATCGTTTTGCAAAAATTGAAGAATTAAGAACAAAGTTTATGCAAGATTTATATAATAAAGTAGAAATTTATAATAAAGCTAATAGTCTATTAAAAACAGTATGAAACTTTTTTGGCAAAATATGAAATCCAGCAGAACTAAAAAAAGGTCTTAATATGTCAGCTATTGATAAGTTTGCAAAATTTTTGGAAACTAATCTAGCAATTATGGAAATTGCAACATTATTAGGGCGTTTCCAAGGTGAAAGTAATTTAATTGAACAACGAATTTTAGAAGAAATTGTAATGGATTATGAATGAAAACCAATTGGTTCTTCACCAGAAGAAATTATTGGGGCAACTGAATCTAAGGATTTAGAACATATGTTTCCCGTCGAATTAGTTTTATTAAAAGATCCAGTTTTAAAATATATTTTTTATAAAAAATATATTGAGGGAAAATTAACAACATTTGAATTTTTATCACAAGATAAAGTTCCCAAAGAACAAATTAAATTACGAACAATTGAAACATATGTTCCTGAAGAAAAAGGACCAATCATTTTATCAATTGATACCTCTTATTCAATGCGAGGTAGTCCTGAACAAATTGCCAAAGCCCTTTCTTTAGCAATTGCAAAAATTGCTTTAGCAGAGCATCGGCCTTGCTACATGATTAATTTTTCTAAAAGTTTAGACGTTTATAATTTATCTTCTTTAAAAGATTCACTACCAAAATTAATTGAATTTTTGTCAAAAAGTTTTGCTGGGGATACAGATGTTGAGCCAGTATTAGAACATACTTTAACAGTAATGGATAGTAATGAATATTTTAATGCTGATTTATTATTAATTAGTGACTTTTTAACTTCTGATTTATCACCTGATTTAATAACAAAGATAAATTTATTAAAACAACGTCGGAATCGCTTTCATGCTATTGTCATTGGGACAATGGGAGCAGAAAATGTAGAAACAATTTTTAATAATGCTTGAATTTATGACCCACGCGATCCATTTGCTTCAGAACGAATTATTGCTTCGTTAACAGGGCGAATTGTAAAGAAATATGATAAGGTTCCTAGTGCAAAAGCAATTTTAGGACAAATGAGAACTGCAAAGGAGATTAGTAAAAATGTTAAGTAACAATACTTTTAATTATTTGTTAGAAAACTAAAAAAATTAGATAAGTACATTTTAACAAAATTTAATTTAAATGATAATTTTAATTTTGTAGAAAACTCTTGATGAAATAAAAAAAATCATCAATATGATAATTTTAAAAGAAAATTATATAAACTTTTAATATTTGGAATGGCAACACTTTTTAGGGCACTTTTTATATAGACATTTGTTTTCTAAAAGTAACTGGAGATAAATAATTTAAACTGCCATGAATTCGAATATTGTTATATCAATGCACAAAATCAAAAAGTTAGTATTTTAATTGTGTTAAATTTTTAAATTTTTTACCCTTAATAAATTCAGTTTTAAAAGTTTTGTAAGTTGTTTCAGCCACAGCATTATCATAAGGGCAGCCTTTATTGCTTAATGATCTTTTAATATTAAAAGTTATTAAAATTTCATCAATGATTTTATTTTTAAACTCATTACCACGATCAGTATGAAATAGAGTTATTTGATTTAATGGTCGTGTTATTTTATGAAAAGCTTGTTGGACTAGTTCGGCTGTTTTATTCGGACCAGCACTATAACCAATTATTTCACGATTAAACAAGTCAATTAATAAACAAATATAATGTCATTTAGCGCCAACTTGAACATATGTTAAATCACTAACAATAACTTCATTAGGTTTTTTGTTGTTAAATTGACGATTTAAAATATTATTAATTTGGTCATTATTGACTGTTGTTTTATGATTATGATATTTTAATTTGGTGTATTTAGAAACCAAATTATTTTTGATCATAAAGAATCTGATTTTTCGCCGCGATAAGATGATATCTTTTCTGTTTAAAATAACTTTAATTTTGCGAGCCCCATAAATTTTGCGACTTTTATTAAAGGCACTGATAATTTCTTGTTCATAATTATTAACTTGCTTGTTAATACATTTATTAGTTTGATAATAATACGTTGATTTTAATAAACCCAAAATCTTACATATTTTTCTTACTGAATATTTTGTTTTGTTGTTATTAATTATTGTTATTTTTTGGCCATTATCAGTGCGGCTTGCTTTAAAATGTCATTTTCCATTTTCAAGTCTTTAAGTTCTTTTCGTAAAGTTATTATTTCATTTTATTCTAGTGTGCGATTGTCTTTTGCTTTAAATGAACCAGAATTATTATAATTTTTAACTCAACTATAAATAGTTGGTTTTGGTAAATTATATTCTTGCCCTAGATTAATAACACTTTTACCATTTTTATATAGCATGACAATTTGTTTTTTAAATTCTTCAGAGTATGAAGTTTTATTTCCCATTTTTATATTCCTTCTTTCTTAATAATTTTATCTAATTTTGAAGTCTATATAATTATGGTCCTAATAATTGTAGCCTATCCAAACTTACAAAACTTTTAAAACTGAATTTATTAAGGGTAAAAAATTTAAAAATTTAACACAATTAAAATACGAACTTTTTGATTTTGTGCATTGATATAACAATATTCGAATTCATGGCAGTTTAAATTATTTATCTCCAGTTACTTTTAGAAAAAAAATGTCTATATAAAAAGTGTCCTAAAAAGCGTTGCCATTCTAATTTATAGTTGAGTTAAAAATTATAATAATTCTGGTTCATTTAAAGCAAAAGACAATCGCACACTAGAAGAAAATGAAATAATAACTTTACGAAAAGAACTTAAAGACTTGAAAATGGAAAATGACATTTTAAAGCAAGCCGCACTGATAATGGCCAAAAAATAACAATAATTAATAACAACAAAACAAAATATTCAGTAAGAAAAATATGTAAGATTTTGGGTTTATTAAAATCAACGTATTATTATCAAACTAATAAATGTATTAACAAGCAAGTTAATAATTATGAACAATAAATTATCAGTGCCTTTAATAAAAGTCGCAAAATTTATGGGGCTCGCAAAATTAAAGTTATTTTAAACAGAAAAGATATCATCTTATCGCGGCGAAAAATCAGATTCTTTATGATCAAAAATAATTTGGTTTCTAAATACACCAAATTAAAATATCATAATCATAAAACAACAGTCAATAATGACCAAATTAATAATATTTTAAATCGTCAATTTAACAACAAAAAACCTAATGAAGTTATTGTTAGTGATTTAACATATGTTCAAGTTGGCGCTAAATGACATTATATTTGTTTATTAATTGACTTGTTTAATCGTGAAATAATTGGTTATAGTGCTGGGCCGAATAAAACAGCCGAACTAGTCCAACAAGCTTTTCATAAAATAACACGACCATTAAATCAAATAACTCTATTTCATACTGATCGTGGTAATGAGTTTAAAAATAAAATCATTGATGAAATTTTAATAACTTTTAATATTAAAAGATCATTAAGCAATAAAGGCTGCCCTTATGATAATGCTGTGGCTGAAACAACTTACAAAACTTTTAAAACTGAATTTATTAAGGGTAAAAAATTTAAAAATTTAACACAATTAAAATACGAACTTTTTGATTTTGTGCATTGATATAACAATATTCGAATTCATGGCAGTTTAAATTATTTATCTCCAGTTACTTTTAGAAAACAAATGTCTATATAAAAAGTGCCCTAAAAAGTGTTGCCATTCCATAATTTAAATGACTTCAATACGTAAAATGATCACGAAAAGAATCAAAACTAGCACGACATTTTTTGCATAAATATTTTTGTTTTCCTTCAGAATTATGACCATTTTTAACACAATAAAAAGATTGACAATTAGGACATTTAATACCTTTATCCCTAAATTTTTGATCAATTTCATTAAAGCGTTTTTGTTTTTTAATTAATTCTGCTTTTTTTTTGACTTTTTCATGAAATTATAAAAATTAATCATCTGTTAAACTATTTATTAATTCTTCAATTATTTTTTCCATTAATTATTCACCTCTTATATTAAAAATATACCTAATTTTAGGTATATTTTATAAATATCAAGAGTTTTCTACAAAATTAAAGAATGATAATGAAACATTTGAGAAACGAATTTTAGCTTTTTTATTTGAGTTATCAGAATTTATTAATGAACAACGTGATTTTAAATATTGAAGTGTCAAACCAGCTTCAGCAAAAGATATTTTATTAGAAGAATATATTCATGTAATTCATTTTTTAATTAGTATTGGTAATAGTTTAACCGTTGACTTTAAAGCATATCAATACCACAATGAAATATTGTGAGGAAAATATTAATTTGACAAAACTTTATTTAGATTGTTTTGCTGTTGCAACAGAACTAATTAAAAATCAGATATCAGAAGTTTATTTTAAAGTTTTAAATCAGTATTTAATAATTGCTGAACAGTTAAAATTTACTGAAGATTATTTACTTACCGCCTATAATAAAAAAATAAAATTAATTTTACTCGCCAAGAAAATAATTATTAAAAAATGTTTTATAATTTTTATAAAACATTTTTTTAATCAGTATCAAGACTACTTTTCCGATTTTCTTTAAATTCTTCTAATGTTTTAATAAAAATTGCTGCCGTTGGACACACCATTTGTGCTTCCACTATCTCCTTATCATTATCAATTGTATTTGCAAAACCATCATCATCCATAAAAAATGTTTCAGTTTCATCAATCATAATACAGCTACCACAAGAAATACATAAGTCAGTATTTACATATGTTCTTTTTTTTGATATATCACGATTTTCCATATTTATCACTCCATTATTTATTTACTATAATAATAACAAAAATTTTAATAATAATATATAATTTTAATGTAGTTTAAAAAAGTTGGAGGTTTAACATGGAAACTAGAATGGAGAAATTTGCCCAGCTACGTGAAATGATTAAGAAAGAAATTGAGATTGATCAAGAAATTAATCAAACAAGTCAAGTAATTAATAGTTACATGGCGAAATTAAACGCTATTGATGATAATTTTTTTGGTAGTGTTAAATCAGATTTTGAAGAAGAATTTAGTTGAGAAAAAGTATATTTGGATAAAAACCCAGATGAACAACCGTACCAATCTGATTTTAAATATGATTTGCAACAATTGCTAGAACAAGTTGTTAATACAACTAAAGCAACAATTCAAACTAATCAAAAAAATGTCCAAGATGCTGGTGATGTTATGCATAATATTTTAATTGCTGAAACATTGTTAAATAAACCAACATATCAAAAATATGAAGCAATTTTAGAAAGTATTTTAGCAGAAAAAATTACTTATCATCGAGTAAGTGATAAAATTCAAGCAGAAAATAGTGATTTTAAAATTAATTCAGCTAATATTGAATTTAGTACAATTGCACATATACGTAAAAATGATCAACGATCAACAGCAGAAATGCTAAAAGAATCAAGCGCTCTTTTAGAAGAAAAACATAATAATGTATTAGTTGTTTATCAAAAAATAAAACCAGTTTATAAAATGTTATTTAGTACTATGCTTTTGCTTGTTGTTTTATTAGCTATTTGTTTAGTTTTAATCTTTATGTTATATAAAATAGAGGAGTAGATGATGAAAATAAATATTGCGATTGATGGCCCCGCTGGTAGTGGAAAATCTTCTGCTGGTTATGAATTGGCCAAAAAACTAAATTATCAGTTTATTGATACTGGGTTAACTTACCGTGCTTTTACTTATTTTTGTGTAAAAGTTGGAGTTGATTTTACAAATCATCATCAGTTGCAAGCACAATTAACAAACTTTAAGTATCAAGTGATTAATAACCGTGTTTATGTCAATGGTGAAGATATTACTGATAAGTTGCAAACTGATCTTGTTTTGGATAATATCAACAAAATTACTGGAATTGATTTTATTCGAGCAGCAATGGTTTGTCTGCAACGAAAATTAGTGATTAAAAAAGTTAATGTTGTTGTTGGGCGAGATATTACCACCGTTGTTCTCCCTGGTGCCGAAGTGAAAATTTACTTAACAGCGAGTATTACAGCGCGAGCTAACCGCCGATGAAATCAAAATCAAGAAAACCATATTGTTCCAAATAATTTGGCAGAAATTACTGCTAAATTAAAAGAACGAGATTATGTTGACACAACCCGAGCGGTTGGACCATTAAAAATTGCTCCTGATGCAATTATTGTGGATAGTAGTAAGTTAACACTTGAACAAACAGTAACTAAGATTTATGAAGTAGTATGTAATTATAAGAAAGCAGGAAAATAAATGGCACAAAAAGGAACTGTTGCAATTGTAGGGCGTCCAAATGTTGGAAAATCAACATTATTTAATCGTGTTATTAAAAATCGCCTCGCAATTGTTGAAGATACTCCTGGTGTAACACGTGATCGAATTTATGCTTTCTCAGAATGATTAACAAGAGAATTTTTAATAATTGATACGGGTGGAATTACATTAAATAATACGGCAATGTTTGCACAAGAGATTAAAATGCAAGCAGAAATTGCAATTGCAGAAGCTGATATTATTATTTTTGTTTTATCGTGCAAAGAAGGAATTACCCCAGATGATGAAATGGTTGCAAAAATACTATATCGTGCCAAAAAACCGGTTATTTTAGTTGTTAATAAATATGATAAGCAAGAAAAAGAAAGTGAATTGTATGAATATATGACATTAGGATTTGGTGAGACAATTGCTGTATCTTCTACCCATGGAATTGGAATTGGCGATTTATTAGACCAAGTAATTTCTCATTTAGATCAAATTCCAGTTCAACCAAAAACAGAAGGAATTCATTTTTCCTTAATTGGCAAACCAAATGTTGGAAAATCTTCTTTAACAAATGCTATTTTAGGTGAAGAACGAGTCATTGTATCACCAATTGCAGGAACAACAACAGATTCAATTGATACATCATTTAAACGGAATAATCAACTTTATACTGTGATTGATACCGCTGGGATTCGTAGAAAAGGGAAAGTTTATGAAAAATTAGAGAAATATAGTGTTCTTCGTGCTGTTAGTGCAATTGAACGAAGTGATCTTGTTTTATTAATTATTGATGGAACAGTTCCTATTACTGACCAAGATACAAATATTGCTGGCATTGCATTTGAACAAAATAAACCAATTATTTTGGTAGTTAATAAGTGAGATGCGGTAATGGAAAAAGATGAACGGTCAATGAAAAAAATTGAACAAAGTATTCGTGGATATTTTAAATATCTAAATTATGTAAAAATGGTTTTTGTTTCTGCTTTAGAAAAAAAACGATTACATATTTTATTTCAAACAATTGATGAAGTTTATGCTGGTTTAACGCAGCGAGTAAAAACTAGTGTTCTAAATGAAATTTTAGTAAAAGCACAATTGTTAAATCCACCACCAGATTTTAATGGTGGGCGTTTAAAAATTTATTATGCTACTCAGCCTGAAGGTGTTGTGCCAACTTTTATTATGTTTTGTAATAATCCAAAATATCTTCATTTTTCTTATAAAAGGTTTCTTGAAAATCAACTTCGAGAATATTTTGGATTTGAGGGAGTACCAATTAAAATATTATTTAGAGAGAGAAAGTAACGAGGAAAATTATGATGAAAAAAAAACATAAAAATATTACTATTATTGGAACGGGAGCATATGGGACAGTTTTAGCAAATGTTTTGACAGATAATGATCATAACGTTATTATGTATGGAATTGATAAGAAAGAAGTTAATGATATTAACAACGAACATTTAAATCGTCATTTTTTTGGTAATTTAAAAATTAATAAAGAAATTAAGGCCACAACAAATTTTGCTGAAGCAGTTGAAGATGCTGAATATATTATTTTAGGAATTCCTGTTGTTGCTATTAAATTAATAATTGAGAAAATTAATCAAACAGTAACAAAACAAGTTGTTATCATTAATGTTGCTAAAGGATTAGACCATGAAACACACGAAGTTTTATCAAAATCAATTATAAAATTAATAAATCCAAAAATTTTAAAAGCATATGCAGGTATTTATGGTCCAAGCATTGCAAAAGAAGTTCTACAACGAAAACCAACATGTATTATGGCAGTTTCACAGGATTTAGTAATTGCGCAAGAAGTTCGTGGCTTGTTTAATAATGAATATTTTGTTACTTTTGCTAATACGGATGTGATTGGTAGTGAATATGCGGTTGCTTTAAAAAATGCAGTAGCAATTGCCTCAGGAATTTTTAACGGTCTTTATGAATCTGATAATGCTAAAGCATCATTAATTACAATGGGATTAAATGAGATTAAACTTTTTGTCAAAACAAAAGGAGCTCAAATTGAAACTTTTTTTAACTTTGCAGGATTAGCTGATTTAATTTTAACAACTACCTCAAGTAAATCACGGAATTATTCTCTTGGTTTTGCAATTGCTCAAGTTGATGATGCTCAAAAAGTTTTGTCAGAGCAGGTAAAAACAGTAGAAGGCGTTTTAACTTGTAAAACAATTGTGTTAGATGCGCGTGCAAATAATATTACACTACCTTTATTTGAAGCTTTATATGATATTTTATATCATAATAAACGACCAAGTGTAATTATTAATAATATTTTTACAAAAGCAATATTATTTTAATTTTGTAGAAAACTCTTGATGAAATAAAAAAAATCATCAATATGATAACTTTAAAAGAAAATTATATAAACTTTTAATATTGTTATTTAACTTTTTTATACGTTAAAATATAATACCGATGTGGAATGGCAACACTTTTTAGGGCACTTTTTATATAGACATTTGTTTTCTAAAAGTAACTGGAGATAAATAATTTAAACTGCCATGAATTCGAATATTGTTATATCAATGCACAAAATCAAAAAGTTCGTATTTTAATTGTGTTAAATTTTTAAATTTTTTACCCTTAATAAATTCAGTTTTAAAAGTTTTGTAAGTTGTTTCAGCCACAGCATTATCATAAGGGCAGCCTTTATTTCTTAATGATCTTTTAATATTAAAAGTTATTAAAATTTCATCAATGATTTTATTTTTAAACTCATTACCACGATCATTATGAAATAGAGTTATTTGATTTAATGGTCGTGTTATTTTATGAAAAGCTTGTTGGACCAGTTCGGATGTTTTATTCGGCCCAGCACTATAACCAATTATTTCACGATTAAACAAGTCAATTAATAAACAAATATAATGTCATTTAGCGCCAACTTGAACATATGTTAAATCACTAACAATAACTTCATTAGGTTTTTTGTTGTTAAATTGACGATTTAAAATATTATTAATTTGGTCATTATTGACTGTTGTTTTATGATTATGATATTTTAATTTGGTGTATTTAGAAACCAAATTATTTTTGATCATAAAGAATCTGATTTTTCGCCGCGATAAGATGATATCTTTTCTGTTTAAAATAACTTTAATTTTGCGAGCCCCATAAATTTTGCGACTTTTATTAAAGGCACTGATAATTTCTTGTTCATAATTATTAACTTGCTTGTTAATACATTTATTAGTTTGATAATAATACGTTGATTTTGATAAACCCAAAATCTTACATATTTTTCTTACTGAATATTTTGTTTTGTTGTTATTAATTATTGTTATTTTTTGGCCATTATCAGTGCGGCTTGCTTTAAAATGTCATTTTCCATTTTCAAGTCTTTAAGTTCTTTTCGTAAAGTTATTATTTCATTTTCTTCTAGTGTGCGATTGTCTTTTGCTTTAAATGAACCAGAATTATTATAATTTTTAACTCAACTATAAATAGTTGGTTTTGGTAAATTATATTCTTGCCATAGATTAATAACACTTTTATTATTTTTATATAGCATGACAATTTGTTTTTTAAATTCTTCAGAGTATGAAGTTTTATTTCCCATTTTTATATTCCTTCTTTCTTAATAATTTTATCTAATTTTGAAGTCTATATAATTATGGTCCTAATAATTGTAGCCTATCCAAATTTTTAAAAGCATTTTTTGCATATGCGTTGGTGCCTGTATTCCAAAATCGTAGTAATTTTATAGAAAGTGGTTATATTGATAATTTACAATATGATACTGTTTTAATTAACTTTTTTGGTTTAAAATTATAAAATTTTAAAGATGTTATTTTAGATGAAAATGGAAAGTCAATAAAATATTTTGATGACTATAATAACTATATTTATAAATTTGAAAATAATAAAAAAGTTTTAAAAACCGAAAAAGAGAAAAAAGAATTTTAAGAACAAAAGAAAAAGTTTTTAGTTTCTTATGATAAATTTAAAGAATTATTAAATAGTATGTTTACGGTTTCACAAAATTTTTATAAGGATTATTTACGAACAATTTTTGATTTAGAAAATAATACTTATACACAAGGATATAATAAAAAATATGGTTTATTAGCAAATAATGGTTTTAAAATTTACCCACGATATTTTTATTTTTCTGATAAATATAAATCATTAGATTTTAAAATGTATTCTGCTTATAAAAATCGGTTTTATAACACTAATTATGGAAATGTATTTAATTATGATTTTTCAGTTGCAAATAATTATAATATTAATCAAAATGACTGTTATGTTTTTGAAGGTGCTTTAAAAGACAAATATGGTTTAAAATATAAGAAAATGGAAGAACAAAAAATCAGTTATAATGTTTTTGAATTACAAGCTCAAAAAGAAAATGAGTTTTATCATTACTACGATTTTAATTTTGGTATTTATAACTGACAAGAAATTAATAACGGTGGATTATTCCCTGATAGTCAATGATGACAAGCACAATATGAAAGTTGTAGTTGATATAATTTAGCGTGTCATATTAGAAATGCAGCAATTTGAATTGTTAATAATATCCCTGGTATAAAACAAGTAAACGAATTAGCGAGTGGTGTTGGTAAAATTTTTCAGACAATATATAGTTTTTTCATTCAAACATTCGAAGTATGAAAATAGTTGGATAGGCTACAATTATTAGGGCCATAATTATATAGACTTCAAAATTAGATAAAATTATTAAGAAAGAAGGAATATAAAAATGGGAAATAAAACTTCATACTCTGAAGAATTTAAAAAACAAATTGTTATGCTATATAAAAATGGTAAAAGTGTTATTAATCTATGGCAAGAATATAATTTACCAAAACCAACTATTTATAGTTGAGTTAAAAATTATAATAATTCTGGTTCATTTAAAGCAAAAGACAATCGCACACTAGAAGAAAATGAAATAATAACTTTACGAAAAGAACTTAAAGACCTGAAAATGGAAAATGACATTTTAAAGCAAGCCGCACTGATAATGGCTAAAAAATAACAATAATTAATAACAACAAAACAAAATATTCAGTAAGAAAAATATGTAAGATTTTGGGTTTATCAAAATAAACGTATTATTATCAAACTAATAAATGTATTAACAAGCAAGTTAATAATTATGAACAAGAAATTATCAGTGCCTTTAATAAAAGTCGCAAAATTTATGGGGCTCGCAAAATTAAAGTTATTTTAAATAGAAAAGATATCATCTTATTGCGGCGAAAAATCAGATTCTTTATGATCAAAAATAATTTTGTTTCTAAATACACCAAATTAAAATATCATAATCATAAAACAACAGTCAATAATGACCAAATTAATAATATTTTAAATCGTCAATTTAACAACAAAAAACCTAATGAAGTTATTGTTAGTGATTTAACATATGTTCAAGTTGGCGCTAAATGACATTATATTTGTTTATTAATTGACTTGTTTAATCGTGAAATAATTGGTTATAGTGCTGGGCCGAATAAAACAGCCGAACTGGTCCAACAAGCTTTTCATAAAATAACACGACCATTAAATCAAATAACTCTATTTCATACTGATCGTGGTAATGAGTTTAAAAATAAAATCATTGATGAAATTTTAATAACTTTTAATATTAAAAGATCATTAAGCAATAAAGGCTGCCCTTATGATAATGCTGTGGCTGAAACAACTTACAAAACTTTTAAAACTGAATTTATTAAGGGTAAAAAATTTAAAAATTTAACACAATTAAAATACGAACTTTTTGATTTTGTGCATTGATATAACAATATTCGAATTCATGGCAGTTTAAATTATTTATCTCCAGTTACTTTTAGAAAACAAATGTCTATATAAAAAGTGCCCTAAAAAGTGTTGCCATTCCAAGTTCCGCACCATGGCTCAGAGACTAGTTCAAGCTTAACATTTTTACAAAAAATAACACCAAAGGTTTGCTTCATCTCTGGTGAAAAAACAAAACGCCAAAATTATCCGGCGCCAATTGTTGTTGAAAATTTAAAAACAATTAGGTGTCAAATTTATTTTACAAATGGTAGAAGGAATCTTCAATTTAATATTATGTCAGGATGAACAGTAATTAAATTATTTTAAATCACTAATTTATTTTTTACTTTATATGATAATATTACTTTGTCATAAGTTTTAGAACATTCTAAAGGAGTTTTAAAAGATGTTTTTAATATATGGAGAAGATTCTTTTTTAATTAAAATGCAAAAAAATAAGATTTTAAAAAAAATTAATCCTGATAGTGAGTATGATTTACAAGAATATAATTATTTAGAAGACCCCCTATTATCTATTCTGAATGATGCTAACACAATTCCAATGTTTTCAGAAAAAAGAATAATAATAGTTAATGATAGTTATTTTCTTACAGAAGAAAAAATTAAGGCAAAAATAGACAATAAAAGCCATTTAACAAGTTTAATGGAATATTTAGCAGCCCCAAATCCAAGTACTTTTATTATTTTTATTTGTCCAGTCAATAAACTTAGTAATCGTTTAAAAATAACTAAACAAATGTTAGCATTAACTAGTGTTTTAAAAGCAATAAATTTATCATATAATGAATTAATTAGGTTTATTGATGATTATATTGCAAAGAATAATGGGACTATTAAACAAAATTTAATTCCTAATATTGTTGAATATTTGCCAAATAATTTATATATTATTAAAAATGAATTAGAAAAATTGTTATTAATAAATTTAAATATTACGATGGATTTAATTGAAAATAATATGACAAAGTATTTAGATACCGATATTTTTAAATTAGTTGATGATTTATTAAAAAATGATTTGAATAGTTTTTTAATAAATTATCATTATTTACAAGAACGAGGTTTAAATAGTATTGCTTTATTAGGATTAATTACCAATAGTATTATTTTTACAAGAGATATTATTGTTTTATCTGCTTTAAAAAAAACACCTTCACAAATTGCGGAAATTTTACAAATTCATCCGTTTCGAGTAAAAAAAATTTCAGAACATATGCATAATTTCAGTATTAATAAAGCAAATAATATTATTCAAGAATTATTTTGAATTGATTATAATATAAAAAAAGGTATAATAAGAAAAGAAATTAGTAGTGATTTGTATTTAATTAAATTATTTGATATAAATTAAATTATTGCAAAAAGAGAGATGAGGGACATAAATAAATGAAAGAAAGTAAATTATATGCCCATATAGTTTATACATTATATAATATCTTTAACGATGATAATATTAAGGCACAAGTAATAGTTAACCAGTACTTTAAAAAATTAGTAATTCAACAAATTTGTAATTTATTAACATTAGAAAAAGAATTTAATGCAAATTTAAATGATAATAAATTTACTCTTTCATTTGCTCAAATTTTGGCTGATATTACTAATGAATCAGAAATAATTGAAAAGGTTGACGGGGCTACTTTTAATATGTTAGATGAAGAATATGTTTATTTTGTGCAATATATTGTTTCAAATTTTGATGTTGAAAAAAATTATATTACAAGAGAAAACATCATCACTAATGAGTTAATTGATGCCACAGCTGATTTTACTGATGAAAAAGCAATTGATAATGCTCGTGAGAAGTTAAAAGCTAAAGCTAATGAAGAAGGGGCAGACAAATCACAACCGGAAGTAGGGCCAGCAAGAGGAATTGGAGGCATAGGAACGCCAATGGGCGGCATTAGACCGGACTTTATTGATCCAAGTAAATTTGATATGTCACAAATGATACGGCAAATGGCAAATATGCCAATTCACCCACGCTTAGACCCGCGGTTTTACTTCTATACTTCAAAACCAAAGTATATGCCAATTTTAAAGAAAATTGTTGCTGGTTTTGTTATTTTAGCTTCTGCTTTGTTAATTTTATTGTGATTTTTAAATTCCTATTTAAATATCTATTTAGACACAAAAGTAATTGTTTATACAATCCCGGGAACTAGTGCAATTGTTATTATTGGTGGTGGGGCTGATAGTGCTTTACATAATGCTAACAATAATTTTAGGGAAGTATTTAGTTTTGGCTCAAAATATAAATTTTTATTAATGCAACCCGCCGGGTTGCAAACCTTCTCAGGAATTTTATCGATTTTACCAGGAATTTTCTTGGGTTATGAATTATTAGGGAAAAAACGTTTTAAACGGGATAATTATGTTGTTAGATTCTGACCAGTTGTATTATCAATCATTATTCTTCTTTATTCTTCATTGTTATTAATTCAAGTATTATTACCAAATATTGTTGAAAAATATTTTAATAGTATATCGGTACCTAATGGTGGATATATTATTAAAAACGACCCACAATTAGAAATAACAGGATGATTATTATTACCAGATTCAGATTTAACTATTACAATTAATAGTTTAGTAAGCGAAGTTTATAATAGTACAACTTACCAAGTATTACATATTTTTACAATTTTTTTAATGATTGCTGGTCTTCTTGCGGGAATTATGGTTATTATTTTAGTAGTTTTAGCTCCTAAAACAGACCGTAATAAATTAATCCGTGCCAATACAGAATACCAAAAAGCAGTTACTGCAATGATGAATGGCCAAAAATATGAAATGGATTTATCATTATTTGATGATGAGTTTAAGGATGATAAAGTTTTTGAAAAAGATGACTCTAATAAATCAAAAGATAAATAAAAAAAATCATATTAATTATGATTTTTTTTATTTTTTTAATATTTACTGTCTTTGTTGAAAAGGATTTTGAAATTAATGTGCTTTAAGCATTAATCTGCTTTTAACACGATCAGCTTTATTGGCATGATAAATTCCTTTATTAACTGCTTTGTCAACTAAACTAATTGCAGTATTAACTAATTCTGATGCGTTTGTTTCTTGTGCGTTAATAGCGATTTCTGCTTTTTTGATTGCTGTTTTTACTGATGATTTAAAAGATTTATTTGCTAAATTATCTTTTGAATTTTTTTTAACTCTTTTAATTTGTGATTTAATATTAGCCATTTTTGCTCTCCTTTCGACTTTTAAGACACAAAGAAATTATAGCAAATAGATAAAAAAGTGTAAAGGGAAAGTAGTACTTTTTTTAATATTGTAAATGTTGGATAGGCTCCAATTATTAGGACCATAATTATATAGACTTCAAAATTAGATAAAATTATTAAGAAAGAAGGAATATAAAAATGGGAAATAAAACTTCATACTCTGAAGAATTTAAAAAACAAATTGTCATGCTATATAAAAATGGTAAAAGTGTTATTAATCTAGGGCAAGAATATAATTTACCAAAACCAACTATTTATAGTTGAGTTAAAAATTATAATAATTCTGGTTCATTTAAAGCAAAAGACAATCGCACACTAGAAGAAAATGAAATAATAACTTTACGAAAAGAACTTAAAGACTTGAAAATGGAAAATGACATTTTAAAGCAAGCCGCACTGATAATCGGCAAAAAATAACAATAATTAATAACAACAAAACAAAATATTCAGTAAGAAAAATATGTAAGATTTTGGGTTTATCAAAATCAACGTATTATTATCAAACTAATAAATGTATTAACAAGCAAGTTAATAATTATGAACAAGAAATTATCAGTGCCTTTAATAAAAGTCGCAAAATTTATGGGGCTCGCAAAATTAAAGTTATTTTAAACAGAAAAGATATCATCTTATCGCGGCAAAAAATCAGATTCTTTATGATCAAAAATAATTTGGTTTCTAAATACACCAAATTAAAATATCATAATCATAAAACAACAGTCAATAATGACCAAATTAATAATATTTTAAATCGTCAATTTAACAACAAAAAACCTAATGAAGTTATTGTTAGTGATTTAACATATGTTCAAGTTGGCGCTAAATGACATTATATTTGTTTATTAATTGACTTGTTTAATCGTGAAATAATTGGTTATAGTGCTGGGCCGAATAAAACAGCCGAACTGGTCCAACAAGCTTTTCATAAAATAACACGACCATTAAATCAAATAACTCTATTTCATACTGATCGTGGTAATGAGTTTAAAAATAAAATCATTGATGAAATTTTAATAACTTTTAATTTTAAAAGATCATTAAGCAATAAAGGCTGCCCTTATGATAATGCTATGGCTGAAACAACTTACAAAACTTTTAAAACTGAATTTATTAAGGGTAAAAAATTTAAAAATTTAACACAATTAAAATACGAATTTTTTGATTTTGTGCATTGATATAACAATATTCGAATTCATGGCAGTTTAAATTATTTATCTCCAGTTACTTTTAGAAAACAAATGTCTATATAAAAAGTGTCCTAAAAAGTGTTGCCATTCCAATATAATACCGATGATTGTTGGTTTGGCGTTAAACCTTTATGCTGGTATTTTCATTTTCAGAGATTTAAATAATTTTGAATGTTCGTGAAACCTAAGCAATGATAATGAATTAAGGATTCTTTAAGATTTGATTGTAATTTACTAATTTTATTTAACTTCCGATAACTAGCATCAGGATTTGTACTAGTTTTAGTTGCTAATAAAATAGAATTTGTTTGTTTTGCTACTAATAAATATAATGGTTGCATGTCAGAAATAATAATTGAATTTTCTTTGATTAATTGTTTATTAATATTTTCAATAATTCACTGTTTTTGTAATCGTTTTGTGTTGGTTGATTTAACATAAATATTATTATTGCTATCAACAGCCATTTTAACACAACATTTAGTGTTGGTTGAAAATGAATCAAGATGAATTTTTCTTTTATCAAATTTATCTTTAAAATTACCTTTGTGGATTTCTTTAATAAATGTTTCATCGATTTGAATTTGGCCATTTAACGTTTTAAATTTTAATTGGGTGTTTTCTAATTGTTTTGATTTCATTATTTTTTGGCGATTATATCAAGCGGTTTTCGGTGATGTTTTAATAAAGTGGGAAATCATTTTACTAGATTGGCCTAATAATGAAATTTGAATCAATAAATTTCACTGTTCATAATTTAAATGACTTCAATACGTAAAATGATCACGAAAAGCATCAAAACTAGCACGACATTTTTTGCATAAATATTTTTGTTTTCCTTCAGGATTATGACCATTTTTAACACAATAAAAAGATTGACAATTAGGACATTTAATACCTTTATCCCTAAATTTTTGGTCAATTTCATTTAAGCGTTTTTGTTTTTTAATTAATTCTGCTTCTTTTTTGACTTTTTCATGAAATTCTAAAAATTGATCATCTGTTAAACTATTTATTAATTCTTCAATTATTTTTTCCATTAATTATTCACCTCTTATATTAAAAATATACCTAATTTTAGGTATATTTTATAAATATCAAGAGTTTTCTACAAAATTAAAGAATATATTTTTTTTATAATAATTTTCGACCTCATACAAAGTTAAAAGGAATGTCTCCTGTTCAATACAGAAAAACATTCCTATAGCTTACTTTTTATATGTCTACTTTTCTCGACATATTGGAATGGCAAGGGTTTTTTGGACAAATTTTATGTAGAATAATAATTTTTGTATTGCACTGGTGTTAAATAATTTAAACTGCCATGAATTCGAATATTGTTATATCAATGCACAAAATCAAAAAGTTCGTATTTTAATTGTGTTAAATTTTTAAATTTTTTACCCTTAATAAATTCAGTTTTAAAAATTTTGTAAGTTGTTTCAGCCACAGCATTATCATAAGGGCAGCCTTTATTGCTTAATGATCTTTTAAAATTAAAAGTTATTAAAATTTCATCAATGATTTTATTTTTAAACTCATTACCACGATCAGTATGAAATATAGTTATTTGATTTAATGGTCGTGTTATTTTATGAAAAGCTTGTTGGACCAGTTCGGCTGTTTTATTCGGCCCAGCACTATAACCAATTATTTCACGATTAAACAAGTCAATTAATAAACAAATATAATGTCATTTAGCGCCAACTTGAACATATGTTAAATCACTAACAATAACTTCATTAGGTTTTTTGTTGTTAAATTGACGATTTAAAATATTATTAATTTGGTCATTATTGACTGTTGTTTTATGATTATGATATTTTAATTTGGTGTATTTATAAACCAAATTATTTTTGATCATAAAGAATCTGATTTTTCGCCGCGATAAGATGATATCTTTTCTGTTTAAAATAACTTTAATTTTGCGAGCCCCATAAATTTTGCGACTTTTATTAAAGGCACTGATAATTTCTTGTTAATAATTATTAACTTGCTTGTTAATACATTTATTAGTTTGATAATAATACGTTGATTTTTATAACCCAAAATCTTACATATTTTTCTTACTGAATATTTTGTTTTGTTGTTATTAATTATTGCTATTTTTTGCCGATTATCAGTGCGGCTTGCTTTAAAATGTCATTTTCCATTTTCAAGTCTTTAAGTTCTTTTCGTAAAGTTATTATTTCATTTTCTTCTAGTGTGCGATTGTCTTTTACTTTAAATGAACCAGAATTATTATAATTTTTAACTCAACTATAAATAGTTGGTTTTGGTAAATTATATTCTTGCCCTAGATTAATAACACTTTTACCATTTTTATATAGCATGACAATTTGTTTTTTAAATTCTTCATAGTATGAAGTTTTATTTCCCATTTTTATATTCCTTCTTTCTTAATAATTTTATCTAATTTTGAAGTCTATATAATTATGGTCCTAATAATTGTAGCCTATCCAGTTTATATCATTGAATTTACGATTAATTAAATCAGGATATTGCAATAATCTTTTTTCTTTATTCTGTTTATACTTTATTTTTCTTCTCATTTTTCTTACATATTCAGGTTGTGTTTGATTATCACACATAATTCTTAAAACTTTTTTTGAATTATATTTTATACCATAATCTTCTTTTAAATATTTAGTAATTCTTCTTTAATTTTGTAGAAAACTCTTGATATTTATAAAATATACCTAAAATTAGGTATATTTTTAATATAAGAGGTGAATAATTAATGGAAAAAATAATTGAAGAATTAATAAATAGTTTAACAGATGATCAATTTTTATAATTTCATGAAAAAGTCAAAAAAGAAGCAGAATTAATTAAAAAACAAAAACGCTTAAATGAAATTGATCAAAAATTTAGGGATAAAGGTATTAAATGTCCTAATTGTCAATCTTTTTATTGTGTTAAAAATGGTCATAATCCTGAAGGAAAACAAAAATATTTATGCAAAAAATGTCGTGCTAGTTTTGATGCTTTTCGTGATCATTTTACGTATTGAAGTCATTTAAATTATGAACAGTGAAATTTATTGATTCAAATTTCATTATTAGGCCAATCTAGTAAAATGATTTCCCACTTTATTAAAACATCACCGAAAACCGCTTGATATAATCGCCAAAAAATAATGAAATCAAAACAATTAGAAAACACCCAATTAAAATTTAAAACGTTAAATGGCCAAATTCAAATCGATGAAACATTTATTAAAGAAATCCACAAAGGTAATTTTAAAGATAAATTTGATAAAAGAAAAATTCATCTTTATTAATTTTCAACCAACACTAAATGTTGTATTCAAATGGCTGTTGATAGCAATAATAATATTTATGTTAAATCAACCAACACAAAACGATTACAAAAACAGTGAATTATTGAAAATATTAATAAACAATTAATCAAAGAAAATTCAATTATTATTTCTGACATGCAACCATTATATTTATTAGTAGCAAAACAAACAAATTCTATTTTATTAGCAACTAAAACTAGTACAAATCCTGATGCTAGTTATCGGAAGTTAAATAAAATTAGTAAATTACAATCAAATCTTAAATAATCCTTAATTCATTATCATGGCTTAGGTTTCACGAACATTAAAAATTATTTAAATCTCTGAAAATGAAAATACCAGCATAAAGGTTTAACGCCAAACCAACAATCATCGATATTATATTTTAGCGTATAAAAAAGTTAAATAACAATATTAAAAGTTTATATAATTTTCTTTTAAAGTTATCATATTGATGATTTTTTTTATTTAATCAAGAGTTTTCTACAAAATTAAAATAAAATATTAACTTTCTTAATGTTATAATGTTTTCATAGAGGTGAAAAGATGTTTTTATCAGCATTTGAAATGAAATACAATACTAAATTAATTAAAAGACTACAAAAAATTAATAATTCAGATAAATGGTTAATTATTGATATTCGTCCGAAAGAAGAATGAATTGAAAGTCATATTATTAATAGTATTAATATTCCTCATCATCTTTTTCGTTTAATTTATTTGAAAAAGTAACTAAAAATAAAAAAATTCTTTTTGTTTCAAGTGCTGGCCATTCTCATTTAGATTTATACCGTTTATTAAAAAACATAATTTTAAAGTTTATATTCTTCTTGGCGGATGAAAAAAAGTTCATCAGTTTGATGAACTTGATAAAATTCTTACTTATAATCCTATTGATTAACATTATTAATCAATGGGGTTTTTATTTTTACTTCACCAGCAGCTGGTGTTGCTTTATGCCATAATAATAATTCATTAATACCTCATATTACTAATGTTCCCCCAATAATAATTAATAAAATATATAAAGTTTTATGATTACTACTATAAGCAAAGAAATTATACATAATATAACCTTTTGAACCTATTAGCAAGAAAATAGAAAAACCAGCATAATAATACATTCCTTTTACTTTTGCTACTTCTACTCGCTTTGTATAACGATTAACACAAACAGCAATAATTAAACTAATATAACACAGAAAAGCAGTAAAACTAACGGCATTAGAAGAAAGATCTAATAAATACATTGGCTCGCCCACAAAGCCAAGACTAAGTCCCATTAATATTAAATTGAAAAAAACAGTAATTGCCATTTGAATCAAACCAATTTGTTGATAACTTAATTCTTTCTTTCCAATATAAACAAGATTTTCTTCTTGCATTGTATGTCCAAATGAAGGAGCTACAAAGGTTAAACCATTAATGCTCATTAATGCTGTTAACATAATAAATCACATTAAGACTTTTGCAATTGGACCACCAAGTAGATTTTTAAATAAAGTAAAAAAACTACCATCATTTGTTCCTAAAAATAAAGAAATAACTTCTAAAATATAAAAAATAGTAATAAATAACATTGCAGCAAATAATGCTTTTGGGACAACATTTTTGTTAGAAACTTCTTTTTGTAATCCTGCAGCATAAATAAAACCATCAAATGAAAATAATACTGGTAAAATTCCCATAAAGAAGTTACCAAACTTTAATTCCCTATACTTATCAAAAACATTATTTTCAATTGGAGCAACAAAGCCTATAACTATACTAACTAGTAAAGGAATAAATTTAATAAATGTTCCAATTGTTTGAACTCATTTACCAACATTTCGGAAAAAAATATTTATTAAGTAAAACAAAATTAAAATAACAATACCAACAGTAATCGCAATTATATGTTGTGTTACCTTACTAATGTTTTGCACTTCTAGTGCATCAAACATTGCATTAATACTAAAAATTGGGAAAATACCCAATAAAATTGGGAAATAAAAAAAGATATAAAATAATGCTATTAAACTACCAACTTGCCGACCAATTAAAATATTAGCTCATGATGGTAATGTCCCATGTCCACTTTTAGTTTTTACTGATGTAACTTCAATAAAGACCATAATCATTGCCATTCCTAAAATCCCAACTAAAACCCATAATCCAATTGATAAATAAGGATTTTGAGTAAAGTATAAAAGATGTCCTTCTGAAGTATCATTTTTTAAATAAATTCCAATTCCAATTGTAATTCCAATCGCTGTTGAAAAAACAGTTAAAAATTCAAAAAATTTAACGTTATTTTTAGGCTTTCCCATTAGTTTTTCCTCCATTTTTAATGACCTATTTTTAATAAAAAATAATAAATGAATTATAACATAAATTATTTTATATTTTCATAATATTTTTTCTTAATTTCACGAAATAAGTGGTTTACTCCCGATTTTGAAATTTCAATACTACTTTCATTTTCTAATAATGCTGACAAATCTTGCAACGATGCATCGGGATAAGCAATTCGTAATAAAGCTACTTTTTTAGTATTTTCATTTAGTTCATCAAACAAATCATGTTCAAGTAAATAATTAATCATTGCAACCTGTTCTTCACCAGCTTTAATTGCTTTTTGTTGATTTGAAATTTCAATATTATTTAAACGATTAATACTATTAACCATATCCCTTGAAATACGAGTATTTTCAAAAGCGAGAACACTATTAATTGCATCAATTAATTTCAAGAAATCTGAAACTAAAATTGATTTTTTTAAATAACAAACATAACGATCATGACGGACAATTATCTTAAATGGAAAATGAAATTTATACAATAATTTTTGAAAATATTGTGCTGAAACTTCATCATTAAACTGAACTTCTAAATGATAATTACTTGTTTCTGGTGAATTAACACTACCACAAGCAATAAAAATGCCTGCAATATAAGCGCGTTGTTGTCGTTCATTTCATTCCGATGGGATAGCAACAATTTTTTGATTAGTTTCTGCATAAAAAATTTGTAAGTCTTTTAATATTTCAGTAGCTCCTTCTTTAATACGTAAACTGAAGGTTTTGTTATTTTTTAATTTTGTACCTTGAACAATAATGATGTCAATTTTAACTTGATATAAATTTTTTAAAAACGTATAAATTGTTCGAATAATTAGATTACTAATTGAGGTTACTTCAAAGTTAAAAAAATGATTACTAATATTTAATGTCATATTATATTTAACAAAACCAGTCAAAAAAGCTTTCTGACACATTTGGTCAAATTCTTTTCTAACAATTTCCTCTTTTGCTTCCAACGCAAAGCTCATCTTTATCCCCCATTCTAATTTAATAATACAGAAAAAACCACTACTTTAGCATAGTGGTTTATTAATTAACCTTTTTGTTTAAATTCTCGAATTTCTTGTTCTGAATCATGAAACGGCTCAACTTTAATGTCACCATCAATTTTGCGAATAACAACATTTGCTAATTTAATTACAACTTCATGTGCAATTGATAATTGCATATGCTCAAATAATTTTGCAGCTTCTTCAACATAAGCGTGTAATGGATTTGTTTGAGCATAACTTCGTAAGTAAATTCCACTTCGTAATTTACTTGCTTGATCAATATGTTTTGTTCAATAATCATCAAACGAAGTAATAATTGCGCTCCGTTCAATTTGATTAATAACATCAGCAGGAACATCTTCTGTTCGCGCTAAATAAAATTTATTCATTTTTGTTGCCACATATTTAGCAACTTCTTTCCGCTTCATTTTTTCCATGGCTGCTTTATCTAACACATTAGCTGCAACAACTTTATCACTAATCCCCTTAATTAAGTCATCATAATGAATAAATCATTCCCCATGCGATTCATTACCAAACATTTTTGTTAAATCATAAGCTGCCGAATATTGAATTTTTTTAATAATTGGTTTTAAATCAGTTGCTGTTAAAATTTGATCACGCCGCGCATACATTGCTTCACGATGTTGTGCTAAAACATTATCATAATCTAAAATATGTTTTCGTTGATCAAAATTCATTCCCTCAACTTTTTTTTGTGCATTAGAAATTGCTCTTGTTAGCATTCGTGATTGAATAAAATCCGAACCTAACCGAGCAAAAATTCGGCGTAGGCGTTCACCACCAAAGCGCATCATTAATTCATCATCCATAGCAACATAAAACCGTGAAAAACCAGGATTTCCTTGTCGTCCTGCTCGCCCTCGTAACTGGTTATCAATTCGGCGCGCTTCGTTTCGTTCAACACCAAAAACAGCTAATCCTCCAATTTCTTTAACGCCATCACCTAATTTAATGTCTGTTCCCCGACCAGCCATATTTGTTGCTAAAGTAATAGCTCCTTTTTCACCAGCTTTTGCAATAATGTCTGCTTCACGAACATGATTTTTCGCATTTAACATTTCAAATTTTAATTTAGCATTTCGTAAATAATGCGACACAATTTCTGATGAATCAACTGAAGTTGTTCCAATTAAAATTGGTTGTCCCTTTTCATGCAAGGCAATAATTTCTTTCATCATCGCTTTCATTTTTGCATCACGATTTGCAAACATATAATCATCTTCATCACGGCGAATTAATGGTCGATTAGTTGGAACTTGAATTACACGCATATTATAAATTTTAATGAATTCTTCTTCCTCTGTTTTTGCAGTACCACTCATCCCACTTAATTTATTATATAATCGGAAAAAGTTTTGGTAAGTAATTGTTGCCATTGTCACTGTTTCTTCTTCAATATTAACACGTTCCTTTGCTTGTAATGATTGTTGCAAACCATCACTATAAGCACGTCCCAGCATTAAACGGCCAGTAAACTGATCAATTAAAATAATTTCATTATTTTGAACAACATATTCAACACCATTTTTAAAAACAAAATTAGCTTTTAAAGCATTTAAGATTAGATGGTATAATTCAGTATTTTTAATATCAAATAAAGAATTAATTGAAAATATTTTTTCTGCTTTAGTAATTCCTTCTGGAGTTAAATAAACTTGTTTTGTTTCTAAATCAATTTCAAGATCATTCTCTCGTGATAATGACTTTGCAAAATGATCAGCTGCTTGATATTGCGGTGTTCGGTTTTGGCGCCCCCCCGAAATAATTAATGGTGTTCTTGATTCATCAATTAAAATTGAGTCAGCCTCATCAATAATGACATAATTTAATCCTCGTTGGACTTTCTCACTGTAAACTTTTACCATATTATCTCGTAAATAATCAAATCCTAATTCAGCATTAGTAGTATAAGTAATATCACAACTATAGGCTTCTCTTTTTGCATCTTTAGTAATATCACGAGAATTTAAACCAACTGTTAAACCTAAAAAACTAAAAACTTGACCATTAATTTCTGAATCCCGTCTTGATAAATATTCATTAACAGTAATAACATGAACACCCTTACCAGTTAAACCATTCAAATATGTTGGCATTAAAGCAGTTAAAGTTTTTCCTTCCCCTGTTTTCATTTCAGCCACATCACCCTCATGAAGAACAATGCCCCCAATTAGTTGGACACGATAAGCATGTAATCCTAAAATTCGACGAGATGCTTCACGGGCAACAGCAAATGCTTCAACTAAAATATCATCTAATGTAGCACCTTCTGCTAACTTCGTTTTAAATTCATTTGTCTTTTCTTTTAATGCATCATCAGACAATCCTCGCATTGTTTCATCTAACGCCATAATTTTATCTGCTATTTTCCCATGTTTTTTTACAATTTTACGATCGCTAACTGCCATTCAACTATATCCTCTATTCTATATAATTATAAACATTCACATTTATTATATCATAAAAAACAATAGTTAGTATGAACATCTAAAATAAAGTAGACATAAAAAATAGAAAATTATGTTAAAACTTTATTAATTTATTAAGGAGATGTTTTTTATATGAAAAAACAAAACAACAAAGAATTTAAACTAAATATTATTAATTTATACAAAAGTGGAAAACCTGTAAAATTACTTTCAAAGGAATATAATGTTTCATGACATACTATTTATTTATGAATTAAAACATATAATGCAAAGGGTGAAGAAAGTTTAGAATGAGGTCATGGAACACAAATAAAAAGCGGAACTAGAAAGCGTGGTGTTGCCAATAAACCATTAGAGTTAATGACAAAGAAAGAAATATATGAATATGCAAAACAATTTGAAGAATTATCAAAGTACTTATCCCTAAGCGTAAAAAATAAATATAAAAAAATTTATGAATTTTCTAATATTTATACAATTGTATCTTTGTGTAAAATATTTAAAGTTTCCAGAGCTGGTTATCATAAATGATTATGTTTGGGGAAACCAAAATATAATAAATGAAATAATTTAATTGTTGATATTATTCAATCAACATATCATAATTTTAAAAGAATCTATGGTTATAATATGATTGCATTATGACTAAAAAAATTATATGATTTAGATCTTAATCCATGAGTAGTATATAGATATATGAAACAAATGAAATTAAAAGCTATAATTAGAAAAAAAAGATTCAATTATAAAAAACTTTCTGGTCAATTAAGATATGAAAATATTCTAAATAGAAATTTTTCTACAACTGGAATTAACCAAAAAATTGGAACAGATATTACATATTTAACTACTAATAACAAAACATATTATTTATCTATAGTAAAAGATTTTCATACTAATGAAATTTTAGATTACCAAATTAGTAAAACTCTAGATATGCCTTTTGTGGTAAAAAATATAATTAATGCTTGAGTAAAAGCAGGGAAACCAAAAACATGAATTTTACAAACTGATCAAGGATTTCATTATACAAATTTTATATTTACAAATTTGTGTAAAAAATTAGGAATAATAATCTCAATGTCACGAAGAGGATCTTCGCCAGATAATGGTCATACTGAATCTTGATTTGGAACTTTTAAAACTGAATTTTTTGAAACATTAAAACGTATTTTTAGAAACAAAGAATATATATATAAAATGATTCCACAATATATTAAATTTTATAATGAAATTAGACCACAAAGAAAATTAAAGGGATTAAGTCCTGTTGAATACAGAATAACTCAATCCTAAATAAATTTTATTTTTTATGTAAACTTTTCTTTACATATTCAGTATAGTTATTCCATTTTTAATTTTGTAGAAAACTCTTGATGAAATAAAAAAAATCATCAATATGATAACTTTAAAAGAAAATTATATAAACTTTTAATATTGTTATTTAACTTTTTTATACGTTAAAATATAATACCGATGATTGTTGGTTTGGCGTTAAACCTTTATGCTGGTATTTTCATTTTCAGAGATTTAAATAATTTTGAATGTTCGTGAAACATAAGCCATGATAATGAATTAAGGATTCTTTAAGATTTGATTGTAATTTACTAATTTTATTTAACTTCCGATAACTAGCATCAGGATTTGTACTAGTTTTAGTTGCTAATAAAATAGAATTTGTTTGTTTTGCTACTAATAAATATAATGGTTGCATGTCAGAAATAATAATTGAATTTTCTTTGATTAATTGTTTATTAATATTTTCAATAATTCACTGTTTTTGTAATCGTTTTGTGTTGGTTGATTTAACATAAATATTATTATTGCTATCAACAGCCATTTGAACACAACATTTAGTGTTGGTTGAAAATGAATCAAGATGAATTTTTCTTTTATCAAATTTATCTTTAAAATTACCTTTGTGGATTTCTTTAATAAATGTTTCATCGATTTGAATTTGGCCATTTAACGTTTTAAATTTTAATTGGGTGTTTTCTAATTGTTTTGATTTCATTATTTTTTGGCGATTATATCAAGCGGTTTTCGGTGATATTTTAATAAAGTGGGAAATCATTTTACTAGATTGGCCTAATAATGAAATTTGAATCAATAAATTTCACTGTTCATAATTTAAATGACTTCAATACGTAAAATGATCACGAAAAGCATCAAAACTAGCACGACATTTTTTGCATAAATATTTTTGTTTTCCTTCAGGATTATGACCATTTTTAACACAATAAAAAGATTGACAATTAGGACATTTAATACCTTTATCCCTAAATTTTTGATCAATTTCATTTAAGCGTTTTTGTTTTTTAATTAATTCTGATTCTTTTTTGACTTTTTTATGAAATTCTAAAAATTGATTATCTGTTAAACTATTTATTAATTCTTCAATTATTTTTTCCATTAATTATTCACCTCTTATATTAAGAATATACCTAATTTTAGGTATATTTTATAAATATCAAGAGTTTTCTACAAAATTAAAGTATTCCATTATGTTATATTTACAAAAAAACGACATTTTGTCGTTTTATTATATTATTTATTTTGAACAGCTTCAATTCCAGGCAGTGGTTTACCTTCCATATATTCTAAACTAGTACCACCACCAGTTGAAATATGCGTAAATTTATCTTTATATCCTAATTGAATTGCCGCTGCAGCTGAATCACCTCCTCCGATTAAAGTAAAGGCTCCTTTTAGTTCAACAATTGCTTCACAAACAGCTTTTGTTCCAATACTATAATTTTTAAATTCAAAAACTCCCATTGGTCCATTTCAAACAACCGTTTTTGCATCCGCTAATTCTTTTTTAAATAATTCAATTGTTTTGGGACCAATATCTAATCCCATATAACCATCATCAATATCCAATCCTGTTGTAACTTTTGCTAGAACATCAGCAAATTCAGGCGCTTCTAATACATCAATTGGTAAAATAATTTTTCCTTTTCCTTTCGCTAAAAATGTTTTAGCAATTTCAACTTTATCAACTTCTAATAATGAATTTCCAATTTTGTGACCTTGAGCAGCAAAAAAAGTATATGCCATTCCACCACCAATTAAAATCTTATCTGCTTTTGTTAATAAATGTTCAATTACCCCAATTTTATCGGAAACTTTTGCACCACCAATAATAGCAACAAATGGTTTAGCTGGATTGTCTACTCCTCGTGATAACATTTTTACTTCTTTTTCCACTAAAAATCCTAAACATGATTCAGCAATATTTTCTGCAATTCCAACATTTGAAGCATGAGCACGATGCGCAGTTCCAAATGCATCATTAACAAAAACATCGCCTAAACTTGCTCAATATTTCCCTAAAGCAGGATTATTTTTACTTTCTCGTTTTGCAGTTGCTTTACCATCACTATCAACACTAATTTGACCATTACTATTAATAATATCAGCAAAGCGTGTATTTTGAAATAAAATTACATCTTGATTATGCATTTCATTAATAGCTTCTTCCAATTGTTTTCCTTCAAAGGAATTAATAAACTTAACTTGTTGTCCTAATTTTTGTTCTAATACCTTTGCCACTGGCGCCATATCACGTTTTTCTAAATCATCAGCTGTTTTAACTTTCCCTAAATGAGAAAATAAAATTACTTTTGCTTCTTGTGCTAACAAATATTTAATTGTGGGTAAAGCTGCAGTAATACGATTATCACCAGTAACTTGCCCATCCTTCATTGGAACATTAAAATCAACACGGACTAAAACTTTTTTTCCTTTAACTTGAACATCTTTTAATTCTTTTTTGTTTGTCATAAATCCTTCTCACTTTCTTTTTCATCTTTATCCAATATATATCTTACCGCAAAAAATACCTTTTTAATGACAACTATTAAGATATTCTAAGGCAAATTGAGCTGCTTTTGCCCCATCACTAATCGCAGTTGCAATTTGTCGTAATGTTGTATTTGTCACATCACCAGCGGCATATAACCCCGGCAATGCTGTTAAACATTTATTATTAATAATAAAATAGCCTTCTTCATTTAAAACTCCTAAGTTTTTTGCAAAATCACTAATTGGAATCGCACCAATATATGGGAAAATAGCACTGACTGCTAAATTATCAATTTTGCCTGTTTTCACATTTTTAATAACAACTGCTGTCACCCGTTTTTCGGTCACATCCTTAATTTCAGTTACTATTGTATCAACAATAAAATTAATTTTAGGATGTGATTTTACTTTATTCACAATATTATTATCAGCACGAAATTCATCGCGACGATGAATTAGATAAACTTTATTAACAAAGCGAGATAAATAAAGGGCTTCTTCAAGAGCGGCATAGCCTCCCCCAACAACAACTACATCTTTTTCTTTATATAAAGCGCCATCACAAACTGCACAATATGAAACTCCATGCCCTTCTAATTCTAATTCACCAGGCACTCCTAATTTACGTTCAACTGTTCCAGTTGCAACAATAACTGCTTTTGCTAATAAGATTTTTTTTGAAAATAACTCTAATTTAAACAAATTATCTTGTTTTATAATATTTGTCACACGATCGGCAATATATGGGATTTTTAATTTTTGGGTTTGTTCAAACATTTTCATGGCTAACTCATAGCCTTGAATATTATCAAAACCAGGATAATTTTCAATTTCACTTGTCTTTGTTACTTTTCCTCCCGGTGTTCCTTTTTCAAACATTGCAATATTTGCCATTGCTCGTGCAGCATAAATTCCTGCTGTCATCCCACCAGGACCAGCCCCAATAATTAAAATATCATATATTTCATTAGTATTGTTTTTCATATAATCATCCGCCTTTTCTTCATTTTATAACAGATATCCATTGGGCAAATAATATTAAAATAATACCAATTACAATCATTAAACTAAGAATAACATAATCTAACGTTCGCATATTTTTTAAAAATAAATCATGATCATCTCGTTGTGTTTCTAAAATAATCCGAATGAAATTATAACCAGCAATATACATACCAGTTTTAATTCCACAACGGAAAATTTTTAAACGATGAGGGTTTTCTATTTTTTCTAATTCTCGGACAACAGCTGTAAAAATTTGTTTTAATCGTGCACCACAATATTTCCAATGTGCTTTCATCACTTGTTTTTTTGTCATCTTATGCTTATTTTTAAAATAAACTTTTTTCAATTTTACTTGTTGTGATAAATTATTAACAACCATTGGATCGGGTTTGATATCATAGTATCATTTTGCTCGAACACCTTTTCACGATAACTGCATAAAATCGGGTTCTTCTTTTTTAAACCTTCAATAATAACTATAACGAAATATTAATGGTAATACAATCACAATTAAGAATCATAATAAAATATTAGCTAATGATTCATATAGAAAAATTGGTTGAAAATATTGCACATTATTAAAATCAGTTGGGTCAAAAGGGTTTCCATTAATCCCAATTGCCTCTGTTGGATGAAAATTATTTGGTGCCGGAGTTGGGACATATCATTTAAATAAATTATCACGAATAAAACTTGGTAATCACATTAATTGTTCGAGTGCAATTGGTGCTCCTAATAATTCATGATTAAAAAAATTACCTCATCGCCCAATTGCTTGTGCTAACAAAATATTTGGAACAATTAAATCAGCATATACTCATAACGAAATATTATGTTTTCGTGATTCAAAACCAAATCAAATTCAGCCTGCAATTAAACCAAAAATTAACCCCCCATGAATACTCATCCCTGGTTCTCAGAAAGCAAATAATGTAAAAAAGAAAATTGGATTTTTAACATCATATTTACCAAAAAAACTAGCCCCCAATAAAGCAATTGGTGTAATCACAAAAATCCCTCAGTAAAATCCTTGCGTTGGAATATCACGTTTACGAAAATTAATTCATGATAAAATAATGGTAATTGCAAAACCACAAAAAATTAAAAATCAATAAGGACGAAATCAATTTCCATAAGTATCGTGGGCAATTCATGTTGCTAAATTCACGTTATAAACTCCTTCTCAATTCTATTTTGAATATTCTTTAAAACGATCTTGTAAAATTTTCATCGAAGAAATTCCCGCTTCATCTAATTTTAATTTTGAAACTGCTGTCTCAACTAATTCACTAACATTACGCCCATATGTAACTGGAATTGTTACAATTGGTACCTTTGTATCTAAAATTTTAATATGTTTATATTTAGATCCTAATCGGTCAATTGATTTATATTGTTCATCATCCAAATGAATTAATTCAATTACTAAATCAATTTTTGATTCATCTAATAACACTTGCGAACCATAAATTTTACTTAAATCTAAGATTCCTAAACCACGAACTTCAATTAAATTTTTTAACATTTCATGTGATTGCCCATATAATCTATTATTTCGTTGCTGAATAATAATACGATCATCACCAACAAACAAATGATTTTTTTTAATTAATTCTAGTGTCATTTCTGATTTTCCAATTCCTGATTTTCCTTTTAACAAAATTCCTTTTCCAAAAACATTAATTAATGATGCATGTTCTTCTGTTACTGGCGCGAAATGTTCATCAAAAAATTCTAATACCATTTGATATAAACGACTCGTTGTAATATTGCTTGCGCGAACAACTGGACAACTATGTTTTTCCGCAATTTCTAATAATAATTTATCAGTAAATTTTTCCGTTAAAATAATCATCGGAATATTTTCATTTAAAATATACTCATAGCGCTCTCTTCTTTCTTTTTCACTTAAGGTATTCACAAATAATTGCTCTTTATTTGATAACAAAACTACCCGACGATTACTATTATTTTTTTCAAAATCAAAGCCAGCTAATTCTAATCCTGGTCGATTAAGACCATAAATTTTAATAGGTCGATTAAGACCATCCCTTCCAGCTAACACCTCGTAGTCAAATTTATCAACAATATCTTTTACAATAAACTTTGTCATTCCCAGTTCCTCCCTGTAAATTAATACTATCACAAATCATTATTCTGCTTCAATTTCAATAATAATATCGCGTAATTCTGCAGCTCGTTCAAAATCAAGTTTTTTACTTGCTTCATACATTTCTTTTCGTAAATCTTGTAGTAATCCTTCTTTAGCTGTTTTATATTCTTTTGATTTTTTATTTTTAATGTTATGTAATTTATCATCTTGACGTTTAATATTAGTATAATCACGAATATTCTTAATAATTGTTGTCGGAGTAATATGATATTTCAAATTATATGCCTCTTGAATTTGACGACGGCGAGCAGTTTCTTGCATTGCTTTTTGCATTGATTCAGAAACAGTATCAGCATATAAAATAACATGCCCAGCCGCATTCCTTGCAGCACGACCAATTGTTTGAATTAAACTTCGTTCATTTCGCAAAAATCCTTGCTTATCAGCATCAAGAATACAAATTAATGATACTTCTGGGATATCAATTCCTTCACGAATTAAGTTAACACCAACAATACAATCATAAACTCCTTTTCGTAAATCCAATAAGATTTGACTACGTTCTAAAGTTTTTAATTCACTATGTAAATATGCAACTTTAACATTTTGTTCTTGCAAATAACTTGTTAAATCTTCTGACATACGAATTGTTAAAGTAGTAATAAAAACACGTTCATTTTTTTTTCGACGTATTTTTACTTGTTCAATAATATCATCAATTTTCCCTACTGTTGATTTTACTTCTACGGTTGGATCTAATAACCCCGTTGGACGAATAATTTGTTCAACCACTTCATTATTTACTAAACCTAATTCATAGTAACCCGGAGTTGCTGAAACATAAATAACATTTTTTAATTTTTGATTAAATTCATCAAAATTTAAGGGACGATTATCTAATGCACTTTTTAAACGAAAACCATAATTTACTAAGGTTTCTTTTCGACTTCGATCTGTGTTATACATTGCTCGAATTTGTGGCAATGACATATGTGATTCATCAATAATAGTTAAAAAATCTTGGCCAAAAAAATCAATCAAAGTATACGGAGCTTTACCTTCTTCTCGTAAATCTAAATGTCGTGAATAGTTTTCAATTCCAGAACATATTCCACTTTCACGAAGTAAATCTAAATCATATTCAGTTCGTTGTTTTAAACGTTGTAATTCAACAATTTTTCCAGCTGCTTCTAATTCAGCTAAGCGAACTTTTAACTCTGCTTCAATTCGTTTAATTGCTTCAGCTAAGCGTTCTGGAGAAGTAATATAATCTTGCGCTGGAAAAATTGTTAATGTTGATAACCGCTGTGTAACATCACCAGTAATTCCATCAATATAAGCTAAATCATCAATTTCATCCCCAAACAAATCAATGCGAATAAAGGTTTTAACATTTCACCCTGGAACAATTTTAATCACATCACCTTTAGCACTAAAACTACCTGGAATCATTTCAATATCATTACGAACATATCCTGATGATACTAAAAAATTAGCTAAATCTTTTTTACTAATTTTTTGATTACGATTAATTTGCAAAAAAGATTTTTTATATTCATTTGGATCTTGTGCTCCATAAATTGCAGCAACAGAAGCCACGACAATAACATCTTTACGAGTTGTTAAAGCATTAAAAGCACTTAACCGCATCATGTCTAACTCCATATTTTGGCGAGCATCTTTATTAATGTATAAATCTTTTCCTGGTAAATAAGCTTCAGGTTGATAAAAATCAAAGTTTGAAACAAAATACTCAACACGATTTTCTGGAAACATTTCTTTTAACTCAACATATAATTGCATTGCTAATGTTTTATTATGTGCCATCACCAATGTTGGTTTTTGATAATTTTCAATAACATTTGCCATTGTAAATGTTTTTCCAGTTCCCGTTGCCCCTAATAAAACTTGATGTTTTTTATTTGCTAATAAATTGGTAGTTAATTTTTTAATTGCCGGGGGTTGATCACCTGCTGGAAAATAATTTGATGTTAATTTAAACACTATTTCACTACTCCTTTATAGTTTTGCTTTTCTATAATTATATCAATCTTCCTTATAATTATTTTAAAAATAAAAAAGTAAAATTTCTTTTACTTTTTTATCCATTAGTAATATTAGCAACAGGAATGTCAACACCAGCTCAATAAAGATCAATTGTTTCATTGGTTGTAAATTGCATTACTTGCACTTTCATTTCATAACTACCCATTACTTTTCCCCCATCAGGTGTAATTGTTACAATATATTCTCCTTTTACTAACTCAGCACCAGTTGCTCCCGTTGGTTTCTGCTTAATTGCCGTATTTAAAGAAACTCCAGCACGGTATTATTTTGGTAATCATTCCATAACGGCTGTTTGAACACTTTTTTCTAAATCTTTTTCTTTAAAATTATTATTTAAAAATGAAGGAGATGGAATTTTATTTGCAAACTTTGTTAAATCTAGATCAATCATTGGTTCGCCAACAACCTTAACTGTAATTTAAATTTTTTTAGTAACACTTGTTGCTGTTTCTGATGCTGAAACAGTAACATTATATGCTTGTTCTAATATTTTTTTGTATCATCAGTTTCTTTTTCAACTTTATATTCAATTTCATCTTTTTTAACTGCTGGTGCTAATTTTCCTTCAACATACTGTTGAACAGCTTTTTTTAAATCACCTACAGTATTATTAACCGTTAAATTACTCTTAAATCCTTTTGCTGAAATAGTTGTTAAATTAAATTTAAATTTACTTTTATCAACAACATTAATACTAAAATTACCAATTCCTTGAACAGTCTTCGCATTAGCTTTTGTTGTTAAGGTAAGTTCATAATTTCCAACCACTAATTTTATGCCTGTAGTACTACCGGCTGGCCTTGTTTTTACCTCTAATTCAATTTCATCAGGATTTACTTTAATATTACTTTCTTTATCTAATTCAGTAACAATAACATCTTTAATATTAGATTCACTTTCATTAGTTGTGAAATAATCCTTTTTTAATGTGGCAAAATCAACTGCCCCTAAATCTGGTAAAACTGAATAACCATATTGATGAATCTTTGTTTTACCATTGATTTGATAATAACCCTTTAATGTTTGCTTTGCTTCTGCACTAACTTTTGCTTTATTGACCATTGCAGTATCAATAAATTCTGCTATTTTGAGATGTTTGAAACAATGTTCCATCAGCAGCAGGCATTATACCTGCAACTACTCCATTAATACCCGTTGGTTTATCTTTTTAATTTGGATGGGTTAAGATAAATTGGACAACAATAATGTAGAGTAAATATTTATAATTAAACTACAATGGAGGTGTAATTATGGCAAAGAATCATTATACTGATGAATTTAAGCAACAAATTGTTGGTCTTTACAAAATGGGTCAAACTCCTGAACAATTAGTCAATGATTATCAAATTGGTAAATCTACTGTTTGGAAATGAGCTCACCAATTTAGCAACTCGGGCTCATTTAAAGCTAAAGACAATAGAACGCCAGAAGAAAACGAATTAATTCAATTACGTAAAAAAGTTAAACAATTAGAAATGGAAAATGACATTTTAAAGCAAGCAACACTGATAATCGGCAAAAAATATCAATCATTAAAAATAACAAAGCAAAATATCCAATTATTAATTTATGTAAAACATTGAAATTTGCTAGATCAACATATTACTATCAATTAAAAGCAAATAATCCCAAGAATACTCAAAACATTGATAATGCTGTTATCAGTATTTTTCTAAAAAGTCGTAAAAATTATTGAACACGAAAAATTAAAGTTATATTAGCTCAGCAAAATATCATGTTATCTCGCATAAAAATCAGCAACATAATGAAAAAATATAACTTAATTTCAAATTATACAAAAATCAAATACAAACATTCAAATACAACTGATGTTACATATAAATATAACAATTTGTTAAATCAAGATTTTGATAGTTATAAACTACATAAAGTTGTTGTCAGTTATTTAACCTATGTTTTTATTAGTAACAAATGATATTATGTCTGTTTATTAGTTGATTTATTTAATCGAGAAATTATTGGTTATGATGTTAGTTTACACAAAAATGCCAAATTAGTTGAAAGCAGCTTTAATAAACTTCAATTTTCATTAAGCAATATTAAAATATTTCACACTGATCAATGCAGTGAATTCAATAATAATCTTATTTATAACCTGTTAGTTAAAAATGGGATTCAAAAATCTTACAGTAAACCAGGTTGTCCTTATGACAATGCTGTTGCGGAATCAACATACAAAATTTTTAAAACTGAATTTATTAAAAATAATAAATTTAAAAACGTTGAGCAGTTTAAATTAGAATTATTTGATTACATTAATTGGTACAATAATATTCTAATTCATAGCAAACTAAATTATTTAACACCAGTGCAATACAGAAATTATTATTCTACATAAAATTTGTCCAAAAAACCCTTGCCATTCCAAATACATGATATTCAAATCGTAAAGAAAAAGATATAATTAAAAAAATAGTAAATACTTTTTATTAGTACTTACTAAAATGGATGCACTCTAAATTACTCTCTTTTTTAATAAAAAAATTAAATGTTATAAAAAAGTTTGCATTTCTTAGTTAAACAATGCAAACTTTACCAACTATTTTATTTTTTTATTTTCTCAATTATTTTTTTTATTTGTTCATTACATTTTGAATAAACATCCGATAAACTACGTTTTTCAATCATTGCTCTAATCATCTGTGAAATTAAATCAGCAATTGAAATAACTTCTAACCCGTCAAATAATCGGTCTTGATTAATATCAATTGTATTTGTAACAATAACCTTTTTAACTGTCCCATCATTAATAAGTTCTGTTAAACGCTCTTTTGCTGGGGGCGAAAATACTCCATGACATGCTAATAAATAAACTGCTTTTGCCCCATGCTGTTTTAATGCTTTTGCTGCATTACAAATTGTTCCAGCTGTATCAATAATATCATCAATAATAAAACAAATACGGTCTTTAACATCTCCTAAAATAAATTGAACTTCACTAACATTTGGTTTTGGACGGCGCTTGTCAATTACTGCAATATTCCCAGCTAAATTTCCTAAACGATTAGCCACATCTCGTGCCCGCACTAATCCACCATGGTCTGGTGAAACAAATGTTATTTCTTCTTTAAGATGGTCTTCTTCAATTTTTCGAACAATTGTTCTTACTAATTCTTGTGTTGATCGTAAATCATCAACTGGAACATCAAAAAATCCCATTGATTGTGGTGAATGTAAATCAACAGTCATTACTCTTGTTGCCCCTGCTGTTGTTAACATATTTGCCACTAATTTACATGTAATTGGTTGGCGACCGCGCGCTTTTCGATCTTGACGAGCATATCCAAAATAAGGAATGATCGCATTAATGTTTTGTGCACTACCGCGTTTTAGAGCATCAATCGCAATTAATAATTCCATTAGATTTTCATTAACTGGCCAAGATGTTGATTGAATAATATAAACATCTTTTCCCCGCACCGAATTCATTGCCCGTACCAAAATTTCACCATCAGCAAAACGAACAGTTTCCATTTCTTGTCTTGTTACACCTAAAATTTTACAAATTTCATCTGCTAATTTTATTCCAGCAGATAGGCCATATATACTAAAACTTTTTTCTTCCATTAGTCCTCCTCTAAACATTTAAACTCCAATAAAAATTCTAAATTGAATCTCTACCTATTATTATATACATATCCATAATTAATCTTTAATTTTGTAGAAAACTCTTGATATTTATAAAATATACCTATGGAATGGCAACGCTTTTTAGGACACTTTTTATATAGACATTTGTTTTCTAAAAGTAACTGGAGATAAATAATTTAAACTGCCATGAATTCGAATATTGTTATATCAATGCACAAAATCAAAAAGTTCGTATTTTAATTGTGTTAAATTTTTAAATTTTTTACCCTTAATAAATTCAGTTTTACAAGTTTTGTAAGTTGTTTCAGCCACAGCATTATCATAAGGGCAGCCTTTATTGCTTAATGATCTTTTAATATTAAAAGTTATTAAAATTTCATCAATGATTTTATTTTTAAACTCATTACCACGATCAGTATAGTGGATAGGCCACAATTATTAGGGCCATAATTATATAGACTTCAAAATTAGATAAAATTATTAAGAAAGAAGGAATATAAAAATGGGAAATAAAACTTCATACTCTGAAGAATTTAAAAAACAAATTGTCATGCTATATAAAAATGGTAAAAGTGTTATTAATCTAGGGCAAGAATATAATTTACCAAAACCAACTATTTATAGTTGAGTTAAAAATTATAATAATTCTGGTTCATTTAAAGCAAAAGACAATCGCACACTAGAAGAAAATGAAATAATAACTTTACGAAAAGAACTTAAAGACTTGAAAATGGAAAATGACATTTTAAAGCAAGCCGCACTGATAATGGCTAAAAAATAACAATAATTAATAACAACAAAACAAAATATTCAGTAAGAAAAATATGTAAGATTTTGGGTTTATCAAAATCAACGTATTATTATCAAACTAATAAATGTATTAACAAGCAAGTTAATAATTATGAACAAGAAATTATCAGTGCCTTTAATAAAAGTCGCAAAATTTATGGGGCTCGCAAAATTAAAGTTATTTTAAACAGAAAAGATATCATCTTATCACGGCGAAAAATCAGATTCTTTATGATCAAAAATAATTTGGTTTCTAAATACACCAAATTAAAATATCATAATCATAAAACAACAGTCAATAATGACCAAATTAATAATATTTTAAATCGTCAATTTAACAACAAAAAACCTAATGAAGTTATTGTTAGTGATTTAACATATGTTCAAGTTGGCGCTAAATGACATTATATTTGTTTATTAATTGACTTGTTTAATCGTGAAATAATTGGTTATAGTGCTGGGCCGAATAAAACAGCCGAACTGGCCCAACAAGCTTTTCATAAAATAACACGACCATTAAATCAAATAACTCTATTTCATAATGATCGTGGTAATGAGTTTAAAAATAAAATCATTGATGAAATTTTAATAACTTTTAATATTAAAAGATCATTAAGCAATAAAGGCTGCCCTTATGATAATGCTGTGGCTGAAACAACTTACAAAACTTTTAAAACTGAATTTATTAAGGGTAAAAAATTTAAAAATTTAACACAATTAAAATACGAACTTTTTGATTTTGTGCATTGATATAACAATATTCGAATTCATGGCAGTTTAAATTATTTATCTCCAGTTACTTTTAGAAAACAAATGTATATATAAAAAGTGTCCTAAAAAGTGTTGCCATTCCACAGTGAATTATTGAAAATATTAATAAACAATTAATCAAAGAAAATTCAATTATTATCTCTGACATGCAACCATTATATTTATTAGTAGCAAAACAAACAAATTCTATTTTATTAGCAACTAAAACTAGTACAAATCCTGATGCTAGTTATCGGAAGTTAAATAAAATTAGTAAATTACAATCAAATTTTAAAGAATCCTTAATTCATTATCATGGCTTAGGTTTCACGAACATTCAAAATTATTTAAATCTCTGAAAATTAAAATACCAGCATAAAGGTTTAACGCCAAACCAACAATCATCGGTATTATATTTTAACGTATAAAAAAGTTAAATAACAATATTAAAAGTTTATATAATTTTCTTTTAAAGTTATCATATTGATGATTTTTTTTATTTCATCAAGAATTTTCTACAAAATTAAAATAATTAATTGAACTAACTTTGTTATAAAAATGCTATAATTAAATAGTGAAGGTGATTAGGATGACACAAACAAATCAAGCAAAAGATATTATTGATAATCTTCGCCCTTATATTAACCAAGACGGCGGAGATATTGAATTTGTTGAAGTTAAAAATAATATTGTTTATGTTCGTTTAGCAGGAGCGTGTGTTGGTTGCGGATTAATTGATTCAACAATTAAAGATGGTGTTGAACAAATTGTCAAGCAAGAAATGCCTGATATTATTGCAGTAAAAGTTATTATGTAACTTCTTTTTTTGTAAATATTTTTTTAAAGCAATTTTTTGATCAATCTAATGGATAACAACCATTCTAACTAATTGGCTAGTCTTTGGAATGGCAACACTTTTTAGGACACTTTTTATATAGACATTTGTTTTCTAAAAGTAACTGGAGATAAATAATTTAAACTGCCATGAATCCGAATATTGTTATATCAATGCACAAAATCAAAAAGTTCGTATTTTAATTGTGTTAAATTTTTAAATTTTTTACCCTTAATAAATTCAGTTTTAAAAGTTTTGTAAGTTGTTTCAGCCACAGCATTATCATAAGGGCAGCCTTTATTGCTTAATGATCTTTTAATATTAAAAGTTATTAAAATTTCATCAATGATTTTATTTTTAAACTCATTACCACGATAAGTATGAAATAGAGTTATTTGATTTAATGGTCGTGTTATTTTATGAAAAGATTGTTGGACCAGTTCGGCTGTTTTATTCGGCCCAGCACTATAACCAATTATTTCACGATTAAACAAGTCAATTAATAAACAAATATAATGTCATTTAGCGCCAACTTGAACATATGTTAAATCACTAACAATAACTTCATTAGGTTTTTTGTTGTTAAATTGACGATTTAAAATATTATTAATTTGGTCATTATTGACTGTTGTTTTATGATTATGATATTTTAATTTGGTGTATTTATAAACCAAATTATTTTTGATCATAAAGAATCTGATTTTTCGCAGCGATAAGATGATATCTTTTCTGTTTAAAATAACTTTAATTTTGCGAGCCCCATAAATTTTGCGACTTTTATTAAAGGCACTGATAATTTCTTGTTCATAATTATTAACTTACTTGTTAATACATTTATTAGTTTGATAATAATGCGTTGATTTTGATAAACCCAAAATCTTACATATTTTTCTTACTGAATATTTTGTTTTGTTATTAATTATTGTTATTTTTTGGCCATTATCAGTGCGGCTTGCTTTAAAATGTCATTTTCCATTTTCAAGTCTTTAAGTTCTTTTCGTAAAGTTATTATTTCATTTTCTTCTATTGTGCGATTGTCTTTTACTTTAAATGAACCAGAATTATTATAATTTTTAACTCAACTATAAATAGTTGGTTTTGGTAAATTATATTCTTGCCCTAGATTAATAACACTTTTACCATTTTTATATAGCATGACAATTTGTTTTTTAAATTCTTCAGAGTATGAAGTTTTATTTCCCATTTTTATATTTCTTCTTTCTTAATAATTTTATCTAATTTTGAAGTATATATAATTATGGTCCTAATAATTGTAGCCTATCCACCTTCAACTTGGTTTGGGTTATAATATAATATTCACCACTAATAAATTTAGTGCTAAAGAAAGCAACAACAATTAAAATAAAACAACTAATGGCACAGAATATAAATATAAAATAACTTGCTTTAATGAATCTAAAAATAAATTATTTTTAATAAATGGTAAATTTCAATCTAAATTTAAATTACTAAAAATACCAACTTGATAATGCGCAAAAACCGGGATTAAAAACTGTACAAGAAATGTTACTAAAGCATTTAATGCTGAAAAACAACCCGTGACAGGTTGATTTTGAATCCGATAATTCCACATCATTGTAATTGAAAATAAAATTCCAAACAAAAATATCATTGCAAAACCATTTAAAAATTGACAAATTAATAAAACTTCCGGAATTGAAATTATAGCAACAAAAACAAAATATAGACTTCAAATTATTAATGCTAAAATTAATGAATTCTTAATTCCAATTTTTATAATAAAAAAATAAATAAACATTGCTCCAATAATTTGCGCAAACCATCAAATTTCCTGAACTAAATGTAAATAATGTTCCATCATTATTTTACTGTGATAACGTACTCAAGTTTATTGTGCTAAAATAATATTTAAAAAATCACCTTGACTTAATTCTCTTAAAATAGCAATAAAAAATAATAAACTAAGAATAACAATAATTTTTCATCATGAAAATGTACTAAAATGTTTTAAAACTTTCGGAGAAAAAGCACCAATATTGTTTTTAATTTCCGGCATATAAAAACAAAAAGCAAATGAAAACATTAGGATAATAGTAATTATTCCAAAAATAATATAATGTAATGTTAATCCACTATTATTAAAATTTTTAACAAACATCAATACATTAGCACCAGCCATATTCGCTATTACAACAATTGGTAAATTTAAAGTTACTGTTGCAAAAGGATTAGTTCGATAGAAATAAATCTCATTAAAACTTAAATATCATAATAAATTCGTTGAAACACCAAAGCCAAAAGCAATCGTACAAATAGTCATAGTAATTCAATTTTGCGGTAAAATAAAAACTAATAAAATTCCTAAAAACATTAAGCAATATGAAATTCAAAACCATAATTTCCGACTTTGAAATAATCCTGTAATTCATGAACCTGGAATAAAAAAGATTGCAGCATATAAAAACGTACTAACTGCTAATAAAATAGTAATTGAATTAATATTTTTGGCAAAATCAAAAATGATAAAATTATAATTTAAAGTTAGTGAACATGATAATGCTAACCAAAAACAAAAATGCTGAATAATAAAAACTCATTGATAAAAAAATTTTATTCCTTTTTTAACCAAATTAGTTATATATCCTAATATAAGTAAAATTGTTAAAAAAGGATACAAAAATAAATTATCTCAATTATTCATAATTTTATCCTAAAGGTTATTAAGTTTTTCAACACGAAGCGCATGACGACCAGCATCAAAAGTACTATTTAAAAACATATCAACAATTCAAATTGCATTTTGATTTGCAATAATTCTAGCACCCAATGCCAAAACATTAGCATTATTATGTTCGCGCGCTAATTTTGCTAGCATTGTTTCATTACACAATGCTGCCCTAATTCCTTTTACTTTATTTGCCGCAATTGAAATTCCAATTCCTGTTCCACAAATTATAATTCCAATACTATTTTTTTCTTTAATTACTCGTTCACCAACAGCTTGACCAATATCAGGATAATCAACTGCTTCAATACTATCTGTACCTAAATTAATAATTTCATATTTTTTTTTAATTAAATGTTTAACAATTGCATTTTTCATTTCAATACCTGTATGATCATTCCCAATCACAATTTTCATTCTTGTTGTTCTCCTTTTCCTACAATTTAACTATAACATATTGCTTTTTTAAATTGTAAATTGTAAATGAAAATGTAGCACTTTATTGAAAAAATAAAGTGCTTTTTATTTTGCAAAAAATAATTATATTTATTGGATTAATCGTTAGATATTATCTTTTACATTTAATAAAATAGGTTTTTTCTGAAAAATCAATCCTTTCTTTTCTTAAAAAATTTTTTAATAATTGTTTTATTTAATTATTAGTTAATTGTTAAATATATTACTAGAAAATACATTTGATAAACTAAGAATTAAAAAAAGATAATGAGATAAAAAATAAATAAAGATACTATCTAACGATTAATCCAAGATTCAATTTTTAAAACTTAATATTTTTTGATGTTTAAAGATGAATAACTCATCTATGGCACGAAGCCTTAAAGAAAGTGCGAAAGCGATTGGATTTACTATCCTATTTATTTCTTTAATTCTCGGCAAGATTAATCACTTGCGAAATGTCAGAGCGCTTGTTTTTTGCTTGTTTTTATAAAAAGAGTGATGTTAAACCGAAAAAACAATATCGGACACTAAAAAAACAAGATGGTTGGAACTCCAAAAGGTTATTTTCTTTATATAAAGTTGTCTAGGGGTGGATGAAGAGTGATTAATAACTGGGTAAATTTGTTTTACTTCCGTTGGGGGATAAACTCTGTTTAAATATAGAGTTTTAGTATCGCCATCCACCTCACTTCGGGGGTGAGTGGTGGCGAATTAACTAATTAAATCAAAATATAAATATTTTTAATAAATATCAAAATATTAACCAACAAAGGAATTTTCTGTTTATTTAAAAAGATAAATAGAAAGAAGGGAATAAAATATTATGCAATAATATAAAAGTAAATATATTAATAAAGCTTGAAATGAAATAAAAACTTCGTTTGATTGAGTTAATTGTCAACCTATTGATTGTCGTATTTCGCAACACAAAAATAATTATGATTTACAATGTTTAGAATGAGCAAAAATGTACTTAAATTTATTTGAAGATAAATGAGATGTTATTAATTCATATATGCAACATTATAAAATTAATGATATTTTAGATTTGGCTGCAGATGGTTGAAAAATATTACAAATTGAGAAAAAAAATAAACCAAATAAATTAAAATATATTATTGCAATTGACCATGCTGGAATTGGTCAAACTGGTATTATTATTTATAATGTTTTGCAACATAAAATAATTAATATGAATATGGATAGGCTACAATTATTAGGACCATAATTATATAGACTTCAAAATTAGATAAAATTATTAAGAAAGAAGGAATATAAAAATGGGAAATAAAACTTCATACTCTGAAGAATTTAAAAAACAAATTGTCATGCTATATAAAAATGGTAAAAGTGTTATTAATATAGGGCAAGAATATAATTTACCAAAACCAGCTATTTATGGTTGAGTTAAAAATTATAATAATTCTGGTTCATTTAAAGCAAAAGACAATCGCACAATAGAAGAAAATGAAATAATAACTTTACGAAAAGAACTTAAAGACTTGAAAATGGAAAATGACATTTTAAAGCAAGCCGCACTGATAATGGCCAAAAAATAACAATAATTAATAACAACAAAACAAAATATTCAGTAAGAAAAATATGTAAGATTTTGGGTTTATCAAAATAAACGTATTATTATCAAACTAATAAATGTATTAACAAGCAAGTTAATAATTATGAACAAGAAATTATCAGTGCTTTTAATAAAAGTCGCAAAATTTATGGGGCTCGCAAAATTAAAGTTATTTTAAACAGAAAAGATATCATCTTATCGCGGCGAAAAATCAGATTCTTTATGATCAAAAATAATTTGGTTTCTAAATACACCAAATTAAAATATCATAATCATAAAACAACAGTCAATAATGACCAAATTAATAATATTTTAAATCGTCAATTTAACAACAAAAAACCTAATGAAGTTATTGTTAGTGATTTAACATATGTTCAAGTTGGCGCTAAATGACATTATATTTGTTTATTAATTGACTTGTTTAATCGTGAAATAATTGGTTATAGTGCTGGGCAGAATAAAACAGCCGAACTGGTCCAACAATCTTTTCATAAAATAACACGACCATTAAATCAAATAACTCTATTTCATACTGATCGTGGTAATGAGTTTAAAAATAAAATCATTGATGAAATTTTAATAACTTTTAATATTAAAAGATCATTAAGCAATAAAGGCTGCCCTTATGATAATGCTGTGGCTGAAACAACTTACAAAACTTTTAAAACTGAATTTATTAAGGGTAAAAAATTTAAAAATTTAACACAATTAAAATACGAACTTTTTGATTTTGTGCATTGATATAACAATATTCGAATTCATGGCAGTTTAAATTATTTATCTCCAGTTACTTTTAGAAAACAAATGTCTATATAAAAAGTGTCCTAAAAAGTGTTGCCATTCCAAAAAAGGTTTTCAGTACTATATACTGATGTAACATATTTAATTTGAAAAGGAGAAAGATATTATCAATCAACAATTATTGATGGATATACTAAATAAATAGTTGATGTAAAGTGATCTAAATATAATGACAATAAATTAGTAATGGATAATTTAAATGATGCAATTAATAAAATAAAATTAATAAAAAAAAAGATCTGAATGGAATAATAATTCACTCAGATCACGGATATCAATATACATCCACTATTTATCACGATAAATGTTTATCTAACGGTATTATAATTTCAATGGGGAAAAAATACCACTGTGTAGATAAGATTGTTATAGAAAGTTTTCATTCATTACTTAAGAAAGCTACAATCCATAATAAAATATATAATTCACATGAAGAATATATACAAGATGTTATAAAATGAAATACATGATATTCAAATCGTAAAGAAAAAGATATAATTAAAAAAATAGTAAATACTTTTTATTAGTACTTACTAAAATGGGTGCACTCTACTTTTATATTCAGCAATGATTGAAAATAATAAAGAAATGGTTAAATTTTTAATCGATAATGGCGCTGATGTTAATCTTCAAGATAAAGATGGATCAATCCCTTTACATTTAACAATGATTGAAAATAATAAAGAAATGGTTAAATTTTTAATCGATAATGGCGCTGATGTTAATCTTCAAGATAAAGATGGATCAATCCCTTTACATTTAACAATGATTGAAAATAATAAAGAAATGGTTAAATTATTACTTGATAATGGCGCTGATACTAGTATTAAAATTGAAAATTGTCTAATATCTTTTCTTTTTTTAAAATATAAAAAAAATATAAAAATTGAAAATCTTTTAAAAAATTTTCAGAATTTAAAAAGTAAAATAGAATCATTAAATAAAAAACTAGAAAAAACACAAAATGAAGAAGAAAAAACAAAAATTAAAAATAATTTAAAACAAATAGAGAAAGAATTAGAAACATTATTAAAAATTGAATTATCAGATGTTATTACACAAACTGAGTTAGAAGAAATATCAAATAATAGTTCACAGACAATTTTAAATTGTGTTAAAGAATTAAATTCTAACGTAGATATTAATCAAGTTAAAATACAAGATAATAGCATTACTGATACTACTGCAATTATTGAATCAATTTAACAAAATATAAATCTAAATGATACAGTAAAAGTTGTTTTTAAAATTTCTAAAAAAATAGAAAAAATAAGTGAGGCACAAAAAATAAATATAAAAAATGAATCATATTTTGAATGATTAAAACGTATTTTTTTAAACCAGTATATTACATATAATAACATTATTAACACAAATATTTTTGGATATAAATCACAAGGTGACACAAATAAAACGCAAAGTAAAAATATTAAATTATCAAATCAAAATATTTGATATGATGTTCCTAGTGATAATAGTTGTTTATTTTGAGCTGTAGCAACTGCTTATTTATTACCAGTACGCAATGAAAATGAAGAATTTGGAGCGAGATTTATTCAATTATTTGGTAAAGAAAATATAAAAAATTGAAGATCTATTCAAAAATTACTACAACAGTTTGATTTAACAAATCATATTTCTAGACAAGATTGATATCAAGACCAAACAGCAAATAATTTAGTAACAAATGACTTTCGTAATAACGTTGTTGATTATATTGAAAGAAATTTAGATACAGTTTTAAATAATGGTGGTGAATTAACATTTAGAAATCTTATTCAAGAAAATAATGAAGTTGCAAGCAATTATTTAGAAAGAATGAGAGAATCATCAACATGGGGTGGTACTCCATAAATAGTAGCAATGAGTAATCTTTTAAATGCTAATATTAATGTAAATAATGACAGTCCTTATCAACCAATTAATCAAAATTCAAGTAATACAATAAATATATTTCATGTTAATAATGGAACTCATTATAATTTTGCTTTAACACCAGAAGATCAACCCAATCATCCTAGTGCTTATTAATGACAATCAGAGAAATTCCCCTGTAGTTGACACAACAAATAGACCAAATAATTTACAACCAACAAACACAAAATCAGAGACAAAGACAATTAAATTATTGGTTGATTGGAATGGCAACACTTTTTAGGACACTTTTTATATAGACATTTGTTTTCTAAAAGTAACTGGAGATAAATAATTTAAACTGCCATGAATACGAATATTGTTATATCAATGCACAAAATCAAAAAGTTCGTATTTTAATTGTGTTAAATTTTTAAATTTTTTACCCTTAATAAATTCAGTTTTAAAAGTTTTGTAAATTGTTTCAGCCACAGCATTATCATAAGGGCATCCTTTATTGCTTAATGATCTTTTAATATTAAAAGTTATTAAAATTTCATCAATGATTTTATTTTTAAACTCATTACCACGATCAGTATGAAATAGAGTTATTTGATTTAATGGTCGTGTTATTTTATGAAAAGCTTGTTGGACCAGCTCGGCTGTTTTATTCGGCCCAGCACTATAACCAATTATTTCACGATTAAACAAGTCAATTAATAAACAAATATAATGTCATTTAGCGCCAACTTGAACATATGTTAAATCACTAACAATAACTTCATTAGGTTTTTTGTTGTTAAATTGACGATTTAAAATATTATTAATTTGGTCATTATTGACTGTTGTTTTATGATTATGATATTTTAATTTGGTGTATTTATAAACCAAATTATTTTTGATCATAAAGAATCTGATTTTTCGCAGCGATAAGATGATATCTTTTCTGTTTAAAATAACTTTAATTTTGCGAGCCCCATAAATTTTGCGGCTTTTATTAAAGGCACTGATAATTTCTTGTTCATAATTATTAACTTGCTTGTTAATACATTTATTAGTTTGATAATAATACGTTGATTTTGATAAACCCAAAATCTTACATATTTTTCTTACTGAATATTTTGTTTTGTTGTTATTAATTATTGTTATTTTTTGGCCATTATCAGTGCGGCTTGCTTTAAAATGTCATTTTCCATTTTCAAGTCTTTAAGTTCTTTTCGTAAAGTTATTATTTCATTTTCTTCTATTGTGCGATTGTCTTTTGCTTTAAATGAACCAGAATTATTATAATTTTTAACTCAACCATAAATAGCTGGTTTTGGTAAATTATATTCTTGCCCTAGATTAATAACACTTTTACCATTTTTATATAGCATGACAATTTGTTTTTTAAATTCTTCAGAGTATGAAGTTTTATTTCCCATTTTTATATTCCTTCTTTCTTAATAATTTTATCTAATTTTGAAGTCTATATAATTATGGTCCTAATAATTGTATCCTATCCAATTATTTGATTACATTAATTGGTACAATAATATTCGAATTCATAGCAAATTAAATTATTTAACACCAGTGCAATACAGAAATTATTATTTTACATAAAATTTGTCCAAAAAACCCTTGCCATTCCATTTAAATAAATATATTAAATATATAGTAAAAATAAATTTTGGCACATTGAAAATATGCAAAATAGTAAAAAATGGCACACCGAAAAATACTATTAAGTTTTCAAAGAACAGTTAGTTATTAAACAAAATATTAAATTAACTAAAATAATATAAAGCTAGTGTGCCATTAATTTTTTAAAAGTGTTTTGAAATAGTGGAAGGGCAATACCTTAATTTAATAAATATATTATTAAAATTAACTGAAACAAGAAAGCGGAAATGCTTAGAGCTAATTAAAAAGATATTGCCGTTTCACTATTTTAAATATTTATTTTTTTTTAAAAAAAATACCACTTTTTTGTAAGTGATATTGCTTTTACATTAATTTCTAATTTTTATATTTTTACCCTACTTTTATTTATACGACCAAATATTTTTGTTTTCCTTAAGGATTATGACTATTTTTAACACAATAAAAAGATTGACAATTAGGATATTTAATACCTTTATCCCTAAATTTTTGATTAATTTCATTTAAGCGTTTTTGTTTTTTAATTAATTCTGCTTCTTTTTTGACTTTTTCATGAAATTCTAAAAATTGATCATCTGTTAAACTATTTATTAATTATTCAATTATTTTTTCCATTAATTATTCACCTATTATATTAAAAATATACCTAATTTTAGGTATATTTTATAAATATCAAGAGTTTTCTAAAAAATTAAAGTATTTTATTAAGAAATCATTAAAATTTAAGTATATAATTAAAATGTTAGATAGAAACGAGAGAGAAAAATGCGAAAACCAATTATTATTGGAAATTGAAAAATGTATAAAACAACGAATGAAACAATTGACTTTTTAAAACAAGTTGATAATGTATGTCATGATTTAAAACTTGAAGCTGGTATTGCAGTACCATTTGTTAATTTAGCAGTGGCAAAACAACATGCACATCATTTAATTATTGCGGCTCAAAATTGTCATTATGAAGATTTTGGGGCTGTTACTGGTGAAATTTCAGTTGAAATGTTGCAAGATTTAAAGATTACGCATGTTATTATTGGACACTCAGAACGTCGCGAAATGTTTAATGAGACGAATGAAACAATAAACTTAAAAGCAAAAAAAATCTTAGCAAAAGGAATGGTGCCAATTATTTGCTGTGGTGAAACATTACAACAATATGAAAACAATGAAACACAGCAAATTGTTGAAACACAAATTGAAAAAGCATTACAAGGTATTGATTTTGAAGATGCAAAAACAATTGTTATTGCTTATGAACCAATTTGAGTAATTGGAACAGGGAAAACAGCAACAGCTGAGATTGCGCAAAATGTTTGTGCAATAATTCGAGCAAAAATTGCTAGTCTTTATGATGAAGTAGTAGCAAATGTGATACGAATTCAATATGGAGGTAGTGTTAAACCGGAAAATATTCAAGAATTATTAGCTCAACCAGATATTGATGGCGCTTTGGTTGGCGGTGCTAGTTTAGAACCAAAAACTTTTTTAGGGTTAGTAAAATAATTAATAATAAAAAATAATAAATAAGATTTTATTTTTAGAAGTTAATCTTGATATATTTAACTTCTTTTTATTTTTCTTAAAATAAGATATAATTATATCTCGGAATAAAGGATTGAGGTTAAAATGAGTTTAATTAATATTGAAAATTTAAGTCATGCTAACGGTGGAAAAGTTTTATATAAAAATTCAGCAATTCGAATTAATAAAGGTGAACATTTAGCTTTAATTGGAGCAAATGGAACAGGGAAAACAACATTATTAAGTATTATTTATGGAAAACTTACTCCTGACGAAGCAAACATTGAGTTGCATCCAAGGATAAAAATTGGTTATTTAGACCAACACCAAGAGTTAGACGGAACATTAACAGTTGATCAATTTTTAAAATTAACATATCAACATTTATTTGAAATTGAGGAAAAAATTCATGCAATTTATGAAAAAATGAGTCTTAATTATGATGAAGATGAACTTGTCAAAGCACTGAAATTACAAGAACACTTAGATCAAAATGGTTTTGAAACAATTGATAAGGAAATTCGTATTTTAGTTGATGGTTTAGGAATTGATCCAGAAAAGTTGAATGTTAAATTATCCGAATTATCGGGTGGTAAACGGGGAAAAATTATCCTAGCAAAGTTATTATTATCAGAAAATGATTTTTTGTTATTAGATGAACCAACTAACTTTTTAGATTTAGAACAAGTTGAATGATTAGCCAAATTTTTGCAAAATTATGAAAAAGCGTTTCTAGTTGTTTCGCATGATATTGATTTTATTAATAAAGTAGCAAAAGTGATTTATGCTTTTGAAAATTTAAGCATTAATCGCTATATTGGTAATTATCAACAATATTTAGCATTAAGTGAATTAAAAAATGAACAATATGATAAAGCACAAAAAGGTCAAGAACGTCTAATTAAAAAATTGGAAACTTATGTCACAAAAAATAAGGATCGTGCTTCAACAGCAAGAAGTGCCCAGTCACGACAAAAACAAATTGATAAAATCGAAGTAATGGATAAACGGCATGAATTAACAAAACCAAAATTTGTTTTTAAATATAAGAGACCAGCTAGTACGACTATTATTAGCGCAGAGCAATTAGCAATAGGATATCATTTTCCTTTAATTAAGCCATTAACATTTGACATTCGTGATGGCGAAAAATGTATTGTGCGGGGATATAATGGAATTGGAAAAACGACCTTTCTAAATACTTTAGCGGGAAATATTCCAAAGTTAGGCGGAACATTAAAAATTGGTAATGGAGTAGTTATTGCGTATTTTCATCAAATTGAACAATTAATGGATATGACACCAATTGAATATTTAAAAAACTTATATCCAGACTTGGAAGAAGGGCGAATTCGAAGTATTTTAGCCAACTTTGGCGTTAAAAGTACTTTAATGCAAAATCAGATGACAAAATTGTCGGGTGGTGAACAAACAAAGGTTCGGTTATCGGTATTATCTCTGCAACCATGTAGTTTACTAATTTTAGATGAACCAACGAACCATGTTGATGTTTTGGCCAAAGAAGCATTGTTAGAAGCAATTCAAGCCTTTGATGGAACAGTTCTAATTACAACGCATGATATTAATTTTAATGTTAATTGAGCTGACAAGGCGCTTGATTTTGAAACGATGGTTTAGCAATATGATGCAAACATTATTTTTATGTCTTATTCTGTGCTGATGAAACACTCTATGCTGGTTATGGGGTTGATTTAAGTCGGCGTGAAGAAGAACAAAATATGGGCATTGGGGCAAAATATACCGCTTTAGCAAAACGACGACCAGTCAAAATAATTTATAGTGAAGAATATGCAACTCGTTCTGAAGCAATGCAACGTGAAGCAGCTTTTAAACAATTATCATGGTTAGAAAAAATTATCTTTTTGCAAAAACATAATATTAATTTACCATTTGTAATTTCATCAGATATGGTAAAATCATAATAGGAGCATAAAGCGGGGGTAGGATGGATAGTAATATTAAAGTTTTAGTTGATGAATTAACTAAACTATATCATCGTTATCAAACAGAATCACTGCGTAATGATATTATGGCTTGCTTAGATATTTTAAAATATTATGATTTTAATGACAAAAATAATCAAATTTTTATTGGTTATGTCTTACGAGTTTTGTTTATTGTAACAGTAAAGGTTGAAGAAAATATTGATTTAACAACAGATTTATCAAATTTAGTTGCTAAAAGATATACAACTGGTAATCATCGTAATATTTTTCGTCGCAAAAAGTCAAAAAATACTAATGATTTTGAAAAAGAAGTTGAGTTTTATTTTATATTAAACGAAATTATTTTGATGATTAATATGAGCGTTTACAACGATTACTTTTAAAAAGGACAGCCAAACTAATTGGTCCCGCAAATGATTCTTTAGCAGGCTTTAATTATGAAAAAATATTAACTAATGCTATTCAATTATTGGATAATCAATAATTAGTATTAAGATTACAAAATGTTGTAATTCTAATTTTAAAACCATTTGAAATTGAAAAAAATGAATTTTTCTGACAGTTAATGTTAGATTTTTTAAACTTAGATTTAATTATTTGTACATATTAAAAATTTACAATTTTCTTTTTTAAAAATAAGATTATTTTATGATGCTAATTTACAAAAAACTAATTAAGAGGGTGAGAGAATGGGAAAAGATTGAATCGTTGTTAAAGGCGCTCGAGAGAATAATTTAAAGAATATTGATGTTAAGGTACCCAAAGATAAATTAGTTGTTTTTACTGGTTTATCAGGAAGCGGAAAATCATCATTAGCTTTTAATACCATTTATGCAGAAGGAAGGCGCCGTTATATTGAAAGTCTATCAAGTTATGCTCGCCAATTTTTAGGTGGAAATGAAAAACCTGATGTTGATGCAATTGAAGGCTTGTCACCAGCGATTTCTATTGATCAAAAAACAACTAGTCATAATCCTCGTAGTACCGTTGGAACAGTTACCGAAATTTATGATTATCTACGTTTATTATATGCTCGCGTTGGTACACCATATTGTATTGATGGTCATGGGGTTATTAAATCAGTAACAGTTAAAGAAATAATAAATAATTTAAAACAGCTTTTAACAGAAGGTGAAAAATTTATGATTTTGTCACCAGTAGTTCGTGATAAAAAAGGCAGTTTTAAAGATTTATTTGCACGTTTAAAACAAGAAAGTTTTATTCGTGTCAAGGTTAATGATGAAATCAAAACTTTAGATGAAGAAATTGAATTAGATAAAAATAAACGACAAAATATTGAGATTATTATTGACCGCTTGGTTTATAAAGAATCAGCAGATTTATTAAGTCGAATTCATGATGCAATTGAAGTAGCGTTAAAATATGGTAATGCATTAGTAAAAATTGATTTTGCTGATAAAAAAAAGGAAATTCTTTTTTCAGCTAATTATTCATGTAGTATTTGTGGTTTTGTTATTCCGGAATTAGAACCACGATTATTTTCATTTAATTCACCATCAGGAGCTTGTAGTGAATGTAAAGGGTTGGGAGTAAAATTAGAAGTTGATGAAGATTTATTGATACCTAATCGGTCATTATCAATTTTACAAGGGGCAATTATTTATTTAAAAAATATTGTTAATACAACAAATATTGAATGGCAAAAGTTTAAAGTTTTAGCTAATCATTATCATATTGTGTTAGAACAACCAGTCAGTGTTTTGACAAAAGAGCAACTAGAATATTTGATTCGTGGTAGTGATGAACCAATTGAATATAATTTAAAAACAGCTAGTGGGAACATTATGCGGGGATATGATTATATTGAAGGAATTGGGAAGTTAATTGAACGTCGCTATACGGAAACATCAAGTGAATCACAACGTGAATATTATAAACAATTTATGACAGATAAAAAATGTGGAACTTGTTTAGGAAAGCGATTAAATGAAATTCCTTTATCAGTTAAGATTAATAATATTAGTATTTCTGAATTTACTGATTTATCTGTTGAAGATGAATTAAAAGAAGTTTTGAATTTAAAATTAACAGAATCACAACAAGAAATTTCACGATTAATTATTAATGAATTAGTTAATCGTTTGGATTTTTTAAGTCGTGTTGGGTTATGTTATTTAACGTTATCACGTAATGCTTCAACATTATCAGGTGGAGAAGCTCAACGAATTCGATTAGCAACGCAAATTGGTAGTCAGTTAACAGGGGTTTTGTATGTTCTAGATGAACCTTCAATCGGATTACACCAACGAGATAATGATAAATTAATTGAAACATTAAAAAGTTTACGTGATTTAGGAAATACTTTAATTGTTGTTGAGCACGATGAAGACACGATTCGTGCTAGTGATTATATTATTGACATTGGTCCACGTGCAGGAATTAATGGCGGGGAAGTTGTTGCTGCGGGAAGTATTGATGATATTCAACAAAACCCAAATTCAATTACTGGTAAATATTTAACTGGTGAATTAGCAATTGATGTGCCAAAAAAACGGCGTGGTGGTAATGGTTTAGTATTAGAAATTAAAGGAGCACGAGAAAACAATTTAAAAAATATTAATGTTACAATTCCTTTAAATAAATTTGTTTGTTTAACAGGTGTTTCAGGAAGTGGTAAATCAACTTTGATGAATGAAATTTTATGAAAAGGTATTAAGAAAAATTTAGGGTTAGCGACTGAACGACCAGGGGCACATGATAAAATCGTCGGGATTGATAACATTGATAAAGTAATTAATATTTCCCAAGATCCAATTGGGAAAACACCACGGAGTAATCCAGCAACTTATACATCAGTTTTTGATGATATTCGTGATTTATTTGCCAATACGAATGAGGCTAAAGCACGAGGGTATTTGAAAGGCCGTTTTTCGTTTAATGTGCCAGGCGGACGTTGTGAACACTGTCAAGGTGATGGAATTATTAAGATTTCAATGCACTTTCTACCAACGGTTTATGTTTCTTGTGAAGTTTGTGAAGGGAAACGTTATAATGATGAAACATTATTAGTTAAATTCAAAGATAAAAATATTTATGATGTTTTAGAAATAACAGTTGACCAAGCTTGTGATTTTTTTGCGGCACAACCAAAAATTAGTCAGAAGTTAGAAACAATGCAAGAGGTTGGTTTAGGTTATATTAAATTAGGTCAATCAGCAACAGAATTGTCTGGTGGAGAAGCCCAGCGGGTTAAGTTATCAACCTTTTTGTTAAAACGGACAACGGGGAAAACTTTATTTTTATTAGATGAACCAACAACGGGATTACATGTTGATGATGTTAAAAGATTGTTAGTAGTTTTGAATAAAATTGTTGATAATGGTGATACTGTTATTACGATTGAACATAATTTAGATGTTATTAAAATGGCTGATTATATTATTGATTTAGGACCAGAAGGTGGCGTTGGTGGTGGCATGATTGTTACAACAGGAACACCAGAACAACTTGTTTTAAAAAGTGATACTAGTTATACAGCGCAATATTTAAAACCTTTATTAAAGTAAGAGGTTACAATGGATGTTAAAAAAAAACTTTTTAAGGCAACATTTTTTCAAAAAAAATATAATTTGGTAAAATTATTAACAGAAAAATATGCTGATGCACAAAATAAAATTAAAGTAATTAATGTTGTTGGTACAAACGGAAAAGGATCAGTTTCAAATTACTTACACCGCCAGTTAATGTTAAATTATCAACGGGTAGGTCTTTTTACGTCACCAGCATTTTCAAAACACAATGAACGAATTAAAATTAATAGCAAGATGATTAGTGATACTGATTTAAAACGAATTATCAAAGAAATTAAAGAAGAAATTAAAACTTATCAGTTAACTTTTTTTGAAATTTGAGTTTTAATTTGTATTAAATATTTTTTAGAACAAAAAATTGATATTGTAATTATTGAAGCTGGAATTGGTGGCTGTTTAGATGCAACGAATGTTTTTAATAATAAATTTGCTGTTTTACTAACTTCAATTGATTATGAACATACTGAGATATTAGGCAATACTTTGGAAAGTATTATTCAAAATAAAGTTGGAATTGCAAAAAACAATTGTCAGCTTTTTATTAGTGCTAGTTGTAAAAAACATTTTAATTTAATTGCAAAATATTACAATTCGGATAATATTATTACAAGCGAAGTTTACCCACAAGCAATTAATTATTACCAAGAATTTAATGTTGGTTTAGTTATTAAGTTTTTAAAAGTTTTTAAGTTTAAAATTAATTATGAGCTTTTTAAAGTTAACTCAGTCTTAGGGCGTTTTACCCAACTAAGTAAAAAACCGTATTTTATTATTGATGGAGCACATAATCCAGAAGGAATTCGTGCCTGTATTCATACTTTTGAAATGTTACATAATTTTAATCGAAATGAAGTATTAGTATTGTATGCTTCTTCACAAAAAAAAGATTATATGCAAAATTTAACTTTATTGAAGGAACATTTTGGCAATAATTTATATATTACGGAATTTCAGCATCCAATGTCATGAGACATTAATAATATTAAGATGCAGAACAAAGTTAAAAATTGGAAAAAATTATTATTACAAAATAAAACAAAAAATATTTTAGTTTGTGGGTCGCTATATTTTATTCCGTTGGTTTATCAGTTTTATTTAGAAAGGGTGTAGAATATGCTATATATATTAACAAATATTGGTGCTTGTTTAGGGATTGCTATTTTATTTTATCTTGGGGTATTATTAGATTATAAAAATTGAAAAAAAATTAGTATTTTAACAATTACAATTATAAGTTTATTAATTGCATTATCTGTTATTTTAACAAATGTTATTAGTTATACTATTCCGTTTCCATTTATGGGAGGAGGAGTAATTCAATTAGCATTAGGTAACTTTTTAATTTTTGTGATTGGAATGTTATTTGGACCATTTTTGGGTGTATTAAGTGGTCTTGCTACCGATGCCTTAGGGGCTTTGGCAAATATTGGCGGAACATATCATAGTGGTTTTTCCTTTAATCTTGCTTTATATGGTTTTTTAGGAAGCATGGTTTTTTTATTTAAAAGTGATAAATTTTGAATATTAAAAACAATTATCTTATATGCAATAGGGCTTGCTTTAATTTCATTTGCATTTAATGTTTTATGATTATATGCAATCGGTCTAAAACAAGTTCTTTTCCCAATGGCTTTTGTTATTAAAGTAATTAAGTTCCCAATTCAATTGGTAATTTATTTACAAATGGTTATTTCAAGTTTTACTATTTTATATAAATTAATTATTTCACGTCATAATATTGCTTTATGATGCACCCAAAAAGGATTATTAGTTTTAACACCAATTAAATTTAAAAAACAGAAAATATATAATAGTTAAAAGTTGTTTATATGTGGAAAAGTTTTAAAAACTTAATAATTATAACTGTTTTATTTAAAAAAGATTGTGGATAAGTCAGTTAATAGCATTATTTTAACAAATTATATTTACTTATTAATTGTTCATTGTAAGATTATTAATGATTAAACAAAGAGGAATGGGAAAATGATGGAAAAAGAAACTACTTATTTAATTAAACAAGAGTATCAATTGTCAGATGATGAGCGTATGTTACTTTTATGTTTATATCGGCTAATTATTGGAGATAAAGCACATATGTTATATATTGCTTTAACAGCACAAGGTTTTATCTTAGAATTAAATACTAAATATTATTTAGACAATCTTTTAACATTATTACAAATATCATATGATGAATTTTTAGTATCAAAAAGTAAATTAGAAACAATTGGTTTATTAAAGATTTTAAAACGCGAAAAAGGAAAGCACTATATTTTAAAACCACAATTACCAATTTCCGCAATTGCTTTTTTTGAAAATCAAATTTTAAGAAATTATTTATTGAATATTGTAGGAGAAAAATCTTTTGCAATTATTAAAGCTAAATTTATTGTTAATAATCAAAAAGGTAAACAGAAGCATAATGATTTATCTGGTCAATTAAGTGATGAAACAATGACATTTGATTTTGTTTATATTGATAAATACTTAGCATCAAAAAATGCAAATCATAAATTATATTTACCATATCGTGAAAAAATTATCCAGTTAGCAAATTATTACAATGTTTTAACAAATAATCTTGCTATTTTTATTTATAAAAGTATTGAGTTAACTGCCGAAGAACGAATTTTTAATTATGAAACATTTCAACATTTACTATCTGATTTTCATCAAAAAAAAATATTAAAAAAACAACTTAATGGAGAACAATTAAATTTAATTGTTAATGATGAAAATGTTATTAAGCAAACTAACATGTTAGAAGCAAAAATTAATGAAATGGTTTCAATTGATCCAATTCAATATTTAACTTTACTACGAGAAAATAAGAAGCCAACACCAATTGAAATTGAATTAATTCGTGATTTAATTATTAATTATTCATTAACAACAGGGGTAGTTAATTGTTTAATTGAATATGTTTGATTTAAAAATTATCATCGAATTGAAAGAAAGTATTGTGAAAAAATTGCAAACACTTTTCATCAATTACAAATTAATACTGTTGATAAAGCGATGGAGCATTTACGCGGCGCTTATGCAAAAACACAAAAAAGTAAAGTTACAAAGGATGCTATTAAAGCAAAAACATATCATTGGAAAGAAAAAACAGTTAAACATAATATGGCTAAATTAGAATATAATAAAATTTATGAACAAAAACGGCAAGAACAAGGAATCAAAAAAGTTGATCTTACACAATTATTAGATGATTTAAAAAATTTATAATAGTAAAAATGAAAGAGAGATGGGGGCAATGTCAAAAATAAATTTATTAAAACAACTTCAAAACAATGCAGAGCTAATACTTAATTTACAAGAAATTGCGTTTGATATTAATAATTATCAACAGTTTGAGACACTCTTTCAAGAATATTTAAAAAATTATCATCAATGTGAAAAAACATCATCTTTATCTTTATGCCAACAATCCTTTAAAGGTTACAAATATTATATTAAAAAAGAAAATAATAATTTGTTTTTAACACGAGTTGAATGTAATCATACAATAGCTATTAAAGAAAAAAATAAAGTTAAAAATAACTATCTTTATTATGACTTTAGTGATGAATTATTAAAATTACGATTAAATGATATTAAAAAAGATGAAAATTTTAATAATATGCATCTTATTATTGAAGAAATGGTCAAATTTGTTAAAGGCCAACGAAAAAAAGGTTTATATATTTATGGTCAGCCAGGAGTTGGTAAAACTTATTTATTAATTTTCTTAGCTAATATTTTAGCAAATAATAATCGTAAAGTTGCTTTTATTTCATTAATTAATTTAATTAATCGAGTAAAGGAATCATTTAATCTTTTTAATAGTGAATCATCATTAGTAGAAATTTTATTAGGAGCGGATGTCTTATTTTTAGATGATATTGGCGGAGAAACTGTTTCTCCATGAGTTCGTGATGATTTATTATTTCGTATTATAAATGACCGTATTAGTCGCCGACTGCCAACTTTTTTTTCATCAAATTTTACAACAACAGCTTTAACAACGATTTATGCAAATGTTAAAACTGAAATTAATGATAAAGAAATTAACAAAGTAAAATCATTAAGAATTGTTGATCGGATTCGAGGGTTAGCAACAGAAATAGAATTGTTGGGAAATAGCAGGAGAACTGATGAGGATTATGTGGAAAAGTTAACAATCTAGTAATGTTGTCTGTTGGGGATGCTTGTTACAAATAGTTTTAATTAATATTGGAAGTAATTAACAATATAAAGTTTTTAGTTAATAAAGTGTCTAAAATAATGTGCTATATTAACTTTTTAATTTTATGGAATTTTTTTGCTAATTTATTTCTTTAATTTTGTAGAAAACTATTGATATTTATAAAATATACCTAAAATTAGGTATATTTTTAATATAAGAGGTGAATAATTAATGGAAAAAATAATTGAAGAATTAATAAATAGTTTAACAGATGATCAATTTTTAGAATTTCATGAAAAAGTCAAAAAAGAAGCAGAATTAATTAAAAAACAAAAACGCTTAAATTAAATTGATCAAAAATTTAGGGATAAAGGTATTAAATGTCCTAATTGTCAATCTTTTTATTGTGTTAAAAATGGTCATAATCCTGAAGGAAAACAAAAATATTTATGCAAAAAATGTCGTGATAGTTTTGATGCTTTTCGCGATCATTTTACGTATTAAAGTCATTTAAATTATGAACAGTGAAATTTATTGATTAAAATTTCATTATTAGGCCAATCTAGTAAAATGATTTCTCGCTTTATTAAAACATCACCGAAAACCGCTTGATATAATCGCCAAAAAATAATGAAATCAAAACAATTAGAAAACACCAAATTAAAATTTAAAACGTTAAATGGCCAAATTCAAATCGATGAAACATTTATTAAAGAAATCCACAAAGGTAATTTTAAAGATAAATTTGATAAAAGAAAAATTCATCTTGATTCATTTTCAACCAACACTAAATGTTGTATTCAAATGGCTGTTGATAGCAATAATAATATTTATGTTAAATCAACTAACACAAAACGATTACAAAAACAGTGAATTATTGAAAATATTAATAAACAATTAATCAAAGAAAATTCAATTATTATTTCTGACATGCAACTATTATATTTATTAGTAGCAAAACAAACAAATTCTATTTTATTAGCAACTAAAACTAGTACAAATCCTGATGTTAGTTATCGGAAGTTAAATAAAATTAGTAAATTACAATCAAATCTTAAAGAATCCTTAATTCATTATCATGGCTTAGGTTTCACGAACATTCAAAATTATTTAAATCTCTGAAAACTAAAATAACAGCATAAAGGTTTAACACCAAACCAACAATCATCGGTATTATATTTTAACGTATAAAAAAGTTAAATAACAATATTAAAAGTTTATATAATTTTCTTTTAAATTTATCATATTGATGTTTTTTTTATTTCATCAAGAATTTTCTACAAAATTAAAAATTTATTTTAAAGTGGAAATAAATTTGATAAAATATTATTTTTCTTGCATTTTGTTTTGTTTTAAGCAATTATTATTCCATAAACATTTTTTATGAGGTCGTATAAAGAAAATAAGTGTTTTTATTTTTAAATGTTATTTAGTTCAATAAATTAAAAAGGTATTTTTTTTCTTATTTGTCTAAAACCCTTTTTTTCTTTATACGACCAATTTTTTATTATTTTTAAAAAATTAAGCCAAGGGACAATCAATCATTCAAGCTGATGAATTAATTTTAGTTTGAGAATGATATGGTACAAATCCTTTTTCTGATTTATCCACATTAGATTAATTTATGAATCAAATTATTATAAATATTTTTAAACGCAAGCAAATTACTGATCGTCTTGCAAAAGTAATGACTAGTTTATTTTCATTGTGCGCCATTATTGCTGTCTTTTTAATTATTTATTTCATTGTTACTAGTGCTATTCCCGCTTTACGTTATCAAGGATTTTGAAACTTTTTAACAGGGACGAAATGAATTATCAATAATGAAACAGGAGAATACCAATTTGGCGCTTTAGCATTTATTGCTGGTACTATTTTAGTTTTAACATTATCTGCACCATTAGTAATTTTAACCGTTCTTTTTGTCACAGAATTTTTATCAAGACGGATAATAAATATTATTATTTTTGTTGTTGAATTATTAGCCGGAATTCCTCCAGTTTTATTTGCGGTGTTTGGGTGAGAAACAATTGGCATGTTATTTGTTCGGGTGGGAGCTAGCGGACTAACAAACTTATTAACAGCAGGGGGTTATCTTAGCTTTTTTAGCTTTACCAACCATTTTTGCTTTATCAGCAAATGCTTTTTTAAGTGTTGCGAAATCATATCGTTTTGTAGCTCTAGCAATGGGTGCATCTCATACATATACTGCTTTTAAAGTGGTAAAAACAGCTACAAGAACAAAAAATATTGGTGCTGTTATTTTTGAAATGTGTCGTGTTATTGGTGAAGTTACTGCTATGATTTTATTAAGAGGAATGGCGGCACAAATTCCTAATTTAAAGCAAGGATTTTGAAGCTTTTTATTTAGTCTAATTGCAACATTAGCAACCCAAATTGGAATTGAATTACTTGAACATATTGCTAGTTTACATCGTTCAGCTTTATTTGGTTTAGGCTTAATTCTATTAATGATGGTTTCAATTTTAAATATTATTATTTTAACTACTTATAAAATTCAACGGCGAAAAGAACAATGGAAGCATTTAATTCGTAGATGAAAAATAAAACATTCTCAACGAGAAATCAATTCATTAGCAGAAGCAAGTAATTCAACTTGATTAACAGACAAAGACTTTCTAGTGTTAATTAATAAAAAGATAAAAAGCAATTATTATAATAAAACAATAAATTATTGTCGAATTTTTTGAATGATATTAGCTTGTTTGCTTACACTTAGTTTTTATGCGTAGATTATTTTAAATATTATTATTAATGGTTTTGTGGAAATTAGTTATTTAGCACATTTTGATTCAAGTGCTTTTATTGGTTATTATGAGTTACCACCACTTATTATTTCAACTTTTATGTTAATTTTCACGGGAACTTTTTTATCAATTCCGATTGGCATTATTACAGCAATTTATTTGAGGAATATGCGTGGAAAAATAGTCGGTTAGTAGCATTAATTCAATTTTCAACTAATGCTTTAGTTGCAACACCATCAATTGTTTTTTCCATTTTTGGATATGTTGTTATTGTTGTTGGGTTGCGACTTGGTCATAATTTTTGATCAGCGGGGTTAATGTTTTTTATAATGACGTTGCCAATTATTATTCGAGTAGTTGAGCATGCCCTGCATTATGTTCCTCAAGAATATCGTGATGCTGCTTTAGCATTGAGAACAAGCAAGATTGGAATGGTTTGCAAAGTTGTTTTACCAAATGCCAGGGGATAAATTATTACCGGAATAATTTTTGCAATTAGTAAAATTATTACGGAAACATCTCCGGTTCTTATTATTTTAACTTCTTCACCCTTTATTCCGACTAGTTTTAATGATATTGGAACAACTTTTACAGTAAAAGTTTTTAAATTAGTTAATGAACCAAGATTATTATTAGTTCTTTCTAATGAACTCCAAGTTTCACTAACTGGATAGGCTACAATTATTAGGACCATAATTATATATACTTCAAAATTAGATAAAATTATTAAGAAAGAAGAAATATAAAAATGGGAAATAAAACTTCATACTCTGAAGAATTTAAAAAACAAATTGTCATGCTATATAAAAATGGTAAAAGTGTTATTAATCTAGGGCAAGAATATAATTTACCAAAACCAACTATTTATAGTTGAGTTAAAAATTATAATAATTCTGGTTCATTTAAAGTAAAAGACAATCGCACAATAGAAGAAAATGAAATAATAACTTTACGAAAAGAACTTAAAGACTTGAAAATGGAAAATGACATTTTAAAGCAAGCCGCACTGATAATGGCCAAAAAATAACAATAATTAATAACAAAACAAAATATTCAGTAAGAAAAATATGTAAGATTTTGGGTTTATCAAAATCAACGTATTATTCTTAACCTCATTTCATAATGCAGCTTGTCGTAATGATGATTCCACCGTTTGGTCGAGAATTCTTTTATCAAAAATTCCTAAACTTTTTAATCCAAAGGCAATGTTTTCATAAATTGACTTTGGAAATGGATTTGGTTTTTGAAAAACCATTCCAATTTTTGCTCGCAATGAAATAATATTTTGATGATACTGGTAGATGTTTTTATCATTATATATAATTGCACCATTAATTTTTGTACCTTCAATTAAATCATTCATTCGATTAATTGCTCGTAACAAAGTTTATTTTCCACATCCTGATGGTCCAATTAAAGCTGTTACTTTGTTTCAAAAAATATTTAAGTTAATATTAAACAATGCCTGTTTGGCTCCAAAATTATAATAAAAATCAAATTTTTCAATTCCTAAAACAGTATTTTTTGGTAACGGAGTTGAATTTTTTAATAATGTATGTTGATGTTGATTTATTAAGCGACAAAAGATTTTTTTAAATCATTGTTTAATTTTATTGTTAAAAGATTTTGTTGTTTTTGTTATCATAAATTTGTTCCATTTCCTCTTGTAAATTTTGAATCTTTCGTTCTAAAGCGTTAATTGATAGTTGATAATTATCCTGCTTTTTTTGCTGATGCGTATTTGTTAATTGGGTTTTTAATTTTGCTAACTTTGTTTGATATTCTTTTAGTAATTGATTATCGTAATTTATTAGTTTTGTTATGATGTTCTTAGATTTTTTTGAGTTACATGAATTTTTTTGAAGTTGTTTTTTCCAAGCATTTTTTTAGTTAGCAAAGAACCACAATAACATTTAATTAAAATACTAATTGTTACTCACCATTTTGGTTGGTGATTATTTTCAAATAAACCAATAACTTTAACAAAAATATTTAAGACTAATACAAATAAAATAATAATAAAAGCTAAATGATGAATAATATGATTTGTTAATTCAGTTTGGAATGGCAACACTTTTTAGGACACTTTTTATATAGACATTTGTTTTCTAAAAGTAACTGGAGATAAATAATTTAAACTGCCATGAATTCGAATATTGTTATATCAATGCACAAAATCAAAAAGTTCGTATTTTAATTGTGTTAAATTTTTAAATTTTTTACCCTTAATAAATTCAGTTTTAAAAGTTTTGTAAGTTGTTTCAGCCACAGCATTATCATAATGGCGGCCTTTATTGCTTAATGATCTTTTAATATTAAAAGTTATTAAAATTTCATCAATGATTTTATTTTTAAACTCATTACCACGATCAGTATGAAATAGAGTTATTTGATTTAATGGTCGTGTTATTTTATGAAAAGCTTGTTGGACCAGTTCGACTGTTTTATTCGGCCCAGCACACTATAACCAATTTTTTCACGATTAAACAAGTCAATTAATAAAAAAATATAATGTCATTTAGCGCCAACTTTAACATATGTTAAATCACTAACAATAACTTCATTAGGTTTTTTGTTGTTAAATTGACGATTTAAAATATTATTAATTTGGTCATTATTGACTGTTGTTTTATGATTATGATATTTTAATTTGGTGTATTTAGAAACCAAATTATTTTTGATCATAAAGAATCTGATTTTTCGCCGCAATAAGATGATATCTTTTCTGTTTAAAATAACTTTAATTTTGCGAGCCCCATAAATTTTGCGACTTTTATTAAAGGCACTGATAACTTCTTGTTCATAATTATTAACTTGCTTGTTAATACATTTATTAGTTTGATAATAACTTGCAGGATTCAGAACTAAGTTTGTCGGAAGGACAACAACAACGATTATGTATTGCTAGGGCAATTGCGTTAAAGCCAGAAATTTTGTTAATGGATGAACCAACAAGTGCATTAGATCCAATTGCAACTGCTAAAGTTGAAGAGTTAATTTTGGATTTAAAAAAGAATTTTACAATTATTATTGTAACGCACTTTTTACAACAAGCGGCACGAATTTCTGATTATACTGCATTTTTTTGAATAGGACAGTTAATAGAATATAATAAAACAGCATTATTGTTTTCTCATCCTCGTAAATCAAAAACAGAAGATTATATTACAGGTCGTTTTGGTTAAAAAAATTAATATTATTATTTGGCTCTATCTTGATGATAAAGTAACCTTTAATTTGGATATTTTCTAATTTTCTTGCAAATTGACTCTATAGGTTGTAAAATGTATAGTAAGTATGCAATGTTTTTATTGCAGACTAAGAAGGTATTAAATATATGTAGAGGAGAAAAAGTAGATGACAAAAATTGCAATTAACGGCTTTGGGCGTATTGGCCGTTTAGCTTTTAGAAGATTATTTGATGAAAAAAATGTTGAAATTGTCGCAATTAACGATTTAACTGCGGCAAAAACTTTAGCAACGTTATTAGAGCTTGATTCAGCCCAAGGAGGATGAAAAAGAGGAAAAATTTCTTCAGAAGAAGGCGTTATTATTGTTGATTGTAAAAAAATAAATGTTTATGCCAAAAAAGATCCTGCTGAGTTACCATGAGGTAAATTAGGCATTGATGTTGTTGTTGAATCAACAGGATTCTTTGCTGATCGTGCTGGCGCTTCAAAACACCTTACAGCCGGAGCGAGAAAAGTTTTAATCTCGGCTCCAGCAAAAGTAAGCGATGTTAAAACAATTGTTTATAATGTAAACCATAAGGAAATTAAAAAAGAAGATACTATTATTTCAGGGGCAAGCTGTACAACTAACTGTTTAGCACCAATGGCAAAAGTATTAGACGAAAAATTTGGAATTGAAAAAGGATATATGACAACTGTTCATGCGGTAACAAATGATCAAAGATTGTTGGACTTAGCACATGATGATTTAAGAAGAGCACGTGCTGCTTTTTCAAATATTGTTCCAACTAAAACGGGAGCAGCAGCAGCTGTTGCGTTAGTATTACCACAATTGGAAGGCCGATTTGATGGAATGGCATTACGTGTTCCAACTATTACTGGTTCAATTGTTGACTTAGCAGTTGAATTGAAAAAAACAACAACAGTTGAAGAAATTAATAATGCAATGAAAGCGGCAGCTTCAGAAACTTTTGGTTATAATACACAACCAATTGTTTCATCAGATATTATTGGTGAAACACACGGATCAATTTTTGATGCAACATTAACAAAAATTATTGAACGTGATGGTAAACAATTAGTTAAAGTATATGCATGATATGATAATGAAATGTCATATGTATCACAAATGGTACGTACATTATTATACTTTGCTACAGTCTAATTAAAATATACGAAACACTAAAATATTTTTTAGTGTTTTTTATTTTTCTAAAAAAAGATATTTTTTATGCTATGATATTTATATAAGAATTAATCTTATAAAAATAATCTTTTAATTTTGTAGAAAACTCTTGATGAAATAAAAAAAATCATCTGGAATGGCAAGAGTTTTTTGGACAAATTTTATGTAGAATAATAATTTCTGTATTGCACTGGTGTTAAATAATTTAGTTTGCTATGAATTCGAATATTATTGTACCAATTAATGTAATCAAATAATTCTAATTTAAACTGCTCAACGTTTTTAAATTTATTATTTTTAATAAATTCAGTTTTAAAAATTTTGTATGTTGATTCCGCAACAGCATTGTCATAAGGACAACCTGGTTTACTGCAAGATTTTTGAATCCCATTTTTAACTAACAGGTTATAAATAAGATTATTATTGAATTCGCTGCCTTGATCAGTGTGAAATATTTTAATATTGCTTAATGAAAATTGAAGTTTATTAAAGCTGCTTTCAACTAATTTGGCATTTTTGTGTAAACTAACATCATAACCAATAATTTCTCGATTAAATAAATCAACTAAGAAACAGACATAATATCATTTGTTACTAATAAAAACATAGGTTAAATCACTTACAACAACTTCATGTAGTTTATAACTATCAAAATCTTGATTTAACAAATTGTTATATTTATATGTAACATCAGTTGTATTTGAATGTTTGTATTTGATTTTTGTATAATTTGAAATTAAGTTATATTTTTTCATTATGTTGCTGATTTTTACACGAGATAACATGATATTTTTCTGAGCTAATATAACTTTAATTTTGCGTGTTCCATAATTTTTACGATTTTTTAGAAAAATACTGATAACAGCATTATCAATGTTTTGAGTATTCTTGGGATTATTTGCTTTTAATTGATAGTAATATGTTGATCTAGCAAATTTCAATGTTTTACATAAATTAATAATTGGATATTTTGCTTTGTTATTTTTAATGATTGCTTTTTTTGCCGATTATCAGTGTTGCTTGCTTTAAAATGTCATTTTCCATTTCTAATTGTTTAACTTTTTTACGTAATTGAATTAATTCGTTTTCTTCTGGCGTTCTATTGTCTTTAGCTTTAAATGGGCCCGAGTTACTAAATTGGATAGGCTACAATTATTAGGACCATAATTATATAGACTTTAAAATTAGATAAAATTATTAAGAAAGAAGGAATATAAAAATGGGAAATAAAACTTCATACTCTGAAGAATTTAAAAAACAAATTGTCATGCTATATAAAAATGGTAAAAGTGTTATTAATCTAGGGCAAGAATATAATTTACCAAAACCAACTATTTATAGTTGAGTTAAAAATTATAATAATTCTGGTTCATTTAAATCAAAAGACAATCGCACACTAGAAGAAAATGAAATAATAACTTTACGAAAAGAACTTAAAGACTTGAAAATGGAAAATGACATTTTAAAGCAAGCCGCACTGATAATGGCCAAAAAATAACAATAATTAATAACAACAAAACAAAATATTCAGCAAGAAAAATATGTAAGATTTTGGGTTTATCAAAATCAACGTATTATTATCAAACTAATAAATGTATTAACAAGCAAGTTAATAATTATGAACAATAAATTATCAGTGCCTTTAATAAAAGTCGCAAAATTTATGGGGCTCGCAAAATTAAAGTTATTTTAAACAGAAAAGATATCATCTTATCGCGGCGAAAAATCAGATTCTTTATGATCAAAAATAATTTGGTTTCTAAATACACCAAATTAAAATATCATAATCATAAAACAACAGTCAATAATGACCAAATTAATAATATTTTAAATCGTCAATTTAACAACAAAAAACCTAATGAAGTTATTGTTAGTGATTTAACATATGTTCAAGTTGGCGCTAAATGACATTATATTTGTTTATTAATTGACTTGTTTAATCGTGAAATAATTGGTTATAGTGCTGGGCCGAATAAAACAGTCGAACTGGTCCAACAAGCTTTTCATAAAATAACACGACCATTAAATCAAATAACTATATTTCATACTAATCGTGGTAATGAGTTTAAAAATAAAATCATTGATGAAATTTTAATAACTTTTAATATTAAAAGATCATTAAGCAATAAAGGCTGCCCTTATGATAATGCTGTGGCTGAAACAACTTACAAAACTTTTAAAACTGAATTTATTAAGGGTAAAAAATTTAAAAATTTAACACAATTAAAATACGAACTTTTTGATTTTGTGCATTGATATAACAATATTCGAATTCATGGCATTTTAAATTATTTATCTCAAGTTACTTTTAGAAAACAAATGTCTATATAAAAAGTGTCCTAAAAAGTGTTGCTATTCCACATTGTTTTCATCAATTAGAACATACTTTACATTTTTTATCATTTCTTCACTTTCTTTTTTTTGATATTTGTTCTTTTTATAATTTCTTTTTTTATAATTTCAAAGATATCTACTCGAAAAGATAAAAAATAACGTTTAGTTTTTAAATTTAGTTGATTAAATACCGATCCTTTAATTTTTATCTCATCATCTTTTCTTAATTTCAAAAACTCAGATACAATTGTCGGATTATATATTGATAATGTTGAATAATTTAATCCCTCTCACTGACATTTAGCAGAACATGCATCAACTTCAACGCCACCAGCAACAAGCGCTTTAATCTTAGTTTTAATTGGGTTTTAGTGTAATCTAACAGTTAATTCTAATTTATTAACTCTTTTATTTTTTGTTTTACTGCTAACTGTTTTTTCGATAAATTGCTTTTTGTTTGTACCATTTTTATCAACTCCTTTTGTTAAAAAATATTTGTAAATGTTTTCATGCATCGTGTTCATGCTCTGTCATTTTAATATTTCCTTTATAGCTATAATTTTTCTTAGCAACTGGTGATTGTAAAACATATTTTAAATTAAATAGGTATTTGCATAAAACTTTTAAACCACCGATAAATTTAGGTGTAGATAGTGGGTTTGTTATTTTTAATCCCTTATGAAGTTGATAATCTTCAATTATTACAAGAACTTTATTTAAATAAGAACAAGTTTGCTTTTGAAAGTTGTTTAATATTAAATAGATATTATTTATTGCTTCTTCTTCGTTTTTAGAATGAAAAGTAATATTATTAATTATTTTCTGTTGCAAAACATTATAAATAATAATACCAGTTTGCCTACCTCCAGCAGGGTCAATTGCAATAATATATTTTAATTTATTTGGTTTATTTTTTTGTCAATTTGTAATATTTTTCATCCATCGGAAGCCAAATATAAAATATCGTTAATTTTGTAATGCTGCATATAAGAAGCAATTACATCTCATTTGTTTTTAAATAAATTTAAGTACATTTTTGCTCATTCTAAACATTGCAAATCATAATGATTTTTATGATGAGAAATACGACAATTAACAAGGTTACAATTAATTCAATCAAATGAAGTTGTTATTTCATTTCAAGTTTTATTAATATACAAACTTTTATATTCTGTCATTATAATAATCCTTTCATTAATTAGTTTTGCCTAATGCTCAATATTCATCAGTTATTTCATCTACTGAAACTGGATAAGCTCGTATCATTAATTTTTGTAATTTACTTTCAATTTTTTTATTTCATTTTTTCATCAAATATTTTCTTTTCTGTAAAAAAATAATATTTTTTTATTGGTTAATATTTTGATATTTAGTAAATAATGTATTTTGTATTTTAGTATTTATTTACTTCGCCGCCGGCTTCACTTTGGGGGTGAGCGGTGGCGGTAGGATATTTAGACAGAGTTTATCCCCCTACGGAAATAAACAAAAAAAGTTTACCCAGTTATTAATTACCCCTAGACAACTTTATATAAAGAAAATAACCTTTTGGAGCTCCAACCATCTTGTTTTTTTAGTGTCCGATATTGTTTTTTCGGTTTAACAGTACTCTTTTTATGAAAACAAGCCAAAAAACACGCGCCCTGACATTTCGCAAGTGATTAATCTTGCCGAGAATTAAAGAAATAAATAGGAATAAATCCATTCGCTTTCACACTTTCTTTAAGGCTTCGTGCCATAGATGAGTTATCCATTCTTTAAGTATCAAAATATTAAGTTTTAAGCGTTGCATTTTTCATCGGATAATACCTTTATTGAAAGGAAATTTATAAAAATATCATTTATTTTGTGTAGGGAAAACAGAATAACATCTATTTTTATGATAAAAGTTCTAAATTTAAAGATACTATCCGATGAATAATGCAAATAAATTTATTTTTTTAATAGAAAAATAAAAAAACAATCTCACAAGAATTGTTTTTTTGCCGTTTCATCGTACAGGACATCTTACTTCTTACAAGCAATTTTTCTTGTCGAATTTCTTGTTTAGCACGAGTTATCATTAACCAACACTACCTTCCATATCCATTTTAATTAACTGATTTAATTCAACTGCATATTCCATTGGTAATTCTCTTGTAAATGGTTCTAAAAATCCCATAATAATCATTTCCAAAGATTCTTGTTCTGATAAACCACGACTTTGTAAATAAAATAATTGTTCCTCAGAAACTTTACTTACTGTTGCTTCATGCTCAATTTGTGATTCATTATTATAAACTTTATTCTGAGGAATTGTATCGGAATGTGATTTTCCATCTAGAATTAGAGTATCACATTCAACCCTAGCTTTTGAATACTGTGCTTTTGGTCCAATATGAACTAACCCACGATAGTTTGCTGTCCCACCATTAAAAGTCATTGATTTAGAAATAATTTTAGAAGAAGTATTTTTCCCCAAATGAATCATTTTTGAACCAGCATCTTGAATAACATTTTCTTTTGCTACCGCAATTGAAATACATTGTCCTTTACTATTATTTCCTTTTAAAATAACACTCGGATACTTCATATTAATTTTTGACCCAATATTACCATCAATTCATTCCATTTGACCATTTTCATCAACAATGCTACGCTTTGTTACTAAATTTAAAACATTATCACTCCAGTTTTGAACAGTTGTATAACGCATTTTTGCATTTTTTCCCACAAAAATTTCAACAATAGCAGCATGTAAAGAATCACGAGAATAAATTGGTGCTGTGCATCCTTCAATATAGTGTAATTCTGCATCATCATCAACAATAATTAATGTACGTTCAAACTGACCACTATTCTGAAAATTAATCCGGAAATAAGCCTGCAATGGTTTTTCTAATTTAACTCCCTTTGGAACATAAATAAATGATCCACCTGATCAAACAGCTCCATTTAAAGCAGCATATTTATTATCTGTATTTGGTACTAATGTTCCAAAATATTTTTTAAATAACTCTGGATGTTGTCGTAATGCCGCATCACAATCTAAAAAAATAATTCCTTTTTCTTCAACTTCTTTTAACATACTTCCATAAACTGGCTCACTATCATATTGAGCTTTAATTCCAGCTAAATATTCACGTTCGGCTTCTGGTAAACCTAACCGGTCAAAGGTTTTTTTAATTTTTTCAGGAACCTCATCTCATTTTTTTGCAATATGTTCTGTTGGTTTAATATAATAAATATACTCATCAAAATCCATAAATTCTAAGTTCGGCCCTCAACTTGGATTTTTTATTTTTAAAAAATTATGATATGACTGTAACCGATATTCTCGCATTCAATCTGGTTCATTTTTATGATTTGAAATTTCATTAATAATTGTTTCATTAAGACCTTTCCCAGTATTATAGTAAGAAATATCTCCATCATTAAAACCATATTTATAACTAGAGATTTCTTTAATTTCTTTTTCTTGCTTTAATTTTGGCATTAATAAGACCTCCTTTGGCATTAATTATCATCTGTTTTTAATAAATCTAATAATAATGTTTTAAAACCAGTAACACCAATTGTCGCACATTTAATTCGATTAGGTTGTTTTGCAATATTAATAAAAGCAATTAAATCGTTTAACTTGTTCTCATCATATCGTTTGTCAAAAACCATTGCTAAATAATTTTCAATAATTGCTAAACCATCCTTAATTGTTTTTCCTTCTAGTTCTTGCGCCATAATGTCACTTGATGCTGTTGAAATTGCACAACCAACGCCATCAAATCGAACACTTATAATTTTATTTCCTTCAATCATTAATTCTAAATAAATATCATCAATACATGATTCAGAAGCTTGATGAATTGAATAAACTGTCGGTTTCTTTGTTAAACCTTTGTGTTGTGGTTCTAAATAATGGTCCATAATAATTTGTCGTAAAAACATTGGGTCATTTTTATTAAATTCCATTTAAACCAACCTTCCTAAAAAATCTTTCTCATTTGCAAGTTCCGATACTAACAAATCAATATCTTCATAACTATTATAAATTGAAAAACTAGCTCTAATTGTATTTTTTTCTGGAATAACAGTACCAATTAACCGCGCACAATGATCACCACTCCGAACAGTAATCTTATTGCGACTTCCTAAATGCATTGTAACATCCTGACAAAAAACATTTTTAATATTAAAAACTAATGTTGGTCCGTTGCTATCGGCATTATAAATTATTGCTTTATCTTTTAATTTTTTATTAAACTGTTGAATTGCATATTGTTTTAAGTGATGATTATATTTAATAATTTCTTTTAAAGTAAGGCTATTAACAAAATCAATTGCTGCTCCAAAACCAAAAATATCAGCAATATTAGCTGAGCCCGCTTCTAACCGGTCTGGTAATTTTTTTAAACTATAATCTAAACCATTACTATCAATTCGAGTATTCATACCACCACCAACAATTAACGGCTGTAATTGTAGCAATAATTCTTCTTTTCCTCATAAAATCCCAATTCCAGTTGGGCCAAAAATTTTATGTGCTGAAAAAGTAATAAAATCAGCATTTCACTTTTGAACATCAGTTGGCATATGAATAACACCCTGTGCACAATCAATCACAACAATTATTCCTGGATTAATTTTTTTAATTATTGTAACAATTGTTGTTGGATCATTTTCATATCCTAAAATATTTGGCACATTAGCAAAAGAAACAATCTTTGTTTTAGCAGTAATAACTGTTGCTAATTGTTTTAAATCAATTTGAAAATTTATTTCTGGCAAAAACTTAACAACTGCTTTTTTTCTTGTGCCATCCGATATCACGGTAAAATATTTGCACCATGTTCTTGTTTTGTAATTAGAATCTCATCACCCGCTGTAATCTTTGAACTTAAACCATATGCAATTTGGTTTAATCCATAAGTTGCTCCAGGGACAAAAATAACTTCTGAAACCTTTTTAGCATTAATAAAATGCTGAAGTTTCTGACGAACAAGTTCATATTGAACATTTGTTTTATATCCTAAATCACTATCAGTATTATGCGGATTAGTTCCATAATTTGTATAATAATCATTAATAGCATCAATAACAACTTGTGGTTTTAAGCTAGTAGCAGCACTATCAAGATAAATTTGCTCATAATTATTTTTAAAAAAAGGAAATTGTTTTTTAATTTCTCTATAATCAATCATCGTTATTCTCCAATTTCTGTATCAATTTCATCAATAATATTTTTTTGTAATTCCTCATCCTCAATTGCATCAATCACATTTTTAAAATAACCCATACAAATTAATTTTCGAGCCTGCGTTATTGTCAAACCTCTTGTTTGTAAATAAAAGATTTGCTCTGGGTCTAGCATCCCAACCGCATTAGCATGACTTGCTTTAATATCATTTTCATCAATTAACAAAATCGGATCAGAAATTGCTTTTGAAGTTTTATCAAAAACTAGTAATCGTAATTCTTGATGTGCTTCTGATTTACCCATTGTTTTTTCAATATGACTAGTACATTTGACAGTTTGTAATGAATTATCTTTTGCAATTGAGTAAGTTTTAATTTCGCTTTCGGTTGCTGGGGCTAAATGATGAGCATAAATAATCGCATTTTTATGATATTCATGTGTTGACAGACTTGCCAAATAATATTTAATAGCACTACGTTTACCCCGCAAATTGAAGGCAATATTTTCAGTAATACTACTATTAACAATATTTAAGTGATAAATATTAACTTGTGCTTTTTCTAATAAGTTATAAAAAAGATTAGCTATTTGTTCACATTCACGATTTTTGTAAATATTAATAATATTAATTTGACTATTAGCAGGAATATTATAGTTAATTGTTACTTCTGAAGTTAAATTTAAAAAAAACAAAAAAGTTTCATTAACAAGATTAGTAGTAAAATTAATATTAATAACTTCACCAGCTTTATTATTTGTAAATGTTAATTTGGGTGTTGTTGCATCAATAGTAAAATTATCACCAATAAGTTTTTGTTCATTCATTAAAACTTGCATTTTTACTTACCTTTTTGAGCGGCACACCCAATTCCTGCTAAAGGTTTAACGCCACTTTGTTTATTTTCTACTGTTAAATCTAATTCTTGTAATAATCATTCGTATCCCTCTTCGTTAATTTTTTTAACTAAATTATAATCTCCACTTTTAACAATTTTACCCTTAACAATAATATGAGCATGTGTTGGTTGCACTAAATTAAAAAAGCGGTCATAATGGGACACAATAATTGCAGCAAAATTTTTATTTCGTATTTTATTTAACTCAGTACTAACAACATTTAAAGCATCAACATCTAAACCTGAATCAATTTCATCAATTAAAGCTAAAGATGGGTTTAATAAATTTAATTGTAAAATCTCATTTTTTTTCTTTTCTCCCCCCGAAAAACCAGTATTTAAATAACGGCGAATCATACTATCATCAATTTTTAAATTTTTAATATTGCGATTAATATCTTGGTATAATTCTGGTAATTTAATTGGTGAATCACGATGAGCATTAATAATTGCTTTTAAAAAATCTAAATTTAAAACTCCAGAAATTTCAACTGGTGATTGCATTGCAAAAAAAATTCCCATTTTACTTCGTTCATCAGCCGTTTTGTCTAAAATACTTTCCCCATCAATTAAAATATCCCCACTTTCAACATTATAACTAGGATGCCCCATAATTGTTGATAATAAAGTTGATTTTCCATTTCCATTAGGTCCCATTAAAGCATGAATTTCATTAATATTAACAGTTAAATTTAAACCATTTAAAATAATATCATTATCAGCAGAAACAAATAAATCTTTGATTTCAATTTTTTTCACTTTAGCCCCCTCCTTTGAAAATATGTATTATATTAGTCCAGAAGTGAAATTATCTTTATTTTTTAATAATAAAGTCTACTTTTATTGTACAATAAAAGTAGACTTTATTATATTTTTTTAATAGAATGTAGTTAGTATTTTTTATCAAAAAGTACAAAAATAAAAAGTCAAGAGGAAGGATGAACTAAAATGAAAAAACTTTTATCATCACTAAGCAGTATGATATTAGTGGGCGCAACCGCATTTGGGACGGCGGCTTGTAGTACTAAAGAAAAAAATAATCAACATAAAAATGAAAATGGTGATAGCATCTGAGCATGAATTCCAGGAATTTTTGGTGGTAAAAAAATCACTTCTCCTGATATTTGAAGTGTCTTAGAAAATCCATTTGTAAATGCCGGAAATGGAAAATGAACAAATGATCAAACACAATGAGATGGCGCAACAAGAATCAAAATGTCAGTTCAATTAATGCAAATTTTAAGCGTTGCAGTTTTAGCGAACCCTGATAAATTTTTTGTATCAAAAGAAACTACAATCGGTGATATTGTTGATTATAAAAATTTAAAAGACATTTTAAAAACACAATGACAATTACTAATCACAAATACAAATAATACTGTTGAGAAAAAGAAACAAAGTTTTAAAGACAGTGATAAAAAAAAATGAGAAAAAAAATATCATGATTTTTTAGATTCAAACTATAAAGATATCAGTGATGCTAGTGGCAGCAAAAAATATGAAATTGAAGAACAAAATTATAAGGCTGCTATTATGACAACTGGTGCTGATGGCGGAATTAGTGCAACACAAATGTTAACTAATGTTTTATTAAATAACAATATGCGTGTATACAAACAAAATAACATTACTAGTGTGGTTACTAGCTTAACAGATTTTGCTAGTTTTATTAAAAACGGAAATAAAGCAGACGATTGAAATACTGACAATCAAAATTTACGTACTCAATTGGCATTAGCTTTTAGTTGATATAAAGACAAAAAAGAATTTATTGATAATCTATCAAACTTAAAAATCGCTGAAATTAATACTCGTATTAATACAATTGCAACAGATTTAGGAAATTGTAATTATGACACTAATAAATATATGCGTAATCATCCACCAGTTGCAACACCTGTTTTTGAAAATTCATCTAAAACATCAGTTGGAACTCCTATATTAAGTGAAACAAATGATGTTGGTCAACTATCATTATTTCAAAAATATATGATTGAAAAATGATTCCAAAATGAAAAACCTTTAGCAATTTCAAAAATAACATATGCCTTTAAATCAGGAGCAACGCCAACTGATGCTGGTTTTACAGCAGATAGTTTTGATGAAACAACAAAAACACAAATTAATAAAGATTTAGGAACTTTATACTCAACTAAAAGTTGAGAAGACTTTACTACTAACAGTAAAAGTACAGTTACTCCATCATCAGATTTATTAACTTTAAGTACACAAGCTGATGCTGTTAAATCAAATATTTTAAAATCAAGTGTATATAATAACATTAATACGCCTGGTGAAACTGCGCCTGGTGATATAAATGGTGCGGTAAGTAAAATTAATCGTAAAAATCCAGCCGATCCAATTAGTGCTGCTTGAAAAATTGGTACTACTAATGATATTGTTATTAGTTTCTTTGATACAAATGGTTTAAACTTAGTTCATATTGATGGCCACGAATATCTACAGGATGCTGACCCAACATCATACTACGCTTATGATAGCAATTGACAATTTAAAAGTTTAAATTATTCAAGTAATTTTTATAGTTCATTAGCAGATAAATCAGCAATCATGACAGTTGACAAATCAGAACAAAAAATGAATAAACAATTTAGTAATGCTCAATACTTATGATATTTAGTAAATCGTAGTTTAGTAAATAGTAGTAATAACAGTAAACTAAAATTTAATGTTTTAAATGAAGTTAAAAAATATGCTACATTAAGTTCTGGTTCTGGTTCAACTGATGATAAAACATGATGATTTTGAATTTATGACTTTTTCAATAATTTTAATAATAAAATCTTAACAAATGGTGCTGGTCCTCAAGAATGATTAAAAAACTTTCTTACTTTTAAAGATTTAGAAGGACACGATACAAATCATGATTGATTTATTTCAATTATTAATGCAATGTCAACTAATTTATCAGGGGGTGCTGCTCAACGTTTATACAGTAGTTTTGAAGCAGAAAATAAAACAATTGAAGGATATAAAATGGGAAAACCCGCCGCTAAAATTGATCCAAAAACTATTGTTGAAAAAATTAGTAACGCAAAAGTATGACATGAAAAAATTGGTTTAAATTACACAAAATCAGCTGTTTCGGTAGAAACTCCATTATGAGTGCATCAATTTCCTCCTGTAATAACAGATCCAATAAAACATTTTTATAAAATAGGAGGTAGACGATAATGAAAAAACTACTAAGTATTTTAGGAACAGTGTCTATTCTTTCTTCTAATGGCGCAAGTCTTTATGCATGTGCAAAAAAAGATTTTGAAAGATTTACCTACCCCGCAATTGCTGATGAAGTTAAACGTTGAATTATTGCGCAAATTAATTCAGAAAATGAATCAAATATTGTCAAATATTCATTTAATGACATTTTCACTAAAGCAGCCCTAAAAGAAATGGCTGTAAGATTATTAGATACTAATATTTCAAATTTTTTCTATGCTTCAGAAGAAGCAACAAGAGCACGTTATACTGGAGTAACAATTGATGTTAACCAACCTGATTCATTATTAATAAAACAATTTATTAACTTTGTTGAGCAAGTTGCACTTGATAATTTAAGTACAAAATACTTTACTGGAATTTATAATTCAACACCTTTAGAAACAACAATTGCAGGACAAGGATATGCACCTGATTATCAATCAGAAGGTTGATATGTTGGAGGTACTCAATCATATTTCTGAAAAGGGACAGATAAACCAAATTATATGAAATCAAGAAAAGAGAAAGGAGAAGATAATTTCGAAATTAAAAGTAAAAGTGCTGGAGCTAATTATACTGACTTTTATGCAATGCCAGAAGATGAAAAAAAAGTTGCATTAAAAGTTCGGTTTAAAGATTATTATACAAATGTTGAAGTACCAGTAGTTATTGATAAAATTATTACTGCAACATACTTACACCAAAACGAGATTAAGCGCTATGGTAGCGGAGATAATAGTTCAATTTATCTAAATCGAAATAGTGCATTATTTAACGCTATTCAATCATGAGATACCATTAGTGGAGCACGATGAAAATCATATGTTAAAATGGTGTGAGAATTAAAACTAGATAAAGAAGAATTAGACAAATTATTTGATAATAAAGATGCAGATAAAAGACCATTAGCAAATGTTGAACAATTAAATTCTGATTTAACTAATAATCAGGACATTTTAATAAAAAAACTTAAAGACATGTTTAATAAGAAAAACCAAAATATCTTTAAGAATATGATTAAAGATGGAATTGATCCAATCTTTGGGATTAGTGGTTTTAAAGGATTTGTTGGAATTGATAAAAATAAAAACCCAAATGATATTTTTACAACTTCAAACAATGCTGATGCATATAAACAAAAAATTATTGACACAGAAACACCAGGTATTATAAAATCAGGCGAAGGAACAGACCCTTCAAGTTACCAATTTTTAGATGCAAATAAAAGATACGGGTCAGTTGTCTTAGTATTACCAATTTATGCTGTTGATTTGATGAAAAAAATGAATATTAATTATAAAAATGATAATAAAAATAATAAAGAATTATCATTAACTTGATACGGGTCAGGAGGAACACCAATTGATTTAGATCAAGCTTGATTAGCACAACAAGGTGGTATTAAGCGTTCATTATCATGATTATATAATGAAAAAGGTTATTTAGGAACATACAATGAAAATGGTGAAGCTCTTTATAATGAAGATGGCACACCAGTTGACATTACAAAAAATATTAAAGGACAAATCCTAAAATGAATTGAATATAATTTTGCACAACAACAAAATTTACAAACAGCAGCAAAAACAAGATTATATTCCTTAGCCTTTGCCAATAATCCAGAAAATGTTTATTCACAAACTTTATATGATGCAATCGAATCATATATTATTAAAGAAGATTAAAAAAATATAGTGCACCCATTTTAGTAAGTACTAATAAAAAGTATTTACTATTTTTTTAATTATATCTTTTTCTTTACGATTTGAATATTATCATGTATTTCATTTTATAACATATGGAATGGCAACACTTTTTAGGACACTTTTTATATAGACATTTGTTTTCTAAAAGTAACTGGAGATAAATAATTTAAAATGCCATGAATTCGAATATTGTTATATCAATGCACAAAATCAAAAAGTTCGTATTTTAATTGTGTTAAATTTTTAAATTTTTTACCCTTAATAAATTCAGTTTTAAAAGTTTTGTAAGTTGTTTCAGCCACAGCATTATCATAAGGGCAGCCTTTATTGCTTAATGATCTTTTAATATTAAAAGTTATTAAAATTTCATCAATGATTTTATTTTTAAACTCATTACCACGATCAGTATGAAATAGAGTTATTTGATTTAATGGTCGTGTTATTTTATGAAAAGCTTGTTGGACCAGTTCGACTGTTTTATTCGGCCCAGCACTATAACCAATTATTTCACGATTAAACAAGTCAATTAATAAACAAATATAATGTCATTTAGCGCCAACTTGAACATATGTTAAATCACTAACAATAACTTCATTAGGTTTTTTGTTGTTAAATTGACGATTTAAAATATTATTAATTTGGTCATTATTGACTGTTGTTTTATGATTATGATATTTTAATTTGGTGTATTTAGAAACCAAATTATTTTTGATCATAAAGAATCTGATTTTTCGCCGCGATAAGATGATATCTTTTCTGTTTAAAATAACTTTAATTTTGCGAGCCCCATAAATTTTGCGACTTTTATTAAAGGCACTGATAATTTCTTGTTCATAATTATTAACTTGCTTGTTAATACATTTATTAGTTTGATAATAATACGTTGATTTTGATAAACCCAAAATCTTACATATTTTTCTTACTGAATATTTTGTTTTGTTGTTATTAATTATTGTTATTTTTTGGCCATTATCAGTGCGGCTTGCTTTAAAATGTCATTTTCCATTTTCAAGTCTTTAAGTTCTTTTCGTAAAGTTATTATTTCATTTTCTTCTAGTGTGCGATTGTCTTTTGCTTTAAATGAACCAGAATTATTATAATTTTTAACTCAACTATAAATAGTTGGTTTTGGTAAATTATATTCTTGCCCTATATTAATAACACTTTTACCATTTTTATATAGCATGACAATTTGTTTTTTAAATTCTTCAGAGTATGAAGTTTTATTTCCCATTTTTATATTCCTTCTTTCTTAATAATTTTATCTAATTTTGAAGTATATATAATTATGGCTCTAATAATTGTAGCCTATCCATATTTTTGCTACTATTCAACAACTTTTTTGTTTAATTTCCTCAATGATTTTTGTTCTAAATTCTGATGTATATTTGTTATATTTTTGTCCTTTTTTTGCCATATAAAAATGCACCCCCTATAAAAATTTAACAAAATCTTTTTTATTTTACTTACTTTTTGGGGTGCAGTCTTGTCTTAATCTTCTTTTTTTTATATTAAAAATGGCTTAATTAATCAACCATAGTAGTTATTTGCTATAATTAATTACATAAGGAGCTGAAATTAATATGAACGAAAACAATTGCATTTTTTGTGAAATTATTGTCCAAAAAATACCAAGTAAAAAAATTTATGAAAATAACTTAGTTTATGCTTTTTTAGATGCATTCCCCAACAGTGACGGTCATACCTTAGTTATTCCAAAAAAACACTTTGAATATTATATTGTTACTGATGACGAATACTTAACAGAAGTTGCTAAAGTTGGAAAAATAATTGCCCAAAAAATGTATCAAACATTAAAACCTGTTGGAATTAATTATGTTAGCAATGAAAAAAGTGAAGCTTTTCAAAAGGTTTTTCATTATCATCTTCATATTATTCCAAAATATCAAAAAGATGAAGGTTATAACTTTAAGATTAATGTTAATAAAGAAAAACTACGTGATTTGGCAGAAATTCAACAAATGTTAATCTTAAAATAAAAAAAGTATTTTGCTTATAAAGACTGCACCCCAAAAAGTAAGTAAAATAAAAAAAGATTTTGTTAAATTTTTATAGGGGGTGCATTTTTATATGGCAAAAAAAGGACAAAAATATAACAAATATACATCAGAATTTAGAACAAAAATCATTGAGGAAATTAAACAAAAAAGTTGTTGAATAGTAGCAAAACAATATAATATAAATGCAAATACAGTAGAATCTTGATTAACAAATCATAAAAAAGGAAAATTAAACAATCCTAAAGGACCTAAAATTTATTTTGGCAAAATAAATTTAGAATATTATAAAACAAGGTATGAATTATTAAAAAAGCTTCATGTGGATAGGCTCCAATTATTAGGACCATAATTATATAGACTTCAAAATTAGATAAAATTATTAATAAAGAAGGAATATAAAAATGGGAAATAAAACTTCATACTCTGAAGAATTTAAAAAACAAATTGTCATGCTATATAAAAATGGTAAAAGTGTTATTAATATAGGGCAAGAATATAATTTACCAAAACCAACTATTTATAGTTGAGTTAAAAATTATAATAATTCTGGTTCATTTAAAGCAAAAGACAATCGCACACTAGAAGAAAATGAAATAATAACTTTACGAAAAGAACTTAAAGACTTGAAAATGGAAAATGACATTTTAAAGCAAGCCGCACTGATAATGGCCAAAAAATAACAATAATTAATAACAACAAAACAAAATATTCAGTAAGAAAAATATGCAAGATTTTGGGTTTATCAAAATCAACGTATTATTATCAAACTAATAAATGTATTAACAAGCAAGTTAATAATTATGAACAAGAAATTATCAGTGCCTTTAATAAAAGTCACAAAATTTATGGGGCTCGCAAAATTAAAGTTATTTTAAACAGAAAAGATATCATTTTATCGCGGCGAAAAATCAGATTCTTTATGATCAAAAATAATTTGGTTTCTAAATACACCAAATTAAAATATCATAATCATAAAACAACAGTCAATAATGACCAAATTAATAATATTTTAAATCGTCAATTTAACAATAAAAAACCTAATGAAGTTATTGTTAGTGATTTAACATATGTTCAAGTTGGCGCTAAATGACATTATATTTGTTTATTAATTGACTTGTTTAATCGTGAAATAATTGGTTATAGTGCTGGGCCGAATAAAACAGCCGAACTGGCCCAACAAGCTTTTCATAAAATAACACGACCATTAAATCAAATAACTCTATTTCATAATGATCGTGGTAATGAGTTTAAAAATAAAATCATTGATGAAATTTTAATAACTTTTAATATTAAAAGATCATTAAGCAATAAAGGCTGCCCTTATGATAATGCTGTGGCTGAAACAACTTACAAAACTTTTAAAACTGAATTTATTAAGGGTAAAAAATTTAAAAATTTAACACAATTAAAATACGAACTTTTTGATTTTGTGCATTGATATAACAATATTCGAATTCATGGCAGTTTAAATTATTTATCTCCAGTTACTTTTAGAAAACAAATGTCTATATAAAAAGTGTGTTAAAAAGTGTTGCCATTCCAAATTGGTATTTTTTTTGGAACCATATAGTAAGTTGTTCCTTCAACATACTTTATTGACCCGCTTGTTGCGATTACACTGTTTATTTGATCGTTTGCACCAAATTGTAGTTGTAATTTATCGCGAATTCCACGAATAAAATCAGCTGAACCTAAAACAATTGTTTCTGATGGGGTAAAGCCATTTTCATATATTTTATCCATAATTTCATCATGAATTTGTAAAGCATTTGTATCATCTGCTTTTTTACCTTGAATAGTTGTAACTTTTCCGTTATTAATAATATCTAAAATTTTGTTACGTTTATAAGCAACTTCTGTATCCATTGCTTGTTCAATATCGGCAGCCCAAAGATTAGGATTAAATTCACTTTCTATGGGGTCTAATAAGTTAATAATTGTGATGTTTTTAAAGTAAGGTTAATAAAATAATTTGTTTCTGATCAATTTTCAAAAAAAATACTACGTAAAAACATTGTATTAATAAAATCAATTTCATTCATTCCAGTTGTTTGTTGATTAACAATATAATTTTGTTGATTTAAAGGTTTAAATGCTGTTAAGGTAATAAAAGGAATAATTAAACCTAAAATACCTAAAATAGATATAGCGAATAAAGATAATGACTTACGCATTATTCTTTACCGCCTTTCTTCTTTTTAAGATTAATTATAAATAAAATAAATCAAACTAATTCAATTCAAAAAAAATAAATTAGCAACTAACATATATCAAAATAAAATACCAAACTCATTAATTAATCTATCTCATTTATCATAAATTGACCCGATAAATAAAGAAAAACCAAAACCAACAGTTAAAATATATACTAATATTTCTCATCATTTTTCTTTTAAAAACTTTAAAATTTTACTTTTCATAAATTCAACTCCTAACTATATAATGTTTTTGAAACAATAAACCCAACAATATATAAACTTGATATTGTTAACATCAACGGATGACTAAACAAAATTGCCATTTTACCAAACAACGAAAGTAAAAAAGTATCTGAGTTATATAAATCCATAATGATATTTTTTGCTGATATAATTATATAAACTCATTATAAAAACCTCTATCATATTTATATTCATTTTCATAATCAAAACAAAACATACTAATTTTAACGGATTTTCTATAACATTCCTCATCTAAAATTTCGAACACATAAGATGGAATTTTTTTAAACTTTTTATAACATTTCTTACACAAAAAATTAATCTTATATTCGCCACCAAACTTTCTAAAATAAACTTTTGCTTTTATAAATTCGTTATAACAACCAACTACTTTGAAATAATGTTTAATTGAATTATGAAAAATATAACCATTATCACATAATTTATAGCCTTTATTTTTTTCGTATTGTATTCTATTTTCTTTTTCTACTTCTTCTATTAATTTAACTTCCATTTTATAATTCCTCCAAATCACGAATTAATTGTTGTACTTTTTCATCACTTCAATTTGTTAAATTATTATTATTATTATTATTTATTTTGGTTTATTTTGAAATAATGCTTTGTGCATATTAGTAAAATAATTTTTCTTATATTGATCATATAAATTAATTAATTCTGTTCCAGTTAAATATTTTCAAATATGTCGTTTTAAATTTTCATCATATTTTATAATAGAATAAGAATTATCATAAATCAAACCGATTGCTACTTGCTCATAATGTTTTTGACTCGGATAAATAAACTTATTACTCAATCAAAAACCAATATGGCGATTATGATTAGGCAAATTTATAAAACTTGTTTTATCTGTTTCAAAAGGAATAAGTTCCTTAGAAATAAAATAATTTGCTATATTCTGATTTTTCTTAACAAAATTACTCAATTTTATCAACTCCTTTATTACAATTTATGCAATAAAATTCATTAAATCGTAATCTTTTCATATCATTAAAACAAATTTCACATTTATATTCAAAATAATTAATCATTATTTATCATCTCCTAACTAAATATTTGTTTAATAAACAATGTTATATTTAATGTTTATATATTGCTTATTTATTGATAAAAACACTGATTATTAACAATGTTAAATATATAAAATAATAAAAATTGGCACACTGAAAAATACTATTAAGTTTTAAAATAATAGTTATATAAATTAAATTAATAAAAATGAATAAACTAGTGTGCCTTAGTTTTATTTAAAATAAATTCAAATAAAATATAATATTTTATTAAAATCTTTTAACCATAACACGGAAAAAGTTTAATATCTTAACAATAACAAAAATACCAAAAATGGAATTAAAATAATTCACGCGTCACCTAAAAAGGTCATTAATTGTGGTAATACAGCATAAATTGCTTCTTTAACTTTGATCATTGCTTGTACTAATCCACTTCAAATAGAACCCAATCCATCTGAAATAGTGGGCATATCACCATCTGCTAAAAAATTAATTGATGTTGTTAAATACATACCTAACATTATTTCTTATCCTCCTTGTTTTCAATTTCTTTTTTATATTTTTTCTTTCCTCGAATTTGGCGAATTTTTTGATAAATTGATAAACCAATTCACGCAAAAATACCTAAAAAAATCAAAATACTAAATATTCATGTTAATCATACTGGGATAATATAACTCCTTTCAATAAATTAAAAAATTAAAATTTGCAAACTCGCTCCGCCCGTTGTCGCTTTGCTCCACTTAAAAAACATTATTAAATAAATTATTCCGCGTAATTTATTAGCGGATAATTTGATAGCATTACAAAAGTTGAGATTTTACAAAAAAATATAAATAAAAACAACTAAACAAATTAAATAAATTTACTAAAAACATAATATTAAGCATTTTTTTTGCATTACTTAATTAATAAATAAATTTAATTTTGTTTGTTATACTTACAAACTTCAACTTTTTTCTTACTATCGATAATTTATTCTTTTACTTTTTAATTTCAATATCATTTGCAATTTTATTGACAGTATTAATAACATTATCTTTACCATACTTTTTCACTAACGACCGCAAAATAAAATATTGCTTTGTTTACATAATTTCAACCCCCTATAATTAACTTAAAAAAGTTAACTAAATTAATAGTTAACTTTTTATGGTTTGGCATTTACAATTTACAGTTAGTTTATTAAAAATAAGAGTACTAAAAATTTTAATGTATTATTATTTTTTATTTATTATTAATTATGTTTTATTTAAATTATTTTCGTTATAATTAACATAAGAATAAAATTATGAAAGGCTAAGGTGAAATTATTTAAAAAGGATAAAAAATATTATTGATTTAGGAATTTTATTACTTTAAGTCTTATTTGATTTATAAATTGTTAATGTATTTGTTAAAAGTCCTAAATTTATAATTTAGGTAAAAATATTTTTTTAAGAAAGTGGTCTTGGAATGGCAAAAATAATAACTAAATTTAAGGGAAATAATAAAGAGTTTAAGGGGCGAAAAAAAGAAATTGGTTTTTTAAAAACTGATGAGATTAAACAAATTTCCCAGTTTTCTCAAAGCGAAATTTTAGAACATTTTGAACTTAAAAATTTTGGTTTAACTTATGATGAAGCAGAAGAAATGGGTAAAAAATATGGTGATAATTCGCAAAAAAAAATGAAATTTCATTGATTTAAACATTTTTTAAAAGTATTGTTAAATCCTTTTAATATTGTTTTGGCTTTGATTGCGACCTATAATATAATTAGTTATTTTACTTTAAGTGGCGATAGTTTTGAAGTTATTGGAGTTATTATTATTGCTATTATGATTATTATTAGTACCACAATTGCATATGTTCAAGATATACGCAGTTTTTTCGTGACAAAAAAACTAACAGATTTAGTTAGTAACACAATTACAGTAATTCGATTAGAAGATGATGAAAAAGTTTCTGAAGTTTCAGTTAAAAATAATACTAGTTTAATTCGAGAAGCAAAAGAATTAGAAATTCATGAATTAGTACCAGGTGATTTAATTTATTTATCAAGTGGGGATATGGTTTCTGCTGATGTTCGAATATTATGAAGTAACGAACTTTTTATTAATCAATCCAGTTTAACCGGTGAGTCGTTACCCGTTGAAAAACACGCTAGTTATAATCGTCATAAAGCAAGTTTACTAGAGTTAGAAAATATTTGTTATACGGGAACAAGTGTTGCTTCAGGTAGTGCAATTGCAGTTGTTATTGGCGCGGGAACAGAAACATATTATGCGACAATTTCAAAAACATTACAAGCTAAACCACCAGAAAATAGTTTTAATCGTGGAATTAAAAGAACGACCTGATTACTATTATCATTTATGTTTGTAATGGTTCCAATTGTTTTTATTATCAATGGAATTACAAAAAATGATTGGTTATCTGCTTTATTATTCGCTATTTCAGTTGCTGTTGGCTTAACTCCGGAAATGTTACCAATGATTGTGACTTCTAATCTTGCTCGTGGTGCCAGCCGAATGAGTAAAGCCAAAGTAGTTGTTAAAAAATTAGAAGCAATTCAAAATTTAGGGGCAATTGATGTTTTATGTACGGATAAAACAGGAACATTAACAAATGATAAAATTGAATTGGTTAATTATCACTTATTAGATAATAAAAAAGATGATCGTTTATTAACATATTTATATTTAAATAGTTATTTTCAAACGGGATTAAAAAATCCTTTAGATAAAGCAATTATTCATTATATTGATAATCATTATTTATCTAATTTTAAGGATGATTATCAAAAAATTGATGAAATCCCATTTGATTTTAATCGGCGTAAATTAACGGTTGTTGTTTCAGACAAAGACAAACATCATACTTTAATCTGTAAAGGGGCAATTGAAGAAATTATTAAAAATTGCACAAGAATTGAATATAAAGGAAAAGTTGAAAAGATAACAGAAGAACATTTACGAATGATTTCTGCAACAGCAGAACGAATGAATAGTGAAGGATTAAGAGTTATTGGATTAGCATATAACCATGGTCATGATGCCGATACTTATTATTCAACAAAAGATGAGAAAAATTTAATTTTTTATGGTTTTGTTTCTTTTCTTGATAAACCAAAACCTTCTGCAGCAAAAATGATTCAATTATTGCGAAAAAATGGAGTACAATTAAAAATTTTAACGGGTGATAATGAACAAGTCACAAGAGCAATTTGTGATCGAGTTCATTTAAAAATTCGTGGTGTTATAACTGGCGATTATATTGAAAAATTAAGTGAATTTGAACTCCGTGATGTTGTTGAACAAAATAATATTTTTGTTAAATTAAATCCGTTACAAAAAGCAAAAATTATTACAGCTTTAAAACAAAATCAACATGTTGTTGGTTTTATGGGTGATGGAATTAATGATGCACCTGTTTTACGCCAAAGTGATGTTGCAATATCTGTTGATAATGCAACTGATATTGCAAAAGAAGCATCAGATATTATTTTATTAGAAAAGTCCTTATTAGTTATGGAAAAGGGAATTATTCAGGGACGACAAATTTTTGGAAATATTTTAAAATATATTAAGATTACAATAGCTTCTAACTTTGGAAATGTTCTGAGTATTTTAATTTCTTCAGCATGATTACCATTTCAACCAATGATGCCAATTCAAATTCTATTTGAAAATTTATTATATGATATATCCCAATTGGCAGTAGCATTTGATAAGGTTGATGTGGACTTTTTATCAAAACCACAAACTTGAACAACAAAGCATATTTTACCGTTTGTTTTTGTTAATGGGCCTGTCTCCTCAATTTTTGATGTTTTAACTTTTGTTGTTATGGGGTATTATTTTGGGGTTCTTGCCAATCCACAACACATCACGGCCGAACAAATTACTTTATTTCAAACAGGTTGATTTGTTGAAGGATTAGTGACCCAAACCTTAATTGTTCAAATGTATCGAACAAGAAAAATTTCATTCTTTCAATCAATGCCATCATGGCAATTATTGGTATCCAGCATTGCCGTCATTTTGATTGGAATTACCTTACCATTTACATCATTAGGGCCAAAACTAAGTTTAGTACCATTACCCGCAATGTATTTTGTTTTCTTTGCTGCATTAGTGATTGGATATTGTTTAATGAGTCAAGGAGTCAAAGATTTATATATTAAAATTTTTAAGCGATGATTATAGATTTACTTTTAGTAAATCTATTTTTAATGCAAAATAAAAAAACATCTTGCTTTTACAAGATGTTTAAAATTATTCTTTAAATAATTCAAATAATGTTTTAATCATTACTCCAGTTCCGCGTCAATCTTTAGTATCGGCTGTTCCAGCGATGTCTAAATGAATATATGGTTTTTCTTCTACAAATTCACATAAAAATGCAGCAGCAGTTGAACTACCAGCAAAGCGTGAACTTTCAGCATTTGTTAGATCAGCAATTGGTGTTTTACGCATTACAGAAGTATGTTCTTCTAAAATTGGCATTCTTCAAATTCCTTCATGAGCATTAGAAGCTGCTTGTGCAAATTGTTCATATCATGCATCATTATTAGAAAAAACACCAGTTAATAATTTTCCTAAAGCTACTAGAATTGCACCAGTTAATGTTGAAGCTTCAATTAATTTATCCACATTTAATTTACGTATAGCATAAGTAATACCATCAGCTAGAACTAATCTTCCTTCAGCATCAGTATTATCAATTTGAACAGTTTTTCCGTTCATTGACGTAATAACTGATTCAGTTAAAGTTGCTTTTCCTCCAATTCGATTTTCTGTTAAACAAGCCACCGCAGCAATATTTGTTTTAACTTGTGCTTTTACTAAAGCTAATACTGTTGAGCAAACAATAGCTGCTCCTGACATATCAAATTTCATTCCAGTTAATGCTGCTGATGGCTTCAAGTTATACCCGCCACTATCAAAGGTAATTCCCTTTCCTATTAAACCAACTTTTTCTTTTTTACTACTATCACCTAAATATTCTAAGATAACAACTCGGGGTTCTAAATAGCTTCCCGCATTAACAGCTAAAAGTAAACCCATTTTTTCTTTTTCAATTTCTTTTTTATCTAAAACTGTTACTTTTAAATTTGGGATTCCTTTTGCCATTGTTGTAATTTTTTCAGCAAAAACTTCCGGATACATTAAATTTGGTGGTGTATCTTGCAACATACGAGCAAAATTAACAAATTCCATTTTAATTTGAATCTCTTTAAAAATAGTGGGTGCCTTGTCACAGTTATGAATTAAATTAATTGTATAAACTGATTTTTCTTTTTTATCTGTTTTTAAATTATAATTATCATTTAAAGCATATAATGTTCCTTCCGCTAGAGCTTTAAAAATATGAGTATTTGCTTCAGCGCCTTTTTTGAAAGTGTCAACATCAATGTTTAAACTATATTTAATTGTTTTTATAAAATTTTTTATAAAATCCTCAGCATTTTTAAAATTTAATGCTTTTTCAAAATAAGCATAAATTGTTTTTTCTTCTGAAATTAAAGTTCTTGCACCGTTTTCTTGAACAACTAATGGATTGATTTCGTCACCTTTAAAAACTGCTTTTAGTGTTAAAACTTGTTTTTTGTCATTTAATAATACCATTGTAAAATTCCTTCTTTCTATATAAATAATTATATACACAATATTATAACATTATCTAGAATAACAATAAAAATATTTTGTTTTCCGTTATAATATAAAAAGGTAAATTTAGAAGAAAGAGGAGAAAATAATGAAACGAAATGAAGCACCAGCACAATATAAATGAGATTTTAGTCATTTATATCCCAATCATGAAGCTTCGAAAAAAGATTTAGTAAAAATTGTAAAAAAATTAGAAGAAATTATTACCTTTAAAGAAAAATTAAATCAAATAACTGTTTTTAAAAAATATATTTTTTTAGATGAAGAAATTGATTTAATTGCAAATAAAATGGGACAATATTTACATATGGGTGATATTGATACAACTGATTTATCATATAAAGAATTAGCAGGAACTTATTCAAATACTTTAAATCAAATTTCAAGTCAATTAGCTTTTGTTGCTCCCGAATTAAAAGCAATTGGTGAAAAAACAATTATGACATGAATTAAAGAAGATTCTGCATTAAGTGCATATGAATATAGTTATCGTAAGTTTTTTAAAAATGCAAAATATATTTTATCAGAACGTGATGAAGAAATTTTAGCTTTAGTAACACGGTCACGAAGCGTAGCTTATGAATTGTATGATTTATTAGCATATGCTGATAAAAAGCCAACTTTTATTGATTATCAAGGAGCAAAAACAGAATTAACAAATAGCGTATATAGTGAAATTATGGAAAAATCTGATCCATTAGGTGAGCAAGAATTTCGAATTAAAACAGCACAATTGTTTTCTGAGCATTTAGTTGATAAAAAACATTCTTTTGCACGAATTTATGAGGGAATCATTCAACATAGTGTTGAATCTGTTCGCTTGCGTGGTTATAAAAACACTTTGCAAGCATCATTAAATAATGATGATGTATCTGAAGAAATTTATGCAAGTTTAATTAAATATGGTCGTGAAAATAGTCATTTATTTGTTCAATATAATGAGTTATTAAAAAAACATTTTAAATTTAAAAAGTTTTATCCAACTGATCGTAGTTTGAAATTAGTTACAAACATTGCATCATTAGATAAGAAATATACTGTTGAAGATGCAAAAAAAATGATACGCGAATCCCTACAACCATTAGGAAATAAATATTTAACCCAATTAGAGTTAGCTTGAAGTGATCATCGCATTGATTACTTTGAAGATACTAATAAACGTAGTGGTGCTTATTCATCTGGTAATTCAGGAGTTGAACCAATTATTTTAATGAATTGAGATGATACAATTGGTTCAGTTAATACATTGGCACATGAAGCCGGTCATTCTGTTCACACATTATTAGCAGATTTAAATAATAAATATCCATTAAATAGTTATCCAATTATTTTAGCAGAAGTTGCTTCAACAGTTAATGAGCACTTATTATTTGATTATTTATATAAATATGTTGAAAGTAAAGAAGAAAAAATTTATTTATTACAAAATCGAATTGATGAAATTATGGCAACTTTCTTTCGGCAAATTCATTTTGCTGATTTTGAATTAGCTGCGCATAAAATGGTTGAAAATAATGAACCATTAGATGCTGATAAATTAGCAAATCTTTTTGAGCAAAAAGCTAATGAATTTGGTTATACTGTTTTTGATAAACATGAGTTACAACAAAAATCATATAGTTGACCACGAATTTTACATTTCTTTCATTCACCATATTATGTTTATAAATATGCAACTTGTATTGTTGCTTCATTTAAACTTTATAATGATGTCATTAATGGCCATCCAGAATATTTACTAAACTTTTTAAAACAAGGTGGTCGTAAAGAACCGTTAGCAATTTTAAAAGATATCGGAATTGATTATACTGATGCTAATGTTTATAATGGCTTGATTACGAAATTAACAGAAATGATTAATAATCTTACTCAATTATTAAAATAACGTTATATTATATAAAAAGAAAATTTATTATATTAAAAATAAAAATAAAAAATATTTTGTCAAATTATTTTTAAAAATATTTGTTTAAATTACAAATAATTTGATAAAAATTAATTTTATTTTGTTTTTAATATTTTTTTTGTAAAATATTATCAATACTTAAAGTATTAATTTAATTATTAAGTTTTATAAAGGGAAAAAAATACTAAAAAATGAAAAAATTATTAAATATTTTAGGAATATGTGGATTAATTAGTACACCCGGAGGAAGTTTAACTGCTTGTAGCGGTAATAAAAAACTGCAATATTTAGAAGAAGCAATTCCTGAAACTACAAATCAAGAACAAGAAGATAATATCAATGATGTTGAAATAACAATTCACCTATTAAATGATAAAATTAATATTTTAAATCAAAAAATAAACATAGAGAATCAAAAAATAAACATAAAAAAATCAAAAAATTACAAAATAATATTTTGCAACTAAAAGAAAAAATTAAAGAACTTGAAGAAACATTAGAACAAGCTGATCTTAGAAATATCAAGGAAATTAATTTGTTAGATTTAAAAATTAAAGTTAATGATATTGAAAAAGTAAAAGAATCAGAAATTAGACCATATTTACAAGCAACAATTTTAACAGCAATAAGACAACAATTAAATGCCACAATAACAGAAAATTATTTTTCTTTTAATTTCAATGATTACTTTAATCAAAATCAACCGCGAACAATTAATTTAGCAAAGATGGTTAATAATTATGTTATTAATATTGTAGGATATAATAATGCTAAGAATAGTATTAAGTTAGAAATTTTATTTCCAAAGGCAGTATATAAAATTATTGATTTTACAAGTTTTACAAAGATTGAAATTCCAAGTCCTGAAGATAGATGCATAACCAGCAAAAGCAATGCGAACACTACTTGGAAAAACAATTTCGCCACCTTCTTTAACATTTTTAGGTTAAACAATGCCATTTTCATTGTCAGGCCCTATATCAATGCCATATTTATCATATATATAATTACATACATTAATTGTATCGCCAAATGTATTATCTTCGTGGGTGTTGGCATATCTTCATAAAATATTAGATGAAGCATCGGTAAAATTGCAAGCAAAAAATAATTTTTCTGCTAAATGATTTCATGTTTTATTAGTACCACGACCAGCGGAAACAAACTTAAAAAAAGTTGGCGAAGTAAAATATCGGGCATAACTATCACCAACAAAATCTTTAAATACTTCTCAATCAAAACCAAAATTATAGTCACTAAAATTTAAATCATATTTTTTATTTAAATGTTCATAACTAGTAATTCGTTTTTTGTTATTAATTTTAGTAAAGTCCCGCATTTTTAAACGGCCTCCTTTTTTTGATAAGATTATGTGAAGTATTAAGTATCATAATTTAGAATAATTTGTTTAATTACGAAAGGAAATTATAAAATGGAATTAAAACAAAATTTATTAGGAAATTATAAAAAAGATAAAATAATATAAACAAAAAATTAAATTAAAAATTTCTTAATTGAAAGAGATAATGAGATATTTAAATTATATCAACAAGGAAAAATATTACAAGGATATAAGGTAGTATCAAAATTACCAAAAACAATTAAAACAGAAGATGGAGATATTCCTTTAAAAAGAAGATTATATGTTAAATATCATGAAGAAAAAAAGAAAATATAAATCGTTATCCTTTAGATGAAGAATTAGGTTTAAAAAAATACGAAAGAATTGAAAAAAATTTAAAAGATAAATATATGTCTTTTATGGGCGATGGAAAAAGATATAAAGATGTTTTGCATACAACAGAAAATAATTGGATAGGCTCCAATTATTAGGGCCATAATTATATAGACTTCAAAATTAGATAAAATTATTAAGAAAGAAGGAATATAAAAATGGGAAATAAAACTTAATACTCTGAAGAATTTAAAAAACAAATTGTCATGCTATATAAAAATGGTAAAAGTGTTATTAATCTAGGGCAAGAATATAATTTATCAAAACCAACTATTTATAGTTGAGTTAAAAATTATAATAATTCTGGTTCATTTAAAGCAAAAGACAATCGCACACTAGAAGAAAATAAAATAATAACTTTACGAAAAGAACTTAAAGACCTGAAAATGGAAAATGACATTTTAAAGCAAGCCGCACTGATAATGGCCAAAAAATAACAATAATTAATAACAACAAAACAAAATATTCAGTAAGAAAAATATGTAAGATTTTAGGTTTACTAAAATCAACGTATTATTATCAAACTAATAAATGTATTAACAAGCAAGTTAATAATTATGAACAAGAAATTATCAGTGCCTTTAATAAAAGTCGCAAAATTTATGGGGCTCGCAAAATTAAAGTTATTTTAAACAGAAAAGATATCATCTTATCGCGGCGAAAAATCAGATTCTTTATGATCAAAAATAATTTGGTTTCTAAATACACCAAATTAAAATATCATAATCATAAAACAACAGTCAATAATGACCAAATTAATAATATTTTAAATCGTCAATTTAACAACAAAAAACCTAATTAAGTTATTGTTAGTGATTTAACATATGTTCAAGTTGGCGCTAAATGACATTATATTTGTTTATTAATTGACTTGTTTAATCGTGAAATAATTGGTTATAGTGCTGGGCCGAATAAAACAGCCGAACTGGTCCAACAAGATTTTCATAAAATAACACGACCATTAAATCAAATAACTCTATTTCATACTGATCGTGGTAATGAGTTTAAAAATAAAATCATTGATGAAATTTTAATAACTTTTAATATTAAAAGATCATTAAGCAATAAAGGCTGCCCTTATGATAATGCTGTGGCTGAAACAACTTACAAAACTTTTAAAACTGAATTTATTAAGGGTAAAAAATTTAAAAATTTAACACAATTAAAATACGAACTTTTTGATTTTGTGCATTGATATAACAATATTAGAATTCATGGCAGTTTAAATTATTTATCTCCAGTTACTTTTAGAAAACAAATGTCTATATAAAAAGTGTCCTAAAAAGTGTTGCCATTCCAATCAGTATTTTTCTAAAAAGTCGTAAAAATTATGGAACACGCAAAATTAAAGTTATATTAGCTCAGCAAAATATCATGTTATCTCGTGTAAAAATCAGCAACATAATGAAAAAATATAACTTAATTTCAAATTATACAAAAATCAAATACAAACATTCAAATACAACTGATGTTACATATAAATATAACAATTTGTTAAATCAATATTTTGATAGTTATAAACTACATGAAGTTGTTGTCAGTGATTTAACCTATGTTTTTATTAGTAACAAATGATATTATGTCTGTTTCTTAGTTGATTTATTTAATCGAGAAATTATTGGTTATGATGTTAGTTTACACAAAAATGACAAATTAGTTGAAAGCAGCTTTAATAAACTTCAATTTTCATTAAGCAATATTAAAATATTTCACACTGATCAAGGCAGTGAATTCAATAATAATCTTATTTATAACCTGTTAGTTAAAAATGGGATTCAAAAATCTTACAGTAAACCAGGTTGTCCTTATGACAATACTGTTGCGGAATCAACATACAAAATTTTTAAAACTGAATTTATTAAAAATAATAAATTTAAAAACGTTGAGCAGTTTAAATTAGAATTATTTGATTACATTAATTGGTACAATAATATTCGAATTCATAGCAAACTAAATTATTTAACACCAGTGCAATACAAAAATTATTATTCTACATAAAATTTGTCCAAAAAACCCTTGCCATTCCATGCTTTAAATTATAAAGGTAATAAAATTATTAAAGATTTTAATGTACGAGCAAATGGTTATTTTAAATATAATGTTGATATTGGTTATAATACAATTAATCCAAGTAAAAATCGCGGGCAATTAAAAGACATGTTAAATTTATTTAGTGTTATGGTTAATCATATTATTATTTTACCAATTGATATAACAGAAAGTATTGCATGAACTAAAAGAGATATTCCTATTGTTGGTAAATTTTTAAATGTAATAAGTTTAGGAATTCCGATTTATTGAAAAACAATAGATAAAAATACTAACAATTTATATTCAAATATTAAGACGGGAATTCCTTTATTTATTGGCAAAGCAAATTATACATTTTATGATGAAAGTTATTGACATATTGTTGAAAATAGTACTAGGCCATCAGCAAAAAATCAAGGTAATATCCTGTTAGATGCTTTTAGATATAATAGGCAAGATGAGGTAAATGATATTATTGGTGCTAGTGCAAGTAATACAAGTTGAGCATTTACTTTAACAGATAAAATAACGGTATCAAGATGAAGTAAAAAATCAAAAACAGAAGATGGAAAAAATTACAGGATTAGTAGTGTTATGATACCTCAAGCATTTAATAATAATGATAGTATTTATTTAGTTAATGAAGAAACAGTTTCATTACCAACAATAGAAAGTAATAATCTATTAACTGATATTGTTGGTAGTGGTAAATATATAATTGATGCAGTTGGTTTTTATAATTTAGGTAAAACTGCATGTCGTATTTATATTTTTTCAGATGACATTGATTTATTTGATCCATATTCAATTATGAGTTATTTTGTTAGTTTACAAACAACAAGTTTATATAATAATTCAGTACGAGATTGATTAACTATTTATTCACTTAGTTATTTAGATCAATACATTGATGATGATATCATACACGATTGACCTGTTAAATTACCTGACCCACCACCAAGTATCAATTTCTATTCAGTACAAATTATTTTAAATAAAGCAGATAGTAAACTAAATGCTAAAAGAATATGAAATGGATGATCCGCTACACCTGATAATAGAACATATTCACAAGATATTTTATTATTTGATTTTGGAACATTTGGCGCAACTGATTGACAACAAGTTAAAGATAATTATGATGAATTTGAGTTTGGTAATGATTGATTTATAAGAATATGAGGAAGACCAAGTGGCAATCGCCCTAATGGTAATTATGTAAATAAATCATTAGCGGAAAGATATATTATTAAAATAGAAAATATTAATGAAAGTGGATATACTATTTTTAATAATTTAGAAGAAAAAAATTATCCATGGCATCCAAACCGAGATTATTCAGGTTATAATTTTAAAACACAAATTATATTTTATAGTCAAGGTGTTAAATTAAAAACGCGTATTAATTATGAATTGTATGTTAAAGGTGGTAATTATGAAATTTTAGGTGAAACTGTTGAAGCAAATTTTTAAATTAATACTATGGCAGTAACAAATATTACTTTAAAGAAAAAAATAGGTTTTTATAACTATTTTTTTATTCTCCATTAATAACTTTTACATTACCCTTATCATCAATAATTAAATCGGGTGATGCTTTATCTAATAAATTTCAACGATAAACTGATTTAAAATATGAACCATTATCAGCATATCAAGCATTAGTTGTATTAATAATTCCCTCTTTAATTAATAATGTATAATAACGAAATCGTGATGGTTTAAAAATAAGACTATATTTATTATAATTATCTATTTTTTTTCATTATTTGTATCATTCAAAAATTTAGTAATTTTTCAATTATCATTTTTATTACCGCGCCATACCACATAATAATATTTATTATCAAAATTATCAAATGGTTTTTCTTGTGGTGCTATTCATTCTAAAACACCATCTTTTGTAGTTATTTTGTTTTCTTCTTTTAGTTTTTTTAATTCTTCTTCGGTATATTGTTTATTACAAGCAACTAAACTTGTTGTACTTGTTCCTACTAAACTAATTGCACCTAAAATACTTAAAATTTTTTTCATTTATACCAACCCTCTTTTTCTGCTATTTTATTAACTGGTCACATTATATATACAAGAGTAAATTGGATAATAAAAATAAAAAAGTGCTAATAATAAGCACTTTTGTTGATATTTTGATAAATAATTATTTATAGAAAGATTACTACAAATATTTTAAAAGAAGGATAAGTAATTTAATAAATAAATTACTTAGATGAATTATATTATTTTTTTATATAAAATCAATAAACAATATTATTTCAACCATTTTTAATTATATTGTTGATTATTTTTATGGTGATGTTAAGATGATGTAGTAAAATTAAGAAAGGAAGTTAAAATTATGAGTTATGAAATCTTAGTTGGTATTGGGCTTGGTGCTTGTTTTATAGGTATTTTAGGTTATAAAGGATCGGAACTTTTAATTAAAAAAGTAATGAAAAATAAACTTAAATCATCTACAAATAAAGTAGTAGGACAAGAAACATTAGATGCTATTCATTTAGGTTTAATTCAAACCGCTAATACTTTGGGTCTTGGTAATACAGAATGAGCACAAGTATTAGAAACAAATAAACCTATTAGTGAAGATGAATTTAATCAAATTGTTAAAGTACAAAGAGCCAAAAAATCAATTTCTAAAAAATATATTAAGTTATCTAATAAAACAATTAAAGTCTAAAAAAGACTTTTTTTGTTTATAATGGTGATGTAAAGAGGTGAAATAATGAATAAATTAGAAAGTTTTAAATTAATAACATTAGAAGAGTTTAAAAATTGAGAGGGTTTTGATAAGTTAGTAGCACAATATGGAAAAAAACTTTATGATGATAATATTTCAAATTATTTAATTGAGGGAATTGTAAGAGCAAGTTTACAATTAGATAGTATTTGTGGTTATCGTTTAGAAACTGAGTTTCTTTTACTTGATCCAAATAGTGAAATTGATAAAAAACGCATTAATTATGTAAAAATTGCTTGTTGTTTACAAACACAATATTTAATAAGAACTGGGATTGAATATTCTACTGGTGGTGAAAGTATTAGTGATAGTGCTGTAAGTTATACATATCCTAGTAATATGAAGATAGAATTTTCCCCTGATGTTATAAGTTTATTAGAAAAAGCAAAATTTTATAAATAACAAACTATAACTAAAATAAATCCTGATAATTATGGTTTTAAAAATGAATATCATACTTGATTTGGTCGCCCTGATACTAATCATAAAGATAGACCAATTATGTTAAGTGAAGCAGATGCTAAATATGTATGAAAAAATAGTATTTTTAGATCTAATACTTTATCTTTTATTCCTTGGGCAGATACTGAAAAAAGTGGAATATGATAAATTGAAATATCAAGAGAATTATTAATAAGTTATATTGATAATTATGTAAAAAATATTTCAATTAAAGTTGATAATAAATCAGTTAAATATAATTCTAATAATGAATTAAGTGTGCCATTTGATAATAAAACAATTATTAAAAATGATAATAATGAAATTGCTGTATCTGAGTTGAAACAAGATAAATTAATAAGTGGTGAAAATATTAAAACTATTAATGGTAATTCATCGTTAGGTAATGGTGATATACCTATTAATGATGATAGTTGAGAATTAATTAATTATCCAGAAGCAAACGAAAAATTAACATTTAAAATTCCAGATTATGATTTAACAAAATATTACTATAAAATATCAATTTCAATAACAGATTATTAATCTGCTAATAAATTTGTAACATATTATTTTGAAACAATATCACAAAAATCAATTTTTACATTTTTAGCAGATAATTCATATAAAAGAATAATAATTAAGCAAGATGGCTCAATTTAAAATGACACAAATAATATTGCTATTAAAGATTTAACAATTAAAAGAAAAATAATAAATAATACATAATTAATGGCAGATGAACCATATTCTATTTATAAGCCTGATATGGATGCTTATTTATCAAAAAAATCGGATTCTTATTAATAGTGATAAGAAAAATAAATAGTGCAACAACTATTAATGAATTAAATTTAATTAAATATAATCCCATATGGAAAAATGTTTTAAATAATAAAAATGATATTAAAGAACTATTTAATAAAAAATGATTATAATTAAATAAAAATGAATAATAAAATTAATATATTTTTTAATAAAATAATTAATATTTTTGCTTATTACAAATTATTTTCAGCATTTTAATAATATAATTAACTCTATAAAGGAGAAAAATATATTATGTATGAAAAAAATAGCAAAATTATTGTAAAAATAACAAATATTACTCCCTATGGTGCTTTTTGTAGGGCAGAAAGAGCTGACGGTTTAATTCATATTAGTGAAATTTCAGATTATTATGTAAGAGATATAAGAGACTTTTTTGATATTGATGATGAAATTGAAGTTGAAATTATTGATTTTGATTCAGTTAGAAAACATCTTAAATTAAGTTATAAAAAATGTCATCCTGAATTATTGAGAAATGATAATGATAAAATCAAAGAAACTTCACCTAATTTAGAAAAGTTATTAAATACAAATTATTTATTAGAAAAAGAAAAATAGTCTTTATATGACTATTTTTTTCATTTTATTTATTTTCTTTGTTGTGTACTATATAAAAATTGATAAGATGTTATATTCGTTGTGAGTTGGTATATAATTCAGGTAATTCATTTCAAACTTTTTCTTGTTTTTCATTTAAGTAAACATTAATATTACGAATTAATTTTCTTGCCATATTATTTTTCTCCTTAAATTAAACTAATATTTATTTTTTTAATTATTTTAATGCTTGTTAAGTAAAATATTGGTAAACATATTGTATTTGTAATTAATATTCCGATAATTATTTGTTCTATACTTAAAACTCCAAGATTTAACCAAAAAAGAATAAAATCAATCGGAAGATAAATAATTATGTTTGCTAGTAAAATTAGAATAATTTTAATAATATGATTTATTTTTATTCAATTAATTAGTTTAATTAAAATTGCTAATAAACCTGTACCAATATTTCAGAATAATGATCCCAAAGTAAAACCTCATAATGGAATGGCAACACTTTTTAGGACACTTTTTATATAGACATTTGTTTTCTAAAAGTAACTAGAGATAAATAATTTAAACTGCCATGAATTCGAATATTGTTATATCAATGCACAAAATCAAAAAGTTCGTATTTTAATTGTGTTAAATTTTTAAATTTTTTACCCTTAATAAATTCAGTTTTAAAAGTTTTGTAAGTTGTTTCAGCCACAGCATTATCATAAGGGCAGCCTTTATTGCTTAATGATCTTTTAATATTAAAAGTTATTAAAATTTCATCAATGATTTTATTTTTAAACTCATTACCACGATCAGTATGAAATAGAGTTATTTGATTTAATGGTCGTGTTATTTTATGAAAAGCTTGTTGGACCAGTTCGGATGTTTTATTCGGCCCATCACTATAACCAATTATTTCGCGATTAAACAAGTCAATTAATAAACAAATATAATGTCATTTAGCGCCAAATTGAACATATGTTAAATCACTAACAATAACTTCATTAGGTTTTTTGTTGTTAAATTGACGATTTAAAATATTATTAATTTGGTCATTATTGACTGTTGTTTTATGATTATGATATTTTAATTTGGTGTATTTAGAAACCAAATTATTTTTGATCATAAAGAATCTGATTTTTCGCCGCGATAAGATGATATCTTTTCTGTTTAAAATAACTTTAATTTTGCGAGCCCCATAAATTTTGCTACTTTTATTAAAGGCACTGATAATTTCTTGTTCATAATTATTAACTTGCTTGTTAATACATTTATTAGTTTGATAATAATACGTTGATTTTGATAAACCCAAAATCTTACATATTTTTCTTACTGAATATTTTGTTTTGTTGTTATTAATTATTGTTATTTTTTGGCCATTATCAGTGCGGCTTGCTTTAAAATGTCATTTTCCATTTTCAAGTCTTTAAGTTCTTTTCGTAAAGTTATTATTTCATTTTCTTCTAGTGTGCGATTGTCTTTTGCTTTAAATGAACCAGAATTATTATAATTTTTAACTCAACTATAAATAGTTGGTTTTGGTAAATTATATTCTTGCCCTATATTAATAACACTTTTACCATTTTTATATAGCATGACAATTTGTTTTTTAAATTCTTCAGAGTATGAAGTTTTATTTCCCATTTTTATATTCCTTCTTTCTTAATAATTTTATCTAATTTTGAAGTCTATATAATTATGGTCCTAATAATTGTAGCCTATCCACATAAGCAAATTGTTTTTCCATTGGTAAGTTTAATAAAACACCTTGATAGCAAGCAGTCATAATTGTTTTTGGATCTGCTTTTTGTAATAATTCATTACTATTTGATATTGCAACTATATTACTTTTAAATCTTGCAATTTCATTTTCATTAGAAAATTTACTTTTTATTCATTCAGTTGCCTTATCTGTTCTTAAAAATTCAACAATATTTGCCATATTATTTTTCTCCTTTATTTATTTTAAAATTAATACCTTTAATACCAATTAAATTAATATCTTTATTACTATCTCATTGTTCTTTAATTTCGTTTTTAACAATTTGTTCATCAATAATTAAATAATTTTTAATTAAATTAATAAGTTCTAATTTATCTGCATTTTGTAAAAAATCATCATTAATACCAATAACTTCAATATCTTTAATTAATAATTTTTCTTTACGAAAATTACTAGTAATAATTTTTAATTCTTGCTCTTGTTTTGCTACACTTTTAATTTCTAAAAATTGTTCTTTTTTATGAGTTTCAATAATTTCATTTTGTTTTTGAAATTGAATATTAATTACACTATTTTTTAAAGAATCATGATTATTCTTAATATTATTTTCTAAATTCAAAATATCTTTTCTAATAAAATTTAATTCATCTTTAAAATTTTTTATTAATTCTAATGGTTCTCTAAAAATATAATCAATTTTTGAAACTACTAGTTTTAAATCTTTCTTTAATTTTGTAGAAAACTCTTGATATTTATAAAATATACCTAAAATTAGGTATATTTTATAAATATCAAGAGTTTTCTACAAAATTAAAGTTTTAATGTTAAAATAATAATCAGATTTATGTTAAAATTTTAATTATGGAATAATATAATAAGTATTATTTAAATTTTCATAGTTTTAAAAAACAATAAAAATTAATAAGAATGATGAGGTGAAGTTATGCAGAAAAAAACAGCACAAAAATATGGATTTTTTATGTGCTTTTGTATGGTTGTTGGAACAGTTATTGGAACAGGAATCTTTTTTAAAAATGAAGGTGTATATGGATTAACTAATGGGAATGGAATCCTAGGTTTAATTGCATGGATAATTGGTGGTCTAATGGCTCTCTCATTTGGATTATCATTTATGGAAATTTCGTCAGCAAAACAAGATTCGAATTCAGGTATTGCTTTGTATGCAAAGATGTTCGGGGGAAAATGGTTTGGCCGCGTAGTGAGAAACGCTATGAACCATATTTATATTCCGTTAATAACTTTTACTGTCGCGTATTATACAACAAAAGCTTCAATTTGAGCTTTTGGTGGTGGTTTGGCCGCAGAAATCGCATTTAGTGAAAAAGTTGGTGGTTATGCTAATTATCAATTAATTTTAACGTGTTTTTCAATTATTTATACTGTTTTATTAATTTATATTTGTACTTATTTAGAAAAAGCAGGGAAATATATTCAAATGACAACCGTTGTTTTAAAATTAATTCCATTAATTTTAGTTGGGTTAATTGGAATGTTCTTTTTTAACAATGACCCTAATGCATTAAGTAAGAGCGGTTTAGGTAATCCTGATAAATATAAATTAGTTGCAAATAAAACTGGATTTGAAATGATTTTAATGGCTTTGCCCGGGATTCTATTTTCATTTGATGGTTTTTTATCGACAACATATATTCAAAAGGATGTTAAAAAACCAGAGCGAAATATTCCATTAGCTTTAGTATTAGGTTTAGCATCAGTAACAATACTTTATTTACTTGTTTCAATTGGAACTTTAAATTTAGATGCTCGAGGAAGTGTTGTTGTTGCTGCGGGTAAAATTTTTAATAATCCGGTTATTAATAAAATTTTTGAACAAATTATTTTCTTTTTTATTTTAATTAGTGCTTTTGGAACTTTAAATGGATATAGTTTTTCTTTAGTTAAACTAAGTCATTCCTCAATTGAAGATAATTTTATTATTGGTGCAAAACTATGGAATAAAATTATGAAAAAATATAGTATTAATTTTGCAATTTTTTTAGCATCAGTTATGATTACATTAGTATGAGGACTAATTATGGGTATTCTAACTATTTTTGCAAAAGAAACTTATAATTTTTACGATTTTATTAGTAATGCAGGTGTTGTGATGGCATTTCTGTTGTATGGAACAATTATTGCCTTGGGAATATGGAATCGTTATCATCAACGGATTACAACAATTAAAAATTGATATTTTCTTCCAGCTGCAGTTATTAGTGTTGTTTGTATTATTGCTATTATTGGTTATAATATCTATTCATATTTTTTAAATGCTATTGTAATGCCAGAAAAAACTGGTCCCATTTTAGCAATTGCATTATTATTGTTAATTTTAGTTTTGCCATGATTTGGAATATGAATGAAAGATAATGATACAATTAATAAAAAGTTAACTATGACAATGCCATTTAATAATGAAAATTCTAGTAAGGATTTAAAAAAAAATTAGTAGAAAATTCAGAAACAAAAAAAGGATAAGACATAATTTATTAAATGCTAATGTTTTATTAATTTTCAACTTTGTTATAATTAAATATTATTAATTTAAAGTTATATTAAAAAGAGAAAGGATGTTATTTCATAAAAAAAATACTAGCTTTTTTAGGAACAATTAGTATAACTCCCAATGTAATGCCTGTAATAGGTACGTATGATAATCCAACAAGTTTAACACAAACTAGTAGCAAAAGTAATTTAAATAAAATTAAATATTCTTATAATTTTTTTTACGGAAACAACAATTTTATATGCTGTTTTTGAACCCTCATTTTGAGAAAATATTAAAATTAATTATAGTATTAATAGCAAATTAGATTTTAGTAATGTGGTGATAAATAGAATGTTTAAATCTGTTGAAATTTATTCAAGTGTTAATGAAAGAAAATATCTTCTTGGGTTAACAGAACAAATATATGATAATTGAGAGACTATTAATTCTATTTGAAATAATAGTGATAAGTTGTCTCCTATTAAAATAGAAGTTTCAATTGCAAAAAGAATAGATTCAGATTGATTTGACCGCCTGGATAGGCTACAATTATGGCCATAATAATTGTAGCCTATCCAATTGTTGAATTAATTTATGTTCATGCGATAAAATTACAAAATATTATTGAATATGACCGCAATAGTTATGTTAGTGAAGCTTTAGCACATGATGCTATTTATAATTTAATTCATAAAAATAAGATCCGTCGTGGAATTTATTTTAATTTTATGATTAATAATATTGAAAAACTAGACAAATTTCTAAATAGTAATGTTAAAAATAAAATTATTGATCTTATTTCTCATCAAGTTTTTACACTATGAAAAGAGCAAAATGTTTTATTTTTTAAAGCAAGTTTAAATCATTTTGGTATTTTTATTTCCCTTGATCAAATTGAAAAACCTGATATTAGTAGTATCTTATTGCATAATAAAAGTAAGTTACGACCAGAAACTGATTTGTTAAAACAATTTGAAATTTTATTGCTACAAGTTAATACGACTTTTATTTTAAAAAATTATAAAATAATTGTTAAATTGCAAGGATATGCTTCATTATATGGTTTACAATCAAATAATTTAAATAAGTTAAAGGAATATAATATTGCAACAGCAGATAATCGGTTAAATCTTGAATATTCAAATCAAATTATTTTTATTGATCATGAAAATATTAAAGAATTGTCAAACCAAAAACGTAATATTTTAGTTTTAAATGAACATATTCAGTTAGAAAAAATTGTTAGTTTATATTCTCCAATTATAAATGTAAATGGTGGTCTTACATTAGCATATCATTATAGTAGTAATTTAGTTGATGGGGTTGATAGTGATTTAATATTTGTAAAAGATAGTAATACTTTTGGGGGAATTGTGTATGAAACAATGCTAGCTCGTTTTAATGCGGCATTAAATATTAAAAATTTTCGTAAATTAGATGATTATTTAGAACAAAAATTATTCATTACTTATCCAGCTAGTTTTATTAGTAGTGACAAGTTTAATTTAAAAAAATTTGCAACAAAATTAATTGAATTGAAAGTAAAACCTGGTAATTTAATTTTAACTTTTGATTTAATGAAAACTGGATTTGATCATGAGAAGTTTAAAAAAAATTTAAATACAATTAAAAATGTTGGTATTGAAGTTGCTGTTAAAAATTTTGGAGCAATTGATACGGAATTAAATAGTTTGTACTATTATGAACCTAATTATGCTATTTTTTCACCAACAATTATTCGTGAAATGTTTATTCATTTTCATTATCAAAATTTAATTAAAGAATATATTATTTTAGCAGAAAAATTTGATATTATTTTAATTGCACCACAAGTTAATAGTTATTTAGGATATAGTAAATTAAAAGAACTAAAAATTAATTATATGTTTGGTTCATTATTTAGAACTTATGATGAACCACAAAATGAAATTGGTAATGAGATAAAATTAGCTTTATTAAAAAACAGTCGGAAAGGATTTAAAGATGAGACTAAGAAATAAACCTTGAGCAACAGAATATATTATGGAGAATCCTACCTTTGCAATTCAAAATCCAGAATATTATAAGGGGAAATGGAGAAAAATGATTTTTAAAAATAATAATCCCTTAAATATTGAAATTGGTTCTGGAAAAGGGGATTTTATTATAGCATTAGCAAAGAAATATCCAAATCAAAATTTTTTAGCAATCGAGCGTTATCCGTCAGTTTTAGTTTTAGCTTTAAAAAAAAATATTGCTGAAAATTTACCTAATTTAAAAATAATTGTTTTTGGCGCCATTTTTTTACTAGAAATTTTTGCACATAAAGAAATTAATAAAATATATTTAAATTTCTCTGATCCTTGGCCAAAAGTCCGACATGAAAAACGCCGGCTAACAAACAAAATATATTTAGATTTTTATCAAATTATTTTACAAGATAATGGTGAAATTCATTTTAAAACAGATAACGATCAATTATTTACTTATTCATTAGAATCATTTAAAGAAAATAATTGAAAAATTGTTGATTATACGACAAATTTATATCAGAGTCATTATTTGGAAAATAATGTTCCAACCGAATATGAACGACGATTTGTTAAACTTGGGAAAAATATTAATTATTTATATGCTCGGAAATAATTATATTAATTTTATTATTGCTGGCTCATAAAAGAAAAGTATGGATTTGTTCACTAGGCAACTAAAATTGATAGCTAATAGGTTCCGCAAAATTTTTATTAATTGTTAAATTTTGATAATGATATGTTAAATATTCATCAACTAATTTAATTTTATTAATTGGGAATTTAATAATAATATCTTTTGTTTCAAAATAAGGAATTAATTCCGCTTTTTTTAGGTTTGTTTTAACACTATTAGCATAAGCGCGAATTAATCCGCCATCTCCTAATTTAATTCCCCCAAAATAACTAATAACTAAACACACAACATTAGTTAAATTATGATGAAGTAAAATTTCTAAAATTGGTTTGCCAGCAGTATTAGTTGGTTCGCCATCATCACTTTTTCGAATAATATTTTGATTTTTCCCAATAATATAGGCGTAACAGTTATGAACAGCGTTTGGTTGTTGATTTGTTTTAATAAATTAAAGTGCATCATGTTCGGAAGTAACTTTTTGCAAGAAACAAAGGAAGCGTAATTTTTTAATATTTATTTCATTAATAATTAATTTATTTTCTTTTAGTTCTTGCAAGTTTTTAACCTTCCTTTTTATTTTTATTTTATCTTCAATATTTTAATTTTATAGAAAACTCTTGATGAAATAAAAAAATCATCAATATGATAACTTTAAAAGAAAATTATATAAACTTTTAATATTGTTATTTAAATTTTTTATACGTTAAAATATAATACCGATAATTGTTGGTTTGGCGTTAAACCTTTATGCTGGTATTTTAATTTTCAGAGATTTAAATAATTTTGAATGTTCGTGAAACCTAAGCCATGATAATGAATTAAGGATTCTTTAAGATTTGATTGTAATTTACTAATTTTATTTAACTTCCGATAACTAGCATCAGGATTTGTACTAGTTTTAGTTGCTAATAAAATAGAATTTGTTTGTTTTGCTACTAATAAATATAATGGTTGCCTGTCAGAAATAATAATTGAATTTTCTTTGATTAATTGTTTATTAATATTTTCAATAATTCACTGTTTTTGTAATAGTTTTGTGTTGGTTGATTTAACATAAATATTATTATTGCTATCAACAGCCATTTTAATACAACATTTAGTGTTGGTTGAAAATGAATCAAGATGAATTTTTCTTTTATCAAATTTATCTTTGAAATTACCTTTGTGGATTTCTTTAATAAATGTTTCATCGATTTGAATTTGGCCATTTAACGTTTTAAATTTTAATTGGGTGTTTTCTAATTGTTTTGATTTCATTATTTTTTAGCGATTATATCAAGCGGTTTTCGGTGATGTTTTAATAAAGTGGGAAATCATTTTACTAGATTGGCCTAATAATGAAATTTGAATCAATAAATTTCACTGTTCATAATTTAAATGACTTCAATACGTAAAATGATCACGAAAATCATCAAAACTAGCACGACATTTTTTGCATAAATATTTTTGTTTTCCTTCAGGATTATGACCATTTTTAACACAATAAAAAGATTGACAATTAGGACATTTAATACCTTTATCCCTAAATTTTTGATCAATTTCATTTAAGCGTTTTTGTTTTTTAATTAATTCTGCTTCTTTTTTGACTTTTTCATGAAATTCTAAAAATTGATCATCTGTTAAACTATTTATTAATTCTTCAATTATTTTTTTCCATTAATTATTCAACTCTTATATTAAAAATATACCTAATTTTAGGTATATTTTATAAATATCAAGAGTTTTCTTCAAAATTAAAGCTTCATTATATTATCTTTTTTTCCTTTTTTTGATATAATTATCTTACAAAAAACCGAAATTAATAATTTACTATAATAAGGCAATAGGAGAAATGGCAATGTGAATAAAATACGCAGTTGGTTGAGGAGAATTATTTGATAATGAGATTAAAAAACCGTATTTTAAACAATTGTTAAAAAATATTGATAGTGAATATCAAAATAAACTTTGTTATCCTGCAAAAAAAGATATTTTTCGTTTGTTTACATTAATTGAGCCCAATGATATTAAAGTTGTTATTATTGGACAAGATCCATATCATGGTCCAGGCCAAGCAAATGGTTTAGCTTTTAGTGTTAATGATGGTATTAAAACTCCGCCAAGTTTAGTTAATATTTTTCATGAATTAAAAAAAGACTTAGGTGTTGATCATTATGCTAGTGGTAATTTAGACCATTGAGCTAAAGGGGGTGTTTTTCTATATAATACAATTGGAAGTGTTGTTGCCAAAACGCCTTTAAGTCATAAGGATATTGGTTGAACTAATTTTAGTCAAAATTTGATTATTTATTTAAATGAGATTCGCAATGATATTGTATATGTTTTATGAGGCAATTATGCAAAACAGTATGGTGAATATATTTTGAATAAAAGTAATATTATTAAGGGAACACACCCGTCACCTTTTAGTTACAATTTATTTAAGGATCAACAATTTTTTGTAAAAATTAACGATTTACTTTTAAAAAATAAAAAAAACATAATTGATTGAAAAATGTAATGTATAATTGATATATGTAAAATATTGACAGAACAAGGATTTATTTTATTAATATAGATTGTGGGGATATTATGGGTCTACTAACATCATTTAGTGATATATCAAAAATCTTATATAGTAATAAAATGGCATATATTGCTAGTGGTGTTATTGGCGCTCTTTTTATTATTTATTGTATTTATAATGGTTTATATTATTTAATTAATGCTAAACGTTATCATGGTATTCGTTTTACAACGAAAAATATTGCGTATATTACAATGTTGTCAGCAGTTTCTGCGACAGTTACTATTATTATTTCAATAACACTACCAATTACGGTTTTTCCTCCTGTGCGGATTGCTTTTGAAGGTTTAATGGTTAAAATTAGCGGATTTATTTTTGGGCCAATTGTCGGACTTTTATCGGGGATTGTTACTGAATTAATTGTTATGTTATTTGTTCCTTCTTATCTCCATGTTGCATATATTATTGTAATTGCTTCATATGGATTTTTATCAGGTTGTGCATTTTCAATTAATCGTGCCGTTGGTAAGCATAAATGAGTTTTATTTATGTTAACAAATATTTTTATTTTAATTTTTGGAACTTTTGCTGGAGTAATGACATGATATTCACCATTAGAAACCATTACATTATTTGTTGGATTGGAAGTTAGCAAAATTGTTTTAATTTATATTATTGGTTTTGGCGCGGGGGGAACTATTATTATTATATGAATTATTATGTTTGTTTATCGTCATTTTGATAAAACAAAAAAACGTTATTGAGATTTAGTTGTTATTATTATGCTTGCTGTTGTTAATGAATATTGAGTCACCACCTTGATATCCGCCTGGGGTGATATCGCCTTTTTAACGGTTTCACAGAATAAAAATGTTGGAACAGATGGTTATGGGGTAACTATGATTATGCGATTAGCAATGGCACCAATTAAAGTATTATTTAATTCAGCAATTATTTATATTACATATCGGGCTGTTTCCCCATTAATTCATAAAGATACTAATGCAAATTTACAATATTAAAATCCTGAAAAAATAACTTTTATTTTTTAATTTTGTAGAAAACTCTTGATGAAATAAAAAAAATCATCAATATGATAACTTTAAAAGAAAATTATATAAACTTTTAATATTGTTATTTAACTTTTTTATACGTTAAAATATAATACCAATGATTGTTGGTTTGGCGTTAAACCTTTATGCTGGTATTTTCATTTTCATAGATTTAAATAATTTTGAATGTTCGTGAAACCTAAGCCATGATAATGAATTAAGGATTCTTTAAGATTTGATTGTAATTTACTAATTTTATTTAACTTCCGATAACTAGCATCAGGATTTGTGCTAGTTTTAGTTGCTAATAAAATAGAATTTGTTTGTTTTGCTACTAATAAATATAATGGTTGCATGTCAGAAATAATAATTGAATTTTCTTTGATTAATTGTTTATTAATATTTTCAATAATTCACTGTTTTTGTAATCGTTTTGTGTTGGTTGATTTAACATAAATATTATTATTGCTATCAACAGCCATTTGAACACAACATTTAGTGTTGGTTGAAAATGAATCAAGATGAATTTTTCTTTTATCAAATTTATCTTTAAAATTACCTTTGTGGATTTCTTTAATAAATGTTTCATCGATTTGAATTTGGCCATTTAACGTTTTAAATTTTAATTGGGTGTTTTCTAATTGTTTTGATTTCATTATTTTTTGGCGATTATATCAAGCGGTTTTCGGTGATGTTTTAATAAAGTGGGAAATCATTTTACTAGATTGGCCTAATAATGAAATTTGAATCAATAAATTTCACTGTTCATAATTTAAATGACTTCAATACGTAAAATGATCACGAAAAGCATTAAAACTAGCACGACATTTTTTGCATAAATATTTTTGTTTTCCTTCAGGATTATGACCATTTTTAACACAATAAAAAGATTGACAATTAGGACATTTAATACCTTTATCCCTAAATTTTTGATCAATTTCATTTAAGCGTTTTTGTTTTTTAATTAATTCTGCTTCTTTTTTGACTTTTTCATGAAATTCTAAAAATTGATCATCTGTTAAACTATTTATTAATTCTTCAATTATTTTTTCCATTAATTATTCACCTCTTATATTAAAAATATACCTAATTTTAGGTATATTTTATAAATATCAAGAGTTTTCTACAAAATTAAAGCTTTTATTTAAGTTATTTTTTATTTATCTCTATATAATGATATTAGAAATTATAGAATGGAGATAAAAATAATGAAAGTGAATTCACAAATTTAAAAAATTGATTGATTTGGAATTAAAACGCCAACAAGATCATGTTGAGTTGATTGCATCAGAAAATTATGTTAGTGAGGCAACTTTAGCTATTACAGGCTCAATTTTAACTAATAAGTATGCTGGAGGATATCCATTTCACCGATTTATAGAGGATGTGAATATGTTGATCAAGTTGAACAATTAGCAATTGATAAGGTTAAGGAGTTATTTCAAGCTGAACATGCTAATGTTCAACCACATTCAGGTAGTCAGTAAATGCTGCTACTTATTATGCTTTGTTGCAACCGCGCGATACTATTTTAGCAATGGATTTAGCAGCAGGTGGTCACTTAACCCACGGTCATAATGTTAATTTTTCTGATCGATTATATGATTTTCGTAGTTATCAAGTTGATCCTACAACCGAAATGTTAGATTATGATGCAATTGAAAAAATTGCAATCGAAGTAAAACCAAAATTAATTGTTGCTGGATCTAGTGCCTATTCACGTGAGATTGATTTTAAAAAGTTCCGTGCAATTGCTGATAAAGTTGGATCTTTATTAATGTTAGATATGGCTCATATTGTAGGATTAATTGCCGCTGGTTTACATCAATCCCCAATTCCATATGCTGATGTTGTTACTTCAACAACACATAAAACATTGCGCGGGCATCGTGGTGGTTTAATTTTATCAAAGGCAAAAATGAGCAAAAAAAATTAACAGTGCTGTTTTCCCGGGCAATCAATGCTAACCATTAGAACATGTTATTGCTGCAAAGGCACAATTTTTTTTAGAGGCATTGCAACCAGATTTTAAAACATATTAAGCAGAAATTATTAATAATGCAAAAGTCCTAACAGAAACATTAAAAGTAAATAATCTGCGTTTAGTAGCTGATGGAACAGATAACCACTTATTAATGGTTGATGTTAAAAGTAGTTTAGGAATTTCGGGACAAATGGCGGAAGAAATTTTACAAAAAATTGGTATTATTTGCAACAAAAATATGATTCCATTTGATAAAGAATCATCAATGGTTACTAGTGGGATTCGGTTAGGAACAGCAGCTATGATAACGCGTGGCTTTGGGAGCAAAGAATTTAAACAAATTGGAGAAATAATTTATAATGTTTTAAAAGAACCAACTGAAAATAATATTGTTAAATATCAAGAAGAAGTAAAAAACTTATTAAGTGATTTTCCAATTTACTCAACTTGAAAATTACAAGAGTAATTAAATTTAGAAATATCAAGTTAAAATATTGATTATCCTATTATTTTTAGTTATAATATTATTGCTTTATACATTAGACCCTGGTACGGAATGATGTGAGGAGGCAGTGACATGAGACAAACAACTATCTTAAATTCAACTAAAGTTGAAAAAAAATGATATGTGATTGATGCTCAAGGTCTAGTTTTAGGACGTTTAGCAAGTAAAGTTGCAATGATCTTAAGAGGAAAAAATAAACCATCTTATACTCCACATGTTGATTGTGGTGATAATGTTATTATTCTTAATGCTGATAAAATTAATTTATCAGGAAATAAATTAAAGGGTAAAATGTATTATCATCATTCACAACATCCCGGGGGATTAAAACGAACAACAGCAAAGGATATGTTAGTAAAAAAACCAATTTATCCTGTTAAACACGCAATTAAAGGAATGTTACCAAAAAATAAATTAGGAAGTAAATTATTCCGTAATTTATTTGTTTATGCTAGCAATGAACATACACATGAAGCACAACAACCAATTAAATTAGAATTAACTAATAAATAAAAGGAGAAAATATGGCAAAAAAACAAGAAGTTATATATCGTGGTACAGGAAGAAGAAAATCTTCTATTGCCCAAGTTGTATTGACTCCTGGTAAAGGGAATGTTGTTGTTAATGGGAAACCAGCATTAGAGTTTTTCCCATATGCAACATTAGTGCAAGATTTGGAACAACCTTTAGAGATTACTAGTTCAAAATCAGAATTTGATATTCGTGTTAAAGTATCTGGTGGTGGTTTTACCGGACAAGCTGGCGCAACAAGATTAGGAATTGCAAGAGCCCTAGTTGAAGCGTCACAAGATTATAAAACTTTATTGAGACATTCTGGCATGCTAACTCGTGATGCTCGTATTAAAGAACGAAAAAAATATGGATTACATGGGGCTAGAAGAGCACCACAATATTCAAAAAGATAGATTTCAAAAAAGTACATTTTGCTTTGCAATGTACTTTTTTAATTTGTTCGGTTTAATTTGTTATCTAATATAAGTTTAGTATAATTATTATGTAGATAAGAGGGTGAACAAATGACGTTGACAGAATTTACAATTCAGGGCGACAAATATAATAATAAGAATTTATTGTTAAATTTGTATTTTTTAACAAATCCAAAAAGTAAATTTACTGATGATGATGTTAAAAACCTTCGGTTAAAAAATATTACAACAGTTCAAGGAATAGATACTTTTTTAAAGCATAATATTTGTATTGCTGATTTTTTTGTTTGTTTAATTAATGATCAGGCAAAAATTAAAAAAGATAAAAAAGGATCAAAAAAGAAACTTTATGATATTTTAATTCGTTTTAAATCAATTACTTTGCTAGAACAAATGTTCGATTCAAACTTATCATTAACAATATTAGGCGATATTGATCCAGAAATCGGCATTGTTAATGTTAAAAATATTTTTTTAACAGCAATGGAAAAGGAAAAACAAGAATTTGAAACATTAGCTACTGGAGTAGTGCTTGAAGTTGCTGATAATTTTCGGGTTGATGAAGCAAAATTACGAACTATTTTTGATTCAAATGTTATAGCAAATATGAAATTTTTAACTTCATCTTTTGCCGAAGAAAAAGAACGGTGGTTACAATATTTACGCTTTCAAGAACAAAACTTAGAATACAAGCGTAATAATTCTTGTTTATATTTAAACCGGAAATTAACAGAATATATTAAAATTCCAAAAACAGTTCCAATCGGCGAAAAATTTCATGATGTAAGATTTTTATCCCAAAATTTTTGATATGTTGACAAAAAAACTTTTACTAATAAAAATTTAACAATTAGTCATTTATTTGAAGAAATAATTATTGTAGAATTAGAGTTATTGCTAGATAATTTAGATAAATATTCAATATTAAAGAAATTAAACAATTTAATTCTTGCTAATTTACAAATTAATCGTACATATCAAAAAGATGCTCCATTAACACTATTTTCTTTTAATTTTAGTGAAAGTTATGTTCAAGATGGAGCAGATATTTATGACTTAGGGATTAATATTTCTGAAACAAAAATGAAGCAAAAAGATATCTATGATTTTAAAAAAGAATTAATCAAAATATATATGCTTGAAAATGATATTATGCAAGAAAGTGACATTGACCATGAAACAATTAAAGTAACTATTAATCAATTAGAGAAGTATCAAATTGTTAATTGTTTTTATGAAATAAAAAATGAGGATGAAATATCATTTAATGAATTAAATAAAATGATACCTTCTTATGGTTATTTAACTTATATTGGAAAAGGGGACTCAACTTTACTTCGGCGTAGTAATGTTATTTTAGATAAGATTAGCAAAAATGATGTTGCAAATCCATATTTAATTAATTATATCTTTAATATTGAAGATATTAAATTAAAGACACAATCTAACTTAATTACGGAAGAACAATTAATTTTTGCTTCAAATAATTTAAATGGAAATCAACAGAAAGCAATAACAAAAGCCTTAAACTCACAAGATATTTTTTTACTGCAAGGTCCACCAGGGACAGGGAAAACTGAATTTATTGCTGAATTAGTTTATCAATATGCTAAATTAGGAAAGAAAGTTTTAATTTCTTCACAAAATCATACTGCAATTGACAATGTTTTAACAAGATTATCTAAAACACCTTTGTTGGTTCCTTTGCGCTTAACAAGTGATGAAGTTCGTAAAAAAAATCGTTTTAATGATTTTAATCCAGATAAATTAATTTTTAATAATTATCGTTTTATTTATGCTTATTTATTACGACAATATTTAACAAAATGAGATGGAATTGGAAATGATTATGAAATTCAAAAATATGAACTACAAAAATTAAAAGCAAATGCTAAAATGTTAGAAAAAGAAATTAATGATTACAATCATTATACCCAAAAGTTAAATACATTAGTTGCTGAGCGAGAAACAATCATTAATCAAAAATTGCAATATCTAGATGATAATCGAAAATTAACAATTGATATTAATAATATTCGTAATCTATTAGATTTCTTAGTTAATATTAATTGAGATGGAATAGTTGCTCCAACTCCGGATCTTGTACGATTATTTAATAAACATTTTGGGGAATTGTTGCAAGAAAAATTTGGATTTCAAATTGATGATTCATATTCATTAACAGAAACATACAAAAAACTATTAACAATTACTACTGATAATAAGTTGTTAAAGCATAAAGAGATAGAATTAGCAACATTAAAACAAGTTAGTAAAGACTTACGCGATGATGATTGAATGGAACGATTAACTGCTGTTCAAAATGAAATTTTAGAATTAAAGAATCAAGTTACATTAAAACAAGAAAACATTGTGTTTAAAAAGGAACAAGAAGCATTTAAAAATGATCTTAAACAATTATTACAGCAATATGAAGAACAAAGTGTTATTAATCAAAACAAAATTAGTGAAATTGATGAAGATAAATATGAGCAAGAAATTTCTTATTTAGAAATTGAAACTGGAACATTAAATCATAAAATTAATGCTCTAAAAGTTGAAGTCGAAAACATTGTTAACAGTATTAATACAATTTTTAATTTAAATTTAGTAGTAAAAGATATTAGTGGAACAATTAATGAAATTGATAAAGAAATTAATAAAATTGAACATGACCTTAATTTTGTGCTCCAAGAAAAAGCAACAAAGTTTAATTTTGTAAATAATATGATTACCTTTTTAAATAAAAATTATCAGATATCAGATTTTTTAACACAAGAGAATATTGAAACTAATCATTTCACACCAGCGATGGAACGAGATACAATTAATTATGCTAATCAATTTTTACAAGATACTGTCAATGTTGTTGCAATGACTGCGACTTCAAATCAATCATACGCACAAAGTAAGAATAAAGTTTTACGGGATTATAATATTTCTGATATTGATATTAAAAAATTTGTTTTTGATGTTGTTATTATTGATGAAGTAAGTAAATTAACACCAATGGAAATTTTTATGCCATTAGTATATGGTAAAACTGTTATTTTAGTTGGTGATTATCGGCAATTGCCACCACTTATGCCATATCAAGAAGAAGATGTTGCATTAATTAATGAAATTTATGACCAAAATTATAGTTATAATGATTTTTTAGAATTAATAACTAATTCATTATTTAAAAAAATTATCTCAAAATGTGATGATTCAGTAAAAGAAATTCTAATTAATCAATATCGTAGTCATGAAGATATTATGCGAATTGTAAATTTTTTTTATGAAAATCAGCTGCAGTTAGGTGATAAAACTAATCAAAATAATGAAAAACAACATTATATTACTGTTGAAAATAAAGATGGTCTAAAAATTTTTGATAGTAATAAAGCAATTTATTGAATTGATTCATCAAAAGATAAGACTAATATTAATTTTGTTTATGAACAAGTTGAAAGTGGTAGTACGAGTCTTTTTAATTGATTAGAAGTTGATTTAACAATAAAAACATTAGAATTAATTGAAGCAGGATATAATAATTTAACAGTTAAATTAAAAAAACAGCCTAAAGTTGCAGTTATTAGTTTTTATAGTTTACATGTTAAAAAATTACGAAGAGCTATTAAAAGTTTAAAATTTAAAAATATTAAAGTAGAAGTTTCAACAGTTGATGATTATCAAGGGCGAGAAACCGAAATTGTTATTGTTAATACAGTTCGCAATCCTCGTAAGCAATTAAATGCTAATAAAGAATTTATTAAGAAATACGAACGATTAAATGTTGCATTTTCAAGAGCAAAAAATATGTTAATTATTATTGGAGCAGTTAGTTTTTTTGCTAATATTGATGTTGAAATTCCAATAATTGCTAATCCAAATATTACAAAAACAATTAAAGCATATTATGAAATTTTACGAATTATTGATAGTTATGGTCTTGTTTGAAACGCAAAAGATTTATTATAATAAGAATTAGAGGTAAAAACATGAAATTAGGAATGGTAAAAGTTTATAAAAATTGGAAAAAATTAAAAACAATAGTTAGCTATCAAACACCAAAAAAACTAGCTTTTTTTCAGTATGTAATTTTAAATGCTATTACTAATTATCCTAATAAAGAAAAATCATTAGCTGATATTTTACAGGATGAATTACAAATTTTTAATTTTAAAATTTATGTAGAATGTCTAAAGGACTTAATTGAAAAAGAAAATATTATTGAAATTAATAAGCAAACATCATTAAATTATTTAGCAAATAGTTCTGCTGAACAGGATTGAATTGATCGACCAATTGGGATTTTTTGCATTTCAAAAGAAGCGTTAACGGCATTAGAACAGGGATATTTATTAAGTAAAAATAGTAATCGTGAAGCAGTTATTAATTTTGATTTTAATATTTTTTCGGGCGAAAAGTACATAAATAATGAACAATTATCTTTATTAGAAAAAAATAGCAATGATTTAATTATTGTTCCAGAACAAGAACCAATTATTAATGGTGAAGATTTATTTCATTTGTTAGAAAAGTACAAGTTAAATATTAATAAAAATAATATTTTTAATGATGATACAACATTTACTTCAATTCGCACTAAAACGCAAGAAATCTACTATAATACTAATCAAATTAACAATTTATTGATTGATGTTTATGAAGAAAAAGAAGTTATACTGTCCTTAACCACTTTTAAAGATATTAAAATTCAAATTGTTAATGACCAACAATTGCAACAAATTATTGAGGATAATGTTAATTTAAAAACAAAAATTGTTGATTATTTTTTAACTGAGATGGCTAAAACTTTAAGGGATAATTTTAATTTAAATCTTCAAAAAGTAGCAACAAATATATTAGAAAGTGATTATCAGCAAGATCCGCTTTATATTACTTCTACATTAATAAATCCGAGAATTGTAATTATTAATGCAGCAAGTGTTAAACCAAAAGCAGTCTTAGCTAATAAATATTATTATGATAATAATATTAGTTGTATTATTTTTGTTAATGCTGAGCAAACAACTACAATGCATGATTTAACTGGTTCAATTCCAATTTTTTATTTAACTAGTGAGATTTTAACAATTAATGATAATTTTTTAACTTTATTCATCAATGATAAAAATGATACTGAACTTTACATATTACAACCAACAGAACTTATTATGCTAAACCTTAATATTATAACAGCACAAAAATTTCTTCCGAAGTATAGTCAGATGTTATTTAATAAAATTTTAGAGGAATTAAAAAATTTAATAAATAGTGAACAGGCAAATATTTATGAAATAATTCATAATAATCAAATTGAAAATGTTTTTATTTACTGTTATTTAATTGATATTTTAAATAATAATGAAGAAACTTTTGATAATATATTGAAAAGTATGACCATAAATGATTTTAATAATAAAGTTAATGTTTTATATCAATCTGAACAAATTTTAAGTAATTTAAATTTAAAACCAAATTATTTTAATAAAATGCATAAAACTTTAATTGTGCTAATGAAACAACAAACAAAATTGCAAAAAAATATTATTAAAGCTTATAAAGTGTTGACTAATAATACTTTATTATCAAATAAAGAAGTTTTAAATATCTTGCAAGAACTTTATGACAAAAACGATGTTTCTTTAAACCAATTATTAGCATTAACTAATATTGCAAAATCATCGATTATTGAAAAAATTTGAAATCAAAATCTTTTTGCAATTTTGGATAAATTTCTTTTTGCAATCAATAATAATGATTTACATCGTGAATTATTTGATGCAGTAACAACTGCAACTTTAGAAAAAAATAGTACTTTATTAATTAATTTATATAGTTATGCTGAAGAATATATTAAGTATTGTAAAGAAATGAAAAAACGAGAAACAAGTGGGTTACAACGACATTGACAAGAAATATGAGATAAAGTTGAAATTATTAAAGAACGTTGCAAGAATATTAACAATAGTAATAAATTAATAATCCAATTACTTTATTCTTTATCACAATTAGAAATAAAATATAAGGCAATTAAATTTAAAAATATGTTTAATTCTGAAAGCAAATTTCATGAATATCTTAATTTATGTTCTTTTGATAAGGCGGCATTATATTTAATGAATTTAATGGAAGAAAAAATCAATCCACTTTTAAAAACAAAGCATCAATTTGTACGGTATATTAATGAAAAATTATTTGTTTTAAAAGATGTTTTTGACAAAAATAAATATAAACAAATTATGCAACTTTATCAAGAATTAACATTATATTTATATTGTGAGAAAGCACGGAATGAACACAATGATAATAAAAATCGGGATGCTTTAAAAAAAATAAAACTTGAATTAGAAGAGGCGTTAATATAAATGAGTATGAGTGTTGAACAAGTAATGTATAATTACCAAAAAAAGATTGAGCGATTAAATTTAAATATTAATTTTGTTAAAGATAATTTAAAATTATTACTACAACAATTACAAGAAATTGATGCTAGTGGGTTAAATTGTCAACAAATTAAACAATATTTAGTTGAGTTAAATCAAATTTTAACTGATTTAGAGGATAACCCATTAGTAAAAGAATTTACTAAAGTTGAACATGTTGAATTAGAATTGGCAAAAAGAGTTAATTTTTTATTGGAACAAAAAACCCTTCGTTTAGCAGAAATTCAACAAAAAATTGAAGTTTTGAAAATAAAAGTAATTGAAGATGAAACAAAACAACGGTTATCTAATTTAAAAAACCGAGTTAATTTAAATTATCAACAATTAGAACATGAATTAATAGCAATGTTTGATGAAAATGAATCAAAAGCTTTTATTATGAATTTTTTTAAAACAAATAAGAATCATTTCAGTAATTTAAACCCAGAGGCTATTTCTGGCCTTGTTCAAACAGAAATTAAAAATTATCATACTTCAACTGATTTTTTGAAAAAACAATATCTTAGCAGTTTTAAAAAACAAATTAGTGATGATAAAGTTGTTAATACAGAATTAGGTCCAGCATTAGAAGAATTTGCCCAAATTCCAGCAGCTGATACTACTGTTTTAAATGCAAAAGCTTTAGCATTACAAAATCAAATTATTAATAAACAATTAGATGAATCAGCGCGGAAACATGCTATTACATCAATTTTACAAGCAATTCAAAAACGTGGTTTTATTGTTGAAAGTAATGATATTCGTATTACGAAAGAAAATGAAGATAGTTTAGTTATTGTTTATGCAAAAAAAGTAACAGGAGAAGAGGCAATTTTTAAAGTATATTTAGATGGGCGATTTACATATAAATTTGAAGGTTATGAAGGTCATACACATGATACAGATGAGCAACCGTTTATTAACGATTTATCAATGTATGATGTTTCTTTATCAAAAGAAATGAAAAAATCTTATTTAAATCCTGATAAAATTATTAATCAGGCAAAGATTCAAATTGATAGTAAATCAAAAAAAAATAATCTTTAATTTTGTAGAAAACTCTTGATATTTATAAAATATACCTAAAATTAGGTATATTTTTAATATAAGAGGTGAATAATTAATGGAAAAAATAATTGAAGAATTAATAAATAGTTTAACAGATGATTAATTTTTAGAATTTCATGAAAAAGTCAAAAAAGAAGCAGAATTAATTAAAAAACAAAAACACTTAAATGAAATTGATCAAAAATTTGGGGATAAAGGTATTAAATGTCCTAATTGTCAATCTTTTTATTGTGTTAAAAATGGTCATAATCCTGAAGGGAAACAAAAATATTTATGCAAAAAATGTCGTGCTAGTTTTGATGCTTTTCGTGATCATTTTACGTATTGAAGTCATTTAAATTATGAACAGTGAAATTTATTGATTCAAATTTCATTATTAGGCCAATCTAGTAAAATGATTTCCCGCTTTATTAAAACATCACCGAAAACCGCTTGATATAATCGCCAAAAAATAATGAAATCAAAATAATTAGAAAACACCCAATTAAAATTTAAAACGTTAAATGGCCAAATTAAAATCGATGAAACATTTATTAAAGAAATCCACAAAGGTAATTTTAAAGATAAATTTGATAAAAGAAAAATTCATCTTTATTCATTTTCAACCAACACTAAATGTTGTATTCAAATGGCTGTTGATAGCAATAATAATATTTATGTTAAATCAACCAACACAAAACGATTACAAAAACAGTGAATTATTGAAAATATTAATAAACAATTAATCAAAGAAAATTCAATTATTATTTATGACATGCAACCATTATATTTATTAGTAGCAAAACAAACAAATTCTATTTTATTAGCAACTAAAACTAGTACAAATCCTGATGCTAGTTATCGGAAGTTAAATAAAATTAGTAAATTACAATCAAATCTTAAAGAATCCTTAATTCATTATCATGGCTTAGGTTTCACGAACATTCAAAATTATTTAAATCTCTGAAAATGAAAATACCAGCATAAAGGTTTAACGTCAAACCAACAATCATCGATATTATATTTTAACGTATAAAAAAGTTAAATAACAATATTAAAAGTTTATATAATTTTCTTTTAAAGTTATCATATTGATGATTTTTTTATTTCATCAAGAGTTTTCTACAAAATTAAAAGAAATAATTAACATTTTTAGGTTAAAAAACATTATAATTAAAGAAATAGTTAGAGGTGACTATAAATGAGTGTAAAAAGTAATTTAGATAAGTTAAAAAATCAAATTGGAATTAAGCGATGTGTTATTCTTGAAGGCAATGTTAATGATATTTATCAAACAAATAGTGGTTATGTTGGCTTAAAAGATCGATTATTTGAATTATTAAGAGAAAAGGGTTTTAATGATATTTTTATGTGAGACCGGATTGATGGTCTAAGCGGAGGAAATCTGAAAAATTTAACATTAACAGCAGAAACACAACAGAAAAGTAAAGGAGGCGAAGAATATGATTTTGGTCAAGAAGTAATTAAAAATGCAAATGAACAAAAGAATGGTCCAACGGGACAATTTCCAACTTTAGCAGAATTTTTTACCATTGTTCGTCGTAATATGTTAGTTGCAAGTTCTAAAAAAGTTGCTTTTATTGCTGATTTTTCTGATTATTTATTTTCTAATGAACAGACTTTGAGCGAAGAAGAACGTGTTAATTTAATTTCATTAAGTAAAGCTTTTCGAGATAAAAAATTTGATCAATCAGAAATAATTGATTTTGATACAGCTATTATTTTTATCACTAATAGTGTCGGGAAATTACCAACTTCATTTTATTTGCATAATCCAGATGTAACAACAATTACTTTAACAAAACCAAATCGTGAAGAACGAGAAAAGTTCATTTTAACTAATAAGAATTTTTTTAAAATTACCGAAGATTTAAATACTGATATTTTAAAATTACAAGATATTTATGATACGATGGAAGGGTGAACTTTGAAAGAAGTTTATCAATTAATTAAGTTTTCAAATAATATTTCAGAACGCTTACCATTTGAAAAATTATTAAATTCTTATCAATACGGCGATAAAGTTTCACCATGAGAAGAAATGAATTATGAAAAATTAGCAACTATTGAAAAAGAATTAAAAAAACGAGTTATTGGTCAAGATCATGCCATTGAAAAAGTGAAGAATGTTGTTTATAAAGCTTTTACTGGATTATCAGGTGTTCAATATTCGTCAAAACGAACAAAACCAAAAGGTATATTGTTTTTTGTTGGACCAACTGGAGTAGGGAAAACTGAATTATCAAAAGCATTGGCCAAATTTTTATTTGGTGATGAAAAAAATTGTATTCGGTTTGATATGTCGGAATATAACCAAGAAGCAAGTGATCAAAAATTAATTGGTGCACCACCAGGTTATGTTGGTTATGAAGAAGGTGGACAATTAACAAATGCAATTAAAGAAAAACCGTTTAGTGTACTTTTATTTGATGAAATTGAAAAAGCTCATCCACGAATTTTAGATAAATTCTTACAAATTTTAGAAGATGGTCGTTTAACTGATAATAAAGGTCAAACTGTTACTTTTTCTGATTCGTTTATTATTTTTACTTCAAATATTGGTGCAAGTGAAGTTGATGATAATTTATCATTTTTAGAAATTGAAAAGCAATTTATTCAAAAAGTATCTGATCATTTTCGAACTGAATTAAAACGACCAGAATTATTAGGGCGAATTGGAAATAATATTATTCCGTTTAATTTTATTAAAGATATTAATTTTAAAGCAAAATTAATTACGCAAAAATTACAACCAATTCAAACAGCTGTTTGAGAAAAATATAAGATTAAATTAGAATTTATGGATTTACCACAAATTTTACCAATTATTATTCAGGATGCTGATGATAAAAAAGGTGGTCGTGATTTGTTAAATAGTATTGAAAAGCATGTGGTTGATGGGCTGAGTTCGTTTATTTTTGCAAATCAAACTAAATTTAAAGCTGGAGAAACAATATTAGCACAAGCAAATGGTCATCAAATTGAATATTGTTTTAAATAAAAAATGAGTAATTTAATTAATTTTAATCGTTTTGTTTCTTTTACAACAATTGAAGGACCTGGAAAACGATTCGCATTATGAATGCAAGGTTGTATTATTAATTGCAAAGGATGTAGTAATCAGGAAATGATTCCTCTCATTAATCGGAATGTAATGGAAGTGAGTGACCTTTTTAAGGCGATTATAGACGCTAAAGAGCGCTTTCAAATTGAAGGGATTACCATTTTAGGGGGAGAACCATTTATTCAGCCACGAGCGCTCTTAGAACTAGTCACTTTATGTCAAACAAATAATTTAACAGTAATTGTTTTTTCTGGTTTTTTATATGAACTATTGCAAGAAAAGCATCCAGCAATTTTATCTAAAATTGATATTTTAATTGATGGACCATTTATTATTGAAAAGTTAGATAAAAAACGACGATTAATTGGCTCTACAAACCAACGTGTGATTAAACTAAGCGATGTTTATCAAAATAATGATTATTTTGAACAAAATATTATTGAAGCAGAATTTACTGTAACTAAAAATAATAGTATGATTATTAACGGAGATGGAGCTCATCTCATTAATAATGAAGAAAAAATGAAAAAAGAGGAGGCCATAAAAATGGGAGCATTTAAATTAGATGGGGATGTATTTTCAAATTTTACCCAAGATATTATTAAAGTTGGCGTTAAGTTAGAATTTAAAGGAATTAATGCTGATATGAGTGATTTTCATCTTAGTGATGTTAAAACACAATATAAAGTTATAACGGTAATTCCAAGTATTGATACAAGTGTTTGTTATACTCAAACTGTTAAATTTAACAAAAATATGAAAGCCTATCCTAATGCACGATTAATCACAGTCTCGCGTGATTTACCATTTGCGCAAGAAAGATGTTGTGAATCTTTTAGAGATGAAGCACATTTTTTAGTGTCAGATTATAATTATCGTGATTTTGGGGCAAAGACAGGATTAGTTTTTACTGCTTTGCAAATTTTGCCACGAGCAGTTCTTATCTTAAACCAAGATAATATTGTAGAATATCTTGAAATTGTTAATCCAATTGGAAATGAACCAAATTATCAAGCTATTTATGATTTTTTAGATAGTAGAATAGAAAATAAAAAAAGTATTTATTAGAGTGCACCAATTTTAGTAAGTACTAATAAAAAGTATTTACTATTTTTTAATTATATCTTTTTCTTTACGATTTGAATATCATGTATTTCATTTTATAACATCTTGTATATATTCTTCATGTGAATTATATATTTTATTATGGATTGTAGCTTTCTTGAGCAATGAATGAAAACTTTCTATAACAATATTATCTGCACAGTGGTATTTTTTCCCCATTTAAATTATAATACCGTTAGATAAACATTTATCGTGATAAATAGTGGATGTATATTGATATCCGTGATCTGAGTGAATTATTATGGAATGGTAACACTTTTTAGGACACTTTTTATATAGACATTTGTTTTCTAAAAGTAACTGGAGATAAATAATTTAAACTGCCATGAATTCGAATATTGTTACATCAATGCACAAAATCAAAAAGTTCTTATTTTAATTGTTTTAATTTTGTAGAAAACTCTTGATGAAATAAAAAAAATCATCAATATGATAACTTTAAAAGAAAATTATATAAACTTTTAATATTGTTATTTAACTTTTTTATACGTTAAAATATAATACCGATGATTGTTGGTTTGGCGTTAAACCTTTATGCTGGTATTTTCATTTTCAGAGATTTAAATAATTTTGAATGTTCGTGAAACCTAAGCCATGATAATGAATTAAGGATTCTTTAATATTTGATTGTAATTTACTAATTTTATTTAACTTCCGATAACTAGCATCAGGATTTGTACTAGTTTTAGTTGCTAATAAAATAGAATTTGTTTGTTTTGCTACTAATAAATATAATGGTTGCATGTCAGAAATAATAATTGAATTTTCTTTGATTAATTGTTTATTAATATTTTCAATAATTCACTGTTTTTGTAATCGTTTTGTGTTGGTTGATTTAACATAAATATTATTATTGCTATCAACAGCCATTTGAACACAACATTTAGTGTTGGTTGAAAATGAATCAAGATGAATTTTTCTTTTATCAAATTTATCTTTAAAATTACCTTTGTGGATTTCTTTAATAAATGTTTCATCGATTTTAATTTGGCCATTCAACGTTTTAAATTTTAATTGGGTGTTTTCTAATTGTTTTGATTTCATTATTTTTTGGCGATTATATCAAGCGGTTTTCGGTGATGTTTTAATAAAGTGGGAAATCATTTTACTAGATTGGCCTAATAATGAAATTTGAATCAATAAATTTCACTGTTCATAATTTAAATGACTTCAATACGTAAAATGATCACGAAAAGCATCAAAACTAGCACGACATTTTTTGCATAAATATTTTTGTTTTCCTTCAGGATTATGACCATTTTTAACACAATAAAAAGATTGACAATTAGGACATTTAATACTTTTATCCCTAAATTTTTGATCAATTTCATTTAAGCGTTTTTGTTTTTTAATTAATTCTGCTTCTTTTTTGACTTTTTCATGAAATTCTAAAAATTGATCATCTGTTAAACTATTTATTAATTCTTCAATTATTTTTTCCATTAATTATTAACCTCTTATATTAAGAATATACCTAATTTTAGGTATATTTTATAAATATCAAGAGTTTTATACAAAATTAAAGTTTTAATTGTGTTAAATTTTTAAATTTTTTACCCTTAATAAATTCAGTTTTAAAAGTTTTGTAAGTTGTTTCAGCCACAGCATTATCATAAGGGCAGCCTTTATTGCTTAATGATCTTTTAATATTAAAAGTTATTAAAATTTCATCAATGATTTTATTTTTAAACTCATTACCACGATCAGTATGAAATAGAGTTATTTGATTTAATGGTCGTGTTATTTTATGAAAAGATTGTTGGACCAGTTCGGCTGTTTTATTCGGCCCAGCACTATAACCAATTATTTCACGATTAAACAAGTCAATTAATAAACAAATATAATGTCATTTAGCGTCAACTTGAACATATGTTAAATCACTAACAATAACTTCATTAGGTTTTTTGCTGTTAAATTGACGATTTAAAATATTATTAATTTGGTAATTATTGACTGTTGTTTTATGATTATGATATTTTAATTTGGTGTATTTAGAAACCAAATTATTTTTGATCATAAAGAATCTGATTTTTCGCCGCGATAAGATGATATCTTTTCTGTTTAAAATAACTTTAATTTTGCGAGCCCCATAAATTTTGCGACTTTTATTAAAGGCACTGATAATTTCTTGTTCATAATTATTAACTTGCTTGTTAATACATTTATTAGTTTGATAATAATACGTTGATTTTGATAAAACCAAAATCTTACATATTTTTCTTACTGAATATTTTGTTTTGTTGTTATTAATTATTGTTATTTTTTGGCCATTATCAGTGCGGCTTGCTTTAAAATGTCATTTTCCATTTTCAAGTCTTTAAGTTCTTTTCGTAAAGTTATTATTTCATTTTCTTCTAGTGTGCGATTGTCTTTTGCTTTAAATGAACCAGAATTATTATAATTTTTAACTCAACTATAAATAGTTGGTTTTGGTAAATTATATTCTTGCCCTATATTAATAACACTTTTACCATTTTTATATAGCATGACAATTTGTTTTTTAAATTCTTCAGAGTATGAAGTTTTATTTCCCATTTTTATATTCCTTCTTTATTAATAATTTTATCTAATTTTGAAGTCTATATAATTATGGCCCTAATAATTGTGGCCTATCCAAATGTAGCCTATCCAACTTTTTTATTAGTACTTACTAAAATGGGTGCACTCTATATTATTATTGATGGTATTTTAGGTTTAGCATTAGAAGAAATTCGTAAATTATCGGATATTAAAATCTTTATTAAAACAGAAGATGATATTCGTTTTATTCGACGTTTAACACGTGATTTATCAGAACGGGGACGAACAGTCGAAAGTATTATTAATTAGTATTTAACAACAGTAAAACCAATGCATGAGTACTTTGTTGAACCAAGTATTAAATATGCCGATATTATTGTGCCATATTATGAAGGAAATGAAATTGCAATTGATATGATTGCAACAAAAATTAAGGCTTTATTACTTGATAAAAAATAAAAAAACCCTTTAATTTTGTAGAAAACTCTTGATATTTATAAAATATACCTAAAATTAGGTATATTTTTAATATAAGAGGTGAATAATTAATGGAAAAAATAATTGAAGAATTAATAAATAGTTTAACAGATGATCAATTTTTATAATTTCATGAAAAAGTCAAAAAAGAAGCATAATTAATTAAAAAACAAAAACGCTTAAATGAAATTGATCAAAAATTTAGGGATAAAGGTATTAAATGTCCTAATTGTCAATCTTTTTATTGTGTTAAAAATGGTCATAATCCTGAAGGAAAACAAAAATATTTATGCAAAAAATTTCGTGCTAGTTTTGATGCTTTTCGTGATCATTTTACGTATTGAAGTCATTTAAAATATGAACAATGAAATGAAATTTATTGATTCAAATTTCATTATTAGGCCAATCTAGTAAAATGATTTCCCGCTTTATTAAAACATCACCGAAAACCGCTTGATATAATCGCCAAAAAATAATGAAATCAAAACAATTAGAAAACACCCAATTAAAATTTAAAATGTTAAATGGCAAAATTCAAATCGATGAAACATTTATTAAAGAAATCCACAAAGGTAATTTTAAAGATAAATTTGATAAAAGAAAAATTTATCTTGATTCATTTTCAACCAACACTAAATGTTGTATTCAAATGGCTGTTGATAGCAATAATAATATTTATGTTAAATCAACCAACACAAAACGATTACAAAAACAGTGAATTATTGAAAATATTAATAAACAATTAATCAAAGAAAATTCAATTATTATTTCTGACATGAAACCATTATATTTATTAGTAGCAAAACAAACAAATTCTATTTTATTAGCAACTAAAACTAGCACAAATCCTGATGCTAGTTATCGGAAGTTAAATAAAATTAGTAAATTACAATCAAATCTTAAAGAATCCTTAATTCATTATCATGGCTTAGGTTTCACGAACATTCAAAATTATTTAAATCTCTGAAAATGAAAATACCGGCATAAAGGTTTAACGCCAAACCAACAATCATCGGTATTATATTTTAACGTATAAAAAAGTTAAATAACAATATTAAAAGCTTATATAATTTTCTTTTAAAGTTATCATATTGATGATTTTTTTTATTTCATCAAGAGTTTTCTACAAAATTAAAAAAACCCCATTATTATTGCCTTTTTTAAGGTATAATAATGATTGTTGTAATTAAAAAACAGAGAGAAAAGGAGAGAACACCATGAATGAAGAAATTTTGTTAACTAAAGAGGGAATTAAAGACTTACAAGAAGAATTAGATAATTTAATTAATGTTATTCGTCCCGAAGTTATTGAAGAGTTAAAAGAAGCTCGTGCACAGGGAGATTTATCAGAAAATGCTGATTATGATGCAGCGCGAAACCGTCAAGCGGAAGTTGAAGGACGAATTAAAGAAATTGAATCACTATTAACAAAAGCAAAAGAAATTAAGGAAGTTAAATCAAAAACGGGAATTATTAAGTTGGGAAGTACAGTAACATTTACTAATTTATTAATTAATAAAAAATATGAACTAAAAATTGTTGGTGCTGTTGAGGCTAATCCTTTTGAAAATACAATTTCAAATGAATCACCAATTTCAAAAGCTATTATTGGAAAAAAAGCTGGAGATTTAGTTGAAATTAAGGGAATTCAAGAACCTTATAAAGTTAAAATTTTAACTGTAGAATAAATAATAAAAAAACAATTTTATAATTGTTTTTTTTTTTTTTGCTAAAACAAAATGTAAATTGTAAATGCAAGTGCAACAAATCTATTAATTAGATAATAACATAAAATATTAAAATGATATAATATTTTTTTTAATTTTGTAGAAAACTCTTGATGAAATAAAAAAAATCATCAATATGATAACTTTAAAAGAAAATTATATAAACTTTTAATATTGTTATTTAACTTTTTTATACGTTAAAATATAATACCGATGATTGTTGGTTTGGCGTTAAACCTTTATGCTGGTATTTTCATTTTCAGAGATTTAAATAATTTTGAATGTTCGTGAAACCTAAGCCATGATAATGAATTAAGGATTCTTTAAGATTTGATTGTAATTTACTAATTTTATTTAACTTCCGATAACTAGCATCAGGATTTGTGCTAGTTTTAGTTGCTAATAAAATAGAATTTGTTTGTTTTGATACTAATAAATATAATGGTTGCATGTCAGAAATAATAATTGAATTTTCTTTGATTAATTGTTTATTAATATTTTCAATAATTCACTGTTTTTGTAATCGTTTTGTGTTGGTTGATTTAACATAAATATTATTATTGCTATCAACAGCCATTTGAATACAACATTTAGTGTTGGTTGAAAATTAATCAAGATGAATTTTTCTTTTATCAAATTTATCTTTAAAATTACCTTTGCGGATTTCTTTAATAAATGTTTCATCGATTTGAATTTGGCCATTTAACGTTTTAAATTTTAATTGGGTGTTTTCTAATTGTTTTGATTTCATTATTTTTTGGCGATTATATCAAGCGGTTTTCGGTGATGTTTTAATAAAGCGGGAAATCATTTTACTAGATTGGCCTAATAATGAAATTTGAATCAATAAATTTCACTGTTCATAATTTAAATGACTTCAATACGTAAAATGATCACGAAAAGCATCAAAACTAGCACGACATTTTTTGCATAAATATTTTTGTTTTCCTTCAGGATTATGACCATTTTTAACACAATAAAAAGATTGACAATTAGGACATTTAATACCTTTATCCATAAGTTTTTGATCAATTTCATTTAAGCGTTTTTTTTTTTAATTAATTCTGCTTCTTTTTTGACTTTTTCATGAAATTCTAAAAATTGATCATCTGTTAAACTATTTATTAATTCTTCAATTATTTTTTCCATTAATTATTCACCTCTTATATTAAAAATATACCTAATTTTAGGTATATTTTATAAATATCAAGAGTTTTCTACAAAATTAAAGTAATATTTTAGAATTAACTATTTACTAATAAAAGAAAGGAAAAAAGAAATGAAAAAAATATTACACTTATTAATTAGTGTAACTATAACTTTTGGAACTATTCCAAATTTACTGGCAAATAATGTTTATACATTATCAGATAATGCAAAAAAAAGACAATTTAAGAAATGACTTTTATGTATTAATAGATGGAATTATAGAATTTAAATCTACAGATTATAAAGAATGAATTTCTACAGAACCCCTTAATGCATTAAAAGACCTTGGCACTATTAGCGAAAATAAACCAGAAGCAATTTTACTTGCAATAAAAGAAAAATATCCAAAAACAAAAATGGAAGAAGTTAAATTATAAATACCAAAAGATAATTATAATACTTTAGACAATACTTTTTGAGCATATCTTAAAATTAAAGAAACTTCTATATCTTATCCACAAATGTTATTAAATAAAAAAGTAATTAAAAAAGTAATTTTTAAAATAAAAGATCATAACATTGAGAAAAGAAATGCTCCTAAGTCATTGTTAGAATTAGCATCAACAGTTGATATTGGGAATATTGAACGTTTTGATATTGATGAAGAACATATTCGTAATCGTTTAGTGACATTAAATCACTCAATTTTTTCTCGTCCATATTTTCTTGATGCCTTTGTTTTTGATAACATTATTTTACAATTAATTATAATCCCATTGTTAACTTTATCTAGGGTTGTTCCAATTCGAAATTTAGAACACCTTAAAAATAATTGTGAGGATACAATATTGAAACAATTTAAAAATCTTAATCCTTTAATAGCAAAAGACACGTTATCTATAGATATATTAAAAATAAAACAAACTAGTGCAATAATTCGTCTTCTTGGTACTATATTATATAATAGAAAAACATTTGATATTAACAATAATAAACCATTTGAAGTAAATTTTAATGCAGATAAGTTTATTTTATCTTCTTTAACAACTTGGAATGGCAACACTTTTTAGGACACTTTTTATATAGACATTTGTTTTCTAAAAGTAACTGGAGATAAATAATTTAAACTGCCATGAATTCGAATATTGTTATATCAATGCACAAAATAAAAAAGTTCGTATTTTAATTGTGTTAAATTTTTAAATTTTTTACCCTTAATAAATTCAGTTTTAAAAGTTTTGTAAGTTGTTTCAGCCACAGCATTTTCATAAGGGCAGCCTTTATTGCTTAATGATCTTTTAATATTAAAAGTTATTAAAATTTCATCAATGATTTTATTTTTAAACTCATTACCACGATCAGTATGAAATAGAGTTATTTGATTTAATGGTCGTGTTATTTTATGAAAAGCTTGTTGGACCAGTTCGGCTGTTTTATTCGACCCAGCACTATAACCAATTATTTCACGATTAAACAAGTCAATTAATAAACAAATATAATGTCATTTAGCGCCAACTTGAACATATGTTAAATCACTAACAATAACTTCATTAGGTTTTTTGTTGTTAAATTGACGATTTAAAATATTATTAATTTGGTCATTATTGACTGTTGTTTTATGATTATGATATTTTAATTTGGTGTATTTAGAAACCAAATTATTTTTGATCATAAAGAATCTGATTTTTCGCCGCGATAAGATGATATCTTTTCTGTTTAAAATAACTTTAATTTTGCGAGCCCCATAAATTTTGCGGCTTTTATTAAAGGCACTGATAATTTCTTGTTCATAATTATTAACTCGCTTGTTAATAAATTTATTAGTAGATAGGCCACAATTATTAGGACCATAATTATATAGACTTCAAAATTAGATAAAATTATTAAGAAAGAAGGAATATAAAAATGGGAAATAAAACTTCATACTCTGAAGAATTTAAAAAACAAATTGTCATGCTATATAAAAATGGTAAAATTGTTATTAATCTAGGGCAAGAATATAATTTACCAAAACCAACTATTTATAGTTGAGTTAAAAATTATAATAATTCTGGTTCATTTAAAAAAAAGACAATCGCACACTATAAGAAAATGAAATAATAACTTTACGAAAAGAACTTAAAGACTTGAAAATGGAAAATGACATTTTAAAGCAAGCCGCACTGATAATGGCCAAAAAATAACAATAATTAATAACAACAAAACAAAATATTCAGTAAGAAAAAATATGTAAGATTTTGGGTTTATCAAAATCAACGTATTATTATCAAACTAATAAATGTATTAACAAGCAAGTTAATAATTATGAACAAGAAATTATCAGTTCCTTTAATAAAAATCGCAAAATTTATGGGGCTCGCAAAATTAAAGTTATTTTAAATAGAAAAGATATCATCTTATCGCGGAGAAAAATCAGATTATTTATGATCAAAAATAATTTGGTTTCTAAATACACCAAATTAAAATATCATAATCATAAAACAACAGTCAATAATGACCAAATTAATAATATTTTAAATCGTCAATTTAACAACAAAAAACCTAATGAAGTTATTGTTAGTGATTTAACATATGTTCAAGTTGGCGCTAAATGACATTATATTTGTTTATTAATTGACTTGTTTAATCGTGAAATAATTGGTTATAGTGCTGGGCTGAATAAAACAGCCGAACTGGTCCAACAAGCTTTTCATAAAATAACACGACCATTAAATCAAATAACTCTATTTCATACTGATCGTGGTAATTAGTTTAAAAATAAAATCATTGATGAAATTTTAATAACTTTTAATATTAAAAGATCATTAAGCAATAAAGGCTGCCCTTATGATAATGCTGTGGCTGAAACAACTTACAAAACTTTTAAAACTGAATTTATTAAGGGTAAAAAATTTAAAAATTTAACACAATTAAAATACGAACTTTTTGATTTTGTGCATTGATATAACAATATTCGAATTCATGGCAGTTTAAATTATTTATCTCCAGTTACTTTTAGAAAAAAAATGTCTATATAAAAAGTGTCCTAAAAAGTGTTGCCATTCCAGAGTATCTGCAGCTAGAAAATTAACAGCTGTTGTTAAATACATACCCAACATTATTCCTTATCCTCCTTACTTTTAATTTCTTTTTTATCTTTTTTCTTCCCTTGAATTTGGCGGATTTTTTGATAAATTGATAAACCAATTCAAGCAATAATTCCTAAATTAATAACATTATCTTTTCCATACTTAGTTACTAAAGACCGCAAAGTAAAATAATGTTTTCTTTCCATTAACAAATCAACTCCTTTCTGAGTTGATTTGTTGCACTTCATATTACAGTTTACAATTTTAAAAATTAAAAACAAAAAAATTATTATAATTTTAACAATTTTAAACATTTTAATATTTGTCATTGATAATTAAGATAAAATACGATACAATAGTAATGGTTGTATTTTGCATATAATCAAATATTAATTATAGTAATATGCACTAAAAATAAACAATTTTTGGAAATTAAATATGAAAATAGAGGTGGAAAATAAATGATCGGCGTAATTTCAACAGCATATTTCACGATGAAAGATAAGCACAGTATTAAAACAGTAAAAAAATATTGGTGAAAGAACTGTGTAATTCAACATGTTAAATACCATGGAAAAACTTTCATTATAGCAACAGTAGGATATGGTAAAGCAAATGCTGCAATGGCAATTACTTACTTATTAGAAAAATATCCTGGTTTACAAACAATTTTAAATGTAGACTTAGCATTGTCAACAAACGATAAGCATGACACAGGAGACACAACAATCTCAACAAAATTTATTTATCGTGATGCTGACTTAACAGTTTTTAAAGATATTAAATATGGACAAATTGTTAATGAACCTGAATCATTCCAATTCGATGGTGAATTTGTTAAAGTTGTTAAAGACTTTAAATTAGGGTTAACAGAAGGAGTTACTGGAACAGCAGATATGTTGATTTATAACTCAAAACAATTTAAGGAAATGGTTGATAAATATGGGCATACTATTGATGTAATTGATACTGAAGCAGGGGCAATTGCACAAGTTGCTAAAAAATCAAGTATTAATTATATTGCTTTAAAAATTATTTATAATAATGCATTATCACCATGAGATAATGATCCAATTCATAAATTCAAAATGTATGAAACAGTTAATACATTAAAATATTTATTAAGAAGATTATTTAACTTATTAAGTTCAAATTATATTATTGATTTATCACAATCTTCACAAGATGATTTAGATTCAATTAATGAATTATTTGAAATTAAACATGATCAATGAATTAAATTATTCAAACCAAATACACATAAAGTATTATCGGGGTTTGGGCCTTCATTAATGTTAGTTGATAAACAAGAAAAAACTCCTGTTGCATTAGACATTATTCAAGTAATGCGTTCAAAAACAAAAGAAGCAGAAGGACTAAGTAAAGTAATTTTAGGGGAGGATGAATGAAAAAATGCTCCTAAAAAATGATTACGTAAATTATTATTTTTAGAACAAGTTCGTGTTAATGATGATGAATTATTATGAAATAAATCAGCAAAATATGATTTAAATAATGAAAAATTATATAAAATTGAAACAGTTGCAAATGAAATTGCTGCAGCAATTGCTGAAAAATGTCAAGATAAATCATCATATACATATAATGGTGCAACAGTACAACAAAAATACTTATTAGTAAATTGTGATGCAAAAGTTTCGTTTTACATTACCCATAATCAATCACATGAATTTGTGGAAGATAAAAACTTTGGAACACAATTAGTAAGTAATGAATTTGTTAAATACTTAAATGAATCATTGAAAGATGTTGACTCACCATATCAACAAATTGTTGTTTATATGACAATTCCAGCATTAGATTATCGAAAAATTCCAGTGTTTATTCCTTCAAACAAAGGAACAAACAGAGGTGTTAAATTTGGAACTTTAAACCAAAAGTTACAACGAGATTATACTGTAGTTGATATTACAAGAAATGATTATGATCCAATCAAAGTTGGTTCATTCAAAGTTACAATTCGTTTAAAAAGTGAATAATTAATAATTAATTAATTTTATTAAAAAACAACCTTTTGGTTGTTTTTTATTTTTTAAATGATGTTATACTTATTAGTAATAATTAAGGTTAAGAAAAGGCATGGAATAACGAAAAATGGTTAACGAAGAAGAAAAAAGATTAACAGCAGAAGGAGATAGTAACAACACTGGAGTTAGCCCTGATATTGTTAAAAACAAACCATCAGATTTTTATCCGAAAGAAAAAACAACGGAAAAAAAAACCCGTAGTCGTAAACGGATTTCACGAAAAGAATTTAATTTACGTTTTAAAGCTTATTTTAAATCACGTTTATTCCCTGATTATGCTTATATTATTTTTGCTGCTTTTTTAGGAATGGCTAGTTATGATTACTTTATTGCAGCAACAACAAGTAATGGGATTACTCCAAGTGGAATTGGAGGGATTGCCCGCGGAATTGCTGTTGGAATTTGACCAAACCAAGATCAGTTACAAATGCAAACAAGTATGTACTGAGTTTTTTATTTTGTGTTTAATATCCCATTATTTATTTTTGGGGTCATTAAAGTTGGGCTTCGTTTTTCTCTTCGCACAATTGTTTATATTGGTTTGCAAAATGGTTTTCACTTTGTATTTGCTTATATCCCGGTTATTAATCCGCAAGAATTATTTTTTATTGTTAATTATAGTAGTTTAAATATTTTTAGTAATTATGGTGGAATTTACCAGATTTGATTATTCGTTTTTGCGGCGGTAGCAGGGATTTTAAATGGAATTGCTTATGGCTTAGTTTATAAGGGGGGGGCATCAACAGCTGGAACTGATTTTGTTTTTGCTTATTATTCAGCCAAGAAGAAAATTTCAATTGCTAATTATAATCAAATTGTTAATTATATTATTATTGTTGTAATGTTAGCAATTAACACAACATTATTAAGCCACAGTGAATTAACAAGTATTTATTTTGGAAAAGACTGAGCAGCACATATTGATCAAATTCAACGCCTTGGCTTTAAAATTGATGATGGTGGTTTATATGGTAGTGATTTCACTAGTCATAAAATTAAATATTTCTTTGGTCCTGCCTTATTTGCTTCATATTTATTTGTCGTAGTACAAGCAATTACAATTGATATTATCTTCCCGAAATTTAAATATCGTAGTTTAATGGTTATTACTTCAAAAGCAGATGCTATTGTCTCAGGGTTACAATATGTTCATTATCCTAATGATATTATTCGTTTGCCAGCACGTGATCATTATGAAGGCAATGATATTAATAATGAAGTGATTATTGTTTCCACCTCAGTTTTAGAATATAATAAAATTAAGGCTGCGATTATTGTTTCCGATCCAGAAGCTAAAATTTTATCTCATAAACTAGACAAACTTATTTCTAATTATAAAGTAGATAAGTATTAATCTTTTTGTGCAATTAAATTTAATCAAACAAACCCTTTTTGTAATATTTCATAGTCATGTTTTAGCATTAGTAAAATATTTTTTAACATGACTTTTTCATTTAAACTAATTCTAATATTTAATAAACTATTATAATTATCTTTACTATGATTTATTGAACTAGTTGCTAATTGGAATGATCATGTCTGGTTGGTTACTTTAATATTTGGAATCATTTTTGTTGTTGTCATATTTTCTAGAATAATATTTTTAAGAGTTAATGTTAAATCCGCATTAGTTTGGTCATATCAAAAAAAGTTATAAAAAATTAAGTTATTTTTTTGATATTTATTTTTTCGCGTAATTTCAAAATTTTGGTGATTAAGAGAAGGTACAGTTATTGTTAAAAATAAATAACGATAATATTGAAGGTTATAAGGTTTTGAAATTAAATTTGGTTGAAGATTATCAACAACCGTACTTGTTGCTTGATTAATAGAACCAAAGTTAAAATTATAACTGTGATATTGGCAAATGATAATATTATTATTTACTTTAAAATCAGATAAGTGTGGCAGATTATTTGGTGTAATTGTTCATTGAGAACTAATATCATTAATTGTTAATGTTTTAAAAATAGTTTTAAAGATATCATTATAGGTATTGAATAATAATATTTTATTTAAATTAATTTAAAGTTGATTAATTAATGTTTTCTGACGTTTTTTAACAAAAATTAATAAGATAAAATTTATTAAAGTTATTAGTAAAAAAACAATACCAAGGGGCAAGAAGACGTCTTTCCGCATAGTAAAATGTAGGTTATATGCTGCAACAAAATTAAAAATTGTTAACAAAAAATTAAAAATTAAACTTAACAAGCATAATAAATTAATTCTGGAATGGCAACACTTTTTAGGACACTTTTTATATATACATTTGTTTTCTAAAAGTAACTGGAGATAAATAATTTAAACTGCCATGAATTCGAATATTGTTATATCAATGCACAAAATCAAAAAGTTCGTATTTTAATTGTGTTAAATTTTTAAATTTTTTACCCTTAATAAATTCAGTTTTAAAAGTTTTGTAAGTTGTTTCAGCCACAGCATTATCATAAGGGCAGCCTTTATTGCTTAATGATCTTTTAATATTAAAAGTTATTAAAATTTCATCAATGATTTTATTTTTAAACTCATTACCACGATCAGTATGAAATAGAGTTATTTGATTTAATGGTCGTGTTATTTTATGAAAATATTGTTGGACCAGTTCGGCTGTTTTATTCGGCCCAGCACTATAACCAATTATTTCACGATTAAACAAGTCAATTAATAAACAAATATAATGTCATTTAGCGCCAACTTGAACATATGTTAAATCACTAACAATAACTTCATTAGGTTTTTTGTTGTTAAATTGACGATTTAAAATATTATTAATTTGGTCATTATTGACTGTTGTTTTATGATTATGATATTTTAATTTGGTGTATTTAGAAACCAAATTATTTTTGATCATAAAGAATCTGATTTTTCTCCGCGATAAGATGATATCTTTTCTGTTTAAAATAACTTTAATTTTGCGAGCCCCATAAATTTTGCGACTTTTATTAAAGGCACTGATAATTTCTTGTTCATAATTATTAACTTGCTTGTTAATACATTTATTAGTTTGATAATAATACGTTGATTTTGATAAAACCCAAAATCTTACATATTTTTCTTACTGAATATTTTGTTTTGTTGTTATTAATTATTGTTATTTTTTGGCCATTATCAGTGCGGCTTGCTTTAAAATGTCATTTTCCATTTCCAAGTCTTTAAGTTCTTTTCGTAAAGTTATTATTTCATTTTCTTCTAGTGTGCGATTGTCTTTTGCTTTAAATGAACCAGAATTATTATAATTTTTAACTCAACTATAAATAGTTGGTTTTGGTAAATTATATTCTTTCCCTAGATTAATAACACTTTTACCATTTTTATATAGCATGACAATTTGTTTTTTAAATTCTTCAGAGTATGAAGTTTTATTTCCCATTTTTATATTCCTTCTTTCTTAATAATTTTATCTAATTTTGAAGTCTATATAATTATGGCCCTAATAATTGTAGCCTATCCATTTCTTGCCAAGCTACAATTTTATCATTCTTTTTAGTAATAATTTTTTGGTAAATTTGATTAATTGTTAGTTTAATTTTTTCAATGTTTTTTTCGTTAATCATTTTGATCTTTTCATAAATAAGTTATTTTTCTTATCTTATATATGATATTATGAAATTAATTAGAAAAAAAGGAAGACCTTAAAATGAAAGATTATAATTTAATTATAGGAAGTCATGTTAGTATGAACAAGCAACAAAATTATTTGCTTGGTGCCTTAAATGAAAGTTTAAATAATAATGCTAATGCAATGATGATTTATACAGGACCACCCCAAAATACTATTCGCGTTAGTACTGAGCAATTTTTTATTCCAGAATTTTATCAACAATTAAAAGAACATCATTTTGATATTAATAATATTATTATTCATGCTCCTTATATTATTAATTTAGCAAACACAACTAATCCTAGTACTTTTGAAATAGCTGTTGAGTTTTTAAAAAAAGAAATTACTCGTGCTGATGAAATTGGAATTAAAACAATTGTTTTACATCCCGGAAGCGCAGTTGGAGCACCAGAACAAGTTGGGTTAGATCGCATTATTGAAGGATTAAATTTAGTTTTAACACCTAATCAAAAAACAAAAATTGCTTTAGAAACAATGGCTGGTAAGGGGAGCGAATTAGGAACAAATTTTGCACAACTAAAATATATTATTGATAATGTTAAATTAAATGATAAATTAGGAATCTGTTGAGATACTTGTCATATGCATGATGTTGGTTATCGCTTGACAGAAGCATTAGATGATATTATTATAGAATTTGAGCAATTAATTGGTTTAAACCGGTTATTATGTTTACATATTAATGACAGTAAAAATCCTTTAAATGCCCATAAGGATCGGCACGAAAACATTGGTTATGGTTACTTGGGATTTGAAACCCTTTTAAAAATAATTTATCATCCTAAATTAGATGGGATGATTAAGATTTTAGAAACACCATATGTGGGAGAAAACAATCATGCGTTTGCTCCTTATAAGGATGAAATTGCAATGATTAAGGCAAAACATTTTACTGACCCATTTCAACAAAATGGTAAAATAAAAATAGATTTAGGAGAATAAAAATGTCCGCAAAGAAAATTATCGATAATTTGTATCTTGGTGATCGTAATAGTGTTTCACAAGATGCTATGTTAGTAATTAGTTGTGCTGAAGAAATTTATCGTGAACAAATTCAAAAATATAATATTAATAATGATAATCAAGAATATCTTTGAATTGATGACAAACATGTTTATTTTAATTTTAAGGATTATCCAACATTACAAGAATTAGATCCTAATATTGTAATTCAAGCATTAAAGATTATTGATAATAATATTAAAAATAAAAAAATTTATGTTCATTGTGTTTGAGGAATTAACCGTAGTGCATCAATTGTTTTTATGTATTTAGTAGCAAAAGGATATATTAATCATGATGACTTTGATAGTGCTTTGGAACAATTTGAACGAATTTATCCCTATATCAATCCAAATCCAGGTTGATTTGATTTTTTACTAAATGAGTTTCCATATAGCCACTTAATTTCGAATTAAAAAAACTAGGTAATTACCTAGTTTTTTAACGTTTATTTTTACAACACTCACATTTTTTATTAACACAATCTGTACAAGAAATACAAATTAAGCAAGAACGACAACCAACCTTTGGTTTACTACAAGTACGACACGAAAAACAATCATGGTTTTTGCGGGACAACACATATTCATATCATTCACCTCTATTTTATTTCCACTTTTTATTTTATCATAAAAGGTTTTATTATTGTTGAATGTTTTTTTTAATTTTGTAGAAAACTCTTGATGAAATAAAAAAAATCATCAATATGATAACTTTAAAAGAAAATTATATAAACTTTTAATATTGTTATTTAACTTTTTTATACGTTAAAATATAATATCGATGATTGTTGGTTTAGCGTTAAACCTTTATGCTGGTATTTTCATTTTCAGAGATTTAAATAATTTTGGATGTTTGTGAAACCTAAGCCATGATAATGAATTAAGAATTCTTTAAGATTTGATTGTAATTTACTAATTTTATTTAACTTCCGATAACTAGCATCAGGATTTGTAATAGTTTTAGTTGCTAATAAAATAGAATTTGTTTGTTTTGCTACTAATAAATATAATGGTTGCATGTCAGAAATAATAATTGAATTTTATTTGATTAATTGTTTATTAATATTTTCAATAATTCACTGTTTTTGTAATCGTTTTATGTTGGTTGATTTAACATAAATATTATTATTGCTATCAACAGCCATTTGAATACAACATTTAGTGTTGGTTGAAAATTAATCAAGATGAATTTTTTTTTTATCAAATTTATCTTTAAAATTACCTTTGTGGATTTCTTTAATAAATGTTTCATCGATTTTAATTTGGCCATTTAACGTTTTAAATTTTAATTGGGTGTTTTCTAATTGTTTTGATTTCATTATTTTTTGGCGATTATATCAAGCGGTTTTCGGTGATGTTTTAATAAAGTGGGAAATCATTTTACTAGATTGGCCTAATAATGAAATTTGAATCAATAAATTTCACTGTTCATATTTTAAATGACTTCAATACGTAAAATGATTACGAAAAGCATCAAAACTAGCACGACATTTTTTGCATAAATATTTTTGTTTTCCTTCAGGATTATGACCATTTTTAACACAATAAAAAGATTGACAATTAGGACATTTAATACCTTTATCCCTAAATTTTTGGTCAATTTCATTTAAGCGTTTTTGTTTTTTAATTAATTCTGCTTCTTTTTTGACTTTTTCATGAAATTCTAAAAATTGATCATCTGTTAAACTATTTATTAATTCTTCAATTATTTTTTCCATTAATTATTCACCTCTTATATTAAAAATATACCTAATTTTAGGTATATTTTATAAATATCAAGAGTTTTCTACAAAATTAAAGAATGTTTTTTTGTTGTCATTCTTGATAATATTTATCAATTAATATTTTTAATTCTGGAACAAGATCTTCTTGTTTACATGATTTATAAATTTTACCTTTTTTAAAAATAATTCCACCATTTTTACCACCAGCAATTCCTAAATCAGCTTGTTTAGCTTCTCCCGGGCCATTAACAACACAACCTAAAATGGCAATTTTTAATGGAATTTTTAAATCTTTTGTATATTCTTCTAATTCTTTTACAACGGGGAAAAGGTCATATTCTAAACGACCACATGTTGGGCAAGCAATTACATCAACAATGTTATCATAAAGTCCTAGTGAATTTAACATCCGCTTAGCAACTTCAACCTCCGCTATTGGATCAGTTGATAAACTAATTCGGATCGTATCACCAATACCATTAAAAAGAAGAGGTGACAAACCACTACATGATTTAATTGTTCCTGTATGATGACTACCAGCTTCAGTAATTCCTAAATGAAGGGGATAATTTCATTCTTGACTAGCTAAGGTATAAGCTTCAATTGCCATTAATGGTTCGGTTGCTTTTAAAGATAAAATAATATCATAAAAACCAAGATGTTCTAAAATTTCAATATGACGATGGGCACTTTCAATCATTGCTTTAGGAGTTCAACCATATTTATTAACAAGATCTAATGGCAAACTACCAGAATTAACTCCAATTCGGATTGGAATCTTTTTTTCAAGACATTTTTCGACAACTTTTTTTGTATTTTCAATACTCCCAATGTTTCCTGGATTAATTCTAATTTTACTAATACCAGCATCAGCAGCAATTAAAGCAAATTCATAATTAAAATGGATGTCTGCAACTAATGGACAAGGAGAACATTCAACAATTGTTTTTAAGACAGCAGCGTCATCTTTTCCTAAAACAGCAATTCGAACAATTTCACAACCTTCTTGATATAGTTGATTGATTTGCGCTAAAGTAGCTTCAACATCGTGTGTTTTTGTATTAGTCATTGATTGAATAACAACTTTATTTTGTCCGCCAATTTGAACATTACCAACCATTACTTTTCGCGTATTATTTCGTTTATTCATTTTTTTCACGTCCTTATCTTTTTAATCTTTTTTGCATGTTATCGTAAATGGTGGGGGAAATTATAAACGCCAGTAGGGGAGTTAAAATTCCACTAATAAACAACCCAGTACTTTATTTATTACAAAATTGTTACCTAAATCCTTTAAAATAATTTCAAGATAATCATACGACTAAATACAAAGAAATACAAGACTAAAATTAGTTTTTCATTATTTACGCTATTTTGTTTTAATTTTATTTCAATTTTGTTATAAAATGTAAATTGTAGTATAAAGTACAACAAATTTTTTAATGTTGTAGAAAACTCTTGATGAAATAAAAAAAATCATCAATATGATAACTTTAAAAGAAAATTATATAAACTTTTAATATTGTTATTTAACTTTTTTATACGTTAAAATATAATACCGATGATTGTTGGTTTGGCGTTAAACCTTTATGCTGGTATTTTCATTTTCAGAGATTTAAATAATTTTGAATGTTCGTGAAACCTAAGCCATGATAATGAATTAAGGATTCTTTAAGATTTGATTGTAATTTACTAATTTTATTTAACTTCCGATAACTAGCATCAGGATTTGTACTAGTTTTAGTTGCTAATAAAATAGAATTTGTTTGTTTTGCTACTAATAAATATAATGGTTGCATGTCAGAAATAATAATTGAATTTTCTTTGATTAATTGTTTATTAATATTTTCAATAATTCACTGTTTTTGTAATCGTTTTGTGTTGGTTGATTTAACATAAATATTATTATTGCTATCAACAGCCATTTGAATACAACATTTAGTGTTGGTTGAAAATGAATCAAGATAAATTTTTCTTTTATCAAATTTATCTTTAAAATTACCTTTGTGGATTTCTTTAATAAATGTTTCATCGATTTGAATTTTGCCATTTAACATTTTAAATTTTAATTGGGTGTTTTCTAATTGTTTTGATTTCATTATTTTTTGGCGATTATATCAAGCGGTTTTCGGTGATGTTTTAATAAAGCGGGAAATCATTTTACTAGATTGGCCTAATAATGAAATTTGAATCAATAAATTTCATTTCACTGTTCATATTTTAAATGACTTCAATACGTAAAATGATCACGAAAAGCATCAAAACTAGCACGAAATTTTTTGCATAAATATTTTTGTTTTCCTTCAGGATTATGACCATTTTTAACACAATAAAAAGATTGACAATTAGGACATTTAATACCTTTATCCCTAAATTTTTGATCAATTTCATTTAAGCGTTTTTGTTTTTTAATTAATTATGCTTCTTTTTTGACTTTTTCATGAAATTCTAAAAATTGATCATCTGTTAAACTATTTATTAATTATTCAATTATTTTTTCCATTAATTATTCACCTCTTATATTAAGAATATACCTAATTTTAGGTATATTTTATAAATATCAAGAGTTTTCTGCAAAATTAAATAACAAATTTAAAAAAATCTAAAAATTTATTTAAATATTATTGAATTTTATTTTTTGAACTATATAATAATAGATGTCTAGGAAGGTATAAGAATTGTACTTTTATTAAATTAATAATAAACAGCACAAGTTTAGCCCTATCAATATGACCATACTTTGTATTATATTATCTTATACTTCATGGATACCCTAAAAAACAATCTCACCCGGGTTGTTTTTTTATTTTAATTGCTTTTTGATAAAAAAGAAGTTATGATATAAGTATAAAAATAAATAATATACCTGTATATACTAGTAATATGGTCTAGTGTTTCTACGTCTTACCATTGGAAAAGACGCTATAGGTTAATGCTTTTGCTTTTTAAACATTAACCATTCATTTTAATGAGTACCAGGTTGATCTTTTTGTTTTTACAAACATTAAGTAAAAAAGGAGCAAAAAATATGCAACGAATTTTACAAAGTTTTATGATGATAAGTATCATTGGAACTTCAGCGAGCAGTGTTTTTGCTTGTGTAAAAAAGTATAATTTTGATAATAGTATTTGGGTTATTACTGATGGGGGAACTATAAATGATCTTGCTTTTAATCAATCCGCATGAGAAGGGGCAAGTAAATATGTTTTTGCACAAAAAAATCAGATTGTCCCACCACAAAATTGAAAAAGTTCAAACTGATGAGCAAGTTACTTTGAAACAGTTAGTCAAACTCCTGGTGATTATAAAAATGCTTATATTACATCTTCAATTGCAGGAGCAAAAACACTAGTTTTACCTGGTTTCAACCATGGCAATACCATTGGCTGAGCAGCAGGCTTAGTTGATAATATTATTTATATTGATGGAAGTAGTCAAAACATTCATCTTAATATGGACCAGAAGGCACCATTAGCAAAAAATATTATTGGAATTACTTATCAAGCTGAAGCTTCTGGATTTTATGCGAGTTTAGCAACAAGTATTTATTTAAATGCGCATCAAAACGAATATAATGGGCAATTAAAAGTTGGTAGTTATGGTGGGATGGATAATCCAGTTGCCGTTTCAAATTATATGTGAGGTTTTTTAGTTGGAATTGATTTATTTAATACTATTATTAATTCTTCAGTAAATAGTAAATGAAATAATATAAAACATAATATATTAAAACAAGTCCAAAATATTAATCAAGAAATAACAAGTTTAGAATCAATTGTTAAAGTGCAAAATGTTTTAAAACAGAATGAATCATGATTTTCACAATCATTTCAAGCTGGAGATGGCAAAATTATTAGTGATGAATTATTAGCTCGTGGCGCTCGAATTATTTTTCCTGTTGCTGGTGCACAAGCTCAAGATACAATTAATCAAATTAAAGTTAACAAAGTAAATGCTAAAATAGTTGGTGTTGATACCGAACAATCTAAAATTTATGGCGAAAATTATGTTGTGAATAGTGCTTTAAAACAAATTGCCGCTTCAACTTTTGATGCATTAAAAAATATTTATTCAGCACAATGTGGTTATGATTCACAAAATAATATATGAGATGAGGCAAAACAAACAAGTAATTGTTGAATTAATACTGACCAAACTTCTCTTGAACATCCAAGTTGGACAGGGATTGAAACAACAAAATGAGTTAAACAAGATTTAGTTGATTTTTTACATAATACAACTGATGATCATAGCAAAGATACTTTGTTTGATAAGATAGTAAAAATATTACAATATGCTTACAAAAGTGGAATTGATAATCATTCCCCAATTTCCGCACAAAATTTTACAAATACTTTACAAAATACATATGAAACACAAACAAAATTAAAAGCATATTTATTAGCAGCAATTGAAAAGGTGTTATAATTTTCTTAAGGCTTATTCATCAACTAAAAAATTATTGCAAGTAGTTATTTACAAATAAGAAAGTAGAATAATATTTTAATTTTGTAGAAAACTCTTGATGAAATAAAAAAAATCATCAATATGATAACTTTAAAAGAAAATTATATAAACTTTTAATATTGTTATTTAACTTTTTTATACGTTAAAATATAATACCGATGATTGTTGGTTTGGCGTTAAACCTTTATGCTGGTATTTTCATTTTCAGTGATTTAAATAATTTTGAATGTTCGTGAAACCTAACTCATGATAATGAATTAAGGATTCTTTAAGATTTGATTGTAATTTACTAATTTTATTTAACTTCCGATAACTAACATCAGGATTTGTACTAGTTTTAGTTGCTAATAAAATAGAATTTGTTTGTTTTGCTACTAATAAATATAATGGTTGCATGTCAGAAATAATAATTGAATTTTCTTTGATTAATTGTTTATTAATATTTTCAATAATTAACTGTTTTTGTAATCGTTTTGTGTTGGTTGATTTAACATAAATATTATTATTGCTATCAACAGCCATTTGAATACAACATTTAGTGTTGGTTGAAAATGAATCAAGATGAATTTTTCTTTTATCAAATTTATCTTTAAAATTACCTTTGTGGATTTCTTTAATAAATGTTTCATCGATTTGAATTTGGCCATTTAACGTTTTAAATTTTAATTGGGTGTTTTCTAATTGTTTTGATTTCATTATTTTTTAGCGATTATATCAAGCGGTTTTCGGTGATGTTTTAATAAAGCGGGAAATCATTTTACTAGATTGTCCTAATAATGAAATTTGAATCAATAAATTTCACTGTTCATATTTTAAATGACTTCAATACGTAAAATGATCACGAAAAGCATCAAAACTAGCACGAAATTTTTTGCATAAATATTTTTGTTTTCCTTCAGTATTATGACCATTTTTAACACAATAAAAAGATTGACAATTAGGACATTTAATACCTTTATCCCTAAATTTTTGTTCAATTTCATTTAAGCGTTTTTGTTTTTTAATTAATTCTGCTTCTTTTTTGACTTTTTCGTGAAATTCTAAAAATTGATCATCTGTTAAACTATTTATTAATTCTTCAATTATTTTTTCCATTAATTATTCACCTCTTATATTAAAAATATACCTAATTTTAGGTATATTTTATAAATATCAAGAGTTTTCTACAAAATTAAAGGAATAATAAGATGAAAATAATTAATAATTTAAATAAACATTTTTTTAATTCAGCAGATAATGATTCTAATTATGATAAAAAATTTGAAGTTAGTGAACAAAAAAGGTCGTATAAAGAAAATAAGGGTTTTAGACAAACAAGAAAAAAATACCTTTTTAATTTATTGAACTAAATAACATTTAAAAATAAAAACCATTATTTTCTTTATACGACCAAGATAAAACATTTAATTCAGCAAAACGTCAATTTTTTATCCAAGTTAATTTTAATATAACGTTAGCAAACAAACAAATTATTGAATATCCAGGAGTTGTTTTTACGATTAGTGATTTATTAACCTTATATAAATAATATTAAAAATTAAATCCATTGGAGGATAAAAAAATGAGTGAACAAAAAAGAAATGAAAATAAATTATTTAGTGATGCAAAGCAAAAAATTAGTGAATTAGAAGTTAGAATTCGTGTTCTTATTGCTGAATCAAATGACTGAGAAAAACTAGTAAAATTATTAATGCAGATTATCAGCACTAAAAATGACGAGTTTGATTTTAAAAGTGATGAATGAAATAAGATCTAGGATAGAGATGTTAAAAGAAAAAGTAAAAAATTTTAAGGAATTAGATAATTTTATTTGAAATATTTTGGTGTTATACTTATATTGTAAAACTTTATAGTAAATATTGTTTTAAATGCTAGACATCTAACAAGTTTATATGAAAGATTAAATAATCTTTTGTGTTTGCTTATTGGATGTCTTTTTTTGTTTAAGGGAGGAAATTTAGTGACATCAATTCAAAATTTTAAATGTCCTGTGTTAGGAAAAACATTAATGCAATATAAAGGAAATATTGTATATAAGAAATGTCATTTGGATAGGCTACAATTATTAGGACCATAATTATATATACTTCAAAATTAGATAAAATTATTAAGAAAGAAGGAATATAAAAATGGGAAATAAAACTTCATACTCTGAAGAATTTAAAAAACAAATTGTCATGCTATATAAAAATGGTAAAAGTGTTATTAATCTAGGGCAAGAATATAATTTACCAAAACCAACTATTTATAGTTGAGTTAAAAATTATAATAATTCTGGTTCATTTAAAGCAAAAGACAATCGCACACTAGAAGAAAATGAAATAATAACTTTACGAAAAGAACTTAAAGACTTGAAAATGGAAAATGACATTTTAAAGCAAGCCGCACTGATAATGGCCAAAAAATAACAATAATTAATAACAACAAAACAAAATATTCAGTAAGAAAAATATGTAAGATTTTGGTTTTATCAAAATCAACGTATTATTATCAAACTAATAAATGTATTAACAAGCAAGTTAATAATTATGAACAAGAAATTATCAGTGCCTTTAATAAAAGTCGCAAAATTTATGGGGCTCGCAAAATTAAAGTTATTTTAAACAGAAAAGATATCATCTTATCGCGGCGAAAAATCAGATTCTTTATGATCAAAAATAATTTGGTTTCTAAATACACCAAATTAAAATATCATAATCATAAAACAACAGTCAATAATGACCAAATTAATAATATTTTAAATCGTCAATTTAACAACAAAAAACCTAATGAAGTTATTGTTAGTGATTTAACATATGTTCAAGTTGGCGCTAAATGACATTATATTTGTTTATTAATTGACTTGTTTAATCGTGAAATAATTGGTTATAGTGCTGGGCCGAATAAAACAGCCGAACTGGTCCAGTAAGCTTTTCATAAAATAACACGACCATTAAATCAAATAACTCTATTTCATACTGATCGTGGTAATGAGTTTAAAAATAAAATCATTGATGAAATTTTAATAACTTTTAATATTAAAAGATCATTAAGCAATAAAGGCTGCCCTTATGATAATGCTGTGGCTGAAACAACTTACAAAACTTTTAAAACTGAATTTATTAAGGGTAAAAAATTTAAAAATTTAACACAATTAAAATACGAACTTTTTGATTTTGTGCATTGATATAACAATATTAGAATTCATGGCAGTTTAAATTATTTATCTCCAGTTACTTTTAGAAAACAAATGTCTATATAAAAAGTGTCCTAAAAAGTGTTGCCATTCCAAACATCATCAGAAATTATTTTTACAAATACTAAAATTTTATATGCTTCATTTCGACCAATATTATGAACTCAAATCATTATTTATCATACTATTGTACAAACAAAAGAAGACTTTATTAATTTTTTTATTGCAGAGATATTTTCTGAAGCAAGAAATGTTTCCATTGATGGAAGAATTAGAAGATTAAAATATATGTCATCATTCGCTAATTTGATCTGAAATAATTGAAATAAAATTGATGCGATTTGAAATAATAGTGACAAAAAACATCGTATACGAATTGTTGCAAAAGTATTACCAGACATTATTGTTTGAGAAACTTATCATGGAAAATGTGAAAAAAGAATCTTATCTGAGTATCTTTCAACTAATATTAGATATGATGAAGATGAAATGGTTCATTAAAATAAAATTATCAAAAAGTTAATTTATATTGCTATAAAAATACTTGCATTTTTTAATAAAATTTGTTAAATATATTATTGGCAGTTACATATGCCATTTGCTAATAGTCATGTTAATAAGGAGGAATGTTATATGATTAAACCACTAGGAAAAAATATTGTCTTAGAGAAAGAAGAAAAAAAAGAAACATTTATTAATGGAATTTATTTACCAGAAGGCGAAAAAAACAAAAGCCATATTGGAAAAATAATTGCAATTAGTACTGAAGTTAGTAAAGGTGAGACCTTTGAAGGAAAAATAAATAATAAAGTTCTTTATCGCGAATATGCCGGAACTGAAATTGAATTTAATAATAAAAAATTAGTTTTAATTTCTAATGAAGATATTTTAGGCGTGATTGAAGAATAAAATTAAAGGGGGAATAAAAATTATGTCAAAATCAATTAAATTTGCTGAAGAAGCAAGAATGAAATTACTTAATGGAATTAATAAATTAACTGATGCAGTAAAAGTAACTTTAGGACCAAAAGGAAAATATGTTTTATTAGAAAAAACTTATGGTTCACCATTAATTACAAATGATGGTGTTACAATTTCAAAGGAAATTGAATTAAGCAATCATTTTGAAAATATGGGAGCTAAGTTAGTTGCTGAAGTTGCTAATAAAACAAATGATGTTGCCGGCGATGGAACAACAACGGCAATTGTTTTAACTCAAGCGATTGTTAAAGAAGGATTAAAAAATATTACTGCTGGTGCAAATGCTGTAGCTATTCGTAATGGAATTGAAAAAACAGTTAAAGCAATTGTGGATTTATTAAAACAATCAGCAAAAGAAATTAAGTCAAAAGAAGAAATTGCACAAGTTGCGAGTGTTAGTTCAAAAGATCCTGAAATTGGTGCCTTAATTGCTGAAATTATGGCTAAAGTTGGTAATGATGGGGTTATTACGATTGAAGAATCAAAAACAATCAATACTGAAACAAGTGTTACTGAAGGATTACAATTTGATAAGGGATATTTATCACAATACATGGTAACTGATAGTGAAAAAATGTTAACAGAATTTGAAAATCCATATATTTTAATTACTGATAAAAAAATTAGTAATATGAAAGAAATTCTACCAATTTTAGAAAAAATTGTTGAAGAAGGACGTCCATTATTAATTATTGCTGATGATGTTGATGGTGATGTTTTACCAACATTATTACTAAACAAAATGCGTGGTGCTTTTAATATTTGTGTTGTTAAAGCGCCGGAATTTGGGAACAACCGTAAAGATTTATTGGAAGATATTGCTATGCTAGTAAAAGGTAAATTTGTTAATGGTGATTTAGGAATGGATTTCAAAACTTTAACTTTAGATGATTTAGGAACTGCAAAAAAAGTAATTGTTTCAAAAGATACAACAACAATTATTGAAGGAAAAGCAACACGTGCAGAAATTGAAGATCGTAAAGAATTTATTCGTAATCAAATCAAAAATGAAAAATCAACATTTGAGCAAGATAAATTGAAAAAAAGATTAGCTAAACTTGCTAATGGTGTTGGAATCATTAAAGTTGGTGCACCAACTGAAATAGAAATGAAAGAGAAAAAATTACGAATTGAAGATGCCTTAAATTCAACTAAAGCTGCTGTTGAAGAAGGCATTGTTGCTGGTGGTGGAACGGCATTAGTACAAGTTGGGAAAAAATTAGGAAATTTAAAATTAAATGATGAAGAAAAATTAGGATTAAATATTGTGTTACGAGCAATTGAAGAACCAGTTCGTCAAATTTCTGCTAATGCTGGTGTTGATGGTTCAATTATTGTTAATAAATTAAAAGAACAAAGTGACAATTTTGGTTATAATGCTGCAACAAATATATGAGAAAATATGATTGAGGCAGGAATTGTTGATCCAGTTAAAGTAACACGTTATGCTTTACAACATGCTGGTAGTGTTAGCGCTTTGTTGTTAACAACGGAAGCTGTTGTAGTAAATAATGTTGAAGACAAACAACCAAAAGCACCAAGTTATCCTGACTTAGGAATTTAATTAAAGAAACATTATAAAAAGACTGATTAAAATCAGTTTTTTTATAAATTTATTTTCATTTTATTAGATTTATAATGTTTTTATGTTCTCAATTTTAATATATTCTGAAACAATTCCTAAGATATCGTCTTTAAAATATCAAATTGCAATACAAATTAAAGAAATAATTACTAATAAAATAATTGTATAAATAATTCGTTTAATTTTAAGATATTTAATAATTAAACATAATAAAATAATTACGATAACAGCAATTGTTGATGGCATTCCAATTGAAATAATTTTGTTTCAAATTTCTTGTGATTTTGTTATATTTGCTAAAAATAACATAGTTTTTTGATCCTTTCTAAGTTATAAAATTTATCATTCATTAATTACCTTAACATGTAAATTATATCAATTTTTTTATAATGAAATTGTAAAACATTTGTCTTAGGTTAATAAAATAAAAACGATTTGTAAGAAAATGAGAATGATTTATGTTATTTGCCTTTTGTATTACCGAACTTTTATATTTTAAAAATTCCGGGTCTTGTTTGATATGGTGGATGATAAAAACAATTATTGTCAGATATATGGCATTAAAAAGTTTACTATTTAAAAATACTGGTTATTAATTATTTTAAACTTAGATTATATCTAGGTTTTTATTTTTTATGATAGAATAATAAAGTATTATTTATAGAGAAATAAAATGTGAAAAAGAGGAGAAAAAATGAGTGACGAAATTAAAAAAGAAGAAAAAGTAGATAATTCCGATAGTTATAGCAATGAAGATAGTTTTGTAAATATTTATAAGTATGCGTTAAAAAAAGGAAATAGTCCATTTTATAAAACCTTTTTAATGGGTTTAGCTGCTGGTTTATTTATTGGATTTGGTTATATTGCTGCAATTACGGCAATAAAGGGAAATTGAGATAATATCCCAATTGGCTTAAAAAGTTTAGTATTGGGTCTTGTCTTTACTGTTGCAATTACAATGATTGTTTTTCTTGGGGGAGAGATGTTTACATCAAATTCTTTAGCATTAATTGTTGTTTTTAAAAAACAATTAAATGTTGGAAGATTTGTTAGTAATTTATTTATTGTTTTAAGTGGTAATTTCCTTGGTTGTTTAGTGATGGCTGGTTTAACAGCGTGAGGTGGTTTTTTAAATCATACTCCTAATTCTGAAACTGATTTTTATAATAATGCGGTAATCTTAATTAATGGAAAATTAGAACACAAATGATGAGAAAACTTTGGGAGTGCCATTTTATGTAACTTTTTAGTTGCTGGTTCTATTTATGCTGCACATACAACTAAAACGGCCGTTGCTAAATTCTTTGTTGTAAATTTAATTATTATGGCTTTTGCAATTTCTGGATTTTCGCATGTAGTTGCTAATTCATATTTATGATTTTTACAACCATTTTTAAAAATTTTTGGGACAAGTGGTGGTTGAACAGATTTTGGAAAATTTGCTTACAATGTTCAATTACCAACTTTAATTGGAAATTTCTTAAGTGGAGGAATTTTCTTACCATTTTTATATTATTTTATTTATCGAAAAGATGTAAAAGAAAAATTAACACTTTAATTGCTTTTGAAAAAAAGAAATGTTGTTACTTTAATAACATTTCTTTTTTAATTATTTTATTGTTTCAATGATATTATTAATTGGAAGATATTGATAATGGAGGGGCAAATGAGTAAAAATATTTATACAGTTAGTGAAATTAATTATTATTTAAAAACAATAATTGAACAAGAACCAAATCTAATTAATATTTCTTTACAAGGAGAAATTTCTAATATTACAAATCACTCATCGGGACATGTTTATTTTACAATCAAAGATGAAAAAGCCCAAATTCGGGCAATTATGTTTGCATTTAATGCAAAAAACTTACAATTTAAATTAAAAGAAGGCTTAAAAATTATTGCAACAGGTTCTATTAAGGTATATGAGCGGCAAGGAACATATAGTTTACAAGTAGTTACTTTATCTTTACAAGGTGTTGGTACTTTGTTTTTAAAATATGAAGCATTAAAACAAGAATTAAGTAAAAAAGGTTGGTTTGATCAATCTTTAAAAAAACCAATTCCACGTTTTCCAAATAATATTGGTGTAATAACAGCTCCAACTGGTGCTGCGATTCGTGATATTATTACTACAATTCATCGCCGTTTTCCCCAAGCAAACATTTATTTATTTCCAAGTTTAGTGCAAGGAAGTGAAGCAAAACATGATATTCGAGCAAAAATTAAGGCAGCACAGGCATTTGCTCCGCATCTTGATACATTAATTGTTGGTCGTGGTGGGGGCAATACTGAAGATTTATGAGCTTTTAATGAACTTGAAGTTGTCGAGGCAATTTATCAAGCAACTATCCCAGTTATTTCGGCTGTTGGTCATGAAATTGATTTTACCTTAGCTGATTTTGTTAGTGATTTACGAGCACCAACACCAACTGCGGCGGCTGAATTAGCAACACCCGATCAGAAAGAATTAGTTAATTATTTGCAACAACAATGCCGTCATTTAATTAATCTTATTAAAGGCAAAGTTGATAAGACAGAAGATAAACTAAGCGAATTAAAAAATAGTTATGTTTTAACAAGGCCCCGAGTATTATATACACAATCTAAGCATTCTTATCAATTATTATTAAAGCAGTTTAATGTTTTACAAGAAACATTCTTTATAGCAAATAAAAATATAATTCAAAATTATTATCAAACATTAGTAAGAACAATTCAACAACAAATTTTAACAATTGAACATGATAAAAATAATTTAATAAGTAAATTAGACTTATTAAGCCCTTTAAAAACATTAACTCGTGGTTATAGTATTACTTACAATGAAAATAAAAATGTGATATCAGCGACCAATGATGTTCAGAATAATGATATAATAATGACACGTGTGCAAGATGGAATTATTCAATCAATTGTACAAGCAATTAATAAGGATGGTGAAAAAAATGACAAATAATAAATCATTTGAACAAATTTTAGAACAATTAAAGCAAATTATTAATGATTTAGAAAATAATCAATTGCCATTAGATCAAGCAATTGATGCTTTTGAAACGGGCATTAAATTAACAAAATTAGCGGAAACTAAATTACAAGATATTAAAGATAAAGTCACTAAAATTGTTAAGGATAATAACCCAACTGATTTTAAAGTTGATGAAGAATAATTTATTATGGCAGGGCAAATTTTTGAACGTAGTGGCTGAGTTAAAAAAAATAATATTAAAATTTGAAAAAAATTGCATGAGTTAAAATTAAGTCGGGTGATTTTAAAAGATTTTAAAACTTTTGATGAAAAAGATATTTTAATTAAAAATTTTGTTTATTTATTACGATTAAATAATTTAGATGAGCAAGAATATTTTGATAGTATTATTTTAATTAAATTAGTTTTAATTTATTATCATATGCAATATATTCGTCATACTGGCGTAAAGCGTGAACAAGAACAAATTTTAAAAATAATTAAGGAATTAAAAAGCAAAATTTTTGTTAATTACCTCGATGATAATTATGAGGAAACAATTTTTGCGAATAATGACATTACAAATTCAAAAATTAAGATGTATTATAATTTTAATTTACTTTATAATTTTATTGCTAATGTTTTTTATCAACCTTTTGTTAACCTTCCAAATCATGAATTATATTTTAATTATGGTTATTATCTTGTTTTTTTAATTAATTTAACAGTAATGAGAAAGTTATTAAAGGATAGCAGTAATGTTGAAATTTATAAAATAAAATTAGATGTAACAGCTTATTGTCATTATTTGATTGGAAAAATTACACCATTATATTTCAATAATTTTGTTCAACAAATTAATTATTTTTTACAAAAGTATTAAGTGGGGTTAAAAGATGAAATTACAAGATTATCAGCATTATACTGATTTAAAAAATTTAAAAACAAAAGCTTTAATTGAATTAGCAGCGGATGTTCGCCGTCTTATTATTGAAACAGTTACCAAAAATGGGGGACATTTAGCTAGTAATTTAGGGACAGTTGAATTAACAATTAGTTTATTAAAAACTTTTGACATTGACAATAATGATTTTATTATTTTTGATACTGGTCATCAAACTTATGCTTATAAAATTTTAGCTGATCGTAAAACACATTTTTCAACGATTCGCTTACCTGATGGCTTAGCGGCTTTTCAACATATTAACGAGAGTAAATATGATCATCTTTCTAATGGCCATGCGGGAACTGGTTTATCCACAGCGATTGCTTATAGTTATAATCAAAAATATAATAATATTATTTGTGTGATTGGGGATGCAGCATTTACTAATGGCTTAACTTTAGAAGCTTTAACTTATTTAGGAACAATTTCCAATAAAATTATTGTTATTTTAAATGATAATGGAATGAGTATTTCCAAAAATGTTAATATTTTACATACAACAGTTAGTAAAGTCCGAAGTGGATGACTATATCGTAGTGCTAGTAAAGTTGCAAAAGTTTTACGTTATATTCCCCCATTAACATTATTATGATTAGGGCATCTATTAGTTGAAAAAATTATTCGTAGTTTTGTAATTCCACCGTTATTTGCTGGTTTTAATTTAGATTATATTGGGACAGTGGATGGCCATAATTTTCGTAAATTAGCAAAAAGTTTTCGCCAAGCAAAAAAACAAAATGCAAGTGTAGTTCTTCATATTAAAACAAAAAAAGGTTATGGTTATGGGTTAACCCAAGCAGAACAAGAAAAATATCATTCTTATAGTTTAACTGATAATAAACATAATGAATGAAGTTATTATGTTGCAAAAAAGTTGGGAAAAGTATTTCAAACAGCATCAGAAAAATTTTATTTTATTTCCGCCGCAATGCAAGCTTCAGTTCATTTAGAAGAATTTATACTTCAAAATCCGCAATATTGTTTAGATGTTGGTTTAGCAGAAGAACACGCCGTCACCTTAGCTGCCGGTTTTGCTTTAGACCATCAAAAAGTAATTGTGAATATGTATGCTAGTTTTTTACAACGAACTTATGATCAAATTTTACATGATGTTGTTCGTAATCATTTACCAGTTGTTTTTTTGATTGACCGAGCTAGTTTAGCACTTGCGGATGGGGATAGTCACCATGGAATTTATGATATTGGGTTTTTAAATAGTATGGGTGATTTACCAATTATTAGTCAACCAGCAACTAGTGGTGAGTTTGACCAGTTATTAAAGTTAGCTTTAATTAATAAAAAAGATCCTTTTTTTATTCGTTACCCAAAAGGTGGAATTACGCAGCAAGTTTTGTCAGTACCATTCTCAGTTGGACAGTGAGAATATGTTATTAAACATCCTAAAGCCCGAATTTTATTAATAACATATGGGAATAATGTAATTAAAACAAAAATAGTTATCACAAAATTAGACACAAAAAAAATTAATGTTATTAATGCTCGCTTTATTAATCCAGTTGATAGAGAAATGTTAAAACAAATTAACATGGAAAAATACCAAAAAATTATTATTTTTGAAGAAGTTATTAAAGAAACTGGTTTATATGCGAAGATTATTGATTTATTAATTAATCATAATGCAACAATTTCACATTATGGTTATGAAAATGGTTTAATTAAAAAAGAGATGAATAATCTTGAAGAAATTTTAAGAAACTTAATTAATTAAGAAATATCCTTGTATTATGAAAAAATAAGAGTTAAATTTATAGAAAAGAAAAGGAGAATAATGCTAATGGAATATGTTAAAGTAAAATTAGATAAAAAAGCAAAATTAGAGCAGTATTTAGAAAAATATCAAGTTGATGGGATTTTATTTCATTCAACCGTTAATCGTTTTTGATTATCTGAATTTTCTTCTTACGAAGGCTATTTGTTATTCACAAAAACTGAATCAATCTTGTATTTAGATGGGCGATATATTACTGCCGGTAAGAAGGAAACAAGAAATGTTACACATGTTATTGAAATGACAACCAATCATCCTGGTGACTTTTTTGAAATGTTACAAAGTGATTTGGTTAAAAACAAGGTCAAAAATTTAGCTTTTGAGAGTGATTGCTTAACATATTTGACTTATCAAAATTTAACAACAAATTTATCATCAGTTACTTTAAAACCAGTTGATTTCTCAGAATTACGAGCAATTAAAACAAATCCTGAGATTGAAGCTTTAAAGCAAGCATTTGCAATTGGTGATATTGCAATTAATAATGTTATTAACAAAATTAAAGTTGGAATGACAGAACGTCAAGTTGAACAAATTATTATTAATAGTTTTATTGAAGCTGGCGCTGATAAGCCTAGTTTTGATACAATTGTTGCTTCTGGATGACGATGAGCATTGCCACATGGACGTGCAAATGATAAAATAATTGCGAATAATGAATTAATTACAATTGACTTTGGCTGTATTTATAATGGTTATTGTTCTGATACAACACGAACAATTGGGTTAGGAACACACCATCATCTAAAATGTTAGAAATTTATGATGTTGTTTATGAAGCACAAAGTTTAGGAATTCATGCAATTAAACCGGGCGTTACAACAGCAACGATTGATAAAATTTGTCGTGATTATATCATAAGTAAAGGTTATGGCGAATATTTCGCACATTCAACAGGGCATGGGGTTGGTATTGAAATCCATGAATTCCCTCGCGTATCACCATTTTGCGATGTCTTATTAGAACCAGGAATGGTTATTACTGTTGAGCCAGGAATTTATATTCCTGATTTAGGTGGTGTTCGCATTGAAGATGATATTTTAGTCACCGAAAATGTATTTCATCTTTTAACAGAAGCAAAACGTGAATTAATTTTAATTTAAGCTAATGAAAACAAAATTAACAAAAACACAAATTTTTATTCTTATCTTTTTTATTTTCATGCTTTTGTTTCTATTCTTATCATTGTTACTAATTATTATTTCCGGTAAAGAAATTTATTATATTCTTTCTAATAATCAACAATTATTATTAGTTGGTACTAGTCGTTTTGGTGTTGAGAAAGGCGTTCAAAATTTTCCATACGTGTTTTTTATCATACAATATGGTTTTAATTTTATTTTTACAATGCAAATTAAAAATGCTTCTGGCGAAGTTTTTGCCTCAAATGTTATTCTTTTATATCAAATTGGTTATTTTTTCTTAGTAATAATGATTCCAGTTTGTGTTTTAGGTTTTTTTATTAGTATTTTAGTTTTTTTATTAAAACAAAAAATACCAACATTAAAATCAGAAAGTTCCTCATACAATAATGAAGGGCAGCTCTTAGATGATTTAAAAACAAATATGAATCAAATTCAAGAATATTTAATTAAATTGCATAAAGATGTTAAGACATTAAAAAAAATTACTGGAATAATTACGACAAAACCAGTTGTCCCAAATTCGACTCAAGTGAACGATAATCCAGTTAATTATCAAAGCCAAAATTTAGACCTTATTCAAGCAAAGCAAACATCACGGCAACAAAATTCAAAAATTATTAATCAAGATGAATTAGAACAAACAAATAGTGGTATTGAACGCCCAAATATTTTAGTTAATCCGACAGAGTATATTATGCCAAAACGTGATGAAAATTTTGTTAATAATTTTCCAACGCAACAATTTTTATCAACACAAATGTTATCTGAGTCAAAAAATGAAAAGAAACTTTCATTAAGTGCAATTTTTGATCGAAAAAAAATTCAAACTGAATTAGAACAAGATAAAATTGAAGATGAAGAACAAAATAATGAAGAAATTAATACTTTTTCGTTAAAATTTGATGATCCAACAATAATAGAAAATCAAACATTTCGTGAAAAGGTTGGATTTAATCTAAATAATTATGATTATACCGATAATGAACAAAATAATTCCCTTGAAATAAAATCTATTTATCAAGTTGGTGATCGAATTATTGATAATACAATTGAATATGAAATTATATTAGTTGTTCCTCATCAGCAAAATGATACTATAATTTATGAATTAACTTTAAAATCAACAGTAGATGGAACAATTAAATCTCTTATGAGAAAATAATTTTTATTAAATATTTTACTAAGCAATTAAGTTGTTAAAGGCACTAGGGTGCTTTTTTTATTCTTTTTTTATTCAGTATAATTATAATTATCATTCAAAAGTAGAATGGCAATGGTTTTTTGGACAAATTTTATGTAGAATAATAATTTATGTATTGCACTGGTGTTAAATAATTTAGTTTGCTATGAATTCGAATATTATTGTACCAATTAATGTAATCAAATAATTCTAATTTAAACTGCTCAACGTTTTTAAAATTATTATTTTTAATAAATTCAGTTTTAAAAATTTTGTATGTTGATTCCGCAACAGCATTGTCATAAGGACAACCTGGTTTACTGTAAGATTTTTGAATCCCATTTTTAACTAACAGGTTATATAAATAAGATTATTATTGAATTCACTGCCTTGATCAGTGTGAAATATTTTAATATTGCTTAATGAAAATTGAAGTTTATTAAAGCTGCTTTCAACTAATTTGGCATTTTTGTGTAAACTAACATCATAACCAATAATTTCTCGATTAAATAAATCAACTAAGAAACAGACATAATATCATTTGTTACTAATAAAAACATAGGTTAAATCACTGACAACAACTTCATGTAGTTTATAACTATCAAAATCTTGATTTAACAAATTGTTATATTTATATGTAACATCAGCTGTATTTGAATGTTTGTATTTGATTTTTGTATAATTTGAAATTAAGTTATATTTTTTCATTATGTTGCTGATTTTTACACGAGATAACATGATATTTTGATGAGATAATATAACTTTAATTTTGCGTGTTCCATAATTTTTACGACTTTTTAGAAAAATACTGATAACAGCATTATCAATGTTTTGAGTATTCTTGGGATTATTTGCTTTTAATTGATAGTAATATGTTGATCTAGCAAATTTCAATGTTTTACATAAATTAATAATTGGATATTTTGCTTTGTTATTTTTAATGATTGCTATTTTTTGCCGATTATCAGTGTTGCTTGCTTCAAAATGTCATTTTCCATTTCTAATTGTTTAACTTTTTTACGTAATTGAATTAATTCGTTTTCTTCTGGCGTTCTATTTTCTTTAGCTTTAAATGATCCCGAGTTGCTAAATTGGTGAGCTCATTTCCAAACAGTAGATTTACCAATTTGATAATCATTGACTAATTGTTCGGGAGTTTGACCCATTTTGTAAAGACTAACAATTTGTTGCTTAAATTCATCAGTATAATGATTCTTTGCCATAATTACACCTCCATTGTAGTTTAATTATAAATATTTACTCTACATTATTGTTGTCCAATTTATCTTAACCCATCCACTTCAATATTATCTAATAATGTATTATTAATTTTTTCTTCTAAAGTTTTAATAATTTTATTATTTTTACTAGTATTAAGCTTATTACCATTAAATGTATTACAAGCAATTAAAGATGTTGTACTTATTGTTGACGAACCAAATATCCCTAAAATAGTTAATATTTTTTTCATATTTTAATACTTATTTTTCCTTTCTTTCTTGAATTTTCACATAATGCAACTGCTTATTTTATTTATAAATTTTTTTAAGAAAAAACAAGAGTATTTTTTTAATAAATTTCTTTTTTCTTAACATTAAAAAGATATCTTACAAGATCTTTTCTTATAATTTATATATTAAAACCTAAGACCCTATTCTTTTTATTGATAGTTTATTAAAAATAAAAATAAAACTTAAAAATAACATTCCAATGATAATACTATAAATAATTATATAAGTTAATATATTTGTATAAAAAGTAATTATTACTGGAATAATAATAATACCTAACAATAAGCTAAAGATAGCATGACCGAAGACATGTTCAATCATTAGACCTAAGGTTAAATGCTCAGTTCCAACTAAATTAATTATATTTATTTTTTGAATACGACTTAAATGTCCAAGACAACATCCCATTAAGATTTGACTTCCACCTAAACCAATTGTTAAATATAAAATATGCGATAATTTGGTTTGAAAGGGGAAGAAGGCAATTGTTAATCCTAATAATAATGCGATGGCAATTATAGCAATAATTGTATTACAAATAATTTGGTGCTTAATATTATTATTGTTTATTTTTAGTAAATATCCAAATAAATAAATTATTTTTCGAATAACATATAAACTACCTATCACTATAATCATAATTGCGGTGTTATTAAAAATTAAAATAGGAAGAATGTAGCCAAATAATTCATTAATACTGTATAAAAAACTTGATGAATATAAATAACTTCAAAATTGTTTATTTTTTTGAAGTACTTTTCAACTATTGGGATTAATTTTAAAAGTAATTTCTTCTGTTTGGATATCATGGTTTAAAAAAATTAAACTAAAGTTACTTAATGCCAATAGACTAAAGTATCCTTGTAAGGAAATTTTAGCTGTTAATTCTGTTAAAAAGTATTGTATTAAAAAAGGAATTATAATTGTAACAACACTTCCTAAAATAAAATAAAGACTAGGGTTTGTTTTTAACTGATGTTCACGAGTATAACTACGGATAATTTCCATTGAAAAAGGAACCATTCCAGCAACAAACATTCCTGTACAAAAAAGCAGTAAGGGATAAAAAAAAATAATTAAATTATTATCAAAAAAATTAACAGTCATTAATAACGAAAGAAAAATAAAAAGAAAAAAACTATTAATTTGAAGTATAAAAGTATTACTCTTTTTCTTTTTAACTTTAGCCCATAGTGGGGTAAAAAAGAATATTGCAGTTGGAACTAATAAGAAGAATCAAATTTTTGTTAAACCAAATTTATCAAAAATTGTAAACGGAATAAATGAAAATAGTGCACCCATCAAGATTCCCTGAGTAATCATTATTATTTTTCAATTTCGTAATTTATTTGTCATTTTTATTATCACATCCTTTGCTTTATGGTATTTATCAGATTATTGCTTTTTATTGCAGGGTTTAAAAAAATCTTTTCTTTTTTAACTTACTTTTTTAAAAAATTAGAGGACGTTATCACAACTTTTAAATAAATATTTAACCATTCAAGATACTAGAGTGCACCCATTTTAGTAAGTACTAATAAAAAGTATTTACTATTTTTTAATTATATCTTTTTCTTTACGATTTGAATATCATGTATTTCATTTTATAACATCTTGTATATATTCTTCATGTGAATTATATATTTTATTGGAATGGCAACACTTTTTAGGACACTTTTTATATAGACATTTGTTTTCTAAGTTGAATAGGATATAATTATTAGGACCATAATTATATAGACTTCAAAATTAAAATGGATAGGCTACAATTATTAGGACCATAATTATATAGACTTCAAAATTAGATAAAATTATTAAGAAAGAAGGAATATAAAATGGGAAATAAAACTTCATACTCTGAAGAATTTAAAAAACAAATTGTCATGCTATATAAAAATGGTAAAAGTGTTATTAATCTAGGGCAAGAATATAATTTGCCAAAACCAACTATTTATAGTTGAGTTAAAAATTATAATAATTCTGGTTCATTTAAAGCAAAAGACAATCGCACACTAGAAGAAAATGAAATAATAACTTTACGAAAAGAACTTAAAGACTTGAAAATGGAAAATGACATTTTAAAGCAAGCCGCACTGATAATGGCCAAAAAATAACAATAATTAATAACAACAAAACAAAATATTCAGTAAGAAAAATATGTAAGATTTTGGGTTTATCAAAATCAACGTATTATTATCAAACTAATAAATGTATTAACAAGCAAGTTAATAATTATGAACAAGAAATTATCAGTGCCTTTAATAAAAGTCGCAAAATTTATGGGGCTCGCAAAATTAAAGTTATTTTAAACAGAAAAGATATCATCTTATCGCGGCGAAAAATCAGATTATTTATGATCAAAAATAATTTGGTTTCTAAATACACCAAATTAAAATATCACAATCATAAAACAACAGTCAATAATGACCAAATTAATAATATTTTAAATCGTCAATTTAACAACAAAAAACCTAATGAAGTTATTGTTAGTGATTTAACATATGTTCAAGTTGGTGCTAAATGACATTATATTTGTTTATTAATTGACTTGTTTAATCGTGAAATAATTGGTTATAGTGATGGGCCGAATAAAACAGCCGAACTGGTCCAACAAGCTTTTCATAAAATAACACGACCATTAAATCAAATAACTCTATTTCATACTGATCGTGGTAATGAGTTTAAAAATAAAATCATTGATGAAATTTTAATAACTTTTAATATTAAAAGATCATTAAGCAATAAAGGCTGCCCTTATGATAATGCTGTGGCTGAAACAACTTACAAAACTTTTAAAAATGAATTTATTAAGGGTAAAAAATTTAAAAATTTAACACAATTAAAATACGAACTTTTTGATTTTGTGCATTGATATAACAATATTCGAATTCATGGCAGTTTAAATTATTTATCTCCAGTTACTTTTAGAAAACAAATGTCTATATAAAAAGTGTCCTAAAAAGTGTTGCCATTCCATATTTTTTTTATTTCATCAAGAGTTTTCTACAAAATTAAAACAAATTATTAAGTTCTTTCTTTTAATTCATTGTACAATGATATTATGAGTATTAATTCATTAGTGTATAAAAAGGAGATAAATAAAATGAAAAAATCAATTGATACAATCAAAATGTTGGGAATTGAAGCAATTAATAAAGCAAATTCAGGCCATCCAGGAATTGTTCTTGGTGCTGCGCCAATGGCATATACTTTATTCACAAGACACTTAGTTGTTAACCCACAAGTGGATAAATGAACAAATCGTGATCGTTTTGTTTTAGCAGCAGGACATGGTAGTGCTTTATTATATTCGTTATTGCATTTATCAGGATTTGATTTTAATATTGATGATTTACGAAATTTTCGTCAAGTTGATTCAATTACGCCTGGTCATCCGGAATCACATTTAACGCCAGGAGTGGATGTTACAACGGGTCCTCTTGGCCAAGGACTTGCAGCAGCAGTTGGTTTAGCATTGGCAGAAACTCATTTAGCAGCAAGATACAATACCAATAAATATTCTCTGTATGATCATTATACTTATGTTTTATGTGGTGATGGTGATTTACAAGAAGGAGTTACACAAGAAGCAATATCTTTAGCAGGACATTGAAAACTAAATAAATTAATTGTATTATTTGATTCAAATGATGTGCAATTAGATAATATGGTTAATGTTGCACAAAGTGAAAACATTGCTGATCGTTTTAAAGCGGCAAATTGAAATTATCTTTTTGTCAAAGATGGTAATGATATTGAAGCAATTGATCAAGCTATTATAAAAGCAAAAAAAAGTGATAAACCAACATTAATCGAAGTAAAAACAATAATTGGTGATGGGGCAACGAAACAAGGAACACCAGCAGTACATGGCGCGCCGTTAGGAAGCGATATTGAAACAGTTCGTAAAATTTTAAAATGAGATTATAAACCATTTGAAGTTCCTAGTGAAGTTTATAAGGATTTTAAAATCAATGTTAAACAACGAGGAATTAAAAAATATCAGGAATGATTAGAAATGTATCAAGGTCTTTGCAAAGAAAATTCTACTTTAGCAAAAGAACTTGATGATGCAGTTTATGGTAATTTTAATTTTAATCCACAAGATTTTCGTGATTTAAAACCAATTAAGCCACAAGCAACACGAATTAGTAGCGGGGCAATCCTTGATCGTCTTTCTAATATTATTCCAACTTTAATTGGCGGTAGTGCTGATTTAAGTGGTAGTACAAAAGCAAAAGGAGCTGATGGTGTTTATAGTCCTGAAAATCGATTAGGTCGTAATTTAACTTATGGGGTTCGAGAATTTGCAATGGCAGCCATTAATAATGGAATTTGTTTACACCGTGGATTAATTCCTTTTGCGAGTGGTTTCTTTGTTTTTGCTGATTATATGAAGCCAGCTATTCGATTAAGTTCATTAATGGAAATTCAAGCTATTTATATTTTATCGCATGATTCAATTGCTGTTGGTGAAGATGGTCCAACACACCAACCAATTGAACAATTAGCAATGTTACGTAGTCAGCCAAACTTAAATGTTTTTCGTCCAGCTGATTTTAATGAAACATTAGGAGCTTATTATATCGCTTTACAGTCAAAACATACTCCAAGTGTTATTTTAATTACGCGACAAGATTTACCAGAATTAGAACATTCAAATGTTGAGGCGGTGAAAAAAGGAGCTTATCAAGTTTATGGAAAAGAAGATAATAATCATGTTGTATTGTTAGCAACTGGTAGTGAAGTCAGCATAGCAATTGCTGTTGCAAACAAATTAGAACATGATAAAAAAATTAAAGTAAAAGTAGTATCAATGCCTTGTTGAGAATTATTTGAGCAGCAAGATGATGCCTATAAACAAAAATTGTTAGAACCAACAGCTTTAATTGCGTCAATCGAATTAGGAGCAACCTTTGGTTGAAAACATTATACTTCAAATAATGGTTTAAATTTTGGAATTAACACCTTTGGTCAATCAGGACCATTTCAAGATGTTTTAGAATATTTTGGTTTTAATGTAGAAAACATTGTTAATGCTATTAATAAAAAAATGCAATCATCATAAAAATGATAATTGAATTTTTTTATTGTTATCTTTTTTAATTATCATATTTTAAATAACGTTGTCAAAAAATGGGAGCTAAACTACGCAAAATAAAAGGAACGACAATTTGGATAATTGGATATGTAAAAAGAAAACTATGAATAAAGTTATAAACAATGGCATATAATCAATTACTATAACCTGGTCAAACTGAATCAGGGAATAAAGTTGTTCAAATTAAAACACCAACTAATACTTGTGAGAAGTAAATAAGAGTAATAATACTAAAACAAATAATAATATAATTAACATAAGTAATATATTTTTTGTCATTATTAACTTTAAAACGCATAAAACCCGTAATTGTTGGAATAATCATTGGAACAAAATAATCTAATAAATATGATCATGGTGAAACAATAAAATTTGAAGCAATAAATAGCAATGACATCAGTGCACTAATACTCCCAGTTATAAAACCAGCGATTGCTGAATGTAAAAAAGCAATAACGATAAGTGGAAGATATTTTAAACCAATGCCACCACCATATGGTAAGTTAGGCAATAATGTTTCTAAATATGCTAAAACTAAGGTTACTGCTGCAAACACCGCAATAATAACAATATCAAATGTTTTTCATTTTCAAATTCCTAAATTAATTAAAAATCGTTTTCGTTTCGTAGTATTAGTAAATAATAAATCACTAACCTTTATTTCATAACTATAAATAATAATATTACTAATTAAATTAAGAAAATTCAAACTAATAATATTTAAAATAATAAACTGAAACTTACAATTAATATATTCTTCATAATTTGTTAATCAAACACTTATTGCAGATATGATACTAAATATTAAACCAAGTCCACAAATCGTTAAACAAAAAACTCATATATTTTTAAAATATTGGTCATTATTTAAATGAAATAATTTACTTAATCTTGATAGTGGTAAAATACTAAGCGTTATTAAAATACCAAGGTATAAACTTATGACAATAAAAATAGTTTCTTTATTGTATCATAAAATAATGTTTTGTTGGTTTAACTTAACCTTAAAAGATGGGATTGTAACCATATAAAAAATCTCCTTACACAAATAATTTTGTAATTAACTTCTGTGAAAGTGAGCATCAAATTAAATTTATTAAATTAAATAAATAACGAATTTGAACTCCCTACGCTAGCGTTAACTAGATCAGGTTCTAAGAGTATTTCTCAAACTTATGTTTTATAAGCTACCTCTGTCAATTACAATATTATCTTAACATTGTTGGAAAAAACTGCAAGAAATTTTTTTAATTTTGTAGAAAACTCTTGATGAAATAAAAAAAATCATCAATATGATAACTTTAAAAGAAAATTATATAAACTTTTAATATTGTTATTTAACTTTTTTATACGTTAAAATATAATACCGATGATTGTTGGTTTGGCGTTAAACCTTTATGCTGGTATTTTCATTTTCGGAGATTTAAATAATTTTGAATGTTCGTGAAACCTAAGCCATGATAATGAATTAAGGATTATTTAAGATTTGATTGTAATTTACTAATTTTATTTAACTTCCGATAACTAGCATCAGGATTTGTACTATTTTTAGTTGCTAATAAAATAGAATTTGTTTGTTTTGCTACTAATAAATATAATGGTTGCATGTCAGAAATAATAATTGAATTTTCTTTGATTAATTGTTTATTAATATTTTCAATAATTCACTGTTTTTGTAATCGTTTTGTGTTGGTTGATTTAACATAAATATTATTATTGCTATCAACAGCCATTTGAATACAACATTTAGTGTTGGTTGAAAATGAATCAAGATGAATTTTTCTTTTATCAAATTTATCTTTAAAATTACCTTTGTGGATTTCTTTAATAAATGTTTCATCGATTTTAATTTGGCCATTTAACGTTTTAAATTTTAATTTGGTGTTTTCTAATTGTTTTGATTTCATTATTTTTTGGCGATTATATCAAGCGTTTTTCGGTGATGTTTTAATAAAGCGGGAAATCATTTTACTAGATTGGCCTAATAATGAAATTTGAATCAATAAATTTCACTGTTCATAATTTAAATGACTTCAATACGTAAAATGATCACGAAAAGCATCAAAACTAGCACGAAATTTTTTGCATAAATATTTTTGTTTTCCTCCAGGATTATGACCATTTTTAACACAATGTATCATGTACGATGAAGCGGCAAAAAACAACTCTTGTTAAATAAAAAGGTTGTTTTTTTATTTATAAAACCAAATTATTTATTGTTTCAGAGAAAGGACAGCATCTTAAATTCTTAAAATAGAAACTTTTTATAACAACTTTTTGATACCCTCTTTAAGTTGTTTGCAAATTTATTAAATATCTTAGAAATCTTTACAAAGTGTACCTGTTTTTCTCCAATTTTAAGGTGTTGTCCTTTCTCTGTTTCAGTTAATTAATTTGTTAATAAAAAAACTTAATAAAAGAAAGGAGTAAGTAATAGAAATTAATAAGCAACAAACAATATGTGATGTTAATGATTGTTATAAATTAATATCACTCATTACCGAAGAATTTTTATCAAATAAAATTTTATGAACTTGTGAAAAACACAAAGATTTATTAAATCGGACAAAAGATAAAAAACAAAAGCGGTTTTATAAACGCTTAGAAAATTCAAAAATTATCTTTGATGATAAAAATGGTTATTTTAAACTTTGATTTTATAAAACAACTTAATGCAGTGTGGGACGGTTATTTTAAATAACTAAGTGCTTCCATAAGAACATGAGTTTAAACTCATTCCCACAGCCGGCCGAGGCAAGTGCTGAAATAGTGTATGAGGAAAAATGTAAATCGGCGTTGGTTCATTAGAACTAAGCGATAGTCGTGATAAGTGCAAGGTCAACATCAAACGACAATAAAAAAAGAGATGAATATAGTGCACACATTTTAGCAAGTACTAATAAAAAGTATTTACTATTTTTTAATTATATCTTTTTCTTTACGATTTGAATATCATGTATTTCATTTTATAACATCTTGTATATATTCTTCATGTGAATTATATATTTTATTATGGATTGTAGCTTTCTTAAGTAATGAATGAAAACTTTCTATAACAATATTATCTGCACAGTGGTATTTTTTCCCCATTGAAATTATAATACCGTTAGATAAACATTTATCGTGATAAATAGTGGATGTATATTGATATCCGTGATCTGAGTGAATTATTATTACATTCAGATCTTTTTTTATTAATTTTATTTTATTAATTGCATCATTTAAATTATCCATTACTAATTTGTTGTCATTATATTTAGATCACTTTACATCAACTATTTATTTAGTATATCCATCAATAATTGTTGATTGATAATATCTTTCTCCTTTTCAAATTAAATATGTTACATCAGTATATAGTACTGAAAACCTTGTTTTTATATCATTGAATTTACGTTTAATTAAATCAGGATATTGCAATAAGCTTTTTTCTTTATTATGTTTATACTTTATTTTTATTCTCATTTTTCTTACATATTCAGGTTGTATTTGATTATCACGCATAATTCTTAAAACTTTTTTTGAATTATATTTTATACCATAATCTTCTTTTAAATATTTAGTAATTCTTCGATAAACAAATTGTTTTAAATTTTCTTCATAGACTTTTACAATATCATTTATTGCTTTTTTATCTTTTTTGCTACTGTCATAATTTTTATATTTATTTCAATAACTACGTTTTAACCCTGTTACTTCTAGTAATAATTTTATTGAATATTCACGACAATTTTGTTTAATAAAAGAGACTATTCTTAGTTTGCTTAATTGTAAAAGTCATGGAGCTTTTTTAATAATTAATACCTTGTTTTATAATATTCTAAATTTCTTTTGCCAAAATAAATTTTAGGTCCTTTAGGATTGTTTAATTTTCCTTTTTTATGATTTGTTCATCAAGATTATACTGTATTTGCATTTATATTATATTGTTTTGCTACTATTCAACAACTTTTTTGTTTAATTTCCTCAATGATTTTTGTTCTAAATTCTGATGTATATTTGTTATATTTTTGTCCTTTTTTTGCCATATAAAAATGCACCCCCTATAAAAATTTAACAAAATCTTTTTTTATTTTACTTACTTTTTGGGGTGCAGTCTTGAACACTTTATAAATAAATTTGCGATAGATTTGTCCCATCGAGGATGGCGGCGGTTTAAAAACCACAAAGCCAGCACTAGGCTCTTCAAGGTGCAAGTGAATTTATTTTAAAAACTGAACGTTTTAACCTGAAATGGTGCGGATGAAGAGAGAGAATTCTCTGGCTTTACCTTATAAAAACAACTGTCGATTATTAAACAAACAACATCATACCGCCATCGATCACCCCCGGCGAAACGGATGGCGTAGTAAATAAATAGATAAATACTTATATAACCAATCTTCGCTTTGGCACTTTCACTCGGGAGTGAGTGCCAGCGATTTAAAAACTAGGAGGAATTAAAAAATGATATGTAATAAAGCATTAAAAATTACTAATAAAGATATTATTTATGCACAAATTAATCGTTATTATTTAGATAATTGAGAATTAAATTTATATCTTAAATTTGGTAATGAAGAACGACATGTTGGTAGTAGACGTAGACTTTGACTTAAATTGCAAATGATATGAAATTGATGGGATTAAAGATTTAATTAGTGATTATTTAGAAGATGAAGAAGCAGATTACGAGGTAATAAATTATGAATAAAAGATATTTATTAGTAATGAAAGATAAATATAGCTTAAATACTATATATTTTTATACACTTGATGAAGCAAGAATTTATTCTGAAAATTTAAATTATTGTAAAACAACTATTATTGATTTAGAAGACGAAAATATTAAATGACAAGGATGTGAATAATATGTGAAAAGATGAAGATGGCAATGTTTATACCGAAGAAGAATTATTTAATGAAGCACTTGAAGAATGTCATTCAGAAGATAGTGCTTATGAGTATATTGATACATTAATTATGGAAAATAATTTGGAGGAAATTTAATTATGGCAGATTTAAAGTTAAATAATGAAGTTAAAAAATATTACTTATCCGTTTTATTTAAAAGGAAATGATTTTAAAGAATTAAGTTTAAAAGCATTAACAATTAAAAAATGAATTGATGAAAATGGGCAAGAATTAGCAGAATTTATATATTGACAACAAGCTTGATTAATAAATGGAGAATATAAATCACAATCACTAAAAGATTTAAAATTAATAGTTTCAAAAATTGATTATGTTTTTAGAGAACCATTAGAATTAATAAAAATTTTTAAAGATGAATTAAATTTTATTAGAAAAGATATTTTAAATTTAGAAAATAATATTAAGAATAATCATGATTCTTTAAAAAATAGTGTAATTAATATTCAATTTCAAAAACAAAATGAAATTATTGAAACTCATAAAAAAGAACAATTTTTAGAAATTAAAAGTGTAGCAAAACAAGAGCAATAATTAAAAATTATTACTAGTAATTTTCGTAAAGATAAATTATTAATTAAAGATATTGAAGTTATTGGTATTAATGATGATTTTTTACAAAATGATGGTAAATTAGAACTTATTAATCTTATTAAAAACTATTTAATTGTTGATGAACAAATTGTTAAAAATGAAATTAAAGAATAATGAGATAGTAATAAAGATATTAATTTAATTGGTATTAAAGGTATTAATTTTAAAATAAATAAAGGAGAAAAATAATATGGCAAATATAGTATAATTTTTAAGAACAGATAAGGCAAATGATTGAATAAAAAGTAAATTTTCAAATGAAAATGAAATTGCAAGATTTAAAAGTAATATTGTAGCAATATCAAATAGTAATGAATTATTACAAAAAGCAGACCCAAAAACTATAATGACTGCTTGTTATCAAGGTGTTTTATTAAACTTACCTATGGAAAGATAATTTGGTTATGCTTATGTTGTTCCATATAACACTAAAATAACAAGAAATATTAATGGTCGCGAAATACAAGAATGAATTAATCAAGCTAAATTTCAAATGGGTTATAAAGGTTATATTCAATTAGCACAAAGAAGTGGTCAATATTTAGATATGTCAGTATCAGATGTTAGAACTGGTGAATTAGTAAATTATGATCGATTAAAAGGAACTAGTTTTAATTGAATACAAAATGAAGATGAAAGAGAAAAATTATCAATTATTGGTTATGTAGCATATTTTAAAATGGTTAATGGTTTTGAAAAAACATTATATATGACAAAAGAACAAATGGAAAATCATTTTATTAAATACTCTAAAACTTATGCTAAAAATAAATCATTTTATATTGCTAGTTTTGATGAAATGGCATTAAAAACTGTATTAACATCATTATTAAGAAAATGAGGTATTATGTCTGTTGAATTACAACAAGCATATAAATCAGACCAAGCAGTTATTACAACTAATGATGAAAAGATTTATATTGATAATGATGGCAATTTTGGTAAAAATCAGGGGCAAATGAGCGACAAAACCTTATCAAATAATATAAATAATAATATCATATATAATGAAGAAATAGTATAAACTAATGACAATGTGGTTAAAGAAGAAGATATATCAAATGTAGTACCAGTTAATAGTGAAGATGCTTTTGAATGAGCATAAAAATAGGTATTGACCCATCAGGAACTGGTACTACAGATATTTCATTAATTAATGACAATAAATTAATTGATAAATATGAATATAAAAATAATAACTGAATTACGCAAACCGATATTATTTTAGATGCTTTAAGATTAGATGCAATTATTAATATTGAAGATTGTTTATATACAGCTGCTAATGCTAGTAAAGATAGAGATGATTTATTAAAAGTAATTGGAGCAGTTAAATACAATACAAAGAATGGATAGGCTACAATTATTAGGACCATAATTATATAGACTTCAAAATTAGATAAAATTATTTAGAAAGAAGGAATATAAAAATGGGAAATAAAACTTCATACTCTGAAGAATTTAAAAAACAAATTGTCATGCTATATAAAAATGGTAAAAGTGTTATTAATCTAGGGCAAGAATATAATTTACCAAAACCAACTATTTATAGTTGAGTTAAAAATTATAATAATTCTGGTTCATTTAAAGCAAAAGACAATCGCACACTAGAAGAAAATGAAATAATAACTTTACGAAAATAACTTAAAGACTTGAAAATGGAAAATGACATTTTAAAGCAAGCCGCACTGATAATGGCCAAAAAATAACAATAATTAATAACAACAAAACAAAATATTCAGTAAGAAAAATATGTAAGATTTTGGGTTTATCAAAATCAACGTATTATTATCAAACTAATAAATGTATTAACAAGCAAGTTAATAATTATGAACAAGAAATTATCAGTGCCTTTAATAAAAGCCGCAAAATTTATGGGGCTCGCAAAATTAAAGTTATTTTAAACAGAAAAGATATCATCTTATCGCGGCAAAAAATCAGATTATTTATGATCAAAAATAATTTGGTTTCTAAATACACCAAATTAAAATATCATAATCATAAAACAACAGTCAATAATGACCAAATTAATAATATTTTAAATCGTCAATTTAACAACAAAAAACCTAATGAAGTTATTGTTAGTGATTTAACATATGTTCAAGTTGGAACTAAATGACATTATATTTGTTTATTAATTGACTTTTTTAATCTTGAAATAATTGGTTATAGTGATGGGCCGAATAAAACAGCCGAACTGGTCCAACAAGCTTTTCATAAAATAACACGACCATTAAATCAAATAACTCTATTTCATACTGATCGTGGTAATGAGTTTAAAAATAAAATCATTGATGAAATTTTAATAACTTTTAATATTAAAAGATCATTAAGCAATAAAGGCTGCCCTTATGATAATGCTGTGGCTGAAACAACTTACAAAACTTTTAAAAATGAATTTATTAAGGGTAAAAAATTTAAAAATTTAACACAATTAAAATACGAACTTTTTGATTTTGTGCATTGATATAACAATATTCGAATTCATGGCAGTTTAAATTATTTATCTCCAGTTACTTTTAGAAAACAAATGTCTATATAAAAAGTGTCCTAAAAAGTGTTGCCATTCCAGAAAGCAATCAATATTAACTGAGTATCACCAAAACATACTAAATCAGTTGTTAATAATATTTAAAATTTAAGTAAATATAATGATAGTTGTTTATGAGAATTTGAAAAAGATGTTAATTTAACTTATCAATATGGTAAAGGTTGAAAATATAATAATGAAAAAATAAGTAATCATTTACGAGATGCAATTATTATTGCTAATTATGAGAGGTAATATTATGAAGCAATCATATAATCAAAAAACAGGAAAATATTATTCTTTTAAAATTCGGAATGTTAATATTTACTTAAATGAAAATGAAGAACAAGTTTGAAATGAATTAAATTTTGATACTTATTCTCAAAAAATAGAATATCTTATTAATTATTATATTGTAAATAATAAAGGAGATGACAAAAATGAGTAATAATTATATTTTATGTTATCGTTCAGAACAAGGTAATCGGCCTTGTAAAACTCAGCTTGATGAATATATAACTGGTATTGATCCCAAAGATGTAGATTTAAATTCACTATGAAATTGAGAGTATTTAATTAAAACATATGGCGAAAAGAATTTAATTATATTAAAAACAAATAAAAAATAACCTTAATTGTGGTTATTTTTTTAAATACTATTTGTTAGTTTTCTAATAGCGTCTTTTTGTGATTGTTTTTTATCATTTACTTTAACTTGTTTTTTAACATTTTTAATTTGACCTGTTTTTAATGCTAATTCTGTTGCATAATCGGGTCCTCATAAATGTTTTTCATGAGCAATAACAGCAGTTCTTAATTATCTAATTTCTGCTTTATATTTTTTAATTTTTTTAGCAGATAAGCCTAGAATACCAAGACTACCCATTCCGCAAGCACCTGCTAAAACAAGTAAAGTAATCATTAATGTATTATTTAACATTTTTTTATTTCCCTTCTTACCCTTACTCAAACAGTGGCCATCCATTTTTTCAGAACAAAATAATTTATAAATTAAACTATATAACCACCCAAAAATATCAACCACCCCCCCTATATATAGTTTATTTTAAATTTAATTCCTTGTTATTTTCTTCTGTTATACCATCTAATCTATTTCATTTTTTTGCTATTATTGGTTGAATAACACGCGGATTAATTCGACAATATCTAAACAATGTCTTAAATGGTCTTTTTTTCATTTTGATTTATCAATTCAAATAATAATTAAAGAAATTATTAAAGTAATTAAAGGTAATATTGTAAATACTAATCCCATTTTAGATATTTTTAATCGTGGAATATCAATTTTCATATCTACTTTGGGTTTACTACTGGCTACAAACATACCTTGAATTCCATGAGTAAATAAAGGTGTTAATAATATTGCAATGCCATTACCTCAATATTGTCCATAATTATACCAATTAATATCATCTTTAATTGCATTAATCATTCCATATTCCAATCAACAATTTAATGCTAAAAATATTAATGTATAAAAACTAACTACTCAACTACGAATTTTATATTTTCTTTCTCAATCTCTAATATCTTTATGAGTTCAATTATAAGTTGGAATAGGGTCTTTTTTAAATCAATTTCAAGGTAAGGCACCCTTTAATCAAGTTGTTTTATCTTGTTTCATTAATTAAAAATCCCTTTCTAAATTACTCTTTTTCTTTCAATGTGTAGACCAGTAATTATTCCGTCTGTCCCACCTGTGCGTATATCAAAAATTCCGTCATCGTCTAATTCTACACGATGAGAAAATTTATTTTCTAAATCAAATGATCCAACAGTTATTTTTCCTATAAAATTTTTGTATGTTGATAAATAATAATTATTTTGCATAATTGTTTTAATTCAAATATTGTATTTATAATTTTCTTTATCTCAATCTTGTATTTGATAATCATACCTTGTTTTATCTAAATCACTAGTATCAACAATTTCTCAATCTGAAATATTTGTTTTTCAAACACCGTTTTCTTCATAAATAGTATCATTATCAAACGGAACTATTAATTTAATATATTCGTTATAATCAATTTTAGAAAAATCATCAATAGTTGGATAAGTAATATTTATTGAATTATCTGTTTGTAATCGTTCTTTTAATCAAAATAATAATGTTGGATAAAAAGTTTTTTTACTAATATGTTTATATTCTTCTTCTCGTGGATTAGCATAATTATCTAAACTATAATTATAAGGTCTAGATACTGTTTTACTAGATATAATATCAATTATTTCACCCGCTAATTTTAAAGCATTTTTAACATCACGAGTAATATTTTCATTAGCTTCTGGATCATTAGTTTGTGAATAAGCAACTCCACCTTGTGAAAATGAAGCACTACCAGTTAAATCATTAACTCCTTTTGGTAAATATCAATTAATAACTGCTAATAAACAAGCAGATTGAATATAACTTAATCATTTATCATATTCAATTAAACTAGTATTATCTTTTTTAACTCAGGGAAATAAATCTTTTTTATTTATTTTATCGGAAATTGTTCCACCCGATAATCTATCCATTAATAAACTAGTTTTTAAAATAGCATTGTAAATTAAATTATCATTATAAGCAGATTGCTTACGATCATTAATAGGTTGTCAAAGTTTACTTTTTTTAACATCTTCAACTGTTATAAATAACAAATTACTTAAATTATTTTCCATATAAAACACCCCTTAATTAATTACGATATTTATTTTTTAAATTAGATGGTTTATAACTATTAATATTTATTCGTTTTTTATTAATTTCCTTAATAGATTTATTAACCTTATAAAATTTATTATTAACTGGTGTTTTATATAAATTCTTAATATTTTTAACATCACTTCGGCGTTTTCGATACCATTTTTTATTATTAATTTCACCAGCAAAATTAAAATTAAAATGCCCAATCTTTAAATTATTAATAAACTTTTTAATTTGATTTAATTTTTGAATAGTTGGTAATGTTAATTTAATATTTCCTTTTGGATATTTTTCTTTTATTTCTTTTGGTAATCGTTTTTTAATATAATCTCTTAAATGACTAGGTAATCATTTTATTAATCAATAACGCCAAAATAAGGTTCCTGCATTAGAAACAGCATTACTTAATAATTTTCATATTTCAACTGGAACACCAGGATAAACATAAGGTCCATAAAACTTAGGTTGTTTTGCTGTTTTTGTATATATTAAAATAGTTAAATTACCTGTTAAAGTTAACTTATTTATAATATTAAACATAACACTATCAAGTCAACTACTATTTAAAGGTTGTCAATTAGTATTTAAATAATTTTCATTTTTAAATTGTTCTATATTTTTAATATTATTATCTTTTTCTAATTGACTTAATATTTGTTGTATTTCTTTTTTATGACCTTTTTTAATTAAATCTAAATAAGTAAAGGGATTTAATCACTGATAAATATCTTCAACTTTATTTGTAATTTTATTATATTTACTAGTAATATAATTAATTGGCTTTAATACATTATTTTTAACTTGATTAACTCTATTAATTAAATTAACAAATTTACTTATTAAAGGTTTATTTTCTAAATTAGTTACTAATAAAGTTAAAATTCGTAATATTAATAAATTCATTTTTAAATTTAAACTTCTTTCATTAATTTAATAATTTTATTTTATAATTTATAAAATTTTAAGTTTTCATTTACAAATTAAATTATTTTTTTCACCAGTAAACAACCCTTTACCCTTATTGGTTAAAGTGATTTTTAATGTAAAGGTTGCTGATAAATCTGAACTGGGTAATTTAACTTTTCTACCATCTTGATTGGTAAAAACAATATAATCTAATTCTAAATTGTTAAAATTTATTTGCTGTTTTAATTTTTTAATTAAAGTTAATTTAAATAAATCAATATTTCTATTTGTTTCAAATGCTACATTTTGTAATTTACTAATATCTATTCGCAATGGCGGGTTTACTTCTTTTTTGCCGCAGGCATATATCAATATTCATTCCGTCACTCTGACCAGCAGCGTTATTTTTTTCACGAACAACAATCGATACTTGTTTTGGTGAAGACATATCTCCTGGAGGATTTGGTGTTAAAAGATTAATTTCAAAATCATTTTCAGTTAAGCTATTTTTAATTTTTTTAACTTCAATTAATGTATTGGGAGTTAGCGCCTCTATAACTTCTCTTGTTTGTACTTCTGTTGGTTCTTCTACTTTAAATTCTTTTGGGGCTGGTATTTTTGGTAATATTTTTAAATCTGGTTTTGATGGGTCTGGATTAGGATTAATTTCATAATCAATTGGAACTATAAATGTTTTGTTTAAGTTATCATATGCCTTTTTAATTTCATCTTGTGTTGGTTGTTTTTCTAGAATAATTTTACATGTTTTAGGATATAAAATAGTTGGTGTTGCATATTGCACTTTGCCAATTCATTTCGGGTTAGCAGTATCATTATCTAAAACTTGTTGAATAGTATCCATATTAATTGGATATGCTCAAACTTGTTTATTAATAATTAAACCATTTACATTATTAAAATTATAACCTTTACCGCGGTTAACTTGTCCTTTTGTATATGTTTTTTCTAAATGAAAACTTTTTGATACTGGAATTCCCATTGCTGTATTTTCATATAATTCACCATTAACCATTGCTTTTAATTGCGCTTGTGAACCAATTACTTTTAAATAAGCGGGTGTTAATCCTAAATATGCACGTCGTCCTAAAACCATAAACATTTTATCTGTTGGCAAACCAAAATATAAATTACTAATTTGATTTGTTAATTCAATCAAATTTTCATTCAATGTAAAGAATGCTTTATTTGCATCATCTGCATTTTTTGCTGTATAACTACGAAATGGAATTACTTCATATTGACCATCTGCTAAACAATAATCATAAATAGCCTGAATTAATTCACATTCTAAATTAACAAATTTATTCTGTACAACACTAGAAATAGCATCGGCAATAACACCATTTTTAATATTTTGTTCTATTAATGCTAAATCAAATGCCTCATTCATTAATTTTAAATTAAATCTCTTATCAATAGGAACTGGAATTCTTGTTAATCCCATAGTTTGAGTTGTCCCGCCATTTGGTAAAGTATAATCATTTTGTCATACCACACGATGAGTTAAATTATATAATGCTTGTCCCGCATTTGGTAATCAAGCAACTTGTTCTGCTGTTGCTGTTGCATATTGCATAATACTTGCATATTCGTTATATAAAGGTCCACGCAATAAAGCATTAACCATATCAACATATGCTTTTTGATCTATTGTATTACCTTGTAATGTAAAAGGCACTTGTGGCAAATTAATTGTTGCCATAATATTCACCCCTTATTATCTAAGGTTTTTAAGTGTATAATCAGTTAATTTTTTAATTTCCTCAGGTGTATAGGCACCTTTTTCTTTAATAGTTTCAATTTCATCATTCTTATTTTCAACCTAATTTCCAATCATTTCTTTAATAAAATTAGCAGGTGAAACTGATGGTTGTTCTTGTACAAACAAATCAGGTTTTAATTCTTTTAAAGTTTGCATTTTTTCAGATAAAGAACTACCACTAACTTTATTTAAATTAGTTTTAATATCTTCAATTTTAGTAGTTGGAACATCTTTAAATGCTTTTAATTCATCTAATTCATTAGCAACTTTTAAATACTCTTCTTTTGAAATAGTATCTTTTCGTTTTTGTATACCGTCAATAATTTGTTTTGTTTCATTATGAAATTCATTTAAAATATTATCTGCTATTTTTTCACTTAAACCTTGTTCTATTAATTGTTCTTTTGTAAGTGCCATTTTATAAACAAGACTGCACCCCAAAAAGTAAGTAAAATAAAAAAAGATTTTGTTAAATTTTTATAAGGGGTGCATTTTTATATGGCAAAAAAAGGACAAAAATATAACAAATATACATCAGAATTTAGAACAAAAATCATTGAGGAAATTAAACAAAAAAGTTGTTGAATAGTAGCAAAACAATATAATATAAATGCAAATACAGTAGAATCTTGATGAACAAATCATAAAAAAGGAAAATTAAACAATCCTAAATGACCTAAAATTTCTTTTGGCAAAAGAAATTTAGAATATTATAAAACAAGGTATGAATTATTAAAAAAGCTCCATGACTTTTACAATTAAGCAAACTAAGAATAGTCTCTTTTATTAAACAAAATTGTCGTGAATATTCAATAAAATTATTACTAGAAGTAACAGGGTTAAAACGTAGTTATTGAAATAAATATAAAAATTATGACAGTAGCAAAAAAGATAAAAAAGAAATAAATGATATTGTAAAAGTCTATTAAGAAAATTTAAAACAATTTGGTTATCGAAGAATTACTAAATATTTAAAAGAAGATTATGGTATAAAATATAATTCAAAAAAAGTTTTAAGAATTATGCGTGATAATCAAATACAACCTGAATATGTAAGAAAAATGAGAAGAAAAATAAAGTATAAACAGAATAAATAAAAAAGCTTATTGCAATATCCTGATTTAATTAAACGTAAATTCAATGATATAAAAACAAGGTTTTCAGTACTATATACTGATGTAACATATTTAATTTGAAAAGGATAAAGATATTATCAATAAACAATTATTGATGGATATACTAAAGAAATAGTTGATGTAAAGTGATCTAAATATAATGACAATAAATTAGTAATGGATAATTTAAATGATGCAATTAATAAAATAAAATTAATAAAAAAAGATCTGAATGGAATAATAATTCACTCAGATCACGGATATCAATATACATCCACTATTTATCACGATAAATGTTTATCTAACGGTATTATAATTTCAATGGGGAAAAAATACCACTGTGCAGATAATATTGTTATAGAAAGTTTTCATTCATTACTTAAGAAAGCTACAATCCATAATAAAATATGGATAGGCTACAATTATTAGGACCATAATTATATAGACTTCAAAATTAGATAAAATTATTAAGAAAGAAGGAATATAAAAATGGGAAATAAAACTTCATACTCTGAAGAATTTAAAAAACAAATTGTCATGCTATATAAAAATGGTAAAAGTGTTATTAATCTAGGGCAAGAATATAATTTACCAAAACCAACTATTTATAGTTGAGTTAAAAATTATAATAATTCTGGTTCATTTAAAGCAAAAGACAATCGCACACTAGAAGAAAATGAAATAATAACTTTACGAAAAGAACTTAAAGACTTTAAAATGGAAAATGACATTTTAAAGCAAGCCGCACTGATAATGGCCAAAAAATAGCAATAATTAATAACAACAAAACAAAATATTCAGTAAGAAAAATATGTAAGATTTTGGGTTTATCAAAATCAACTTATTATTATCAAAATAATAAATGTATTAACAAGCAAGTTAATAATTATGAACAAGAAGTTATCAGTGCCTTTAATAAAAGTCGAAAAATTTATTGGGCTCGCAAAATTAAAGTTATTTTAAACAGAAAAGATATCATCTTATCGCGGCGAAAAATCAGATTCTTTATGATCAAAAATAATTTGGTTTCTAAATACACCAAATTAAAATATCATAATCATAAAACAACAGTCAATAATGACCAAATTAATAATATTTTAAATCGTCAATTTAACAACAAAAAACCTAATGAAGTTATTGTTAGTGATTTAACATATGTTCAAGTTGGCGCTAAATGACATTATATTTGTTTATTAATTGACTTGTTTAATCGTGAAATAATTGGTTATAGTGATGGGCCGAATAAAACAGCCGAACTGGTCCAACAAGCTTTTCATAAAATAACACGACCATTAAATCAAATAACTCTATTTCATACTGATCGTGGTAATGAGTTTAAAAATAAAATCATTGATGAAATTTTAATAACTTTTAATATTAAAAGATCATTAAGCAATAAATGCTGCCCTTATTATAATGCTGTGGCTGAAACAACTTACAAAACTTTTAAAACTGAATTTATTAAGGGTAAAAAATTTAAAAATTTAACACAATTAAAATACGAACTTTTTGATTTTGTGCATTGATATAACAATATTCGAATTCATGGCAGTTTAAATTTTTTATCTCCAGTTACTTTTAAAAAACAAATGTCTATATAAAAAGTGTCCTAAAAAGTGTTGCCATTCCAATATATAATTCACATGAAGAATATATACAAGATGTTATAAAATGAAATACATGATATTCAAATCGTAAAGAAAAAGATATAATTAAAAAATAGTAAATACTTTTTATTAGTAATTACTAAAATGGGTGCACTCTAAACCTATCTTTTTTTATTCTTGTTCGAATAACAAGTCAGCATAAGTCTTTTTAAGGCGGAAAGCATAAACCGTAAATTACTTTTTTGTTAAAAGGATAAACCATTACAAATATTATATACTATTATTTTACTAATGCAAATATTAATATATAAATAATAATCTTTTTTTTTCTCACTAAACTTAATATATTTGATTGCTAATTTGCCCCTTAAAATGTGTAAAAAGAGTTATTTTTAAAGATAAAATTATTAAAACAATTTATAATTTTTCTTGTATATATATAATGCAGATAGATCTTGATAAAAAGTTTCAAGGTTAAGAAAAGGAGAAAAACAATCATGAAAAGGTTACTTAGTTTATTAAATGTATTAACTATTAGTTGGACTGCTATACCAACAACAATTGCTGCTAGTCCTTATCAAAAACAAGAAACTAAATTAGAAACGAATGAAGTAATTTTTGAAACAGATAAATTTATTTATAAAAAAATACATAAAAATGTTTCGGCAGATCTTTTTAAAAAATATTATATTGATAGTAAAGAGAATATTTACTTTGTTGATATACACTGAAATTTTTATAAATTATTTGCTGGTTCAAACACAGTAAATAAAATTGATGGAATTAAGGGAAATATTAGCAAAATTAAAATTGATAGTAAAGACAATGTTTATATTATAACTAATGTAGATGCATATAAATTATCTGCTGGTTCTACAAAGGTAATAGGAATTGACGGAATTGAAGTTACGGGTATTCATAATTATATTAATTCAATTGCCATCGACAGCATAGATAATGTTTATTTTGCAACAAATAATGGTCTTTATTTGTTAAAACAAAGTGAAACATCTGTCACTGAAATGGGCGATACTAAAAATAAAATCATTGTTAGTGATATTGTTATTTATAAAAATGATAAATTATTTTTAATTAATGGGCCAGAAATATATACTTTAGAAAATAAAATAAATTATAAAATTCAACACTTGGAAAAAGATTATAAATTTTTAGGACATGATTATTTAGAAATTTATTTTGATTTTAATATTGTCCATAAAATTATAAATATTTTTATAAATAGTAAAAAAGAAGAATTCATAAAAGAATTAAAGGAAATAATTAATCATTTAAATAAAGTAGATCATAGTGGTTGAGGCGGATCAATTACAGAATCAGATGAAAATACAATTGTTAATTTTATTTGACAACATTTTCCATATTTTCATGAAACATATAAAAATATGGCAAAAAATCAAAAACTTATTATAAAAACAAATACAATTGGTTATTTCGATAATGAAAATGTAAATAATAGCATTTATATAAATTAAATATTAAAAAATTATTAAGTCTTTTAGGTGCAATATCATTAGTAGGAACAAGTACAACCAGTTTAGTTGCTTGTAATACACCACAAGAATATACAACCAAAGAATTAAAAGAACTAAAAAAAAAGAATAAAATAAATACTACTAACCAAGAAATCAGAGACAATTTAGAATGAATAGCACCACAAGAAAAACCATTTAATACAGTTGACAATAAATGATATTACATAATATATAAGGATAATTCTAATAATATAAAATTATCAAAAAGAATAAATAATAATCCAGATGTTAATATTAAATTGCCCTGGTCTAATTTATGAATAAAAGTTTATCGTTGAAATGGTGAAGAACAAAATTTACCTGACTTAATTGTTGATAATGATGGTAATGTAAAAGTTAAGGAAGAATAAAAAAAGAGATTTTAAAAGACTGCACCCCGTTTAGTAAGTATTAATAAAAAAGGTTTATAAACTTTTATTTATTATATCTTTTTCTTTATCTTGGTTTAAATGTAATTTTAACTGAGTTATCACTTTTGTTTCTAATACCTAATACATTTGGATTAGAAACATCCATTTTTATATCTTTATCATTGCCTCAATATTTAAAATATTCTTGATTTGGGAATTTTTCAATTCCAATACATGATAAGTTAACAAATAATATTTTTGAAAATCTAATTTTTAATTTTACATCATTAGTATAATATGTTTGTAAATAAGTTTCTTTAATTTTATTACTAATTAAATTATTATAATCTTCATTTGGAAGATTTGTTATTTGAAGCAAAAAATTAATACTATACTTTTTATCATTTATATAATAAGTATTTTTATAACCTTTTTCAGATAATCCATTAGTATATGCAGTAGCAAATGTTTGAATATCATTTACTTTTATATTATCAGTATATAAAGTTATTGTATTTTCAAAATTAACTTTATCTGTTTGTGAACGACCACTTTTGTATAAAGTTATATTTGTTAATGAACCACCACCATTATTACAACTATTAACCCCTCCCGATAAATTAATATTTCTATTAGGAATAAAATTTTCGATATCAGGTGGTCCACATTCAACTTGTATATTATTAAGATTACTTATTTCTATTATTTTATAAGAACTAATAAATTTATCTATACTTTGAATTGTTGGGTCAATTTGTTTTAAATCAATTTCAGTTTCATAATAACCTTCATTAAATTCATTATTAAATAAATTAATAAAATTATTATCATTTACATAACCGCTATTAGTGCATTGTGCTGGTGCGGTAATTTTAGTTTTTAGTGTTTGTACTACACCAGCAGGCATAATATCTTTTGTATATGGTTTATAGTTATATGGAACTGTCGGTAATACATATTTAGGATAATTAAAGGTTGGTATTTCATAATCATGGGGTAATAAGAAACTAGTTTTATAATTAGTTGTCATATCTCGTAAATAATTATTTAATGTGCTTTTTGTTTTACCTCTGAAACTCCATACTGATAATCTTAAATAATCTTCTTCATTATTAGTATATGGGTTATCAGCATAAAAGATAATTTCAAAATTACCTTTATATAGTGCTTGGATTGAAAACATATCAATAATATAACTACAATTTGTCCCATCTGGTGTTTGTAAGAATTCACAATCATTATCTTTTTCACTATTACTAACTGGCGTTTGAGCATCAAGTGCTTTGGTTTGTTCATTAATTAAATAAACTCGGTTAGTTTTTTGATTTAATTGTTTTAAATTATAAGTTGAATAAACTAATTCACTTGTTTGTTTACCATCTTTAGTTAAAACAGTACCTTTTAATTTATCAGTTAATAAAGTAGTAAAACCCAAACTATTAGCATTTGCCCCAAAAATAGCACTAACTTTATCATTACCTTGTTCTCTAAATATTTCAAATGGTAAATAACCTTTACCTTTTGAGTTTTCAGACCAAAAAGCATCATTATAAAAACTATAAATATTAGCACTCATAAAACCATTAAGTCATTGAAAAATAGGTAAAGTTTTTTCATCTTGATTAATTACTCAACCTCATGGAATACCAAATGAAATAAAGTTTAAGAATTTACCAACTCCACCCGGAATAGTAAAAGGATTAAAAACTAGTTTTTGTGTATAGTTTAAAGGTAATACTGTAATTTGACGATTAATAAAATTATTCATATTTAAAATATCTCAAACATTACATACCCCCATTTTATTATATTCAATTTGAATAGATCCAACCGTATTGCTAAATTCATCTTTTCTTCTAAAATAAGATGATGCTTGGGTACTAATGATATTATCAACTGTACCACCATTTACTTTTATTTTGCTTGGTGGTGTTATTTTTCAATCTTTAGACCAATAAAATTTAGAATCTTTATCTTCTTTATGAATATTTCTACCAACAGTAGAATTAGTTGCTGATGTAGTAGAAGGGTCAGTTATAACAATACCTTCACTATTTTTTTGCTTTCAAAAATCATATCTATTTTCCATATCTGTTTTTCAATCTTTATAACCAGTTATCATAGTTGGTTGAATCCCTTGAATGTTATATCAACTTACTTCGGGTGAAGCACAAGTGTTTATTTTATCAGGGGGAGCAGGAAACATGTTATACATTAATAAATCGCGTGAATTCATTACTTTTTTATTAAATTGACCTTTAATAATTGGCCGCCCAATAACTGGCATATCAAAAAAGATCGGATTACCATAAAATTTAACTGCCATTGCTCTAACACCCGGGTCTTTTAATAAAATATCATCTAATTCAATAATTGCCGTATTTGTCTTTTCATCATAAGTTATCTTAGGAAAACAATAGCCTTCACCTGGTGCTGGTGTTTTAATAAACTGTCTAACAGATAAACCACTATTACTAATTTTGTCATTAATACTTGAAAAAGTAATTTCTTGTCATAAAAAACTACCATCTCATGGCGAATAATAATTAATAACATTTGATGGATATAATCATTGTCTATCTTGGGGTGCAGTATTTATATTACCACCACCAATATTTAAACCACGATCATTAAATACAGTATAAAAATTATAATAATCATTAATATTTAATTTATTTACATCTTCATCTAAAATTAATAAAGTATATTGTCTTTCGGCTGATTGCTGTGTAAATACTTGTTCAAATTTGGCTTCACCAAATTGAATTGAACTTCTATCATCAATCATATAAGCATCTCAATGTTTACCAACTTTAACTTCTTTTGTATAAAAGTTATCCGCTTTATTACCGTTATTAATAAAATAACTTAATTTATATTGGTTTAAGTATTCTAACATTTTATTAATATCATAAATATTTTCACCATCAATTAATTTTCAATAAACATTGCTATTTTCATCTTTTAATTTCATCACAAAAGGCGTTTCATTATTTGCTCAGATTGTTGAATTAACTGGTTGTTTATTAAAATCATCAATTTTTAATAATTTTATTTCTTCACCTTTATATTTTTGAACTATTTTTAAACTATTTTGCCATTGAGCAATAGTACTTTCCATGTTATCAAATATTCTTGAATAACTACCATAATCACTTGGTTTAGCATTATTAGGTTTTCAACCTGTTTCAGTATCAGGAATATATGAACTATAAACATTAAAAGGAAATACCATTCAATGTCTGTTATCTTTTATGTTTTCTCTGATATCTATTAAATTATCGTGGGCTTGTCTTCTTAATTCTTCTATAACTCCTGGGTTAATTCTACTCATTTTTTAATTCTCCTTTATTTCTGTTCTACCTTGTAAGGCGTTTTGATTATTACCATTTTCATCATATTCCATTAATTTATTATTATGTTCTATTTCTTTGGCTTGCATTTTATCTTGTCATGCTTCTACTTTTTCAAAATATTTAGTTGCTTCTAATTCATCAATATTATCATATTCAGTTATGGCTCTAATTGGTTCCATTGTGCCATTATCTAATCTAGCAGTAATTAATTCATTTTGTCGCATTTAGTCAACCAAACTAGCACTAATAAAATCAAAACCATAGGGGGGCGTTCACCATTTCTATCTCATAAACCATAATATTTTAAAACTGTATCAAACATCTTAGTATAATATTGCTTACGATATGCTTGTAAATATGCTTGTTTTTCTAAGTCTTTTGTCTTAGTTAATAATGATTGTGTTTTATTTTGGTCATTATCTGATTTATCACCAAATGGACTAGAAAAATGACATGCTAAATATACTTGTTCAATAATTGCTTTTTGATCTTCCGTATATGTTTATAAAGTTGGGGTACCTTGTACTACTTGTAAAGATTGTGATAATTGACCATCTACTGCTGATTGACCTGACTGAATAAAAATATCATCAAAAGCATCTTGTAATACTTTTTTATTGCCTTTGTTATAAGCGGTCATTAAATCATCATCTAATATCCCATATAAATGCGTACGATTTGCTAATCTTTCTTTTGATTTAATATTAAAACTATCTTCTAAATCAAATTGTAATTTATAACAATTAGCCATAGTAGGTCGTGGGTTTAATGTAGTTGAAGTAGATAAAAATAAAGTATTAGGTTAATTAATCATTTTCCAAAAAGGGACTATGCCTAATTTGTTTTTAAATTCTTGTACTAAAACAGGTTTAACATCATCTTTAATTTGCGTTTTACTTTGTCCAACAACTATCTCATTATTTTTAGGTCAACCTTTAATAACAATTTTATTTTTTGTACAAATTAAATTTAAAATAAAACCACTATCTGATTGATGATAATTTAATCAAATATCAGCACCTTGTTAAATTTCATTTATTTTGCTTACGCGTGATGTAAAGTTAAAAGGGTTAATTCATAAATCAATATTACCATCACTAGTTTCTAATAAACCAAAAATAGTTTTGCCCATTAAACTTGCGGTTAATTCATTTTTATCTAATTTTTATTTTATTTTATAAGTTTCATATCATCAATTTAATTTTTCTAAAATGTCTTTACGATGAGACTTAAATAAAATATCTTTACCATTTACTAATCGCATTTGATGGCGAGCAATAATATTTGTTAAATTAATTGTTCAATCATAATTATAAAATTTTAAAACACTATTAATATCATTTAAGTTTGGTAAACTAGGGAAAGTATTATTCATTGTTATTTTGCTCCTTTAATTTTAAGATAAGTGCATAATTAATAATATTTACTGTTAATAAATTTGGTTCATTTGCTAAAACTTGAACACATACTTTAACTTTTTGATATTGTTTAATATATTCGTTATATAAATTTAATTTACATATTGCGATATTACCTTTTTTTAATTCTTGACAAAGTATTTTTTTAACTTGTCCGCAAACAGACATATAAGGTCTTTTTGCATTTATTACACGCTCATCATGTATTACATAAATATCTTTTTTCATTAAGTTATTCACTCCCTTTGTTGTCATAATTTATAATCTGCTGAACTATTATGTTTAACCATTGGTATTAATTCAAAGTGTAAGGCATAAAAATCACTATCAAATGTATCATCGTATAAGTCCAACATTCGTTCTTCTCTGGCATCTGGTTTATCTTCTCATTGAATTAATTCATATTGGGTTTTACTTACAGGACATTTTTCTCATAATCATTTTAATTGATTAGTATTTATTAACATAGTAAATGCCTCTATACGATGTTTTATTTTAAATTTTTGTTTTTGTGCTGGTTTAAATGTCATGTATTGACCAAAAGAGTAATTATATTTCTCTCGATTTAAACTTTGCAATGTTGAATATGCACTATCATCAACATTAATTGATATTTCTTGTTGTATTAAATTAAAATATTTATTTAATTGATTATTATAAAACTCTAAAATATCTTTTACTTGTTCTAATTCAGTTTTAAATTGCTGAGTAGCATTTGAATGCGTATATTCTGCCACTTTATATGCTTTTTTATCAAATGAATTATATATTCAGAAACTTGCTGCTGTTGTATGTCCCTTAGGACTTGTAGCATTCGCAATATCAACACCACCTAATAACTTGGCTGGTTGAATAATATCTGTTTCTTGCATAATATCAATATATCGTGCAAAGATTGACCAACTAGTATTGCCTGGTAAACCTCAACTTCATACTCTTTCTCTTTCAATATCTAATTGTTCTAATCTTAATTGTTCATTAACTTTTTCTTGTGGTAATTCATAATTTAATCTTCAACTATAATAATGAATAATAATTTTCATATTTCATTTTTCTATATAAGTAATTTGTTCATATTTACTACGCATTATTTCTTCATTAAAAGGTAATAATTCATTATAATAACCAACAATATATCTTTTTAAACTTTCAGGATTACAGGTATTAATTGTTATTTTATTTTGATAACCACGAATAGAAAACTATAAATCACTTAAGTCTTTTTGTTGAAATTTATCACATTCTTCTCTTCAATCAATAACTAATTTATATTTATTCAAATCAGCAAAGGCTTTTAATTTTTCTTTCCTACTTGGTGAATGTAAACATTTACAATATATTTTGCTACCATTTGATAAAGTAAAAGTAAAATTAGATAGATTAATAGTATAAGGAATATGATTTTCATCTAACATATTTCATATATTTTGAAATACACTATCTTTTAAATCTTTACTCCAATACATACTAGCAATGATACAAATTGGTTGTTTAATTAATAAACTAATTTTTAATAATTCACCAAACATTTTAATATTTGATATAGTTTTACCACTATATCGTGTTCCAATTTGATTAATTTCATTAACTAATTCATATTTTTTAGCAAACGGATATTTATTACCAATACTACTATTTTGTAATAACCAATAAGGAGTTTCTAGCAAATAAGTAAAATGATTAAGCATTATTATCACTTTCTTTTTTAATATATCTAATATCAGTTTGTAAATTAACAATTATTGGTTGTTGATTATTTAAGTTTAATTCTTTTTCAAGTTCTTTTTCTTGTAGTGAATATTTATAATTAAATGCACGCTGTCAATATAATTTAGCACCATCAGGTGAACGCATCATATATTCAATTATTTCACTTTCAATCCTATTAATTTGTCTTTCAATTAAAGGAACTATCTTTTCGCTCGCATAAGTATCATATCTTCACTTGCGAGAAAGATTAAATTTATTGGTTAAATCGTTCAAAGTATAGGGAATATTAGGTTTCTTATTGGCTCAAAATTCATCTATTTTACGCTTAAATGTGCTTAAACTTGCTGTTTTTGGATTAAATTCTTTCATTTTTTACTCCTTTTTGCATATTAAAATTGCTATTTTTTAATGAATATGATTAAATAAAAGAGTATAAAATTCTGTTAAATATACAAAAGAACTCTCACAAGTTCTTTTTTATTATCTATATTTTACACCAAAATAAAAAAAAGTAAACTTAATTACTTTATTTTTTTATAAACAGCTTTAAGAGACAGAATTTACTTACTTTTTATTATTTAAATTATATACCTATAAAAATAATTTGTCAATAATTTTTAATTTAATGTTATAAATATTTTAAAAAGAATTGGAGACAGAAAAATGCAAAAATATAAACATGTAAAATATGATGAACGAAATTTATTTAAAGATTTATTATTATCTGATAATTGCAAAAAGAAGAATGGCACACTTAATTTATCTGAAATATCAAGACAAACGGGTCGTGCAGTTAATACTATTAAAAGAGAAATAAATCGATTTAAAAAGGTAGAAGATTATATGCCAGTTTAAGAACAAAAAGATTATAAACAAAAAAGAAAAAAATTTATTAAAAAACTGCCCACATTTACAGACGAACAACAAGAATTTTTAAATTTACGATTTAATATTCTTTACGATTCACCAGCAGAAATTATTCAACGATTTTTAATAAAGTTTTGTGTCAAATTCCCTGCTTGTCTTAAAACATTTTATAAATGAATTTATTTAGGTCTTTTGGGTTTGTTAAAGAAAAATTTATTAAATGATGGTAGAAGAAATAGAACAAAGAAAAGACCTGATAATCGCGGAAAATTAGATGAAAGATTTAGATCAATTTGAGATATTGAAAATAAACAATCTAATGTTGGTTGATTTGAAATGGATACGGTAGTTGGTAAAGACCATCAATCTAGTTGTTTAGTATTAGTTGAGCAATCAAGCAAAAAATACTTTGCTATGAAATTAGAAGAACATACTGCTAATGAAGTTTTAGAAAAAATTGAACATATAGTTAGAATTAATGATTTAGTTGGAAAAATTAAAGGAATAATAACAGATAGAGGAAAAGAATTTAGTAAATTTGAAGAAATGGAAAAGATTGCTGGAGCTAATGTTTATTATTGTGACCCAGGTTCGCCTAAACAAAAACCCTTAATTGAAAGAATAAACCGTGAATTTAGGAAAAGATACCTTAAGGGAACAGATTTTAACCTTGTTACTCAACAAAAAAAGATTGAGTAGTTGATGTTATAAATGAAAAATTAAGGCCTTGTTTAAATTGAAGAACATCTAAAGAAGTATTTTTAGAGAATTTTAAATAAGTTTATTTGAAGTAAAATTTAATAAATTATTTTTTAGTGTGCTTAAATATGTTTAAAATAGACTAAACTTACAAATATTTTATTTTTTTTAAAAAAATAGTTGCATTTATTTTAAATGATGTTATTATCATAATAACAAGAGACAGAATTTGCTGCTTGAATTTACATAATACACAATAAAAAGATTGACAATTAGGACATTTAATACCTTTATCCCTAAATTTTTGATCAATTTCATTTAAGCGTTTTTGTTTTTTAATTAATTCTGCTTCTTTTTTGACTTTTTCATGAAATTCTAAAAATTGATCATCTGTTAAACTATTTATTAATTCTTCAATTATTTTTTCCATTAATTATTCACCTCTTATATTAAGAATATACCTAATTTTAGGTATATTTTATAAATATCAAGAGTTTTCTACAAAATTAAAGCAAAATTAAAGAGAAATTTTAATAATTTATTATATAATAATGTATATGGAATTAGAGGCAAAGATATGTTTAAATGATGAATACGAAAAAAAACTAAACAAAAAATAGTAAATTTAGAAACAGCTAGTGCTTTTGATGATGAAATTGAAGCATTTAGTGGGGTTAATTTTAGTGATGAAACAATTGACTTTGAATTGCCACAATCAACACAAGTTATGGTAAATAATTCAGAAAATTCTGAGATTAGAAATACTGAACAACACATCATAAAATCAAGCCAAGAGAATGTTAATAATATTCATAGTCTTGTTCAAAATGCACGTTATCAAATTAATAGATACAAAGAAGAATATAATGTTAATGAACATGAAAATGTATTAGAACGCTTAGAACAATTAAAAAAATTACGTGATAGTTCGCAAGTTCAACCAAATGAATTTCAACAAATGCTAAATCGAATTAAAGAACGGAATTTTAATGATCGAATGGCATATATTATGGATCGCATTAAAATTTCTCATCGTGATGATGATAAGTTAGAACTAGATCATAATGGTGAACCATTAGAAGCGAATCTACCAAAAGAGGTAAAAAAAAATAAAGTTACAATTACTGGTAATAAAAATGAAATTAATACTTTAAAACAAAACTTACCAAAAAAAATTGCTAATGATTTAAGTGAAAAAGAAAATGTTACCATTACATTATCTATTAAACAATTTCAAGAAGTTGTGCGTGATACTGTTGAAGATGTTTTAGTTGAATTAGGAATTAAAAATAAAGATGAATAATTTTTGTTTTGTTTAAATTTGCTGTTATTTTTGAATTGGGAGGAAGAATAAATGAAGATAGCATTATTTGGTGGTAGTTTTGACCCATTTCATACTGACCATTTAGCAATGATTAATCTTGTTAAAACAAAAACAGATATTGATGAAATTTGAATTATTCCAACAAATCAGAATCCTTTTAAAACGCGAAAATTATCTTCCCCTACGGATCGTGTCGCAATGATTAATTTAGCAATCGCTGGTTTAGTGGATGTTAAAATTAATTTAATTGAATTAGAAAATGCAAAGCCTAGTACAACATATGAAACTGTTTTAAAATTACAGCAGCAATTTCCTCATAATCAGTTTTATTTTATGATTGGTTCTGATCAACTAGCATCATTAAACAAATGAAACAATATTAATGAATTAGCAAGAATGCAAACTTTTATTGTTTTCCAACGAAATGAACCAATTGATCAAACAATTTTAAAACAATATCAAGCTATGTTAATTCCATTTCATAATAATTTACATTTATCATCAACAATGTTACGAGAAGGAAAAAACATTGCATTACAATTGCCAAGTATTACGAATTATATTAATAATAATTTATTATATTTGCCAGAACGACTAGGCCAAAATATGGATAAGGAACGCTATCAACATTGTTTAAATGTTGGCCAAAAAGCGCAGGAATTAGCATTAGTTCATAAGTTAAATCCGCAAAAAGCTTTAATTACTGGAACTTATCATGATATTACAAAACAATGATCAGAACAAAAACAAAAAGTATATCTAACAAAATACTTACCAACGTTTTTACCAGAGCCAATTGCTACTTGACATGCTTATACTGGTTATTGTCATTTAAAATATGATTTATTATTTAATGATGAAGATATTTTATCAGCAATTAAATGGCATACTGTTGGTCGGCCAGAAATGACTTTGTTTGAAATGCTAATTTTTGTTGCGGATAAAATTAGTAGTGAACGAAATTATCCGAAAGTTGATTATTATCGAACATTAACACAAAAAGATTTAGTAAAAGCATTTCAAGAATTATTAATAGTTCAATTTGAACGAGCAGTCGCGAAGCAAGGTCTTGAACATTTAGGAAAAAACATACAATTGACTTATCAGCAATGAAAAGAGGATAAATAACGTTATGAATTTAATTATTAGTGCAATGAAAGAAGAATTAGCAGCAACTTTAAATATTTTAAAACCAACAGTAGTTGGTAAATATGCACAGATTGAACTATATCAAAAAGATAATTGATTATTTGCAATTAGCAAAATTGGGTTAGTCAATGCTGCCATGACTTTAACAACCTTACTTAAAGATTATGCAATTAAAACAGTTTATAATCTTGGAACAGTTGGGACTTTAAAACCAAATTTTAAACCATTATCAGTTTTATCAATTGCGGAAGCTTACTATACTTTTGCTGATGCACAAGAGTTTGGTTATGCAATGGGACAAATCCCTGGCGAATTACCTAGTTATCATAGTGATAAAAAATTAATAGCTACAATTACAGCAAAAATTCATAACATTCAAACAGCAGTTTTGGGCAGTAGCGATATTTTTATTGATAAAATAGAATATTTTGAGCATATTAAAACTAAATTTAAGAATAATATTGATGTAGTCGATATGGAAGGTTGTGCTTTTTTTCAAGTTGCCTTAAATTATCAAATTCCAATTGTTAGTATTAAAATTGTTACAGATTATTTACAAGCAAATAAAAAAAGTTCAACAATACAATTTAAACAAAATTTATCACAAGCAGGAATTTTAATTTGTGAATTAATTTCAGCAGAATTATTTAATAATAAAGAATAAAAAATTAAAAATTAATATATAATTTAAACAATGTTATCAAATAGAAATAGGGATTAAATGCAAAACTTTATCAAATATTATTGTCGTGACTGACGGTTTTTATTTAAAATAATTATTGCATTAGTTGCTTTATTTGGGTTACTAACTAATTATTTAACTAATTTACTGCATTTAGATAAAATGATTGTGACGGACAGTAATTGGAATGGCAACACTTTTTAGGACACTTTTTATATAGACATTTATTTTCTAAAAGTAACTGGAGATAAATAATTTAAACTGCCATGAATTCGAATATTGTTATATCAATGCACAAAATAAAAAAGTTCGTATTTTAATTGTGTTAAATTTTTAAATTTTTTACCCTTAATAAATTCAGTTTTAAAAGTTTTGTAAGTTATTTCAGCCACAGCATGCATTATCATAAGGGCAGCCTTTATTGCTTAATGATCTTTTAATATTAAAATTTATTAAAATTTCATCAATGATTTTATTTTTAAACTCATTACCACGATCAGTATGAAATAGAGTTATTTGATTTAATGGTCGTGTTATTTTATGAAAAGCTTGTTGGACCAGTTCGGCTGTTTTATTCAGCCCAGCACTATAACCAATTATTTCGCGATTAAACAAGTCAATTTGGATAGGATACAATTATTATGACCATAATTATATAGACTTCAAAATTAGATAAAATTATTAAGAAAGAAGGAATATAAAAATGGGAAATAAAACTTCATACTCTGAATAATTTAAAAAACAAATTGTCATGCTATATAAAAATGGTAAAAGTGTTATTAATCTAGGGCAAGAATATAATTTACCAAAACCAACTATTTATAGTTGAGTTAAAAATTATAATAATTCTGGTTCATTTAAAGCAAAAGACAATCGCACACTAAAAGAAAATGAAATAATAACTTTACGAAAAGAACTTAAAGACTTGAAAATGGAAAATGACATTTTAAAGCAAGCCGCACTGATAATGGCCAAAAAATAACAATAATTAATAACAACAAAACAAAATATTCAGTAAGAAAAATATGTAAGATTTTGGGTTTATCAAAATCAACGTATTATTATCAAACTAATAAATGTATTAACAAGCAAGTTAATAATTATGAACAAGAAATTATCAGTGCCTTTAATAAAAGTCGCAAAATTTATGGGGCTCGCAAAATTAAAGTTATTTTAAACAGAAAAGATATCATCTTATCACGGCGAAAAATCAGATTATTTATGATCAAAAATAATTTGGTTTCTAAATACACCAAATTAAAATATCATAATCATAAAACAACAGTCAATAATGACCAAATTAATAATATTTTAAATCGTCAATTTAACAACAAAAAACCTAATGAAGTTATTGTTAGTAATTTAACATATGTTCAAGTTGGCGCTAAATGACATTATATTTGTTTATTAATTGACTTGTTTAATCGTGAAATAATTGGTTATAGTGCTGGGTCGAATAAAACAGCCGAACTGGCCCAACAAGCTTTTCATAAAATAACACGACCATTAAATCAAATAACTCTATTTCATACTGATCGTGGTAATGAGTTTAAAAATAAAATCATTGATGAAATTTTAATAACTTTTAATATTAAAAGATCATTAAGCAATAAAGGCTGCCCTTATGATAATGCTGTGGCTGAAACAACTTACAAAACTTTTAAAACTGAATTTATTAAGGGTAAAAAATTTAAAAATTTAACACAATTAAAATAAGAACTTTTTGATTTTGTGCATTGATATAACAATATTCTAATTCATGGCAGTTTAATTATGGATGGGTTAAGATAAATTGGACAACAATAATGTAGAGTAAATATTTATAATTAAACTACAATGGAGGTGTAATTATGGCAAAGAATCATTATACTGATGAATTTAAGCAACAAATTGTTGGTCTTTACAAAATGGGCCAAACTCCCGAACAATTAATCAATGATTATCAAATTGGTAAATCTACTGTTTGGAAATTAGCTCACCAATTTAGCAACTCGGGCTCATTTAAAGATAAAGACAATAGAACGCCAGAAAAAAACGAATTAATTCAATTACGTAAAAAAGTTAAACAATTAGAAATGGAAAATGACATTTTAAAGCAAGTAACACTGATAATCGGCAAAAAATAGCAATCATTAAAAATAACAAAGAAAAATATCCAATTATTAATTTATGTAAAACATTGAAATTTGCTAGATCAACATATTACTATCAATTAAAAGCGAATAATCCCAAGAATACTCAAAACATTGATAATGCTGTTATCAGTATTTTTCTAAAAAGTCGTAAAAATTATGGAACACGCAAAATTAAAGTTATATTAGCTCAGCAAAATATCATGTTATCTCGTGTAAAAATCAGAAACATAATGAAAAAATATAACTTAATTTCAAATTATACAAAAATCAAATACAAACATTCAAATACAACTGATGTTACATATAAATATAACAATTTGTTAAATCAAGATTTTGATAGTTATAAACTACATGAAGTTGTTGTAAGTGATTTAACCTATGTTTTTATTAGTAACAAATGATATTATTTCTGTTTCTTAGTTGATTTATTTAATCGAGAAATTATTGGTTATGATGTTAGTTTACACAAAAATGCCAAATTAGTTGAAAGCAGCTTTAATAAACTTCAATTTTCATTAAGCAATATTAAAATATTTCACACTGATCAAGGCAGTGAATTCAATAATAATCTTATTTATAACCTGTTAGTTAAAAATGGGATTCAAAAATCTTACAGTAAACCAGGTTGTCCTTATGACAATGCTGTTGCGGAATCAACATACAAAATTTTTAAAACTGAATTTATTAAAAATAATAAATTTAAAAACGTTGAGCAGTTTAAATTAGAATTATTTGGTTACATTAATTGGTACAATAATATTCGAATTCATAGCAAACTAAATTATTTAACACCAGTGCAATACAGAAATTATTATTCTACATAAAATTTGCCCAAAAAAACCTTGCCATTCCATTCACTAATTGCAATGTTGGTGAAAAAAATTTATATGTTGCCTTTGAGCGTTTTACTAACAGTAAAACGATTTTTTATAGCAAAATTAACTAGATAAGTTTATAATCATAATAGAGTATAAACAACAGAGGAGAATTATTTTACATGCAAAATAGATTAGAAAATCAGTTGGAAGATACGTTTAAAAGTTCCGAACAAGCAATGTTTGATGCTTTATTAAAAAGTTATTATTTAGATGATGATCAATTAGATTATTTGCATAAACATTATCGACCAATTTTTACTTTTGATGATAATGAAGCATGTATTTGTTTAAGTAATGAACAATATGCAAATTGCTGTAAAACGAAGGTATTAAATTCAACTAAAAATCGTGCTCAATATATTTCAATTTTACAAGCAGTAGGTGACTTAACATTAAAAGAACAATATATTGAACAAGAAACAAAGCATTATCAACAAGTTTTAAAAAAATGTACTAAACAAAAATGTATTTTACAAGAATGTAATAATAAAGTTGGTCAGCATAATCTTTATTCGCTTGATATTAGTAAAAATCATTATTATTTAAATCGTTATCATTCTAAACATTTTTTTAAAAATATTAAAACATCTTTTTTAGATTTAACACCAACAGAGAAAGTGCCTTATTTTTTTGATGTTTTTTGTCAAAAACATTTTAATGAATATCTTCAGTCAGGCAAAACACTTGTACCGCAGTTAGAAGCATTATTAATGAATATTAACGATAATTTAGTGGATCATCAAGAACTTTATGAAACATATGTTAATTATTATTATAGTTTAAGTGTTTCTGAACAAGTGATTTTAACAATTAAACTTCGCCGAATTATGAAATTAGCGTTAGTTTATCAATTAGAATTATCACGTTTACTAAATGATTTAGATAATCAACAACATAGCTATGTTGTTAAAAAAATAACTTTGCCAAAAGAAATTCATTCAATTGTTTGCAATGATATTCTATTAGCACAATTAACTCCAATTACTTTTCAAGCAATTAATTCACCGAATAATCCGTTTTTACAAAATAAAATTTTATACACAATATTAGTTAATAATGCGAAAAAAATGGAAATTCATTTTATTTATCATAAAAATAATCGGATTTTTAATGTTTACTTTGCTGAATGAGAAGAAAAAAATAAAAATGAAAAACAATGACAAAATTATCTATCAAGTATTATTCTTAATCAAGGCACCCATTTTTTAATTAACAAAAAATATTATGATAAACTAAATCAAAAAAAAAAGATTTAATTAATATTTATTATTATAATCGGTTTGAACAACCACGAAATTCAGCAGAAGAATTAATGCTCCAAATTTTTATTAATAATTTTAATAATGGCATTAATATTTTAAAATAGGAAGTTGATGAAAATGACAATCTTAGGATGAATTATAATTGGAGTTTTTCTTAGTTTATTATTTATTTTTGTTGGTTTTTTAGGATGATTTTATCAAAAAAAACAGCAACTTTTTTTCAAATTTTTAAACAACTAGAAGTTGAAAATCAAGAATATATTAATAATAATTTATCAAAATTAACTTTGCAAGAAATTAACGTTAAATTTAAATTAGAACCAGGCGAAAAAGTATTTAGTAATATTCTTGTTACTGTTTACCTTCAACATAAATTAAAAAACAATCAAACTAATTCCAAATATACAATTCCATTTGAAAATGGAATTAGTGTTGGTTATGGGCAAGGGAAAAGAATTAAAGAAATGTATCAAATTCCATTTCAAAATGGTCATATGTTTATTACAAACCAAAGAATTTTAATTATAAATGAAGACATTACTACGACTTGACCATTAAGTGAAATTAATAATCTTGAATTAAGTATTTTTCGAATTAATAATATTCTATATCAAGGCTTTTATTTATATACGGAACAAAAACGTTTTATTATTATTGTAAAAGGCTTAGAAACGCCATATCTAATTTATAAGGTGTGAAAGCATGAATCATAGTTATTTAATTGGAATTATTTTATTTAGTACTATTTTAGGTGTTGCAATAATTATTGTTGCTATTTTAGCTTTATGCCAGCAACAAAAAATAAAACATTTTAAACAAAAGAAAAATGAACTACAAACAATGGTTGATAATAATCAAACATTCTTAAATGATAATTTAGTCGTAATTAAAATTAAATATGAATTGCCAAAAAATGAAATTTGTTATTATCAAGCATTAATTATTGGTTATGAAATAACAAAACAAAAAGAACTTCAACAAAATGTCTACTACTTAACTCAACAAATGAAAGAGCAATATTATATTGAATACTTGGCTGGTTATTTAAATCTTACTACTAATAATAGTAAGGAAACAATTAATGGAACCATTTATGTTACAAATTACCGCTTAGTTTTTGAAACTAAAGATCAAAATCTTATTATTTGATTAAAAGATATTAATTTTGTTTTGCCAAGTGTTTTTAATCTTAATGGTTTTTATCAAATCGGTTTTTTTATTAGTACTACTGAAAAAATTTATCGCTTTATTACAAATGATGTTAAAATATCAATGACGATTTTTAAAACATGACAGCAAAATAGGGGAGGCTAATTGAACAATGAAAATGCATATTATTTTAGTTTTTTCATTAATTTTAATGTTAGCTTTATATACTTTTCATAATTTATTTTTTATTCATTATCAAAAACAAAAAGAAAATAATAAGGCAATTAAAGAATACAAATGAAAAGCAATGATAATTTTTATCTTTATTACCATATATCTTCTTTTAACTCCACTTAATATTTTTATTATTATTGATTATATTTTATTAATGACTTTATCAAGTATCTCAAATACGTTTACTTATTTATTTGTAATTATTGCAATTTGTAATTATGGATTAATTTTAAGTTATTTAATTATTCAAACATTAGTTAATAATAGTTTATGAATTAAAGTAAATGATGAAACCATTTTCTTTTTAGATGAAGAAATTATCTTATCGCAAGTGATTGGTATTGATATCAATGGTTTGTTTAATAAAGTTATTTATAAAGTTGATGGAGAAATTGAAAAAAAAGTTATTGTTGGGAAAAAAACATTTCAATTTTTAGAACAAATTAAATTAACAAATTAAAAAGTAATCAACCTGTTGGGAAAACCAGTTGATTGTTCTTTTTCTGTTTGGGTAACGAAAATAATTATGTTGGCGAAATAAGGATTTATGTAAATTATTTTTTTATGGTAACTTAATTAATAAAAAGAAAAGATAAGAGATAACCTAAAGGGGAGAGATAGTAGTGTAATTATAAATCTTTTATATAATTATTTTGTTTACTTTAGAGATTTAGGAAAAATACTTTTCTTTACCCATAGTATACTATTAATATTAAAATAATATAATATTTTTTTATTTTTTAATAAAATAAAATATTTTTCCAAACTAAAAATATGGACTTTGCTAGCATTTTTCCATAATGTTAGTTATTTACCTTTATAAATTTCTAACGCTTTTTTAACTGACATTTTGTAATCAACAATTTTATTAATTGCGGGGCGGTTTTTTAAAAACTTATTATAATAGTTTGATGTTGAATCATATTTTTTTTGTTGTAACTCAGGATTAAAAATTCGAAAAAATGGTTGAGCATCAAATCCCGTTCCCGCTACTCATTGTCATGAACATTGATTTATAATAGGGTCATAATCTATTAACTGTTGAGCAAAATATTGTTCGCCTTTACGTCAATCAATTTGTAAATTCTTAACTAAAAACGAAGCACAAACCATTCTTGCTCGATTATGTAATAACCCTGTTTCTTTTAACTCTTTCATTCCTGCATCAATAAAATCATAACCAGTTTCACCATTTTGTCACTTTTGCAATCATTCTGGATTATTTGTCCAGTTAATTGTTATTTTTTTATTTCAATTTTCACTAAAACATCATTGTTGATATAATTGCGCATTATAAGTTACTTGATAATAAAAATCTCGCCATGCTAATTGGCGCGCAAAAGCGTTATCAAAAGCACCAAATTTTTCAATGCTTCAAAGATAACATTGCCGAATTGAAATAATTCCAAATTTTAAAGCAGTACTAATTTTTGCTGTACTAGTTTCTAAATCAACAAAATCACGAGTTTGATGATAGTTTTGATCTAACTGAAAAATTGCTGTTTTAACTTTTTCAGGTTCTAATGGTAAATTAAAATCACTAGATTTAACATTTGTAATGTCTTGTAAAATCTCAAGATTTTTTAATTGTTGGGGCAAAAAGGATTTAACCTTATAAGTAATAATCTTATTATCGTTAAAATGTACTTTTAATTTATTTCAAAATGGTGTAAAAACAGTATAATATTCATTTTGAGTAGTTTTTATTGTTCATGGTTCTAGTAATACATAATCATTAAATTCACGATAAATAAAATTATATTCTTTTGATAATTGACGCATTGCTTTACTTCGGTTAAGAGAAAATGGTGTATAATCACGGTTTGTATATATTTTATTAATTTTATAACCTTGGTCTAACAAAAATTTAATTCCAGTTTGTTCATTTTCACTTTTTAGAAAATTAACATGAACCTTTTTCCTTAATTGTTTTAAGCAATGAACCATTGCTTGAAAACTACGAGGTGAAAAATAATTATTTGCTTTTATTTGTTCTTTTGTAAAAATAAATAATAAATAAATTTTATCTTCTTCATTAGCCAACTGAGCAAGGCCAAGATTATCTTCAATTCTAAAATCACGATTAAAAATAAAAATGTTCATTGATTACAACCACTTTCTAATTTATTTTTTATCATTATACTATAAATATTCTGTCACATAAAAAAGGTTAAATTTAATCTAATACACATTTACCCCAATTTAAGTTATAATTATATACAGATATTAAAGAGAAGCGGGGAGTTATAATGGGAGTACCAACATTTTGTCCAATTCATTTAAAAATTCATGAATGTTCAGAAAATAGTAATAAAGCTATTTCAAGAGCAACTGAAAATAAAATTAAATCAAAAATGAATCGAATGCTAAATCCAAATACGACTAGTAATGAACCTATTAAACCAGCAGTAGTTGAAAAGGGAACAATTCAATATATTTTAGAAAATGCTAAAAAAAATAATGAAAACATTAAACACAAATTAGGAATTCCAAATGAAGATGAAAAAGCGATTGGTGTTGATGAAAATGATATTAAAGCAAAAATGGCTCGTTTGCGTGCTGCAGTTACTAACCAACAAGAAGTAGGTGAAAGAGATAATAATAATTTATCTTCCCCTACTCGTCGTACTAGTAAAAAAGATCCTGGCTTACAAGAAATAATCGATCATGCTTATCGAGTTAATAGTGGCATTGAACGCATCAAAAGTTCATCTGAAGAAGAACCGCTAGAAACAATTAGTGATTTTTATAATAATGACTTAGATCAATTAAATTTTGAAATGCAAACTAACCAAGGAAAAAAAACCGTTTTAAACGCATCGAAACAAAAAAAGTCAACCAATAATAAACCTAATCCAGCACAAAAAAAGAAACAAAAAGCTACTACTAAGGAAAAAAATAAACCAGTTGAACCAACTATTATCTTAACTGCAACAGAAATTGAAACTTTAATTGAAAAAGCTGTTGTTAAAGCAATCACAAAAGAAAAAAATAATAAAAAGAAAAGGGGAGAATAAAAAATGATTTACTTATAGAGTGCACCCATTTTAGTAAGTACTAATAAAAAGTATTTACTATTTTTTTAATTATATCTTTTTCTTTACGATTTGAATATCATGTATTTCATTTTATAACATCTTGTATATATTCTTAATGTGAATTATATATTTTATTATGGATTGGAATGGCAACACTTTTTAGGACACTTTTTATATAGACATTTGTTTTCTAAAAGTAACTGGAGATAAATAATTTAAACTGCCATGAATTCGAATATTGGATAGGCTACAATTATTAGGACCATAATTATATAGACTTCAAAATTAGATAAAATTATTAAGAAAGAAGGAATATAAAAATGGGAAATAAAACTTCATACTCTGAAGAATTTAAAAAACAAATTGTCATGCTATATAAAAATGGTAAAAGTGTTATTAATCTAGGGCAAGAATATAATTTACCAAAACCAACTATTTATATTTGAGTTAAAAATTATAATAATTCTGGTTCATTTAAAGCAAAAGACAATCGCACACTAGAAGAAAATGAAATAATAACTTTACGAAAAGAACTTAAAGACTTGAAAATGGAAAATGACATTTTAAAGCAAGCCGCACTGATAATGGCCAAAAAATAACAATAATTAATAACAACAAAACAAAATATTCAGTAAGAAAAATATGTAAGATTTTGGGTTTATCAAAATCAACGTATTATTATCAAACTAATAAATGTATTAACAAGCAAGTTAATAATTATGAACAAGAAATTATCAGTGCCTTTAATAAAAGTCGCAAAATTTATGGGGCTCGCAAAATTAAAGTTATTTTAAACAGAAAAGATATCATCTTATCACGGCGAAAAATCAGATTCTTTATGATCAAAAATAATTTGGTTTCTAAATACACCAAATTAAAATATCATAATCATAAAACAACAGTCAATAATGACCAAATTAATAATATTTTAAATCGTCAATTTAACAACAAAAAACCTAATGAAGTTATTGTTAGTGATTTAACATATGTTCAAGTTGGCGCTAAATGACATTATATTTGTTTATTAATTGACTTGTTTAATCGTGAAATAATTGGTTATAGTGCTGGGTCGAATAAAACAGCCGAACTGGCCCAACAAGCTTTTCATAAAATAACACGACCATTAAATCAAATAACTCTATTTCATACTGATCGTGGTAATGAGTTTAAAAATAAAATCATTGATGAAATTTTAATAACTTTTAATATTAAAAGATCATTAAGCAATAAAGGCTGCCCTTATGATAATGCTGTGGCTGAAACAACTTACAAAACTTTTAAAACTGAATTTATTAAGGGTAAAAAATTTAAAAATTTAACACAATTAAAATACGAACTTTTTGATTTTGTGCATTGATATAACAATATTCGAATTAATGGCAGTTTAAATTATTTATCTCCAGTTACTTTTAGAAAACAAATGTCTATATAAAAAGTGTCCTAAAAAGTGTTGCCATTCCAGATTGTAGCTTTCTTAAGTAATGAATGAAAACTTTCTATAACAATATTATCTGCACAGTGGTATTTTTTCCCCATTGAAATTATAATACCGTTAGATAAACATTTATCGTGATAAATAGTGGATGTATATTGATATCCGTGATCTGAGTGAATTATTATTCCATTCAGATCTTTTTTTATTAATTTTATTTTATTAATTGCATCATTTAAATTATCCATTACTAATTTATTGTCATTATATTTAGATCACTTTACATCAACTATTTCTTTAGTATATCCATCAATAATTGTTGATTGATAATATCTTTCTCCTTTTGAAATTAAATATGTTACATCAGTATATAGTACTGAAAACCTTGTTTTTATATCATTGAATTTACGATTAATTAAATCAGGATATTGCAATAATCTTTTTTCTTTATTCTGTTTATACTTTATTTTTCTTCTCATTTTTCTTACATATTCAGGTTGTATTTGTTATCACGCATAATTCTTAAAACTTTTTTTGAATTATATTTTATACCATAATCTTCTTTTAAATATTTATTAATTCTTCGATAACCAAATTGTTTTAAATTTTCTTCATAGACTTTTACAATATCATTTATTGCTTTTTTATCTTTTTTGCTACTGTCATAATTTTTATATTTATCTCAATAACTACGTTTTAACCCTGTTACTTCTAGTAATAATTTTATTGAATATTCACGACATTTTTTTTAATAAAAGAGACTATTCTTAGTTTGTTTAATTGTAAAAGTCATGGAGCTTTTTTAATAATTCATACCTTGTTTTATAATATTCTAAATTTCTTTTGACAAAATAAATTTCTTTAATTTTGTAGAAAACTCTTGATATTTATAAAATATACCTAAAATTAGGTATATTCTTAATATAAGAGGTGAATAATTAATGGAAAAAATAATTGAAGAATTAATAAATATTTTAACAGATGATCAATTTTTAGAATTTCATGAAAAAGACAAAAAAGAAGCAGAATTAATTAAAAAACAAAAACGCTTAAATGAAATTGATCAAAAATTTAGGGATAAAGGTATTAAATGTCCTAATTATCAATCTTTTTATTGTGTTAAAAATGGTCATAATCGTGAAGGAAAACAAAAATATTTATGCAAAAAATGTCGTGCTAGTTTTGATGCTTTTCGTGATCATTTTACGTATTGAAGTCATTTAAATTATGAACAGTGAAATTTATTGATTCAAATTTCATTATTAGGCCAATCTAGTAAAATGATTTCCCGCTTTATTAAAACATCACCGAAAACCGATTGATATAATCGCTAAAAAATAATGAAATCAAAACAATTAGAAAACACCCAATTAAAATTTAAAACGTTAAATGGCCAAATTCAAATCGATGAAACATTTATTAAAGAAATCCACAAAGGTAATTTTAAAGATAAATTTGATAAAAGAAAAATTCATCTTGATTCATTTTCAACCAACACTAAATGTTGTATTCAAATGGCTGTTGATAGCAATAATAATATTTATGTTAAATCAACCAACAAAAAACGATTACAAAAACAGTGAATTATTGAAAATATTAATAAACAATTAATCAAAGAAAATTCAATTATTATTTCTGACATGCAACCATTATATTTATTAGTAGCAAAATAAACAAATTCTATTTTATTAGCAACTAAAACTAGTACAAATCCTAATGCTAGTTATCGGAAGTTAAATAAAATTAGTAAATTACAATCAAATCTTAAAGAATCCTTAATTCATTATCATGGCTTAGGTTTCACAAACATTCAAAATTATTTAAATCTCTGAAAATGAAAATACCAGCATAAAGGTTTAACGCCAAACCAACAATCATCGGTATTATATTTTAACGTATAAAAAAGTTAAATAACAATATTAAAAGTTTATATAATTTTCTTTTAAAGTTATCATATTGATGATTTTTTTTATTTCATCAAGAGTTTTCTACAAAATTAAAAAGAAATTTTATGTCCTTTAGGATTGTTTAATTTTCCTTTTTTATGATTTGTTCATCAAGATTCTACTGTATTTGCATTTATATTATATTGTTTTGCTACTATTCAACAACTTTTTTGTTTAATTTCCTCAATGATTTTTGTTCTAAATTCTGATGTATATTTGTTATATTTTTGCCCTTTTTTGCCATATAAAAATTTACCCCCTATAAAAATTTAACAAAATCTTTTTTTATTTTACTTACTTTTTGGGGTGCAGTCTTTTCCCCTTTTCTTTTAATTTTGTTTCATCTAAAATACGTTGATCTGATTGAATATATTTCGTTTGGCTATGTAATAAGTATTTTATTTCTTCTAATTTTTGACCAGTTAATAACACATCTTGGCGGTATTTTTTATTAATTCCCTTAATTAATTTATTTGTTGCAGTATCTGGTTGTAAAGTTCCTAATGTTTCAAATGAAACTTGTTCTCTTAAATTATATTTACTAATAATTCCTCGTAAACCAATACCAATTAACCGAATTGGCTGACCCGATCAAAATTGATCAAATAATATAATTGCCACTGAATAAATATCATCTAGTAAGTTAGTATACTTTTTAATTGTTTTTTGCCTTGTAAAGCGTTTTCGATTAGCATTTTTAAATGTAACATAAATGACATTGCCAACCATTGTTCGTTTTTCTGCTCGTTGAATAACATGTTTTGCTAATAAATAAATTTTATTCTTAATGTCTTCATAATCAATTAAGTCATATTTAAAAGTTGTTTCATTGCCAATTTGTTTTAATTGATTATGTTCAAAAGTTAATTGTTGTTCACCACCACCATTAGCCCGTTCAACAAAATCATGTGCTGGTTTTCCTAAAATGGTTTCTAATGTTGCAAGATCAACAAATTCTGCTAAATCTTTAATCGTATAAATTCCAATTTCATTTAAACGATGAGTTGCTTGTTTACCAATCCCAAATATTTTATTGACCGGCAATAGTTGAACTAAGTCAGTAACATCTTCTGGCCGAATTAAAGTAATTCCCATTGGTTTTTTCATATCACTAGCAATTTTTGCTAGTGATTTATTATATGAAATACCAATACTATTTGGTAATCCAATTTGTTGAAAAACATTTTGTTGCATATCAAGCGCTAATTGCATTGCCGAACCATATTTTAAATAAATATCAGTTACATCAATATAACACTCATCAATTGAAGCCACTTCAATTTTGCCAGTATAATGCATACTAATAAAATCAAATAACTTTTGCGAAAAATCAACGTATAAACCAAAATCTTGCTTAACAATTTCAAGGTGCTGGCAAATTTCTTTTGCCTTATATAACGGCATTGGACTATTAATGCCTAATTGTCGTGCTTCATAATTCGCTGTTGTTACAACTGCTCGACGTGAAGAATTAGCAACAACAAGTGGTTTTCCTTGAAAGCGGGGGTTAGCAACTTGATGACAACTAGCAAAAAAACTATTCATATCAATATGAAAAATAACTTTCATTCTTTCTCTCCCCTACTCTGCTAAAGGCCAAATGGTCCTGTATATTTATAAATTTTTTTAAAAATAAAATTATAACCAAAAATATATGTAAACTGAATACTCCGTGAATAACTACGAGCAATAATTCAATCATCATATAATTCCGGAAATTGCTTTTTAACAAATGGTCGCATTTCTGTTTCATATCAATTTTCTAAATTTTGCTTAAAATGGCCATTAAAACTTAATAAAATTAAATATGCTGAAATAATAAAAATTAATAATAAATTTAAGACTCCATAGCGATTAATAAAATAAAAGAAATTATTATGGTCTAACAAGGCGGGGTTAGTTTTTAGAATGGTAATAAAAATAATTGTAAATAATGAGACGATAATAAAGAATAGCAATAATAATGATGGAGACAAATATAATAAGAAATGCATTGTTTGAACATGTTTATTTTTTAAATATAATTGGGTTGCAAAAAATGTTCGCCCTAAAACATAATCTAATCCCATCCCTGATAAAAAATAAGACTGATTAAATAATTGTAAATCATTAATATAAAATGTTTTCTTTTTATAAGAATGTGTAATTAAAACTTGACCCGGTTTACGAACAACTTTTAAGCCAGTAATTTTCTTTTTCGTTAAATAACGATCAATTACTTCTAATGAAATCATTGATTGACTTGGGGCATTATTTAAATTTGGAATCGGAACTAAAATATTTCGGTAAGACATAATTAAAAAAATTAATATAATAATATTAATCGCAATAAAAAATACAATTAAAATAAAGGCTATTTCACTATTTCCTAATATCATCGTAATCATCCTCTACTATTATAAATAATAAAATAAACTGATACTCCTCATATTATAGCTTAAAAGTGTAAACATTAATAGGTTATTGTGCTAAAAAATATTTTTTTCTTTTCTTTTTATTCTAATTGTTATCTTTTGTAAGGGTTGTTTCCTCAATTAATTCAATATCTCCAGTTTGAACTTTTTGTAATCGTTCTTTAACTATTGCTGATAAGGAAAGTAAACTACCATTATTTAATTTCATTTGTAATAATTTTTTTCGTTCTTCATTATTGGGGTCGGCTGCTAATTTTAATAAACGCAAACGTTGTTCATAATTTAAATTATTGGGATCTAACATATCCTCATCATTAATAAAGATTGCTTTTTTTTTACTTTCATCAATATTTATTTTAGCATTTTTTAAGATATTGCTCATTGTTAATGGTTCACTGACTAATGTTTCATCTGAAATTAGTGGTATTTCATCATTACTATTAGATAATGACAAATTATCATTATTTTTACCCTGTACTTTTGAAAGTAAAGCTGGATTATTAAAATATTTTTGGTCAGGATAAACCTCATCACCGCCAACACCAACGCGTGGAGTCGCATCTAATACAACTTGGGCTGGTTTATTTAATAATTCTTCTAATGATTTAGGAACATAAAAACTATATTTTCGGCGTCCTTCAATCCGCGGTTCTTGAACTCGATTCCGTAGGACATCTAATTTACGCGTAATTAAATTAGCTTTTGATTTTTGCCAACGATCATAAATTTGATTAACATTAACATCAAGTGTTGTAGTAACCATATCATTTTCATTAAATGGAACAAATCGATTCTTATTATTTAAATTTAGCTCATCTAGATCAGTTAATTCTGTTGCTTGGTTAATTTCTGCCCTTTCTATTGGCTGAAATTCATAATAATCTAATTCATCATAATTATCATTGTGATCAAAAACATCATTTTGAACATTATTTTGTTTAACATTAAATTTATTATTATAATATGAATATGTCTCAAAATCATTAGTTAATATAGTAATTTTATCAACAGAATTTTGATTATTATTTAATATCGTTTTATCTTGCAAAATTGAAGTTGGTCGTTTTGTTGGATCAAAATCATTTGGGTCATAATCATCTCAATAATCAATTACTTTTTTATTATCCTCCATTATTAAAACCCCCATACTTTTTTCTCACTTATTCATTATACTATAAAATTAAGGTGAAAAAAGGGTTCAGATAGTTCTAAATAATAAAATATTTGGTTTAATGGCGAGTAAATTTTTTACGGGTTTTATAAAAACAATAAAAAAATATCCTTAATTTATTGAACTAAATAACATTTAAAAACAAAAACCCGTATCTTTTTTATTCACCCGTTTTTAAATAATTATTGATTAAGTCATTAATTAGTGTTATACTATGAATATTATTAAATTTATATCAAATTATCAAAAATATATTGACAATGATACTGGAAATACGAGTGTGAAATATTTATGTCTGTTACTGTTTTTTTAATTTAATAATAATATTATGAATTAATTTTTTGCATACCAAATATCTTAAGTTATTTAAATTCGAGTACCAACCACCCCTGTGCTTTATTTTCATTTTTATATATCAAAATATTAAAATATTAAATATTGAAAATGAAAGAAGGAAAATAAAATGAAAAAATTAATAATCATACTAGGGATCACAACAATTGCTAGCAGCATTATGCCTGGTGTTGTAGGAAATAATAGCCCATACCAAATAAATAATATCACTTGGATGGGTTAAGATAAATTGGACAACAATAATGTAGAGTAAATATTTATAATTAAACTACAATGGAGGTGTAATTATGGCAAAGAATAATTATACTGATGAATTTAAGCAACAAATTGTTGGTCTTTACAAAATTGGTCAAACTCCTGAACAATTAGTCAATGATTATCAAATTGGTAAATCTACTGTTTGGAAATGAGCTCACCAATTTATCAACTCGGGCTAATTTAAAGCTAAAGACAATAGAACGCCAGAAGAAAACGAATTAATTCAATTACGTAAAAAAGTTAAACAATTAGAAATGGAAAATGACATTTTAAAGCAAGCAACACTGATAATTGGCAAAAAATAGCAATCATTAAAAATAACAAAGCAAAATATCCAATTATTAATTTATGTGAAACATTGAAATTTGCTAGATCAATATATTACTATCAATTAAAAGCAAATAATCCCAAGAATACTCAAAACATTGATAATGCTGTTATCAGTATTTTTCTAAAAAGTCGTAAAAATTATGGAACAGTTTGGATAGGCCACAATTATTAGGACCATAATTATATATACTTCAAAATTAGATAAAATTATTAAGAAAGAAGGAATATAAAAATGGGAAATAAAACTTCATACTCTGAAGAATTTAAAAAACAAATTGTCATGCTATATAAAAATGGTAAAAGTGTTATTAATCTAGGGCAAGAATATAATTTACCAAAACCAACTATTTATAGTTGAGTTAAAAATTATAATAATTATGGTTCATTTAAAGCAAAAGATAATCGCACACTAGAAGAAAATGAAATAATAACTTTACGAAAAGAACTTAAAGACTTGAAAATGGAAAATGACATTTTAAAGCAAGCCGCACTGATAATGGCCAAAAAATAACAATAATTAATAACAACAAAACAAAATATTCAGTAAGAAAAATATGTAAGATTTTGGGTTTATCAAAATCAACGTATTATTATCAAACTAATAAATGTATTAACAAGCAAGTTAATAATTATGAACAAGAAATTATTAGTGCCTTTAATAAAAGTCGCAAAATTTATGGGGCTCGCAAAATTAAAGTTATTTTAAACAGAAAATATATCATCTTATCGCGGCGAAAAATCAGATTCTTTATGATCAAAAATAATTTGGTTTCTAAATACACCAAATTAAAATATCATAATCATAAAACAACAGTCAATAATGACCAAATTAATAATATTTTAAATCGTCAATTTAACAACAAAAAACCTAATGAAGTTATTGTTAGTGATTTAACATATGTTAAAGTTGGCGCTAAATGACATTATATTTGTTTATTAATTGACTTGTTTAATCGTGAAATAATTGGTTATAGTGCTGGGCCGAATAAAACAGCCGAACTGGTCCAACAAGCTTTTCATAAAATAACACGACCATTAAATCAAATAACTCTATTTCATACTGATCGTGGTAATGAGTTTAAAAATAAAATCATTGATGAAATTTTAATAACTTTTAATATTAAAAGATCATTAAGCAATAAAGGCTGCCCTTATGATAATGCTGTGGCTGAAACAACTTACAAAACTTTTAAAACTGAATTTATTAAGGGTAAAAAATTTAAAAATTTAACACAATTAAAATACGAACTTTTTGATTTTGTGCATTGATATAACAATATTCGAATTCATGGCAGTTTAAATTATTTATCTCCAGTTACTTTTAGAAAACAAATGTCTATATAAAAAGTGTCCTAAAAAGTGTTGCCATTCCAAAAACTCTTGATGAAATAAAAAAAATCATCAATATGATAACTTTAAAAGAAAATTATATAAACTTTTAATATTGTTATTTAACTTTTTTATACGTTAAAATATAATACCGATGATTGTTGGTTTGGTGTTAAACCTTTATGCTGGTATTTTCATTTTCAGAGATTTAAATAATTTTGAATGTTCGTGAAACCTAAGCCATGATAATGAATTAAGGATTCTTTAAGATTTGATTGTAATTTACTAATTTTATTTAACTTCCGATAACTAGCATCAGGATTTGTACTAGTTTTAGTTGCTAATAAAATAGAATTTGTTTGTTTTGCTACTAATAAATATAATGGTTGCCTGTCAGAAATAATAATTGAATTTTCTTTGATTAATTGTTTATTAATATTTTCAATAATTCACTGTTTTTGTAATAGTTTTGTGTTGGTTGATTTAACATAAATATTATTATTGCTATCAACAGCCATTTTAATACAACATTTAGTGTTGGTTGAAAATGAATCAAGATGAATTTTTCTTTTATCAAATTTATCTTTAAAATTACCTTTGTGGATTTCTTTAATAAATGTTTCATCGATTTGAATTTTGCCATTTAACGTTTTAAATTTTAATTGGGTGTTTTCTAATTGTTTTGATTTCATTATTTTTTGGCGATTATATCAAACGGTTTTCGGTGATGTTTTAATAAAGTGGGAAATCATTTTACTAGATTGGCCTAATAATGAAATTTGAATCAATAAATTTCACTGTTCATAATTTAAATGACTTCAATACGTAAAATGATCACGAAAATCATCAAAACTAGCACGACATTTTTTGCATAAATATTTTTGTTTTCCTTCAGGATTATGACCATTTTTAACACAATAAAAAGATTGACAATTAGGACATTTAATACCTTTATCCCTAAATTTTTGATCAATTTAATTTAAGCGTTTTTGTTTTTTAATTAATTCTGCTTCTTTTTTGACTTTTTCATGAAATTCTAAAAATTGATCATCTGTTAAACTATTTATTAATTCTTCAATTATTTTTTCCATTAATTATTCACCTCTTATATTAAAAATATACCTAATTTTAGGTATATTTTATAAATATCAAGAGTTTTCTACAAAATTAAAGTTTTATTTTAGCAGTTAGTGTTTTAAAATTTGTTACAATGCTTAGTTTAATTTATTTACGGATTAATGATCCAAAGTATGAGCCATTATATCAAAAACCGCTTTTTATTATCTTAGTTATTTTAGCATTAAGTTCTTGTTTGATTACTTTTATTGGTTCAATCTTAATCTTAGCAATGTATTATTACGCACAAAATACCCATAATATGTGAGAATTATGAAATTGTTTACTTGTATTAGGTGGCATGTTAAGTGGTTATCCACTTTATTATGTTAAAAAATGATGTGCTCAGAAATTAAAGACTAAAAAGCAAAAAGACAATATTAGTATTAATGGCAAAGAAAATGGAGAATCTTTTACAAAATAATCTCTTTAAAAAAAATTTAATGATATAATATTGTTGTTCATATGACAATATAATAAATCTTCCTTTTTTTCTTTTTAAAATTTAAAGTATGATTTTAGATATTCATTTGAATAAGAAAGGAGGGCAGCAAGAATGTATAATAATAAACCACAACACATATTTAATAAAAAAAATGAACAATTTATTAACGATGAAAAGTTTTTATTAGCATCAAAACAACCGCAATTAAAAACAGTGACTAGTAAAGATGGACAAATAAGAGATTTATGTGAATTTTGAGTTTTAGATAATGGTGAAGAAGTGCAATGTGTAGTATGAAATGATTTAGCACAAAAATTAAATGATGAATTTAATCTTGAAAGCTTTACAGCAATTACTATTACTTATAAAAAGAATTTTAATGATTTTACTGGTAAAACTCGTTATAGTGTTCGTGATTTTGCTTTTACTAATTAATTCATTCTTTGATTTTAAAGTAAAACAATAAAAACCCTTTGAAAAGGGTTTTTTCTTTGGTGTTATTAATAAAAGTCTAGTATTAAAGGAATTTAAGTTGTGATTTATTTGGGCGAGTAAATTTTTTACGGGTTTTATAAAAACAATAAAAAAATATCCTTAATTTATTGAACTAAATAACATTTAAAAATAAAAACCCGCATCTTTTTTATTCACCCATTTATTTTGTTAATAAGACTTTTTTAGGGAAAAATGTTATAATGATATTAATTGAAAAAAAAGATGATATAAAATTTATGGAGAAAAAATATTTAATTAAAATATTAGCAAAAAAGGATGCAACTTTAAATTATAGAACAGCAATGGCTTTGACCCAAAAGGTTTTAGCAGAAGAAACTGGGACTGTTGATCCTAAAATTATTTTACGTTTTAAATGATATCGCCCATCGCAAGAAGTTTTTGAAAGTATTTATTCGACTGCTGTATGAGGAACAAAAATTGCTTTTGAACGTTATCAATATTTAATTCCTTTATATAAAGGAATTATGAATGTTTTTGTTAAAATTGATGATGAAATCCAAGCTTATGGAGAAAATATAATTGCTATTACTGATTATGCTAATTTATTATTAACCATTATTTCGGAAATAACTAAAACCAATTATATTCGAACAACTTTTCATGATGAACATCTTGAGAATCCTAATATTAATCCTTTTTTAAGTCATATTTTAGGGGGGCAGCATTAGGAATTGCCCGTTTGTTTGGTTATCGAATTCTTCATCAAGAAGATGACGGACATGAATTAATTCAAAAATTATATATGATGAATATTAATAAAATTAAGGAATTTGACCATGATAATATTAATGACATTTTATTTTTAATTGAAGATTTATTAAATTATATTGAAAAAAACTCTTATTTTATTGAAGAGTTTACCGAAGCAGATAAATAGAATTGTTTCACAAAGGAGAAAAACTTATGGCAAAAATGAAAAACTTTGTAGATGAAACATATGATAACCAAAATGTTTATTTAATTATTGGTCGTATAAAGAAAATAAGGGTTTTTATTTTTAAATGTTATTTAGTTCAATAAATTAAAAAGGTATTTTTTTTTCTTATTTGTCTAAAACCCTTATTTTATTTATACGACCAATTTAAATCATATTTTTTATTTAAGTGTTGATATTATGTTACTCGTTTTTTGCCATTGATATTACTAAATTGTTCCATTTTTTAAACTCCTTTTATTAGCGGTATAATTTTAATTATAAAACCAAAATTAAGAAAGTGAGTAACTGTATATGAAATTAAATGTTAATTCGATTAATGATTTTTTTACAACCCAACATAATTTAGCAATTAACACGTTATCACAAACTTTAATGGAAAGAGATGAAGAAATTTATAAATCATGTAAATTAATAGATGGAGGATGAAAACCAAAAGAAAAACGAATCCGTAATATAGTTGATGTACATGGAGAATTAAAATATCTTAGAAGAATTTATAGAAGATGAAATTATGAAGATAATTGTTGAGAATCTAAATCATTTTTAGATGAGGAATTAGGAATAAAGGAATATCAAAAACTTACCTTATATTTAGAACTAAAAATATTAGAATTAACAGAAGGAAAAAGACAAAAAGATATTATTGATTGTTTTCCTTGATTAAATTTATCAAAAATGACTATTTCACGAACAATTAGAAAATATGATATTGAGTATTTTAGCAGCCATTTATTTAATGAATTTGAAAAGATTAATTTAGAATAAAATTCATGTCTTTATATTTTTATGGATGAAGGATTTATAACATTAAAAAAAGAAAAACAAATTAAAAAATTTAGATGTCGTATTACAACATTTAATACTGGTTTTAATTTAAAAGAATGTAAATATAACAGAAAAACATTAGCAAATAAAAGAGGTTTTGTTATATTAAAAGAACAAAAAACAGGAGAAATTAATACCTAAGATTATGTTCAAAGAATATTAATGGAATTAGAAAAATATTATATTTTACCAAAAAAAATTAAAATTGTTGTTGGTGGAGATGGTGATGGTTGAATTATGGAAACAGCGTCTTATTTAGAAGCAAAATATGTTTTAGATCGATTTCATTTTTCTAAAGAATTAAAAAGAGCCTTTTTAAAAAGAAGAAAAACCGAAGCAAAAATAAATATTTATAATGAATAATGAATGTTATAACTTATTTATTAATGGTAAGTACGATAAATTATTAAAAATTGCTAATTCTTATCATAAAACTGAATTAATTAGATATATTAAAAATCATAGTAAAGGCATTAAAAATCAAAAATTAGAGTATAATATTGGAGTTTCAGCTGAAAGTGATATATCTTGATTTATCAAATCAACTTTGGGTTATGGGGCAAAAGCATATGCATATAAAACATATAAAAACTTACTATATTTAAAATTAGCTAAATTAAATAATATAAATGTAATAGAAACAATTAGATAATTTATGAGTAGCTAAAAAATTATATATACAGAAATTAGAAGAAATCTAGTGTACAAATCATTAATTGAATGATTATTTTTTGGAATGGTAAGGGTTTTTTGGACAAATTTTATGTAGAATAATAATTTCTGTATTACACTGGTGTTAAATAATTTAGTTTGCTATGAATTCGAATATTATTGTACCAATTAATGTAATAAAATAATTCTAATTTAAACTGCTCAACGTTTTTAAATTTATTATTTTTAATAAATTCAGTTTTAAAAGTTTTGTAAGTTGTTTCAGCCACAGCATTATAATAAGGACAACCTGGTTTACTGTAAGATTTTTGAATCCCATTTTTAACTAACAGGTTATAAATAAGATTATTATTGAATTCACTGCCTTGATCAGTGTGAAATATTTTAATATTGCTTAATGAAAATTGAAGTTTATTAAAGCTGCTTTCAACTAATTTGGCATTTTTGTGTAAACTAACATCATAACCAATAATTTATCGATTAAATAAATCAACTAAGAAACAGACATAATATCATTTGTTACTAATAAAAACATAGGTTAAATCACTGACAACAACTTCATGTAGTTTATATAACTATCAAAATCTTGATTTAACAAATTGTTATATTTATATGTAACATCAGTTGTGAATGGATAGGCTCCAATTATTAGGACCATAATTATATAGACTTCAAAATTATATAAAATTATTAAGAAAGAAGGAATATAAAAATGGGAAATAAAACTTCATACTCTGAAGAATTTAAAAAACAAATTGTCATGCTATATAAAAATGGTAAAAGTGTTATTAATCTAGGACAAGAATATAATTTACCAAAACCAACTATTTATAGTTGAGTTAAAAATTATAATAATTCTGGTTCATTTAAAGAAAAAGACAATCGCACACTAGAAGAAAATGAAATAATAACTTTACGAAAAGAACTTAAAGACTTGAAAATGGAAAATGACATTTTAAAGCAAGCCGCACTGATAATGTCCAAAAAATAACAATAATTAATAACAACAAAACAAAATATTCAGTAAGAAAAATATGTAAGATTTTGGGTTTATCAAAATCAACGTATTATTATCAAACTAATAAATGTATTAACAAGCAAGTTAATAATTATGAACAAGAAATTATCAGTGCTTTTAATAAAAGTCGCAAAATTTATGGGGCTCGCAAAATTAAAGTTATTTTAAACAGAAAAGATATCATCTTATCGCGGCGAAAAATCAGATTCTTTATGATCAAAAATAATTTGGTTTCTAAATACACCAAATTAAAATATCATAATCATAAAACAACAGTCAATAATGACCAAATTAATAATATTTTAAATCGTCAATTTAACAACAAAAAACCTAATGAAGTTATTGTTAGTGATTTAACATATGTTCAAGTTGGCGCTAAATGACATTATATTTGTTTATTAATTGACTTGTTTAATCGTGAAATAATTGGTTATAGTGCTGGGCCGAATAAAACAGCCGAAATGGTCCAACAAGCTTTTCATAAAATAACACGACCATTAAATCAAATAACTCTATTTCATACTGATCGTGGTAATGAGTTTAAAAATAAAATCATTGATGAAATTTTAATAACTTTTAATATTAAAAGATCATTAAGCAATAAAGGCTGCCCTTATAATAATGCTGTGGCTGAAACAACTTACAAAACTTTTAAAAATGAATTTATTAAGGGTAAAAAATTTAAAAATTTAACACAATTAAAATAAGAACTTTTTGATTTTGTGCATTGATATAACAATATTCGAATTCATGGCAGTTTAAATTATTTATCTCCAGTTACTTTTAGAAAACAAATGTCTATATAAAAAGTGTCCTAAAAAGTGTTGCCATTCCAGTTTAACTTTTTTACGTAATTGAATTATTTCATTTTCTTCTAGTGTGCGATTGTCTTTTGCTTTAAATGAGCCCGAGTTGCTAAATTGGTGAGCTCATTTACAAACAGTAGATTTACCAATTTGATAATCATTGACTAATTGTTCAGGAGTTTGACCCATTTTGTAAAGACCAACAATTTGTTGCTTAAATTCATCAGTATAATGATTCTTTGCCATAATTACACCTCCATTGTAGTTTAATTATAAATATTTACTCTACATTATTGTTGTCCAATTTATCTTAACCCATCCAATTGTTTTAATTAAAATGGTAAATAACAAACGATTTTTACATTTTATTATTGGTTTTAATAGAAATAGGGTATAATTGTATATATACCTAATAATATATGTATGGTTTGTTATGATTAAAAGGTAGGCGAAAAAAATGGAGAAATTAGGTAGAGTGTCATTAACTTTCTTAACAATTGGCGGAATTTTTAGTGCGTTACTGTTCGGAATATTAATTATGCTAGCAAATAAAATTAATAATCAAATGTTCCTTTATAATGCTGCATACATGCTATTACAAGATATTGCTCTTTTAGTTTTACAGTTTTCAAATATGACAGTATATCATAATGTGATTGCAAAACCAGAATTAGTTGGGGGTATTTTAATTGGAATTTCTAGTTTTTTAGTATTGCTGTATTTAATTCCAAATTATTTATCAAAAAATAATGGTTATAAAATTTTTGGCATAAGTGGAGCTTTTGTTATTGGATTAATATCTTGCATTTTATTAACAATGGCTGTTGTGCTTGCTGGCCAACCAATAAGTGCTAAAACTGGTTTAAATATTTTTAAGTTAAATTTACCAATTAATTCAGGTTTTATTTTACTATTTATTGGGCCATCCTTAACCTTCTTTGGTAGTTGATTTGAAATAACTTATTATCATACAACACGAAAAGCAAAATCATTAACGCAAGATCAAAAAAATCGTTTAACAGCGATTAATTTTGAAACTGGTAAAATTGGTGCTCGTGGGTTAACGCCACAAAAAGAAATGGTCAATCAAGCTGAACTTACTCCTATTGAAGAAACAAAAACTCCTATTAACAACAAATCAGTTTCAACAACAAATGATTTAAAAGCAAAGATGGCATTATTGAAAGCAAAGATGGCTCGGAATGCTCTTTTGCATGAGCGAGGTGAAGCACATCTTGTTCCAGAGGAAGAAGATAATAATTCTGATAATTCAAAGCCAACAATTCGTGTTGGTGCAGAATGCCAATATTTACGCACAATTAAAGAGGGTGAAGGAATTGTTGATGAATCACCAGCAGGGTTACTTATTGAACAAAAAGGTGACTTTGTGAAAAAAGGTGATATTATTAAACATCGTGATTATTCAGCGCCTATTTTTAGTGCAGAAACTTCGCCTTCAAAAGGAAATTTCAATGCCTATGATTCAATTATTATTCCAAAATCAAAACAACATATGTCATTAGAAAAAACAGAATTAGCGGAACGAATTGGTTCGGTTCCAAAACCAAGTGGTAAGCAACGCATTAATCCCAATGCCCGTGTTGATAGTTCTTATGATGGTAAAGTTTTTTTGGGTGATATTGATAAAATTTGAACAGCAGGAAAAAAATACCGTGAAGATATTACAAAAAAACCAGCAACTAATAATTCTTTGCAATCATCGGATTTACACCATAATTTTGAGAATGAAAATGATGATAAAATAGATGATAATCATTAATTAATCCATATTTATGATAGGGGGGAGAGAACAGCATGGCATTGGAAAAAGTGCTACCATATCAGGGTAATTTAATTAAATATGATTTAATTATTAAAGAACAGAATAATATTGTGTTGAATGTTAATAACGGCAAAATTAAAGTATCGGCCCCTAGCTATGCCCATGATTGGGAAATTGAAGCTCTAATTTATAAAAATATTAAAAAAATTATTACTGTAATTAATGTTCACGATAATTATCGAAAGATTGTTATTAATCCAAATGGAACAGGTTATGTTTATGTTTTTAATGAAAAATATCTGTTGCAATTAACCAATAAAAATATTCATACGAAAATTATTAATCGACAATATTTTTTATTAAAAGATGCTGGTAGTTATGATGAAAATGTTAAAAAGTTACACCATTTTTTAAAACAAAAATTTAGTTATAAATTTGAACAGTTATTAAATAAATGAGCAACAATAATGAATTTATCTTATAAAAATTTAACAATTAAAGTAATGGTTCGTAAATGAGGTGTGTGTTATCCACAAACGGAAAAAATTGTTTTAAATACAAAGTTAATTCATTTTGATCCGACAGTATTGGAATATGTAATTATTCATGAATTATCACATTTAGTTCATAATAATCATTCTAAGGCGTTTTGATATCATGTTGAAAAATATACGCCAAATTATCGTGAAAAAGTTGAAATTTTAAAAAAACCAGGAATCTAATATGGTTTTCTTTTTAATTTAACATAATATAAGTAAGGAGTTAAGAAATATGCTTTATATTAGTAATCAACAAGACACTAAAAATCTTGAAAATTTTATTTTTAATCAATTTGATATTTCAGAAGTTAAATTAATGGCAAAAGCAGCCGAAGGTTTATTTCATTATTTGAATTTAGCAGTTCATAGTTTTTTAATTTTAGCTAACGTTGGTAATGATGGTGGGGATGGTTTTTGTTTAGCAAAATTAATTAGTGATTATGATGGAACAAAAAAGATTCATATTCATATTTGCACTTATAAAAAAACCTTTGATACTGCTAAAACCCCAGAAGTGGCATATTATTATTAATTAGTTAAAAAGTTGTGGAATGTAACAATGACCTTTCTTGATGATAATATTGAGGCAGTAATTTTATGAACTGATATTATTATTGATTGCATTTTTGGTATTGGTTATCATGGAAAAATGCCACCTGCCATTGCTGAAATTATTAAAAAAGTTAATGAAAGTCAAAAATATGTTTTAGCATGTGATATTCCAAGTGTAATTGAAAATGATAGTGCAACAATTCCAACAATTGCAATTAAGGCCAATAAAACTGTCACTTTTTTTACTTATAAATCAGCTTTTATTAATTATGATATTGTTCCTTGCTTAGGAAAAGTTGTTGTATGACAATTGGGGTTTCGTCAGCAAGAAATTAATAGGATTTGCGCAAAATTAATTGATAACAACTTATTTTATACGGATAGTGTTCAATTACATTCCCGTTCACTAATTTCACACAAAGGAATTTATGGAAATTTACTTATTTTTGCTTCAAGTTTAGAATATTAAATGCTGGGACTTTAGTTGCTAATATGGCATTAAATATTGGAATTGGATTAGTAATTTGAACATTGTCACCAGAATTATTAGGAAAAACCAATAATACCGCTCCTGAAATCACGTTTTGTGATGCTTCTGATCGAGCCCGAATTTTAGATTTATTAACAAACAAAGTTAATGTAGTTGCCTATGGAATGGAAAAAGGAAAAACAGAACGGGCATATAATACTTTAAATTATATTTTAGATAATTATAAAGGATCAATTGTTGTTGATGCTGATGGAATTAATGTTCTAGACGTCCCGTTATTACGTAAATTACGTGGACGAGCAATTTTAACACCCTATGCATTGGAATTCTCACGCTTAATTAATAAAAGTGTGCCGGAAATTTTAAGTAATCGAATTAATATTGCAAAAGAATTTGCTAATAAGTATAAAATTATTGTTGTTTTAAAAAGGATATCAATCAATTATTGCGGATGGTAATCGCGTGTATATTAACGGCACCGGTAATCCATATATGGCTGTTGCTGGCATGGGTGACACGCTAACTGGTTTAATTGCTAGTTTAGTTGGTCGGGGTTATGAATTATTTGAAGCAGCAATTGTTAGAACTTATTTACACGGGTTAGCTGGTGATGAAATTTCACAATACAAAAAACCAGTTTTACCAACAGACATTATTGACCAAATTGGTTTTGTTTTAGCAGAACTTATTGGAAGTGAAGATTCTATTAATTTCAAAAAAATAGTTATTTTGGTTATTTCGATAACTTTTGAATTTGTTATAAATTGATTAAAATGAAAGATGGAGAATAATAATGCGCCAAATTTTAAAAAGTTATTTAAAATCATATTTTAAAAATTGAATTGAAGCCGGAGGTTTAATTCTTTTTATTATCATTATTATTGCAACAATTGCCGGAATTTTATCAGGTGCTTTACAATATAAAATAAAATATAATGATTTAGTATATACATCTGAACAATGAGATTATGATTTTAGCGTTGAAGATTATAAACCTAATTTTATGGAAGATTATTATTTACATAATAAGTTTATTGATAAAAATAAGCAAGAAATTAATGTTACAGGATTTCCTCAAGCAATTTTAAATGAAAACAGCAGTTGGTGAAAAACAACAAAAAGTGTGTGTGGTACTATTGCAAGTACAGAATTACAGCAAATTTGTTCAACAAGTCAAATTATTACTAAGTTAGCAGAAGTTGCGCAATATCGAGGAATGAAGCAAAACATTGATGGCGTTAATCCGATTGGCTATTTTTATTTTAAAAAATATAATTGAAATCAACCAAAAGAAATGGTAACACGCTTATTACTAAAAAAAACTTTGTCAGAATATTCTGTTGGTGTTTTTGAAACCATTTATTTTAAACAAGAAAGTGGTTCAAATTATACTTTAAAGATTACTCCTGCGGTAGTACAAAATCTAGAACAGACAGCCCCCGTTAATTTTAGCCAATTGAAATTATACCAAGGACAGTTGCTAACAGCAGATGACGAAGCGGTTGTTAGTAGTTTATTTGCAGAGCAAAATCATTTAAAAATTGGAGATATTTTTCCAGTCATTCAAAACAACCCAAAATTTAATTTAAAAATTGTTGGGATTGGAAATAATTTAGATAATTTTATTAAGCGGACAAATTTAAAAATTAATAGTAACAATGATATTCGTAAATACGGTGTGTTATTTACAACTGAGCGTTTCCAAACTCAATTGCAGGATGCAAATGTTCGTGGTGAGTTAGGGAATATTACTTTAAAACCAAGTCAAAAAATTTTAATTAAATTAAATTCAACAAATGCAATTTTAACTTTAAAAGAAAATTTAGCGCGGGGTTATATTAATCCAACAGAAACTTTAATTCCATATGAAAATAATTATATTGCAATGCAAACGCAAAATATTAATATTCAAATTATTTTATATAGTGCAATTGGTTCGGTGCTTTTATTTTTAGGTTTTATTTTTATTAATTATACGATGAAAAAAGAGATGAATAAAACTCGTCGCCAAATTGGAATTTTTAAAGCTTTTGGTTATCAAACAACGGAATTATCATGAATTTTTTCAACAAAGTTTTTTGTCACGATGCTATTTGGTATTGTCTTAGGATATTGTGTTAGTATTCCTATTCAGTTATATGTTAATACATTATATACAACGGGATTATTAATTCCATTTAAACTAATTTATGTTTCCTGATGATTTATGCTAATTTTGTTTTTAGTTATCCCAATCTTTTTTACTACTTTATCATTTTTATTTACAATGAGTTATTTAAAAAAACCAAGTTTGGTATTAATTAATGGTGCTGGAAAAATGCATTTTTATGGTTTAATAATTGGGATTAAAAAAATTTTTAGTAAAACAAGTTTCTTGTTTCGAATTCAATTAGCATTTACTTTAAAAGGATTTTGAAAATGAATAATTGTAATGTTTATTTTCTTTATTTCTTCATTACTCTTTATCATTCAATTTAATGCATCTGATATTTTTCGTCAAATTGTTTATTCGTTTAGTAATGTTTATCAAAAAGATGTTGATCATTGATTCCAATTTCCAAGTTTATTAACAATGGCAACAAGTCATCAAACTCCAACAGGAGAAGAAAAATTAAAATTAATAAATAATAATCATTTTCGAGTGTTACCAACAAGCGATGTTGAACAAACCCAAGCTGTTTCATTAACAAAATTTAATGAATTAGCAATGGACATTCATCATAATCCGATGGATATGGAATTATGAAAAAAACTCTTTCTTTATCAGCCAATTTATCAGTCAGTTTATTTAACTGATTTAATTCAAGTTGTTAAAGATATAAAAAATATAACAGGAGGAAATTTACTAGATTGAGTAAAAAATATTGTTAATTTAAGTAATCTGATTGACCAAACACATATTAAGACAGTTGTTAGTTTTAATACATTGTATTATAATCCCCAAACAGAATTGCCAGTTCTTAATTTAGCTGTAACTCCAAGCAATCGTGAAACAGCAGTAATTAGTGATCTTAATTTAAAAGGGATTGAACCAAATACTTGGACAAAGTTTTACCAAATGGAAGTTGTTAACAAAACGGTTATTAACGAATTGTTTGCAGCACAATTAATAAGAACACAAATTCCTGCAATTATTTCAGAAAAAATAGCTAAATTAAATAATTTAAAAATTAATGACACTTTTGAATTTACTGTTAAAAATGTAAGATCTCCGTATAATTTATCAATTGTTGTAAAGGGAATTAATAAAAACGATACAACAGGAAGCGATGTTTTTATTAATGCTAATACTATTCGGTTTTTATTTTATGATTTTAACGAAAAACAAGTACCAAATGATTTTTATGATGGGGTCATTTCTAAGGAAAAAATGATTTATGATAAGATTAACCCAAAAGATTTACTAATGGGTAAACAAGATTATAAGATTACATTGCAAAACTTAACAATTAATATTTTTAACCATGATATTACTGACAATTTAGGAAAAATTATGACAACAATAACTAGTGATGGTAGTGATATTAGTATCTTTACGGGCCCAAATAATGTTGAATTAATTACCTTGCAAAAATTATTAGCATCAGCAGGATTGGAAATATTAAATGATTCATTGTTAATTTTACAAATATTAAATGGAATTATTATTTTCATTATTTTAGCAGTTATTACTTCTTCGGTAATTGATGAAGCTAGCCAAGTTATTTTAACAATGCGAGCCTTAGGATATAAACCATGGCAAGTAAACTTTATTGTAATTGGTAATTATGTTCTTGGTGTTTTATTTACCTTCTTCCTTTCATATGTCATTTCCTTAATAATTTGGTACTTTGCTGTTAACATTATTTTAGAACAGTTTAAATTTGTTATTAATTTACTATTAAATTGACAAACATCATTAAAAGTTGGAACTATTATTAGTATTATTTTAGTTCTATCATGACTATTATCTATGTATTTAGTAAAAAAACAAAAACTAAATGAATTAACTTAGTAAAATAGGTTATAATAAAATTATAAAATTTTAGATTAAATCGTTGATTTAGGAATAGTAATTAATACGCTTATCGTCAGAGAGGTTATGATTGGTGCAAATAACTGGTGAGATATTAAGGAATTCACCTAATGAGAGCCGCTAATCCCAGCCGGATTATTGATATTAATGATTCGTTAACTGTAATTAAGACTATTTATTAGTAAAAAAAGATAGTGCCGTAAAAATTGCTCCTTGTTTATATTTTTTTAATATAGACAAGGATTTTTCTAACTTAATTAGGCTTCAGCAAGAAAGGATTAAACAATGGAAAAAGAATTAGACTTATTATTTACCCAAGCAACAAAAAGCATTAAAGCAGCAAAAACAGTGGCGGAAGTTAATGCAGTTCAATTAAAATATTTGGGGAAAAAATCAATGTTGAATGATTTATTAAAAAAAATGAAAGATTTAACGCATCAAGAACGTTTAACAATTGGTCAAAAAGCAAATCAAATTAAAGGGGAATTAACTGAATTATGTCAAGTTAAAAAAACCGAATTAGAAAATGCTTTATTAATTGCAATAATTGAACAAGAAAAAATTGATTTATCATTACCAGGATATAATTTAGTATTAGCAACAAAGCATCCATTAAACCAAGTTATTGATGAAATTTCGCAATTATTTCAAGAATTAGGATATGATATTGTGTTTGGAACTGAAGTTGATGATGATGAATATAATTTTCAACGCTTAAATTTACCATTAGGGCATCCAGCTCGTGATATGCAAGATACATTTTATTTGTCTAAAAACACATTATTACGAACACATTGTACCAATATGACAGCCCGTGCAATTTCACAGATGAAAAGTAAAAATGAAATTATTGCAATGATTTCAACTGGAAATACTTATCGTCGTGATGATGATGATGCTACACATTCACATCAATTTATGCAAGTTGATGGGTTTTTAGTTGCTCCAAATATAACTTTTGCTAATTTAAAATGAACAATTCAATACTTTTGCCAACGGATGTTTGGTGAAACAACGCAAATCCGTTTACGGCCAAGTTTTTTTCCATTTACAGAACCATCTGTTGAAGTTGATGTTACTTGTGTTAATTGTCAAGGTAAAGGTTGCTCAATTTGCAAGCAAACTGGTTGAATTGAGATTATGGGGTCTGGGATGATTAATCCGCTTGTTTATCAAGCATGTGGACAAGATCCAACATTAACTGGTTTTGCCTTTGGAATTGGCATTGAACGAATTGCGATGTTAAAATATGGCATTGATTATATTCGTCGTTTTTATACGAATGACATCCGCTTTTTAGAACAATTTAAGAAATTTGATTAGGAGGTTTAAAATGATTATTACAAGAAGATGATTAAATAAATATATTGATTTTACTGATATTAGTAATACTGATATTGTTGCTGCTTTAAATATCTTAGGTTTTGAAGTAGAACGTACGCATAATTTTGATCGTAATAGCAATATTGTTTGTGGTCGAATTCAAGTTGTTAATGAAATTACTGATACGCATTTAAAGTTTTGTCTAGTTGATACAGGACAAGAATTAGTTGACCCAATTGTTTGCGGAGCTAGTAACCCAGCGGAAAATGGATATGTTGTTGTTGCTCGTTCAGGAGCAGTGTTAGCAGATGGCGCAAAAATTGCAAAACGTGAAATTAAAGGATATGCTTCGGAAGGAATGATGTGCTCATTAAGTGAATTAGGAATTGCTGAAAAATATTTAACCCCAGCTGAACAAGATGAAATTATTTTAACTTTTAATGAAAAAGAAGGTTCATATGATATGATTGGTGCTGAGGATGTTTTAACTAAAATTGGTTTAACTGATTATTTATTTGAGATTGATTCAACATTAAATCGCAGTGATTGTTTAAGTGCTTATGAATTAGCACGTGAATTAGCGGGCTATTTTAAACGTGAATTATTTCCGTTAGAATTAGAATCAACAGAAAATTTAAAAGAATATCAAAATCCATTAAAAGTAGTAATTGCAACATCAACAGTTGAATCAGCAATTAGTGTTAATGTTAAATTAACGCCAGAAAAAAATCCGCTAAAATTATCAGATCGAATTTGGTTAAAAATTAATGAATATCAATCAAATGTAGCAGACCCATTTGGCGATTTAGCAATTAAAGCAACACTTGAAACAGGGCAACCATTATTACTTTATGATTTTAATAAAATTAAAAACCCTTTAAAAATTACTGATGATTATGAAAATAAAACTTTTAATATTAAAAAAGGTGATTTAGTAGTTCTTGATGGGAATGAATTTGTTGAATTAATTGGTGTTCGAGTTAATCCGACTTATGCTATTAGTGCTACAACAACGCAAATAACAGTGTTAGCACTCCATTTAAATCATATTATAATGCGCCAACAACAACGAAAAGTTGGTATTAGTAACATTAATTTACAACGTTATATCAAACCCCTTAGTTATGCTACTGTGGGATTAGGATTATCACGTTATTTGTATTTATTAAAAATTAATGGTTTCTTAGCCGAGTTATCAGTTTTAAACTTTATTAAAGAATATAAGAAAACAGTTGATCCAATTAACATTACTTTACTTGAGATTAATCAATTTATCGGTCATTCTTTTACCTTATTAGAAATTAAAGATTTATTAGAACCATTAACTTTCCAATTTAAAGAAGAAGGCGGACAATTATTTGTGACACCACCAGTAACTCGCACCGATATTTTTCAAAAAGCTGATTTGATTGAAGAAATTGCACGGTTATTTGGTTATAATAACATTGTTTCTCAACCGCCAGTCTTACCAAATTTAGTTAAAGCTAAATGTCCTACTGAAAAAAAAATTAAAAATTTTGAAACTTTCTTTTTAAATAATGGTTTTTATCAGGCAAAAACATATGCGTTAGTTAAACAAGAAGAAATTACTCATTTTAACTTTTTTAATTATCAAAAACCATATCAATTACTATCTCCATTATCGGAAGAACATGCCGTAATGCGGTTAAGTTTAACAAATAGTTTATTAAACAGTGTCAAATATAATAATGCTCGAAATCAAAAAAATGTTAAATTATTTACTGTTGAAAAAATTTATGCAAATGAGAAAAGTTATTATCATGGTGCATTTGCAAGTCAAACAGAAATTGTCCAAAATAAAATAACAGGCGATAGTCTTTCTAATTCGTATTATTATATTAAAAGTTTATTGGAAGCTTATTTGCAAAGTGAACAAATTGATATTGATGAATTATCATATCAACCAGCACCAAAAAATAAAATTTACCACCCTTATCAAACTAGTCATGTTTTTTTAGGAAAACAATTATTAGCAATTATTGGTGTGATTCATCCTAGTTATCAAAAAAAAGTTGATTTAAAAAGTGCAACTTATTTTGGCGAAATTAATTTTGAGGTAATTTTTAATTATCCGCATAAAAAACAAACATTTTTCACACCGCCTTCTAAATTTAGTGCAAGTAGTCGTGACATTTCAATTTGAGTACCAGTAACAGTAACCTACGAACAAATTAAGAAAAAGATTTTAACAGGAGTTAAAAATGTTGTTGCAATAGAAGTTATTGACCAGTATTTTGATCATAAAGAAATGCCTAATCATGTTGCTTTAACAATTAGTTTTACATTTAATGATATGGCAAAACAGTTAACTGAAACAGATATTAACCAACAATTTGAACAAATTAAAATGAATTTGAAGAAATTACAATTACAAATTCGCTAGAAAAAAACATTTATGTATTTGAGGATTAAGGTAATAAAACTTAATCCTTTTAATTAGAAATTGGCTTATTTTTCATATAAAAAGAACATCTTTTGAAGCAGATGTTCACTAGTTATTTTATTTTTTTAATATATTCATGTCATTCATCAATGGCTGCATAATAATCTTGATATTCTTCATTATGAGTAGGATGATATTTTGCAATTAACATTCTAAAAACAATATTAATTAGCATCAACCGTGAAACATAACGGGGATTATCGACATAAAAATTTAGAATTTCAGTATTTTCTAAGGTTAGTTTTTGCAAATTAGGTGGTCCTTTATATTCTTTATTAATCGTTAATAAAATAATTTTAACATTTCGTTTTGTTGCAATTTCAATTAGGAAATGATATTCAGCATCTTGTAAGCTTTTTGAAATTAAAATTAATAAATCATTTTCACTAAGAGTTTCAATTAATTGAATTGTGGCATAATAATTAACAAGATAAGTTGAGTTATATTTTAAAACATTTAAGTGTAAATTTAAATTTTCGCAAATTAAAGTATGGCGACTAATTCCCCAAATAACAATTCGTTCACTCGCATGAATTGTATCAATGAGTTTTTCTAATTGATTAACTTTTAAATTTCGATAAGTTTCATCTAAGGCATAAGTATGCAGTTTATAAATATTATCAATAATATTATGGAGAGTTGTCTCATTTTCTTGAATATCAAATTCCTTGATATTATTATATTTTCCAGCAACTCATACTTTAAATTTACTATAATTTTCAAACCCCAATTTTTTAATTAAACGACTTAAGGTAGAAGTATTGATGAAAAGACTATCTGCTAATTCGTTAATAGTTAACTCTAGAACACTCTGAATGTCATTATTTAATTTTTCAATTAATTGAATTTGTAAATCAGTTAATTGGTTTTCTTTTTCGTATGTTATAATTTTCATTTTGGCTCCTCATTTTTTTACAGCACATTTATATTTTATAAAAATAAATGTATAATTATATTATATTATATTAATGAATAATTTAAACAAAATATTTATTAGGGTAAGATTATTCAAATTTGGCAACAAAAGTCAATAATGAGGGAACAAAATGATTTATACAGAAACATATTTTATTAAACAACCGCAGGTTAGTGTCGATATACCATTAAATATTAGTCCAGAATTACTAGATTATTCGGTTAATATTAGAGGAATCAAAGATGTTAATATTAAGGGAATAATTACTTATCATCCAAATCTTAATGCAATTAATATTGTTGCGACAATTATTGGCGAAGTTGTTGTTGAGGATGCTCAGACATTAGAACATTTTGCTGTTCCAATTAATTTAGAATGAAATGATGAATATAGTTTTAAATTTTATAAAAAAAGTGATATTAATTAATTAAATGAGCAAAATTTTGATATTGGAATGGCAACACTTTTTAGGACACTTTTTATATAGACATTTGTTTTCTAAAAGTAACTGGAGATAAATAATTTAAACTGCCATGAATTCGAATATTGTTATATCAATGCACAAAATCAAAAAGTTCGTATTTTAATTGTGTTAAATTTTTAAATTTTTTACCCTTAATAAATTCAGTTTTAAAAGTTTTGTAAGTTGTTTCAGCCACAGCATTATCATAAGGGCAGCCTTTATTGCTTAATGATCTTTTAATATTAAAAGTTATTAAAATTTCATCAATGATTTTATTTTTAAACTCATTACCACGATCAGTATGAAATAGAGTTATTTGATTTAATGGTCGTGTTATTTTATGAAAAGCTTGTTGGGCCAGTTCGGCTGTTTTATTCGGCCCAGCACTATAACCAATTATTTCACGATTAAACAAGTCAATTAATAAACAAATATAATGTCATTTAGCGCCAACTTGAACATATGTTAAATCACTAACAATAACTTCATTAGGTTTTTTGTTATTAAATTGACGATTTAAAATATTATTAATTTGGTCATTATTGACTGTTGTTTTATGATTATGATATTTTAATTTGGTGTATTTAGAAACCAAATTATTTTTGATCATAAAGAATCTGATTTTTCGCCGCGATAAGATGATATCTTTTCTGTTTAAAATAACTTTAATTTTGCGAGCCCCATAAATTTTGCGGCTTTTATTAAAGGTACTGATAATTTCTTGTTCATAATTATTAACTTGCTTGTTAATACATTTATTAGTTTGATAATAATACGTTGATTTTGATAAACCCAAAATCTTACATATTTTTCTTACTGAATATTTTGTTTTGTTGTTATTAATTATTGTTATTTTTTGGCCATTATCAGTGCGGCTTGCTTCAAAATGTCATTTTCCATTTTCAAGTCTTTAAGTTCTTTTCGTAAAGTTATTATTTCATTTTCTTCTAGTGTGCGATTGTCTTTTGCTTTAAATGAACCAGAATTATTATAATTTTTAACTCAACTATAAATAGTTGGTTTTGGTAAATTATATTCTTGTCCTAGATTAATAACACTTTTACCATTTTTATATAGCATGACAATTTGTTTTTTAAATTCTTCAGAGTATGAAGTTTTATTTCCCATTTTTATATTCCTTCTTTCTTAATAATTTTATATAATTTTGAAGTCTATATAATTATGGTCCTAATAATTGGAGCCTATCCATAATTAATTTTGTTTGTTATACTTACAAACCTCAACTTTTTTATTACTATCCCGAACCAACAATCATCGGCATTATATTTTAACGTATAAAAAAGTTAAATAACAATATTAAAAGTTTATATAATTTTCTTTTAAAGTTACCATATTGATGTTTTTTTTATTTCATCAAGAGTTTTCTACAAAATTAAAAAATATTCCTATTAATTTATCTAAAAATAGTGATAAAATAATTAGTGGTGATTCAACTTGACTTGACTTGGCAAGTTTTTTCTGAGGAAGAATTTGCAGCCTATCAAGCGGCTCAAGCGGATTCACGATGAGAACAATTACACGAAAAATTAGTTAAAACAACAAAGGAGGAGAAATAATGGCGGTACCATTTCGAAAAACTTCCAAACAGGCAAAAAGAAAACGCCGAACACATTTTAAATTAGTTGGAGCAACTTTGATAGCATGTAAAAATTGTGGAGCATTAATTAAACCACATAGAGTTTGCTATGAATGTGGATATTATAAGGATAAAGAAGTTATTAGAGTTGATTTTTAATTTTGTAGAAAAATCTTGATATTTATAAAATATACCTAAAATTAAATATATTTTTAATATAAGAGGTGAATAATTAATGGAAAAAATAATTGAAGAATTAATAAATAGTTTAACAGATGATCAATTTTTAGAATTTCATGAAAAAGTCAAAAAAGAAGCAGAATTAATTAAAAAACAAAAACGCTTAAATGAAATTGATCAAAAATTTAGGGATAAAGGTATTAAATGTCCTAATTGTCAATCTTTTTATTGTGTTAAAAATGGTCATAATCCTGAAGGAAAACAAAAATATTTATGCAAAAAATGTCGTGCTAGTTTTGATGCTTTTCGTGATCATTTTACGTATTTAAGTCATTTAAATTATGAACAGTGAAATTTATTGATTCAAATTTCATTATTAGGCCAATCTAGTAAAATGATTTCCCACTTTATTAAAACATCACCGAAAACCGCTTGATATAATCGCCAAAAAATAATGAAATCAAAACAATTAGAAAACACCCAATTAAAATTTAAAAAGTTAAATGGCCAAATTCAAATCGATGAAACATTTATTAAAGAAATCCACAAAGGTAATTTTAAAGATAAATTTGATAAAAGAAAAATTCATCTTGATTCATTTTCAACCAACACTAAATGTTGTGTTAAAATGGCTGTTGACAGCAATAATAATATTTATGTTAAATCAACCAACACAAAACGATTACAAAAACAGTGAATTATTGAAAATATTAATAAACAATTAATCAAAGAAAATTCAATTATTATTTCTGACATGCAACCATTATATTTATTAGTATCAAAACAAACAAATTCTATTTTATTAGCAACTAAAACTAGTATAAATCCTGATGCTAGTTATCGGAAGTTAAATAAAATTAGTAAATTACAATCAAATCTTAAAGAATCCTTAATTCATTATCATGGCTTAGGTTTCACGAACATTCAAAATTATTTAAATCTCTGAAAATGAAAATACCAGCATAAAGGTTTGGAATGGCAACACTTTTTAGGACACTTTTTATATAGACATTTATTTTCTAAAAGTAACTGGAGATAAATAATTTAAACTGCCATGAATTCGAATATTGTTATATCAATGCACAAAATAAAAAAGTTCGTATTTTAATTGTGTTAAATTTTTAAATTTTTTACCCTTAATAAATTCAGTTTTAAAAGTTTTGTAAGTTATTTCAGCCACAGCACTATCATAAGGGCAGCCTTTATTGCTTAATGATCTTTTAATATTAAAATTTATTAAAATTTCATCAATGATTTTATTTTTAAACTCATTACCACGATTAGTATGAAATAGAGTTATTTGATTTAATGGTCGTGTTATTTTATGAAAAGCTTGTTGGGCCAGTTCGGCTGTTTTATTCGGCCCAGCACTATAACCAATTATTTAACGATTAAACAAGTCAATTAATAAACAAATATAATGTCATTTAGCGCCAACTTGAACATATGTTAAATCACTAACAATAACTTCATTAGGTTTTTTGTTGTTAAATTGACGATTTAAAATATTATTAATTTGGTCATTATTGACTGTTGTTTTATGATTATGATATTTTAATTTGGTGTATTTAGAAACCAAATTATTTTTGATCATAAATAATCTGATTTTTTGCCGCGATAAGATGATATCTTTTCTGTTTAAAATAACTTTAATTTTGCGAGCCCCATAAATTTTGCGACTTTTATTAAAGGCACTGATAATTTCTTGTTCATAATTATTAACTTGCTTGTTAATACATTTATTAGTTTGATAATAATAAGTTGATTTTGATAAACCCAAAATCTTACATATTTTTCTTACTGAATATTTTGTTTTGTTGTTATTAATTATTGTTATTTTTTGGCCATTATCAGTGCGGCTTGCTTTAAAATGTCATTTTCCATTTTCAAGTCTTTAAGTTCTTTTCGTAAAGTTATTATTTCATTTTCTTCTAGTGTGCGATTGTCTTTTGCTTTAAATTAACCAGAATTATTATAATTTTTAACTCAACTATAAATAGTTGGTTTTGGTAAATTATATTCTTGCCCTAGATTAATAACACTTTTACCATTTTTATATAGCATGACAATTTGTTTTTTAAATTCTTCAGAGTATGAAGTTTTATTTCCAATTTTTATATTCCTTCTTTCTTAATAATTTTATCTAATTTTGAAGTCTATATAATTATGGTCCTAATAATTGTAGCCTATCCAGTGTATTAATCTAGGGCAAGAATATAATTTACCAAAACCAACTATTTATAGTTGAGTTAAAAATTATAATAATTCTGGTTAATTTAAAGCAAAAGACAATCGCACACTAGAAGAAAATGAAATAATAACTTTACGAAAAGAACTTAAAGACTTGAAAATGGAAAATGACATTTTAAAGCAAGCCGCACTGATAATGGCCAAAAAATAACAATAATTAATAACAACAAAACAAAATATTCAGTAAGAAAAATATGTAAGATTTTGGGTTTATCAAAATCAACTTATTATTATCAAACTAATAAATGTATTAACAAGCAAGTTAATAATTATGAACAAGAAATTATCAGTGCCTTTAATAAAAGTCGCAAAATTTATGGGGCTCGCAAAATTAAAGTTATTTTAAACAGAAAAGATATCATCTTATCGCGGCAAAAAATCAGATTATTTATGATCAAAAATAATTTGGTTTCTAAATACACCAAATTAAAATATCATAATCATAAAACAACAGTCAATAATGACCAAATTAATAATATTTTAAATCGTCAATTTAACAACAAAAAACCTAATGAAGTTATTGTTAGTGATTTAACATATGTTCAAGTTGGCGCTAAATGACATTATATTTGTTTATTAATTGACTTGTTTAATCGTTAAATAATTGGTTATAGTGCTGGGCCGAATAAAACAGCCGAACTGGCCCAACAAGCTTTTCATAAAATAACACGACCATTAAATCAAATAACTCTATTTCATACTAATCGTGGTAATGAGTTTAAAAATAAAATCATTGATGAAATTTTAATAACTTTTAATATTAAAAGATCATTAAGCAATAAAGGCTGCCCTTATGATAATGCTGTGGCTGAAATAACTTACAAAACTTTTAAAACTGAATTTATTAAGGGTAAAAAATTTAAAAATTTAACACAATTAAAATACGAACTTTTTGATTTTGTGCATTGATATAACAATATTCGAATTCATGGCAGTTTAAATTATTTATCTCCAGTTACTTTTAGAAAACAAATGTCTATATAAAAAGTGTCCTAAAAAGTGTTGCCATTCCAAATGAAAACTTTCTATAACAATATTATCTGCACAGTGGCATTTTTTCCCCATTGAAATTATAATACCGTTAGATAAACATTTATCGTGATAAATAGTGGATGTATATTAATATCCGTGATCTGAGTGAATTATTATTCCATTCAGATCTTTTTTTATTAATTTTATTTTATTAATTGCATCATTTAAATTATCGATTACTAATTTATTGTCATTATATTTAGATCACTTTACATCAACTATTTCTTTAGTATATCCATCAATAATTGTTGATTGATAATATCTTTCTCCTTTTCAATTTAAATATGTTACATCAGTATATAGTACTGAAAACCTTGTTTTTATATCATTGAATTTACGATTAATTAAATCAGGATATTGTAATAAGCTTTTTTATTTATTCTGTTTATACTTTATTTTTCTTCTCATTTTTCTTACATATTCAGGTTGTATTTGATTATCACGCATAATTCTTAAAACTTTTTTTGAATTATATTTTATACCATAATCTTCTTTTAAATATTTAGTAATTCTTCGATAACCAAATTGTTTTAAATTTTCTTCATAGACTTTTACAATATCATTTATTGCTTTTTTATCTTTTTTGCTACTGTCATAATTTTTATATTTATCTCAATAACTACGTTTTAACCCCGTTACTTCTAGTAATAATTTTATTGAATATTCACGACATTTTTTTAATAAAAGAGACTATTCTTAGTTTGCTTAATTGTAAAAGTCATGGAGCTTTTTTAATAATTCATACCTTGTTTTATAATATTATAAATTTCTTTTGACAAAAGAAATTTTAGGTCCTTTAGGATTGTTTAATTTTCCTTTTTTATGATTTGTTCATCAAGATTCTACTGTATTTGCATTTATATTATATTGTTTTGCTACTATTCAACAACTTTTTTGTTTAATTTCCTCAATGATTTTTGTTCTAAATTCTGATGTATATTTGTTATATTTTTGTCCTTTTTTGCCATATAAAAATGCACCCCCTATAAAAATTTAACAAAATCTTTTTTTTATTTTACTTACTTTTTGGGGTGCAGTCTTAGAGATTCTTTTTTTTTGTAAACTATAATGTTGTATTTACAATTTATATTTTTAAAAAACCTTTAAATTATTGACCAATTAGTATGGTCATTTTTTTTTGTAAAAAATTTTTTGGGAAAAGTGTTGCAATATGGGAAATAGTATAATACAATATGTATGAAAGTGGGGGAGAATGGGGTAAAATGGCATTATTAGGAACTTACAATCATACATTAGATGATAAAAGACGATTAACAATTCCTTCTAAAATGAGAGAACAGTTTAAAGATGATAAAGTCTTTATTTCTCTTGGTTTTGATGGTTGTATTGATGTTCGTAATGAAGTTGAATGGTTAAAGTGAACAGAAAAAGTTGCTTCAACTGGACAAGCCACAGCCGAAGGGCGGGCTTTGACACGGAAAATTATGTCAATGTCTGATGAAACTACTTTCGATAATGCTGGACGAATTAAAATTTCGTCCATTTTGCAAAATAAAGCAAATATTACAAAAAATGTTGTTATTATTGGAAACAATGACCACTTAGAATTATGAGATCCGAAAGTTTGAGAAGTATACATTGAACAAGCACCAGGAATCGAAGAAGCGGCAAAAAATTTTGAGGAAAAAATTTAACGTATGGAATTTAAACATCAAACAGTCTTATTGCAAGAAGCAATTGCCGGTTTAAATGTTCAAAACAATGGAATTTATGTTGATTGTACTTTAGGGCGAGCTGGACATAGTCTTGAAATTTTAAAGCATCTTTCAAATGGAAAGTTATATTGCTTTGAGCAAGATGAAGCAGCAATTGTTGCTTCTGAACAAATTTTGCAGAAGAGTAAATATCGTAATTATGAAATTATTAAAAATAATTTTGTTAATTTAGCTGCCGAATTACAACTACGACATGTTAAATTAGTTAATGGGATTTTATATGACCTCGGAGTATCATCACCACAATTAGATGATGATAACCGTGGTTTTAGTTATCGCTATGATAGTCCATTGGACATGCGGATGAATCAAAATCAAGGATTAACGGCAAAAATAATTTTTAATACTTATTCGCAAGAAGCTTTAGTAAAACTTTTTCAAGATTATGGTGAAGAACCATTTGCAAAAGTAATTGCAAAAAACATTGTTATTTCTCGTAATGAACAAGAAATTGTTACTACTTTCCATCTTGTTGAAATTATTAAAAAAAGTTTGCCACAAAAGATTTTAAAAAAGGCAAAACATCCAGCAAAACGAGTTTTTCAAGCATTACGAATTGAAGTAAATCAAGAGTTATTTGTTTTACAAGAATCATTACGACAAGCAACAACTTTATTGGCGGTTCATGGTCGGTTAGTTGTAATTTCATTTCATTCATTAGAAGATCGTATTGTTAAAAAATATTTTCAAAGTTTAACAAAAGATCCTAATTATGAAATAAATCAACAGCTACCAGTAATATCACATTTTGAAAGTGATTATCAGATTATTACTAAGAAAGCAATTGTACCTTCGGTAACTGAACAAACAAACAACCATCGGAGTACAAGTGCTAAACTAAGAATATTAGAACGGGTGAAATAATATTCTAAAATTTAAAAAGGAGGTGAACGAAGTGGATTATAAGTTAAAAGAAGTATATGCTGTGTTAGAAATTAAAAATTATAGTTTTAGTTTTATGGTTGGTGTTTATACTGAATCACAAATTAAAGTGCTTTATAAAAGGCATCTTGAATATCATTTTTGTGATAATGGTATCATTATTGATGAAAAAAATGTGGCCAAAGAATTAGTTAATTTAATTAAAGATGCAAATCGACAATTAGGAATTGTGATTGAACGGGTGGCAATTAGTATTCCAGCAAATAATATGACAATTAAAACTTCAACCAAAATGCTAAATTTAACACATCATCGTCTAATTACGAATAATGATATTGATTCATTAATTACATTAGCAAAAGAAGTTCCTTTATTAGATGATGAAACTGCTTTTTTTATTAGACCATATCGTTACATTCTTAATGAACAAAAAGCATTATCAGCGCCACCAATAGGGCGGGCGGCGCACAAAGTAAGTATTAAGGCAATTGTTTATGTAACAAAAAAACAGATTATTCAAAGTATTTTTGCGACACTTAAATATGCCAAAATTGAAGTTATGGGTATCCTTCCAGAAGGGTTTAGTCTTGCGTGAAATATTGCATCACCAGTTGATTTGCAAAATGGGATTACAATTATTAATTGAGATTATGATAATGTTATCGCTTATGTTTTTGTTCGTGAAACTTTATGTGAACAAATTATTATTCCGGGTGGGATTAAAAAAATAATTACGCGGTTACGTAATGTCTTAAGTTGTGATAATAAGCAATCACTAAAGTATTTATATAAAATTATTAATTTAAATAATAATAGTAAAGATAATTTAATTATTTATAGTAAATATGATCATCAGCAACAAACACAATTAAATTTTACCCATTATGATTTAAAACGAATTGTTAATCATGTTTTAACAGAAGAAATGGAAACATTGAGTGAAAAGTTAGCTAATAGCTTAGGGCGCTATAACTATCCAGTGGTTGTTGTTGGTGAAATTTTGCGAATTAGTGGGTTTAAAGAAAATCTGTTGTCGTTAAATAAAGATAAAAATGTTACCGTTTATATTGCTTCAACATTAGGTTCAAAAGAAACATGATGTACTGGCTTATTGGGAAATATTTATTATCAACATTTAGCAAATAAAGTTAGTGCAACAAATATTCAATCGGTTGATCATCGTTATATTCGTTATCTAAATAATAATGGTGATAAAAAAGGACCACGAAATGACAAATATGGTGAGCATCATCAACCAGGTGGCAATGTTAACCCGGCACAAGGGGTTATGCCGCTAAGTAAGCAGCATTTAAACGGTTCACAACAATATCGACAAAAATACTACCAAAATATCAAAATATTAAATAAATAGTATAATATATAAAAAATGGAGGAATTAAGGTTATGAACAATTTTGATAATTATGAACAAGTCGCGTCAATAAAAGTTATCGGTATTGGTGGTGCTGGTAATAATGCTGTCAATCGGATGATTGAAGCAGGCGTACAAGGGGTTGAATTTATTGTTGCTAATACTGATGCCCAGATTATTAGTGTTTCAAAGTCAAAAAATAAAATTGTATTAGGTAAAGAAACATCAAAAGGGCTAGGGGCAGGTGCTAATCCTGATGTTGGTCGCCAAGCAGCAATTGAATCAGCAGAAGAAATTAAAGACTCTTTAAAAGGGACAGATATGGTTTTTGTTGCCGCTGGAATGGGTGGCGGAACTGGGACTGGGGCTGCTCCTATTATTGCCAAACTTGCAAGAGAACAAGGCGCTTTAACCGTTGGAATTATTACAACGCCATTTTCATTTGAAGGTCGTGCGCGTAATAGTTATGCTATCCAAGGAACCGAAGAACTACGTAAACATGTTGATTCATTAATTATTATTTCAAATGATCGCTTATTAGAAGTAATTGGGGGTGTCCCATTAAAAGATTCATTCAAAGAAGCAGATAATATTTTACGCCAAGGAGTTCAAACCATTACTGATTTAATTGCAGTACCATCCTTAATTAATTTAGACTTTGCAGATATTAAGACCGTTATGAAAAATAAAGGGAATGCTTTATTTGGAATTGGGATTGGTTCAGGTAAAGATAAAGCAATTGAAGCTGCTAATAAAGCAATTATTTCTCCGTTATTAGAAGCATCAATTCGTGGTGCTCGTGATGCTATTATTAATGTTACTGGTGGTAATACCTTAACCTTAAATGATGCTAATGATGCTGTTGATATTGTTAAACAAGCAATTGGTGGCGAAGTTAATATTATTTTTGGAACAGCAGTTAATGAGCATTTAGATGATGAAATGATTGTAACTGTAATTGCAACTGGGTTTGATGAAGATCAAAATTTTACTAATCCAGATAATGGTTATCGTGCTTCAATGGAAGAATACGAAGAACCAGCACCACACCCAACTCGGGACGCTGAGGTTAGTGATGACAATGATCAAGATGTTGCTCGTAAACGGCCAAGTTATTTCACTAATTTATCTGAAAATGTTGAACGTGAAACAGCGAATGCAAACCGTCGGATTAATGTGTGACGAGAACATGTTAATAATAATCAAGTCGTTGAACATGACGATGAAGATGATGATTTACCACCATTTGTTTGTCGTAGTTGATAATAATGAGCATTTTTAAGAAAAAACAACGAAGTATTTACTAATCTCAACCACGAATTGATTTTAATGATAGCCCAACCGAATCAATTGTCCATAGTGATCAACCATTAACAAAACCTGTTCTTGCGTCAGAAACACCCTTTAAAAAGGTAAATTTTGAGCGTGAAAATGAAATACAGCATTCTTCTGAAGTTAGTAGTAACACAAGTGTGCTTACAACTGGTTTTATTGCTGATAGTTATAATGATGCTCCGAAAATTGCTGATTTATTATTGACAAAAGGGCAATTAATTGTTCATTTAGAAAAATTGCCAAAAGGAGAACGGATACGACTATTAGATTTTATTAGTGGTGTGATGTATGCTTTTAATGGTGATGTTCAAAAAAATGAACATAGAACTTATCAATTTACAATTCAAAAAGATGCTTAATAAGACGCAATTATTGCAACATTATCAGCAAGATTATGAATTAATTAATAAAATTAAAGGATGATGTGAACAAGCCCGCCGTGGGCAAGTTGTTAACACAGATTTTCTTGATTTACGTCAAATTGCAATTTTGCAAGCAATCTTGGTACAAGAAAACATTGCTAATTATTTTATTCATAAACCATTAACAAATGGTTTTCGAGCAACAGTTAGTTTTAATGCTAAGCACGATAATGCGGTTATTTTACATGTGAAACAACCAACACCGCATTTTTTTCAACATCATCAGGTGCTTGGCTTTATTTTAAACAAATTACAATTAGAATTGCGAGTGATTGGTGATTTTTATATCACAGCAAATGATTTATATTTAAGTGTTTTAAATAAAATTACGCCAGTGTTTATTAATGCTCCATTAATTATTCAAAAGAAATTATTGGCTTGAACTATTAACCCTGCCCCTGTTGTTATTGAATATCAATTTACTGTTTTTACAAAAACAGTAAAAAGTTTACGCCTAGATGCTGTGGCAAGTGCACTTTGCAATGCTTCACGTCAACAAGCACAAAAATATGTTGAGCAAAATTATGTTTATGTTAATTTTTCGGTGGTAAATAATAAGACTTTTCAAGTTTCTTGTGATATTATAATATCAATAAAACGGTATGGTCGTTTTAAAATTAATGCAGTTTTACCATCAAAAAATCAACATTATCGAATTACAATTGCAAAGTTTGCATAAAGTAGGGGAAAATATGGCAGAACAAGAGAAAAATTTACGGACAGTTATTTATGAACAAAATGAAATTATAGAAAAATTAACATACGATAATCGCCAATTAATGTTGCGTTTACAAGAATTACAACATTTAGAGCATATTTCACGTTATAATATTGAAAAATCACGCGAAGCATTTGAAATTGCAAGTCATAATGCAGGACGGATTATTATGAAAGCAGTTGATTTTTCTTATGCTTTTAAAGAAGAAATTGCAGTATTACTTGATGACATTGATCATAAACGGCATAATCCCCAGAATGTGTTAAAAGTAATTGATGATTTTTTAGAACGAAATAAGCGCATTTATGCCTTTTCCATTAACGATGGTGAACGAATTACAGAATTGATTAAAAAAGAAATTATTAACAAAATTAAATAAATAGTGTAATATTTATTTATAAGAAAACAAACCACGGTTATTTGCTCGTTTTATTACAGCAATATTAGGATAATGTGAACTAATCATAAAAGACAAATAATTATCTCTTGTTTTTATAATTTAAAATTAAGAAAAAAAGGTAAATATTATTGCATATTTATAAAGTAAGATGGTACCGTTCATTTGCGCTCTTATAGTCTTACTTTTTTTATGACAGAAAGGAAAAAAACTGATGAATTATAAAGATACATTATTAACTCCCAATACCTTATTTGAGATGAAAGCTAACTTGGCAGGAAAAGAACCACAAATTCAGTTAGAATGACTTAAAACGAATGTTGTTTCAGCGCGCTATCAACATAATGCTAGCAACCAACCCTTTATTTTACATGATGGCCCTCCTTATGCAAATGGGGATTTACATGTTGGTCATGCGTTAAACAAAATTTTAAAAGATTTTATTGTTCGTTATTATAATCAAAAAGGATTTTATAGTCCGTGAATTTGTGGTTGAGATACGCATGGTTTGCCAATTGAAACTGCTGTTGTTAAAAGCGGGGTTGATCAGAAAACAACTCCACCAGTTGCCTTTCGACAAATTTGTCGCCAATATGCTTTAGACCAAATTGAAAAACAAATTACGCAATTTAGTCGGTTAGGTTTATTTAGTGATTTTCAGCAAAAATATGTGACATTAGATTTGGCATATGAATTAGAACAATTACGATTATTTCAAACAATGGTCCAAAAAAAATTAGTTTATCGGCAATTAAAGCCAATTTATTGATCACCTTCAAGCGAATCAGCTTTAGCGGAGGCAGAAATTGAATATGCTGATTTAACATCGCCATCAATTTATGTAACTTTTACAGTGACAACAGGAAATAAGGTGATTAAACCAGGAACAAAATTTTTAATTTGAACAACAACACCATGAACAATCCCAATGAATCAATTATTAGCGGTTGGAAAAGATGTTGTTTATGTTGAAGTCCTTGTTGAAGGTGAAAAATACTTATTTGCTAAGGCTTTATTTGACGAGTTACAAACATTATTAAATTTGAAAAAAGTTAAAATTGTGCAAGAAGTGGTTGGCGCCAAATTAGTTGGAATTATTACAAAACATCCTTTATATGACCGCGATAGTCCTGTTGTACTTGGCCACCATGTTACTGTTGAAGCTGGAACAGGAATTGCCCATATAGCATCGGGATTTGGTGAAGATGATTATTTGATTGCCCGCGCTAACAATGTTCCAATCTTTGCACCATTAGATGATGCTGGAAAATATACTGCAGAAGTAGCAGATGATAGTTTAGTTGGTGTTTATTATGAAAATGTGAATAAAATGATTGGCCAACGATTAGAACAAAATGGTGCTTTGTTAAAATTAAAATTTACAAAACATCGTTATCCAATTGATTGACGAACAAAAAAACCAGTTATTTATCGCGCAACAGCACAATGATTTGTTTCAATTGAAAAAATTAAACCAGAATTATTAAGAGAAATTAAACAAGTACAATGAAATCCACAATGAGCAGCAAAAAGAATGGAAACAATGATTGAAAATCGTCAGGATTGATGTATTTCTCGCCAAAGATTATGGGGTGTACCAATTATTGCCTTTTACGATGAAAATAATCAACCACAATTTACAACAGAATTAATTGAACATGTAATTAATTTATTTGCCAAAGCAAAAACAACTGACATTTGATTTGAATGAAGTGCTGATCAATTGTTGCCACCAGCTTATCAAAATCGCAATTGACGGAAAGAACAAGATATTATGGATGTTTGATTTGATAGTGGAGTTAGTAATTTAGCAGTAACAAAAGAATATCATTTACCCTATCCCGTTAATGTTTATTTGGAAGGAATTGACCAATTTCGAGGATGATTTAATTCATCGTTAATTACTTCGGTTGTTGCGACAGGTCATGCTCCTTATGAAGTTGTTTTATCACATGGTTTTGCTAATGATGAAAAAGGGCAAAAAATGAGTAAATCATTGGGAAATGTTATCTCGCCATTAGCAATTACTGACCAGTATGGAGCTGATATTTTACGAATGTGAGTAGCTTCGGTTGATTATCGTGATGATGTTAAAATTGGTCCAGAAATTTTAAAACAAATTGCGGAAGCTTATCGAAAAATTCGTAATACATTACGGTTTTTATTAGCAAATTTAAATGATTTTAATCCAGCAACTGATTTACAACCAAAATTAGCAGAAGTTGATTATTATGTGTTACATTTAGCGCGTGAATTTCAACAAAAAGTAAATAAAAGTTATGAAGAATTTAATTTTAATAATGTTTATACTTTAATTAATAATTTTGCTACAACAACATTATCAAAATTTTATTTAGATTTTACAAAAGATATTTTATATATTGAAGAAATTAAATCACCACGTCGTCGTGCGGTACAAACAACATTATATTATTTATATCGGATTTTAGTTGATGTTTTAAAACCAATTATTCCGCATACAGTTGAAGAAAGTCATCGCTTTATTACATATCCCCGCCAACAAAGCTCGGTTCATTTAGAAGAAAATTTTGTTTTAACAATGGCTATTAATAATAAATTAATTGCAAAATGAGACCAAGTGTTGAAGTTACGAGATGATGTTAATAAAGAATTAGAACGTCGTCGTGAACAAAAAGAAATTAAAAAATCATTAGAATGTCAAGTAACGATTGCTTTAAAACCAGCATATGCAAGTTTAGTAACAATTAAGAATTTATATCAAATTTTTATTGTTAGTGAAATTATTTTTACTACTGACCATCAGAACTTAACGGAATATGAAACTAGTTATTTAAAAGTTCAAGAAAAAGCTGGTTTAAAATGCCAACGTTGTTGAATGATTTATAATCATTTAAATGTCCAAAATAATGAAATTTGTGATCGTTGTTTTAATGTTTTATCGGTAAAAAATGTGTGATAATGTATAAAACAAAAAAGGAGTCAAAAGAAAATGAAAGAACGAACAAAACAATTTTGATATGATTTTAAAGACCATTTTAAAAATCGGGATTATATTTGAAAATATAAACTCCAAGTTTGTCTACCAATTTTTATTTCGTTATTAATGTTAGATATTATTACGAAGCAATTAGCTTTTCATTTATTGTCCCATGACCCAGTAGCTCCCGAAGTTAAATTTCTGGATGGATTTATTAATTTTAAATTTATGGTTAATAAAGGAATTGCTTTTGGGACAAATGCTGATAATCTTCCGCTTGTTATTATTGGCGCAGTTTTTATTACTTTGCTTGCACTTATTATTTTTTTATATATTAATAATAAAACTGCTGCTGTTGGTTTAATGACGATTACAACTGGTGGGTTTGGTAATTTAATTGACCGCATGTGAAACCATGGGGGGGTAGTTGATTTTCTAGCATGAATTTTATTTCCCCCTTATAGTGTGTTTAATTTAGCTGATACTTGAGTAACCTTTGGTGTTATTGTCTTAATTCTTGCTATTATTATTGAAATTATTCAGTTTTATCGTGAGCGAGCACGAAGCAAACGCGAAGAGCATTCTGATCCAAATGACTAAGGTTACCTTTACTGTTTCTTCATCAGCTCGAATTGATAAAATTTTAACTGATTATTTTAAAACAAATCCCACTCCTTTTTCGCGAACTAAAATCCAAGCATTAATTAAACAAGAGAAAGTTCAAGTTAATGGACAAGTTGTGCCGGCAAATTATGTTAGTCAAATTGGAGACCATGTTAGCATTGAATTTTCAAATCCTAAAGCAAGTGAATTAACACCAATGCCAATCCCATTAACAATTTTGTATGAAGATAGTTATTTAATGTTGATTGATAAACCAAATAATTTAGTTGTTCATTCAGCACCAGGACATCAGAATGATACTTTAGTTAATGCTTTATTAGCACGAGGAGTGCAGTTGTCAACCGCTAGTGGTGAGCAACGCCCTGGAATTGTCCATCGCATTGATCGCCAAACGACAGGAACTTTAATTATTGCTAAAAATGATGTTGTTCATCATCAACTACAGCAACAAATTCAAACAAAGCAATTACAACGCCGGTATTTAGCTATTGTTCATGGTCAAATTATTGAAAATCGAGCTAAAATTGATGCGCCAATTGGACGCGACCCTAATAATCGCAAGAAAATGACAGTTACAGCAAAAAATTCTAAAAAAGCAGTAACTAATATTATTGTAATTGAACGCTTTAATGATTATACTTATATAGAGTGTGAATTAGAAAGCGGACGAACTCATCAAATTCGAGCCCATCTAAAATACATTAATCATCCTATTTTTGGTGATCCGTTATATGGCACAGCCGCTGATAAAAAAGAAAGTTTTGGACAATATCTGCATGCGTATCAATTAATATTTATTCATCCAGTTACTAAAGAAGCTCTGACCATTACAGCAGCCTTACCACAAGAGTTTGAACAAAGATTAGCAATATTACGCGCGAAAGGATAGAAAACAATGAGTTTTGATAAAGATAAGTTATCTCTAGTTGATTATTTTTTAAAACAAGAAAAATACAATGTTTATAAAAGTAAATCACGCAATAATAATAATAATAATAATAATAATGTTTATTTATATAAATTTGATAGTAAAGAATTTCAAATTATTAAAATTATTGATAATTTTAGTGGTGAATTTAATGACTTCATCATTAATGATGAAGTTGTGCAAACATTAAAGACTTTTTTAAATAAAAAATTTCAACGCGCAAAACTTACTATTTTATCAATTGTTTTAATTGAAAATCGTTCGCAAATTTATAAAGATGATAGTGGCGATGTAACATTATTTGTTGATAAAAATAATTATTTTGACCGTTTAAGTACTTATTATCCTAACATTACAATGTTGCAAGAAAATAATGAAAATGATACTTCAATGGCTGGTATGACAACTGAGGAAATTTTAGATGGGATTAAAGACCCTAATAGTAAATTAACAAAAAATTTAAAGCAACTAAGTGATAAATTAAGTGTCAATAACCTTGGTGTTACGTGAGTTTTAATTGCTTTATTATTAATTATTCCAATTGTTGGAATCTTTTTTGGTGCGCAAATTTTTAATACCCAAGGCTTAAGTGAAGGAGCAACGCAATTAGTTTATGGCGGGGTTACTCGTGATTTATTAATTTGAAATAATCAATGATGACGATTATGAACATATGTTTTATTTTCAAGTAACCCATTGTTAGTAGTTTTAAATTTATTTATGATTTTTAGTGTTGCTCGTTATGCAGAAGCTCTTTTGGGGCGTTGACGATTATTAATCATTTTAGTAGTTGGAATCCCCTTAGCCGGAGTATTTTTAGAAGCCGTATTACCAAATTGAATTTTTGGCGGATCAACTATTTTATTAGCAATTTTATGGGGAAGTTTGTTTAGTTATAACTATGGTAAAGAAGATTTAGGTGCGTTAATTACAAACCAACGAACTTTAATTATTATGCTTTGGTTGCTAATAATGCCAATATTTTTAGGTTATTCATTTTATTTAATTAATTTTGTTGGTTTTTTTGTTGGTAGTGCGATTGGTTATGGTTTAGAATTTAATCGTTCACATCGTGTTAATTGAACAATATTATATCCAGTTTTTATTATTGCAACAATGATAGTGGTTAGTACAATTGCATTATTATGAATACGTTATGTCCCGCCCTATAATCGTGCTGTTATTGATGCATTATTAAGTTATTGACGTGCGGGTTTAATGGAAAAGAGTGCAATTGAGGAAATGTTAAATAATTATTATTTTTATCCAAGAGCAAATTGACCAATCTTTTTGTTACAAAGTCAGCCTAGTTTTAGTGATATCTTTTCCAATTTTAAAGGAGGAATCTTTAATTTATGACAACAGTAACAGGGAAAAAACGTAATGATTATTTATCATGAGATTATTTCTTCTTAAGTGTTGCGCATTTTTGTGCAATGCGAAGCAAAGATCCACATACACAAGTTGGGAGTTGTGTTGTTAACCAAATTGGGCAAATTATTGCCGACAGGTTATAATGGTTTACCCCGCGGTTTAAATGATGATGATTTTCCATGAGAGCACGCACGGGAAGGGGAATATTTAGAAACAAAATATCCTTATGTTGCTCATGCTGAATTAAATGCCATTTTAAGTGCACGAACAAATTTAGAAAATTGTCGAATTTATACAACTTTATTTCCTTGTGTAGAATGTACAAAAATCATTATTCAGGCTGGAATTAAAGAAGTTATTTATGATGATGAAAAATACGAAGGCAGAGATGATAATCAAGCAGCAAAGCGAATGTTTGACCAAGCACAAGTGCATTATCGCTGCTTACCAGTTATTAATGTTATAGTAGAACGACAAAAGGAAAAATAATTAAATTTACAAATAAAACTATAAATTATCAAATATTAGCAAAATCTTTTATTAACTTATTTTTATAAAATATTAGAAAAAGAAAGGTTTTTAAGATGAAGCATTTTTTTACAGATCGGAAATTATTAATTTATCGTATTATTGGTATTATGTTAATTTTTTCTTTTTTAGTTTGTGATTTTATTTTATCGTTAAAAACAAAAAGTGGCATTTATGGGCAGTTACCAGGTTATGGAGAGCGCTTAAGCCATTATTATTCATATTTTACAACGCAAACAAATTATCTAGTTTTTGTTTATTTTGTTTTTTATTTATTTCAAAAAAAATTTAAAAATACAAAACCAGATTTTATTATTCGGTTAATGGTAACAGTTTATATTACAATGACAATGCTAGTATTTTGATTAGGATTAGCAGTTCAAGGTGATATAGTAACAAATATGAGTGTTTATAAATGAATTTCGACATTTATTTTGCATACCATTATTCCTATTGCAATGATTTTAAGTTATATTGTTACCGCTGGTGATACATTTTACAAATTTGAAACCCATCATAAAACTAATTATTGATTAATTTGTTTATATCCAACACTATATTTAATTTGTATTTTAATTCGTGGTTATATTCGTCATAGTGATCACCAACCAGACAATACTATATTTCCTTATTTTTTCTTAAATTTTTATTCAACAAATGGTTTTGCCTTGTTAGCTGTTGGTTCAGTGTTAATTTTTACCTTATGTACTTCATTTCAATATTTTTATATTTGAATTAATAACTTATTTTATTTTCGTAAGCAAATTAAAGAAAATAATATTACCAAAGTTGATCAAATTAAAATTATGATAAATATTAAACAACATCGCCAATTAGATCAAAAAGGTAAAATTGCTATGATTCTAGCGATTGTAGTTGCTATTTTTAATATTATTTTTTCGGTTTTATATTATGTTTATCGTGATATGTGGTCAAAAATCTTAAATTATCCTTATCAAAAAGAACTTGTGTTAGCTTTTAGTATTATTATTAGCATTTTTAGTATTATTACCTTAGTTTTTTCCATCTTAGGATTAAAAAATCTTTATTGAGCTCGAATTTTTGTTGGCTTTTGTTCAATTGCTTTAGTATGTTTTAATTGAATTTGAATTATTGGTCCTGTATTTGATATTGTAATTGCAACATTATGTTTAAATAATCATAAATATTCGAAAGCAGATTTGGATGCTTATTTAGCAACACATCAGCAACCATTAAAATATAAAGCAAAAATAATTCCTAATGAAATAATTGCCATTGATGAAGATGAAAAATAATCCTTCTAGAAAGATTATTTTTTTGTTAAATTAAAATGCTCTTTTAAAAATTGAGTGTAAGTAGTTGCTGGTAGCATTTCTTTATATTTACGTGCCCGCGCTTTAACATTTTCACTAGCCCCTAATGGGAAAGACAAATGATATTTTGTTTCAAGTTCATTAATTTTAATTAGAAAGGCGGCACGACTTAAAATCGCGCTACAAGCAATGGCTAATGATTTTTCTTCTCCTTTAGTAATAAAATTAAAATTAAAATCAAGGTTATCTTTGATAATTGTACTCGTTTTAGTTTTTTGTAAATATTCAAAATATTTTGTTTGATTAACAAATTGGTCAATAAAAATTGTTTTATTATTCAACTGGTGTTTTGTTAATAATTGGACTAAAGCTTGATTATGGGCTAAGGTTTTAATAATATGGGCGTTTTGATATTTAGTATATCATTTGTTATAAAGTTCATTATTAATAATAATAGTAACACTTTTGACCATTTTTTTAATTATTGGGGCTAAACTTAAAATTTGCTGTTTTGTCATCTTTTTACTATCCTTAATTGGTAACTTTGTTAATTCATTAAAAGTTGCAAGAGGAAGATAAGAAGCGGTAACAACTAGCGGGCCAAAAATATCGCCAACACCAACTTCATCGTTACCAATCACATCTTTTTGAAAATATGTGACTGGAATAGAAACATTTTTATTTGGTAAAGGACTGGTTAAGGTTGGAAAAAAACGTTTTGCTTCTTTTTCAGCTTGATAGCCTTGATAGCCTTGGAACAAAACACTATTTGTTTTATAAATTGTAATAATAATCCCATTTTTATTAAAAACATTAGCTTTATTGGAATCTGTATTATGAATTGCATAATTTTGATAAGCAGTAATAATTGCTTTAATAATTGTGAAATTAACTTTCTTAAAACTGATATTATTCATATGATGGCCCTCATTATTTTCTTTTATAAAATTATTATATCGTTTTTCAACCTTTTTTGTTAAAATATTAATAAGTTATCAAACGGAGGAAAAAATTATGATTAAAAATGTTGGTATTGATATTATTCAAAATAAACGAATTAAATTATCGACAGCATTCATTCAAAAAGTATTAAGCCCAGTTGAAATAAAACAATATGCAGCTTTTTTTTATAAAAATGCTCAACGACAATTTTTAGCAGGACGATGATCGGTAAAAGAAGCTTTAATTAAAGCATTAGAAAGTAAGTTAATTTTAAACCAAGTAACAATTTGTTTAAAAGATGATAATAACCTTCATGTTGAAGGACTTTCATTAAAACAAAATGAACTTGTTCATGTTTCAATTAGTCATGAGCGAGGGTATAGCGTTGGCTTTGCCATTTTTTCAACTTTTTAATAATTGTTTTTCTTTTTTTCTGCAAAAGTATAGTATAATAATAGTGGAGAAATTTACAAAAAGGGGAGAGACCATTAATGAATTATTCATTTGATGATATATTATTTAAAGACTTTTGTAGTAACCCTTTTATTCGCCAATGAATTCTTGAAAATAGATATGTCAGTGATGGTGTCTTTAAGTTATTTTTATGAATGTTTATTTTTGCTGCCTTTTTTTATTTACAATTATTTCATCATGAATTTTTTTACTGGAATGGCAACACTTTTTAGGACACTTTTTATATAGACATTTGTTTTCTAAAAGTAACTGGAGATAAATAATTTAAACTGCCATGAATTCGAATATTGTTATATCAATGCACAAAATCAAAAAGTTCGTATTTTAATTGTGTTAAATTTTTAAATTTTTTACCCTTAATAAATTCAGTTTTAAAAGTTTTGTAAGTTGTTTCAGCCACAGCATTATCATAAGGGCAGCCTTTATTGCTTAATGATCTTTTAATATTAAAAGTTATTAAAATTTCATCAATGATTTTATTTTTAAACTCATTACCACGATCAGTATGAAATAGAGTTATTTGATTTAATGGTCGTGTTATTTTATGAAAAGCTTGTTGGACCAGTTCGGCTGTTTTATTCGGCCCAGCACTATAACCAATTATTTCACGATTAAACAAGTCAATTAATAAACAAATATAATGTCATTTAGTGTCAACTTGAACATATGTTAAATCACTAACAATAACTTCATTAGGTTTTTTGTTGTTAAATTGACGATTTAAAATATTATTAATTTGGTCATTATTGACTGTTGTTTTATGATTATGATATTTTAATTTGGTGTATTTAGAAACCAAATTATTTTTGATCATAAATAATCTGATTTTTCGCCGCGATAAGATGATATCTTTTCTGTTTAAAATAACTTTAATTTTGCGAGCCCCATAAATTTTGCGACTTTTATTAAAGGCACTGATAATTTCTTGTTAATAATTATTAACTTGCTTGTTAATACATTTATTAGTTTGATAATAATACGTTGATTTTGATAAACCCAAAATCTTACATATTTTCCTAACTGAATATTTATTTTTGTTGTTATTAATTATTGTTATTTTTTGGCCATTATCAGTGCGGCTTGCTTTAAAATGTCATTTTCCATTTTCAAGTCTTTAAGTTCTTTTCGTAAAGTTATTATTTCATTTTCTTCTAGTGTGCGATTGTCTTTCGCTTTAAATGAACCAGAATTATTATAATTTTTAACTCAACTATAAATAGTTGGTTTTGGTAAATTATATTCTTGCCCTATATTAATAACACTTTTACCATTTTTATATAGCATGACAATTTGTTTTTTAAATTCTTCAGAGTATGAAGTTTTATTTCCCATTTTTATATTCCTTCTTTCTTAATAATTTTATCTAATTTTGAAGTCTATATAATTATGGTCCTAATAATTGTAGCCTATCCAGTTCATAATTTAAATGACTTCAATACGTAAAATGATCACGAAAAGCATCAAAACTAGCACGACATTTTTTGCATAAATATTTTTGTTTTCCTTCAGGATTATGACCATTTTTAACACAATAAAAAGATTGACAATTAGTACATTTAATACCTTTATCCCTAAATTTTTGATCAATTTCATTTAAGCGTTTTTGTTTTTTAATTAATTCTGCTTCTTTTTTGACTTTTTCATGAAATTCTAAAAATTGATCATCTGTTAAACTATTTATTAATTCTTCAATTATTTTTTCCATTAATTATTCACCTCTTATATTAAAAATATACCTAATTTTAGGTATATTTTATAAATATTAAATATCAATAGTTTTCTACAAAATTAAAGCATTTTTATTTTAATTTTGTAGAAAACTCTTGATGAAATAAAAAAAATCATCAATATGATAACTTTAAAAGAAAATTATATAAACTTTTAATATTGTTATTTAACTTTTTTATACGTTAAAATATAATACCGATGATTGTTGGTTTGGTGTTAAACCTTTATGCTGGTATTTTCATTTTCAGAGATTTAAATAATTTTGAATGTTCGTGAAACCTAATCCATGATAATGAATTAAGGATTCTTTAAGATTTGATTGTAATTTACTAATTTTATTTAACTTCCGATAACTAGCATCAGGATTTGTACTAGTTTTAGTTGCTAATAAAATAGAATTTGTTTGTTTTGCTACTAATAAATATAATGGTTGCATGTCAGAAATAATAATTGAATTTTCTTTGATTAATTGTTTATTAATATTTTCAATAATTCACTGTTTTTGTAATCGTTTTGTGTCGGTTGATTTAACATAAATATTATTATTGCTATCAACAGCCATTTGAATACAACATTTAGTGTTGGTTGAAAATGAATTGAATCAAGATGAATTTTTCTTTTATCAAATTTATCTTTAAAATTACCTTTGTGGATTTCTTTAATAAATGTTTCATCGATTTGAATTTGGCCATTTAACGTTTTAAATTTTAATTGGGTGTTTTCTAATTGTTTTGATTTCATTATTTTTTGGCGATTATATCAAGCGGTTTTCGGTGATGTTTTAATAAAGCGGGAAATCATTTTACTAGATTGCCCTAATAATGAAATTTGAATCAATAAATTTGATAGCATTACAAAAGTTGAGATTTTACAAAAAAATATAAATAAAAACAACTAAACAAATTAAATAAATTTACTAAAAACCTAATATTAAGCATTTTTTTTGCATTACTTAATTAATAAGTAAATTTAATTTTGTTTGTTATACTTACAAACCTCAACTTTTTTCTTACTATCATAAATTTCACTGTTCATAATTTAAATGACTTCAATACGTAAAATGATCACGAAAAGCATCAAAACTAGCACGACATTTTTTGCATAAATATTTTTGTTTTCCTTCAGGATTATGACCATTTTTAACACAATAAAAAGATTGACAATTAGTACATTTAATACCTTTATCCCTAAATTTTTGATCAATTTCATTTAAGCGTTTTTGTTTTTTAATTAATTCTGCTTCTTTTTTGACTTTTTCATGAAATTATAAAAATTGATCATCTGTTAAACTATTTATTAATTCTTCAATTATTTTTTCCATTAATTATTCACCTCTTATATTAAAAATATACCTAATTTTAGGTATATTTTATAAATATCAAGAGTTTTCTACAAAATTAAAGCATTTTTATTTGTTTGTTTAAAAAAAATATGTTATAATTTTACTGCTTGTATTCAATAAAATTAATGATATACAATACACATTTATGGATTCATTTGCCCGGTGCTATTTGTTTTAATAAGATAGTGGTAAATGTTAGAAATAAATGGATGTTTTAACGAAAAGGAGAATTAAATAGAAATATGGCAAAAGAATTAACAAGAGAAATGTTATGAGAAGCTAGTGCTCAATTTGGTCATCAAACAAAACGATGAAATCCAAAAATGAAACCATACATTTATGGTGAAAAGAATAAGATTCACATTATTGATCTACAACAAACATTATGAAGAATAGAAGATGTTAAAAAATTAATGGCAAGCATTGCTGCACGTAAGGGAAAAATATTATTTGTTGGAACAAAAAAACAAGCCAAGTGGATTGTCAAGGATGCAGCGGAACGTTGCGAATGTTTTTATGTTAATCAACGTTGATTAGGAGGAACATTAACAAACTTAAAAACAATTCATTTGCGTGTTAAAAGATTATGAAATATTGAACGTCAAGAAAAAAATGGGGAATTAAAATTATTACCAAAAAAAGAACAAATGTTAATTAAAAAAGAAAAAGACAAATTAGAAAAATTCTTAGGTGGAATTAAAAGGATGAAAGAATTACCACAAGCATTATTTGTGGTTGACCCAAAAGAGGAACATATTGCGGTTCGGGAAGCACGCAAATTACGAATTCCAGTAATTGCTATTTGTGATACAAATGTTGACCCTGACCCAATTGACTATATTATTCCAGCAAATGATGATACTTCACGCTCAATTGCAATTATTACTCATCATATTGCTGATTTATATGGTGATGCAATGCGAATTAAAATGCCAGAACCTCAATTTAAACCAAATGAATTTACGCGCCGTGATGGTGATGACAATCGTAATTCACGTGGTGGACAATATGATAATCGAAGAATGAGTGGAAGAAATGAACGTAGAAAAGAAACATATTCTGCACATAAAGCACAACCTTCAAGAAAAGAAGAGGCGCCTGCTGCAGCAGAACCTGTCGCAGTCAAAGAAGAATCTGTTCCGCCACCACCAAGTTTTAATTTCGATACAATTAATGTAGTTGATAATGATTTAGAAAAAACATTATCAAAATTAAAAGTTGATGAATTAGAAATTCTTAGTGAAGGATTTGCTTTACCAAAAGCAAAAAAAGCTGAAATGGTTAGTGAATTAAGTAAACATTTAACAATTGTTGATAATAAAATAGTAAAAAAATAACATAAAAATTACATTGTATTAACTGGTTAGTTTCAATACAAGCACCCTTAAATTTGAAAGGAGAATTAGGATGGCAGTTACTGCACAATTAGTAAAAGAATTAAGAGATAGAACAGGAGCCGGAATGCTAGATTGTAAAAAAGCATTAGAAGCTACTGATGGAAAGATTGAAGAAGCAATTACATGGTTGCGTGAAAAAGGAATTACCAAAGCGGCCAAAAAATCTGATCGAGTTGCTGCTGATGGATTAGTTGGTTTAGTAACTAAAGTTGATAAAACAGTTATTTTCGAAGTTAATTCAGAAACCGATTTTGTTGCAAAAAATAAGCAATTTTTAGATTTAATGGCAACCGTAGGAGAAACTTTAATTAATAATGAACCAAAAACTGTGGAAGATGCATTAAAAATATCAGTTAATGGTGAACCATTAGAAACTGTTATTGTTCATGCTATTGCAACAATTGGTGAAAAGATTACTTTACGTCGTTTTAAAACAATTCATTTAAAAGCAGATCAATCGATGGGAGTTTATTTACATTCTAATAATCGCATTGCAACTGTTTTAATTTTTAGTGGCAAAATTGATGAAACAATTGGAAAACAATTAGCAATGCATGTTTCTGCAATGCGTCCACAATTTATTTCGCGTGATGACATTTCAACGGATTTTTTAAATAGTGAAAAAGCAATTTTAACTGCTGAAGCAAAAAATGATCCAAAAAATGCTGGAAAACCAGATAATATTTTAGAAAAAATGGTTGAAGGGCGTTTAAACAAACAATTAGCAGAAATATCATTTTTAGACCAAGTTTTTGTTGTTAATCTTGATCAAAAAATTAGTGATGTTATAAAAGCAAATAATGTTAATGTTGTTAATATGATTCGTTATGAAGTTGGCGAAGGAATTGAAAAAGAAGAAGTTGATTTTGTTTCAGAAGTAATGGCACAAGTTAGCAAGTAAGAATCATCGCGATAGGAAGGAAAGCCTAAAAATGGAAAATACTGAAAAAGGAACAATAATTGCAATCTCGATGGCATCATTTTTATTTGTTGCAGTTAGTTTATCAATTATTAGTTATTTAATTAGTTTTACAAAACGAGAATTTAAAGCACGTTTTATTAATAAAAAAATTTTAATTATTTTATTTACAGTGTTAGGAATTAATTTACCAGTTGTTATTCTTGGATTTTTATTCCAGTTTGTTATTGTTTTATCGACAACTGCACCGTTAATTATTATGATTGTGTTATCTTTTGGTTTGACAGTTGGGGTAGGAGTTTATATTTTCTTATTTTTACAACTAATTGCTGTTGGAATTGATGAAAAAGAAATTGCTTTTTTAGGAGAACGAATTTTAATTCGAAAAATTACTCGTGTCCAACGCAATGATAAAACAAATCAATTAGTAATTTATCATACCGAAGGAACCCGTAGTAAAAAGAAATGTCGTTTTTCATTAGCAAGTCAAGCGGGACAATTTATAATTAATAATGTTAGTTTATTAAATCAAGAAATTATGCCATTTGTTCCAGAACAGACCAAACCAGAATTAAAAGTTAGTGAACAAGAAGTAAGTGAAAGACCAGTTTCTGAATCAAAAGAAGCTGAAAAAACAAAAAAAGATTAAAAACAAGACTGCACCCCAAAAAGTAAGTAAAATAAAAAAAGATTTTGCTAAATTTTTATAGAGGGTGCATTTTTATATGACAAAAAAAGGCAATGGAATGGCAAGGGTTTTTTGGACAAATTTTATGTAGAATAATAATTTCTGTATTGCACTAGTGTTAAATAATTTAGTTTGCTATTAATTCGAATATTATTGTACCAATTAATGTAATAAAATAATTCTAATTTAAACTGCTCAACGTTTTTAAATTTATTATTTTTAATAAATTAAGTTTTAAAAATTTTGTATGTTGATTCCGCAACAGCATTGTCATAAGGACAACCTGGTTTACTGTAAGATTTTTGAATCCCATTTTTAACTAACAGGTTATAAATAAGATTATTATTGAATTCACTGCCTTGATCAGTGTGAAATATTTTAATATTGCTTAATGAAAATTGAAGTTTATTAAAGCTGCTTTCAACTAATTTGACATTTTTGTGTAAACTAACATCATAACCAATAATTTCTCGATTAAATAAATCAACTAAGAAACAGACATAATATCATTTGTTACTAATAAAAACATAGGTTAAATCACTGGCAACAACTTTATGTAGTTTATAACTATCAAAATCTTGATTTAACAAATTGTTATATTTATATGTAACATCAGTTGTATTTGAATGTTTGTATTTGATTTTTGTATAATTTGAAATTAAGTTATATTTTTTCATTATGTTGCTGATTTTTACACGAGATAACATGATATTTTGCTGAGCTAATATAACTTTAATTTTGCGTGTTACATAATTTTTACGACTTTTTAGAAAAATACTGATAACAGCATTATCAATGTTTTGAGTATTCTTGGGATTATTTGCTTTTAATTGATAGTAATATGTTGATCTAGCAAATTTCAATGTTTTACATAAATTAATAATTGGATATTTTTCTTCGTTATTTTTAATGATTGCTATTTTTTGCCGATTATCAGTGTTGCTTGCTTTAAAATGTCATTTTCCATTTCTAATTGTTTAACTTTTTTACGTAATTTAATTAATTCGTTTTCTTCTGGCGTTCTATTGTCTTTAGCTTTAAATGAGCCCGAGTTGCTAAATTGGTGAGCTCATTTCCAAACAGTAGATTTACCAATTTGATAATCATTGACTAATTGTTCAGGAGTTTGACCCATTTTGTAAATACCAACAATTTGTTGCTTAAATTCATCAGTATAATGATTCTTTGCCATAATTACACCTCCATTGTAGTTTAATTATAAATATTTACTCTACATTATTGTTGTCCAATTTATCTTAACCCATCCACAACAAAAATTACTGGCCAATTGAAATTTAATGCAAAAGTAACAGCTACTACAGAAACTCAATAAGAGTTACCTTTTCTTATTTAGAACAAAATAAAAAAACACTTACAAAGTGTTTTTTTATGCTTTTTAGTTAAAAAAATCTTTACAATCATAGAATATCAACTAAAATTAATATAAACAAGATGAAAAAAACAAAAGAGAAGGAGAAAAAGCATGCTTAAAAAAATTGGAATTTTAACATCTGGTGGTGATTCACAAGGAATGAATGCGGCGATTGCAGGGGTTATTAAAACAGCACATGCCAAAGGATTAGAAACATATATTATTCGTGATGGTTATTTAGGATTAATTAATAATTGAATGGAAGTTGTTGATACTCATTTTGCGGATAATATTATGCGTTTAGGGGGGACTGTGATTGGTAGTGCACGCTTACCGGAATTTAAAGACCCAAAGGTACGAGAAAAAGCTGTTGCTAATTTAAAAAAGCAAGGAATTGCAGCATTAGTAGTTATTGGTGGTGATGGCAGTTATCAAGGTGCGCAACGGTTAACAGAGATGGGAATTAATTGTATTGCTTTACCAGGAACAATTGATAATGATATAACTTCATCAGATTATACGATTGGTTTTGATACTGCAATTAATATTGTTGTTGAAGCAATTGACCGCTTGCGTGATACAATGCAATCACATAATCGTTGTTCAATTGTGGAAGTAATGGGTCATGCCTGTGGTGATATTGCTTTATATGCTGGGATTGCTGGTGGAGCAGATATTATTTCAATTAACGAAGCTGCTTTATCTGAGACAGAAATTGCTGAACGGGTTGCAACATTACATCAAATACAAAAACGAAGTATTATTATTGTTGTTAGTGAAATGATTTATCCCGATGTTCATAAATTAGCAAAATTAGTTGAAAGTAAAAGTGGTTATATTACCCGCGCGACAGTTTTGGGTCATACCCAACGAGGTGGTAATCCAACGGCAATGGAGCGTTATCGCGCTTTTCAAATGGCACAATTTGCTGTTGAACAAATTATTGCGGGAGCAGGTGGTTTAGCAATTGGCAATCACGGTGATCAAATTATTGCTCGCCCAATTTTGAAAGCATTAAGTATTCCACGACCATCACGGAAAGAAATTTGAGATAAATTTGATGAATTAAATCAGAATATTTATCAAAAATCATAATTTTACGATAAAATAAGGTGGTAAAATATTTTTAGAAGGAGATTGTCAAGAGAATGGATAACTTTAATATTAACGAGAAAATGAAAAGAACAAAAATTATTACAACAATTGGGCCAAGTACCCATTCGGCGGGAGCCCTTGAAGAACTGTTTAAAGCAGGAATGGCCACAATTCGATTAAACTTTTCACATGGAGATCATGCTGAACAAGGAGCGCGAATTGTGTGAGCACGAGAAGTTAGTGATAAAATTGGTAAACCAATTTCAGTATTATTAGATACGAAAGGGCCAGAAATTCGTGTTGGAATAATGAAAGATGGGAAACAAGAAATTGTTGCTGATGCAACAGTTACGATTTATTCATCACCAAAGGAATATCAAAGCCGCGAAGGAACTGGAACGGAAATCACTGTTTCATATGATATATCACAAGACTTAAAAGTTGGTGACGTAGTGTTAGTTGATGATGGGAAATTACAGTTAAATGTTACTGGTGTTAAGCCAGGAATTATTGAAACAAAAGCTTTCAACCATCATATTGTTAAAACAAATAAACGAATTAATTTACCGGGGGTCGACTTTACATTACCATTTTTAGCTGAAAAAGATATTAATGATATTAAATTTGGAGTTGAACAAGGGATTGATTATATTGCAGCATCGTTTGTTAATACAGCTGGTAATATCAAAGAAATTAGAAAATTATTAAAAGAGTGTAAAGCTGAACATGTTCAAATTATTGCTAAAATTGAATCACAAATTGGAATTAATAATATTGATGAAATTATTGCCGCATCGGATGGAATCATGGTTGCGCGGGGAGATTTAGGTTTAGAAATTCCTTATTATGATGTTCCATATTGAGAAAAAATTATTATTCGTAAATGTCGTGAAGCAGGAAAAATTGTTATTGTTGCAACACAAATGTTAGAAACAATGACAGAAAATCCATCGCCAACGCGAGCAGAAGTTACTGATGTTTATTTTGCAACAGAATTAGGATCTGATGCAACAATGTTATCGGGTGAATCAGCAAATGGTGACTATCCATTTATTACTGTTCATACGATGGCAATGATTAACAAACGAGCAGAGCATGAATTTTATTCAAAATTATATTATGAAAAGCAATTAGAAGACGCTATGAATTCAACAACAGGACCACGCGCTGATATTGCTAAAAAATTAGCAAATAAATGTAAAGATGGAAAATATGAATATGCTGTTGTTGTTTCAAACACCGGAGAATTATTAAAAACAATTTCAAAATTTCGCCCGAATGTGGTAATTTTAGGAGTTAGTCCACTGCCAGAATTGTATACTTCCTTTGGATCATGACATTCAATTTTTATGAATAAAGTTGATAATTATGAAGCATTTAAAACAGATGAGAAAGCAATTTGTGAAGTTGCAAAAAAATGGGGAGCAAAAATTGGTTCAACAATTCTATTTGCGCGCAACGAAGAACTTAAAGAAATTACAATTAAATAATTAAACTAGTTACCCATGGTCTAATCTTCCTCTTTTCTCAACAAGTTAAGGATGATGGAAGCTTAATAAAAGAACGATTAGATTACTAGTAACAACGGTTAGTTTACGTTTAAGCACTTTTCGTTATTAAGTGTGAAAGATAAATTAGGTTAAATCCTAATTTAATTAGGATGGTGCCGCGAAGAACTCGCTCCTAGTATTATTGTTTTAATAATATTGGGAGCGAGTTTTATTTTTAGGAAAGGAAGATTACAAATGATTAAAATTACATTACCAGATGGGCAAGTTCGTGAATTTAAAACTCCACAAACAATTCATGCTATTGCCAGTAGTATTGCATCAAGTCTGGGGAAAGCTGCCTTTGGTGGGATTTTTGCTGGTCAAATTCGTAGTTTAGACTATTTAGTAACAACTGATGGGACATTAGAAATTATTACTGATAAATCACCACTAGCCTTATCAATTTTGCATAATACAACAGCATTAATAACAGCAAAAACAATTACTAATTTACATCCAACCGCTAAAATTGCTAAAATTGTGGTACAAGATGATACCTTTTTAATTGACTTTGATGTTGAACCACATTTAAAAGAAACCGATCTTATTGCTTTAGAACAGGAAGCAACAAAATTAATTAATAATAATCTTGCTATTACACCTGTTTTAGGGACACTGACCGATGCAAAAAAATGATATAGGGATAATCATTATTTATTAACTTTTTGTCCAGAAACAGGGTCAGAACAAGCCGGATACTTACTTGGCAATGAATTGTATTTGCCAAATACTTATCCAGTTACAAGTTTAAAACATATTAAAGTATTAAAACTTTGAAGTTTAGCAGGAGCGTATTGACAAGATGATGCTAAAAATAAAATGTTGCAACGATTAACTGGAAGTTCACATTTTTCGCGTGAATTATTTGAACAAATATTATTAGCATATGAAGAGCGAAAAGAGCGCGATCATCGTAAAATTGGAAAGGATTTAGAAATCTTTACTTTTGATAAATTAGTTGGACCTGGTTTACCAATTTGGTTACCAAATGGGATGGCATTAAAAAAAGTACTACAAGAATATATCCGAGAAAAAGAATGAGAATATGATTTTATTGAGGTTGATACACCAGTTATTGGAACTAGTAAAATTTATAAAATTTCTGGTCACTGGGATCATTATCAAGAAAATATGTTTGCACCAATGGCACAAGATAATGAAATTAGTGTTTTACGGCCAATGGCATGTCCGCACCATATTGCTGTTTATAATTATAAACAACGTAGTTATCGTGAATTACCATTACGGATTGCTGAGCATGCCATTTTACATCGCTATGAGACATCTGGAAGCTTAACAGGACTCGAGCGAGTACGAATGATGCAATTAACTGATTCACACATCTTTTTACGTCATGACCAGTTAAAAGAAGAATTTAAACGTTGTTTTAAATTAATTAATGAAGTTTTAACAGATTTAAAAATTACTGTTGATTATTATTCATTGTCATTACGTGATCCAGCAAATAAGGAAAAATATTATGATGATGATCAAATGTGAAATCATGCTGAACAAATGTTACAAGAAGCATTAGATGATTTAAAAATTCCATATGTACAAATGATTGGCGAAGCAGCGTTTTATGGGCCAAAGTTAGACATTCAAATTAAGACAGCATTAAACCATGAAATTACTGTTTCAACTCTACAATTTGATTTTTTATTACTAAAAAAATTTAATTTAAGTTATATTGATGAAACAGGAGCAAAAGCAATGCCAGTAATGTTACATCGTGGTTTAATTGGAACTTATGAACGTTTTATAGCAATTTTATTAGAACAAACAAAAGGGGTTTTACCATTTTGATTAGCTCCAAAACAAATTGTCATAATCCCAGTTAATAATGAGCATCATTTGGAATATGTTAATGAATTACATCAGCAATTTAAAAAGTTAAAATTACGTACAATGATTGATGATCGTGATGAGCGTTTAAGTTATAAAATTTGAGAAGCACAAGTTGCTAAAATTCCATATCAAATTGTGATTGGTAACCAAGAACGGGATAAAAAAATGATTACTTATCGAATTTATGGGCAAGAAGACCAAATTACTACTACTTTTGATAAATTTATTATTTTAATTAATGAACAAATTGTTAATAAAGTTTAAAAAAATATTTTTTCCAGGAAAATTATATTTCCTTTTTTTAGCCCCCAAAATTATGATAAACTAAAAGTGGAGAAAACTTTTTAATGGATAAATATTTGCTAATATTTATGTTTAATTTTCGTAATAAATATTAAAGCAAAACTAGTATTATGATGTTAGGTCGTTTAACTAAAAAGGATTGTTACTTTAATTGTTATTTGCATCAACAATTAAAATTGTTATAAATTTACAATTAATCAAAAACAAGTATTTTGTTGTATTAATTAATTTTAAGAAAAACAATTGCCCTCTATTTGATAACATAACTTTAACTTTATTTTTAACACAAGATATTTGCTAGTTTATTGTATTTATGATAAGGTTAGAATAATATGAGAAAAATTGGCGAAGAAATGGCAGTTAATCTTTTTAAAATTGATTATTTACAATTATGTTTTTCTGATTTAGGTTCAAATTATATTAAACAATCAGAAATGACAGATATTATTTTATATCAAAATGAAATCCAAGTTGATAAATTACGGGTTAATTATCATCAAAGACATTTAGAAAAAGAATGAGATTCATTTAAACTTAAAATTGTTAATCCAACTGTAGCAACAGAAGTTTTTAATGTTTGTTTAAATTTAAATTTTGCTCTAACAAACAAAATTAAGGTTCTTTGTAAATTAAAGCCTCAGGGAAAAATGATTATACGTTGTATCGCAAGGTATTAGTCAAATTATGCCATCTTCACCAGTTTCTTTTGAAATTAATATTTTAAATCAAACGTATTAAAAAAATATCTATATTGAAAATTTTTGTTTAAAAATGATTTTTAATAATAATCATTTATATATTATTTGTTATTTAAAACAAATAATATTTTTTAATTATATTTTTCTTTATTAATAAAATAGTCGGTGCTATTTAGAACGGAGGAATTATAAAATTAGTAAATTATTAACAACAACTCCGCAAGAAGATGTGTTTTATTTGCCAGCAGAAACAAGTAATCATTTGCAAACTTGAATGATATGACCATATATGAAAGATAATTGACAGAAAAATGCTTTTCCGGCGCAAAAAATTTTTGCATTAGTTGCTAAAATTATTAGTAATTATGATGAACCAGTCCAAATGATTGTTAATGAACAGAATTATTTACGAGTTAAAAAAATGCTAGCAAATAGTAATATTAATTTAGTAAAAACAAATTATTATGATAGTTGGGCACGTGATATAGGAGCACTTTATTTAATAAAAGAAAAGGGAGAACGCCGTGCAGTTAGTTTTGAATTTAATGGCCGAGGAATGCAAAATAGTTTAATGTTAAAAGCAAAACATTTTAACTGAGACTATAATGTGGTTAATAACGTGGCTATTACAATGGCAAATACTAGTGGTGTTGATTATTATGCTTGTCCGTTGGTGCTAGAAAGTGGGAGTGGATAGGCTACAATTATTAGGACCATAATTATATAGACTTCAAAATTAGATAAAATTATTAAGAAAGAAGGAATATAAAAATGGGAAATAAAACTTCATACTCTGAAGAATTTAAAAAACAAATTGTCATGCTATATAAAAATGGTAAAAGTGTTATTAATCTATGGTAAGAATATAATTTACCAAAACCAACTATTTATAGTTGAGTTAAAAATTATAATAATTCTGGTTCATTTAAAGCAAAAGACAATCGCACACTAGAAGAAAATGAAATAATAACTTTACGAAAAGAACTTAAAGACTTGAAAATGGAAAATTACATTTTAAAGCAAGCCGCACTAATAATGGCCAAAAAATAACAATAATTAATAACAACAAAACAAAATATTCAGTAAGAAAAATATGTAAGATTTTGGGTTTATCAAAATCAAAGTATTATTATCAAACTAATAAATGTATTAACAAGCAAGTTAATAATTATGAACAAGAAATTATCAGTGCCTTTAATAAAAGTCGCAAAATTTATGGGGCTCGCAAAATTAAAGTTATTTTAAACAGAAAAGATATCATCTTATCGCGGCGAAAAATCAGATTCTTTATGATCAAAAATAATTTGGTTTCTAAATACACCAAATTAAAATATCATAATCATAAAACAACAGTCAATAATGACCAAATTAATAATATTTTAAATCGTCAATTTAACAACAAAAAACCTAATGAAGTTATTGTTAGTGATTTAACATATGTTCAAGTTGGCGCTAAATGACATTATATTTGTTTATTAATTGACTTGTTTAATCGTGAAATGATTGGTTATAGTGCTGGGCCGAATAAAACAGCCGAACTGGTCCAACAATCTTTTCATAAAATAACACGACCATTAAATCAAATAACTCTATTTCATACTGATCGTGGTAATGAGTTTAAAAATAAAATCATTGATTAAATTTTAATAACTTTTAATATTAAAAGATCATTAAGCAATAAAGGCTGCCATTATGATAATGCTGTGGCTGAAACAACTTACAAAACTTTTAAAACTGAATTTATTAAGGGTAAAAAATTTAAAAATTTAACACAATTAAAATACGAACTTTTTGATTTTGTGCATTGATATAACAATATTCGAATTCATGGCAGTTTAAATTATTTATCTCCAGTTACTTTTAGAAAACAAATGTCTATATAAAAAGTGTCATAAAAAGTGTTGCCATTCCAATAATTTAAAAATTGTTAATAAACAACAATTACCTTATCATTTATGTCATGTTTCCGCGGCTAAAAGTATTGCTCTAATTCGCGAAGGAAAAAAATTAATCCCTTTTTAACTTGTGAAGTAACTCCGCGCCATTTAACATTATCAGTTGATGATATTACAACAAATGATGGGAATTATCTAATGAATCCACCCTTAAATAACATTAATGATCAATTAAGTTTAATTGAAGCTTTAAATGATGGCATAATTGATGTTATTGCAACTGATCATGCCCCACATCAAGCAAGCGAGAAAGGTGAGTTTGCAAATAGTGCAATGGCAATTATAGGGTTACAATTAACATTTCCATTATTATATACAAAGTTAGTGATTTCACAGCAATTGGCATTATCAACTATTATTAATGCTTTAACAGTTAATCCACAGCAATTAATTAAACATCATAATATCCAATTAGAGGTTAATAATTATACCAATTTTACAGTGATTGATTTATCGATAAGCAAAGTTGTGACCCCAGAGTTATTACAATCAAAATCAATAAATACCCCATTTTTGGGAGAAAATTTAACGGGATGACCGATCATTAATGTTTATCAAGGTCAAATTTATCATTTAAAGGGGGAATAACTATGACAAAACAAATTATTGAATCAACTATTTTATTGGAAAATCAACAATTTGGTCCTGATTTATGATTAGCAACATTTAAAGCACCACAGCTTAGTAAAATTGCTTGCTCAGGTCAGCTTGTTCTAGCTGAACCACAACAGCAGTTTTTTTAAAACGACCATTTATTTTTTTTGACATTAATCCGGTTGCTGAAACAATTAGCATTTATTATCAATGTAAAGGATTAGGAACATGGTATATGGCTAATCAATGAAAAATTGGTAAAGTTGTTCAAATCCAAGGTCCACATGGCCAAGGTTTTCAAGTTACTCCGACAATAGATGACATTTTAATTGTTGCAGGTGGAATTGGAATTGCTCCAATGAAAGCATTAATTGATGAATTAATTAAAAAAGAAAAAAATATCATGTTATTTTCGGGGAACGAACGAAGGATGATTTAAATGTCGTAACTTTATTTCAAAATAATAATAATTTTTTATTAAATACTGATGATGGTTCAATTGGACACCAACAAAATATTGTCACAGCCTTAGAACAATATTTAACAAAATCAAAACCCAAAGTAATTATTGCTTGTGGGCCAGATGTTGTTTTGACAAAAATTAATGCTTTAGCTAAAACACAACAAATTGGTACACAAATTTCATATGAAAGTCATATGGCTTTCGGTGTTGGGGCATGTATGGGATGTACAAAAACAATTGATGGGGTTAATAAAAAATTTGTACAGATGGACCGATCATTATTGTTGAATATTAAAAGCAGGGAGGGTAAAAATTACTATATTAAAAACAAAATTTTTATGATATACCTTAAATTGTCCTTTAATAACAGCAAGCGGAACTTTTGGTTATGGTGAATGTTACAAGGACTTTTTTGCTGTTAATGAGTTGGAAATGCTAACAACAAAAGGAATTACTTTAGAACCACGGTTAGGTAATATTTCGCCGCGGTTAGCTGAAGTTACAGCAGAATTAATTAATTCCATTGGTTTAGAAAACCCAGGGTTAGATTATTTTAAAGCGAAGATTGTGCCCGCCTTTGCTGCGTTTCAGATTCCAATTATTGTTAACTTAAATGGAAAAAAATTGAAGAATACGAAATATTAGCCACTGCTATTAATGAAATTGATGCAATTGCTTTTGTCGAATTAAATATTTCTTGCCCAAATGTTAAAGAAGGAGGTATTTTATTTGGAACTGATCCGGTGGTAACACGACAAGTAGTTAAAAGAGTTCGCCGTGTTTTAACAAAAAAGAAATTAATTGTGAAATTATCACCATCAGTTAGTGATGTTAAGCAATTTGCGATTATTTGTCAAGAAGAAAGAACAGATGCAATTAGTCTAATTAATACTATTCCTGCAATGCAGATTAATCTTAAAACTAAAAAACCGGCATTAGGTAACATTATAGGAGGATTAAGTGGACCTTGTATTAAACCAATCGCAATTCGGATGGTTTATGAAGTTACTAGTGTGGTTAAAATCCCAATTATTGGAATGGGGGGAGTTAGTTCTGCCAATGATGTTCTCGAATTTTTAATGGCTGGAGCAAGTATTGTTGCAATTGGTACTAGTTTATTTACTAATCCAAACCTTGTTCTAGAGATTGAAAGAGATTTGTTAGCATATTGTGTAGAACAAAATTTACAACATTTAAGCGATATTGTGGGAATCGTGCACCAGAAGGAGAAATAATTATGCCAAAAATATTTATTGCGTGTGATTTTAATACGGAAGAACAATTATGAACTTTTTTAAACAAGTTTTCGCCACAATCATTATTTTTAAAAGTTGGGATGGAATTGATTTATGCTGTTGGTTTTGAAATTATTAATAAATTAAAACAGCACGGTCATATTGTTTTTCTTGATTTAAAATTAAATGATATTCCAATTACAGTTGAAAAGGCTTTAAAAGCATTAAAGCAATATAAAGTTGACTTTGTTACAATTCATTTAACAAGTGGTGAAAAAAAATAGAATTAGCGCATCAGGTTGTGCAAGATACTTCAATTAAATTATTAGGTGTAACAGTGTTAACTAGTCTTGATAATGATGATCTTCAAACTTTATTTTTATCTTCAACATTAACAATAGAGCGATTAGTACAAAATTTAGCAAAATTAGCAGTAGTTAATAACTTTTATGGTGTGATTTGTTCGCCATGAGAAGCAAAGATGATTAAAACACAGTTTCCATTGTTACAAACAATTACCCCTGGAATTCAATTAGTAACTAAACAAACTGAACAAAAACGGGTGTCAACACCAGTTCTTGTAAAAGAATTAGGAGCTGATTATTTAATAATTGGTCGCGCAATTACAAGAGCTGCCGATCCGGCGGCCGTTTATCAACAAATTATAACAACATTTACAGATTAGAAAGGAAGAATGAACATGAAAAACATTATTACGGAATTAATTAAAATTAAAGCAATTAGTATTAATATTACCGAATTATATACTTGAGCATCGGGGATTAAAGCACCAATTTATATTGATAATCGGTTAACAATGGGTTATCCTAATTTGCGGTGAGCAATTGCTGAAAGGTTTGCTGAACTTATTAATACTAATTTTGAACAAGATAAAATTGATAATATTTTTGGAACAGCAACAGCAGGAATTCCCCGCGCTGCTCTATTAGGCCATTTATTACAATTACCATTTGGGTATGTTCGTAGTAGTAAAAAAAGGTCACGGAAAACAAAAATAAATTGAAGGAGTCTATGAAAAGGGGCAAAAGGTTGTTGTCATTGAAGACTTAATTTATACCGGTGGGTCAGTTATTGAAGTTGTGAAAACTTTACAAGCGGCAGGTTTGGAAGTTGTTGCGGTATTAGCAATTTTTAGTTATCAATTAAAAAAAGCTACTATTGATTTTGAAAGTTTTCAAGTTCCTTTATATACATTAACTAATTTTGATATTTTAGTAACAACTAATGGTTTGTTATCAAAAGCAGAACAACAAGTTTTAAAAAAGTTTCAGCAACAATTAGAGTAGAAGAATACAATGATTTGTATTAGTAAGTTAATTTAAAATATCTTATTAATATTATTGACTAAATTAAAAAAACATTATATAATTAATATTGAAAAATGTTAAAGTAGCTAATGCTCACCTATGCCCTTTAGTGTGGTTAATAGGTTTTACAAGATAAAATTAAAGTTTTTAATGATTATTTTAATCATTTAAGAAGATAATTCTTGTTAATGAAAGCGCTACTTTTGAGCGTTTTTTTAATTAATTAAAAGGAGGTATTGGATGAATCAACCCACTAAAAACAATAAAAATATCGAGCAAGTAAATTATGATATTAGAGCACGTGAAGTTTTAATTATTTTAGATGATGGTAATAAAGTTGGTCCTTTAGGGCGAAATGAAGCAGTTCGTTTTGCTGAAGAAAAAGGTTTAGATTTATTGTTAGTATCAGCTGCTTCAAATCCGCCGGTAGCAAAATTGGTTGATTATGGAAAATATAAATACGAAAAAAAGAAAAAAGAAAAAGAAAATAAGAAAAATCAACATGTAACTGAAAATAAAGAGATGCGTTTACGAACAGGAATTGGTGAACATGATTTGGAATTTAAGGCAAAAAAAGTGCGTGAATTTATAACTGATGGAAACCGTGTTAAAATTTCTTTAAAGTTTCGTGGTCGAGAAGTTGCAAGACCTGAATATGGAAAAGAAACATTAGATAAATTTTTTAGTTATATTGAAGATTTGGCAAAGATTGAAAAAGAACCCCAGTTAAATGGCTTGTTTTTAGATATGTATGTTGTACCAAAAAAATAATTAATTAAATTAACTTTTAAAAGAAAAGACAAGGAGGAAAATTTATGCCAAAAATGAAAACGAAAAAATCTTTATCAAAAAGAGTCAAAATAACAGGAACAGGAAAATGAAAGATTGCGCATGCATATACTTCACATTTAGCCCAAAATAAAACAACAAAACAAAAACGTCATTTACGTAAAGCTGGTTTAATGGACCAAACTGATCAGAGTCGATTAAAACAATTATTACAAAGATAAAGAAAAAGAGAAGGGAGTATTAACAAATGGCAAGAGTTAAAGGCGGACCAACAACAAAAAAACGTCGTAAAAAAATTATTAAAGAAGCAAAAGGATATTTTGGAACAAAATCAACGCATTACAAAAAAGCAAAAGAACAAGTAATGAAATCATGAGCGTATGCCTTTCGTGATCGTAAGCAACGTAAAAGAGATTTTCGTTCATTATGAATCCAAAGAATTAATGCTGCAGTACGTGAACATGATATGTCGTATTCACAATTTATGAATGGTTTAAATAAAACTAACATTGAAGTAAATCGTAAGATGTTATCAGAATTAGCAATTCATAATCCAAGTGAATTTAAAGTGTTAGTAGAAAAATCAAAACAAGCGTTAAAAAATTAACAAAACTACTTTTCAGAAAAGTAGTTTTTTATTTTAATATTAAGTTCTCTCTTACCTTGGGTTTTTTTATGATGAGTTGCTAATTTTTTTAATTAAGCATAAAATATTAACAAATATAAGGGTAAGAATGAAAAATGTCAGAAAAATTATCGTTAAAAGAGCAAGTTGAGATTTTACCAGCTAAACCAGGGTGCTATTTATTTTACAATAATTATCATCAAGTATTATATGTTGGAAAGGCAAAAAACTTACGAAATCGTGTTAGTTCTTATTTTAACAAAGTTTATAATTATAAAACAACCCGCTTAGTTCAAGAAATAGTTCGTTTAGAAACAATTATTACGAAAACTGAAAAAGAAGCACTAATTTTAGAACATAATTTAATTAAGCAGTATAAACCAAAATATAATATTTTGTTAAATGATGATAAACATTATCCTTATATTGTAATTACAAAAGAAAAAGATCCCCAATATTTGTATGTTCGTAATGTTCATCAAAAATATGCTCGCTATTATGGACCATTCCCAGAAGGGAGCCATGCGCGGGAAATTATTAAAGTCTTAGAACGATTATATCCTTTACGTCGTTGTAAAGGAAATCTTGGAAAACCTTGCCTTTATTATCATATTAATCAATGTTCAGGCGCTTGTTTTAAATCAGTTCCTTCAGAGTATTACACAAAAATGATTAAAAAAGTTCATAATTTTTTTAAAGGTAATTTTACTGAAACAAAAAAACTACTAGAGAAACGAATGTTTCAAGCCGCAGATAACTTACAATTTGAAGAAGCACATAAATTAAAAGTTTTAATTCGAAACTTAGATTGAACTTTATCATCACAAACAGTTGAAATGTTAAATCAAAATGATGACTTAGATGTGATTAGTTTGTATCAAACTACTGAACATTTAGTTTTAACAACTTTATTTTATCCTGCTGGAAAATTAAGTTATAAATATTATGAGTATTACTATCTTGATTTTGTTGAAGATTTCGAAGAATTATGCCGCTTATACTTGCAAAATATTTATCAAAAAAATATTTTGCCCACAAAAATAATTGTTAACGAGGCAATTGCATTACCAGAATTAAACTTGTTATTTGATAATCGTGTTTTTCATCCTAAAACACCAATTGAAAAAACAATTATGAAATTAGCCACTGAAAATAGTTATGAATCTTATGTCCAATACCAGACAACTGCCCAACGAGAATTAAATAATGCTGAAGTTTTAAAAGAATTACAAATGCTTTTAGGTTTATCAGAATTACCATATTTAATTGAGATGATTGATATTGCTAATATTAATGATGAATTTGTGACTGGCGGTGTTATTGTTTATAAAAATGGTCGCCCATCACGAAATGATTATCGTAAATATAATTTAGAAATCCCATATCAAGATGATACGCACCGTATTGCGGCGGTTGTTGCTCGTCGTTATCAAAAAATTATTCAAGAAGAACAAGCACTTCCTAATTTAATTATTATGGATGGTGGGATTCAACAAGTTAATTCTTGTTTAAAAGAACTAGCAAAATTAGATTTATCAATTCCTGTGATTGGTTTAGTTAAAAATGATCATCATAAAACTGACCATTTACTTAATTTAAAAAAAGAGAAAGTATATTTGGATAAAAGTAGCCGTTTATTTTTATTTTTAACAAGAATGCAAGATGATGTTCATCATTTTGCAATTACTAGTTTTCGCCGTCGGAAAATAAAAGCTTTGACAACAAGTATTTTAGAAACAATCACAGGGTTTGGGAAACAACGAATTAAATTATTAAATCACCATTTTGAAAGTATTGGTGCAATTCAAAAAGCAAGTGTTGCTGAATTATGCCAACTATTGCACAATAAAAAACTTATTGAAAATTTAAGAAAATTTTTGGAACATTTTGGTAAATAACTTTTTTTCGGTATAATAATTAAGTACAGAGTTAAACAATGAAAGGAGTAGAGAATTATCCATCGAGTCCAACGAAAAGATTTATTATTAGCATATTTGTGTCAAAAAATTTTTCACGAAATGAATCATGTTCTTGAATATGTTCGAAAATATAATATTTCAGCAACAACTGCGCGCCGCGATTTAAAAGAACTTGAAAATGAAGGAATTATTACAATGTATTATGGTGGTATTAATTTTTTGGGAGTTCATAATAAAACATGTAATATTAATGTTCAAACAAGTAGTATTAATTTTGATAAAAAAATGATTATCGGAAAAAAGTTAACAAATTTATTAGAAAAAAATGATGTTATTTTTGTAGGAGCAGGATCAACTTGTGAAATTTTTGTTACTTTAATTGATAAACCAATAAAAATTGTCACTAATTCATTTCGAATTTTACAATTGGCAAAAGATAATCCTAATGTTCAATATAATGTCTTATTTGGAGGCAAATTACGAGAAAAATCACAAGCTTTTTATGGTTCGTTTTGTGAGGAAATTTTATCATTAATTCAATTTTCAAAAGTTATTTTTTCAGCAAATACAATTGATAAAACTGGCGCTGTTTTCAAAAGTAATGAAGAAGAAGCGCGGGTTGAATTAGCAGCCTTAGTTAGCTCGGGTTCAAGTTAAAATTTTATTAGCTGATAGTACAAAATTTGATAAAATTGGGTTTTTTAAATTTTATGACGTTAAAGATGTTTCATATTTAGTAACGGACAAACCAGAAATTATGAAACAATATGATTTTAATGTTAAAGTAATATAAAACTTTGTTATTAAACAAAGTTTTATATTTGCAAGGAAAAGTTAACTTACGATGGGTAATTTTTTGCTTGAAAGGAGGTTAAAATGGATTTAAATAATGTCCAACATGTATGTAACCAAATTGAAAAGTTTGAATTTGAAGAATTATTTACTGTGCTAGCAAAAATTGAGGAAGTAGTAAAAGACCGTACCGATGAGGTAGATTAGGAAAATATTTTCATTAAACTCTCAAATTTTTTTAATTCCATTGTTATCTAAATTTTATTAAAATATAATTGAAATCTGAAGGGATTAAACCATGGAATTAATAGGCGGGTAATATGCAATTAAAAACTAATATTCTTGAGAAGTTAGAAGAAATTATTAATCGTAATAATGATAATGTTAATGGTATTATTGCACAAACTATTTTAAATTTTGCTAAAGTATCAAATGAAAATTTTATCATTAATGATGTTACAGAAACATCACATACAAGTGTCTCATCGGTGACAAAGTTTTGTAAAAGTTTAGGTTTTACAGGGTGAAAAGAATTTTATATTTTTTTTCGCTATGAATTAGATAATTTAAAAAAACTTAATTAGTTTTATCGTATTAATCCATCAAAAAATACTGTTAATAATTTAGTATCAAACCATAGTGCAATGATGACAAAATTATTAAATGAAAATTTATCATCAATTTTAGAATTAAAAACAATGCTAAAAACAACAAAAAAAATTTATTTGATTGGTGAACATACACATTTAGATTTATTAATTAATTTTTATCATCAATTGCTGGGAACCGGTTTTGATGTAAGTGTAACGACACATGAATTTATTGCTAAAAAATTTTTAGAAAGATTAACAGATGAGGATCTTGTAATTTTAATTATTATCGATATAGATCAAACTTATTTATTTAATGTTTTAAAACATACTGATAAAACCTTACCATTAGATAATATTAAATTTATTTTAAAAGAAAATTCACCGATTATAGAGACTAATTTAACAACAAAAACACCGATTATTATTAATGATCGGCGCAAAATGTATACCCACCAAATTATTTATAATCATTTATTTATTATTTTTAATGCAATTATAACAATGATTAATTAAAAAAATACCCAGCAAAGTTGTCTGAGTATTTTTTATTATGATCAGTATCCTCAATATTCTAAGACCATATCATATGTTTAATAAAACGATTCATTCATAAGTCAGAATTGGCCCCTGTTTGTAAGTTTCCAACTTCACCAGTTTCGAACTCAACATAATTTCCATTTTTAATATAGACGTAAGTTGGTGTTCCAGTTAACCCTAATGAATCAGCAGTAATTACTTTGTCAATTTCACCATTAATTTTATGGGCATTTCGCTCTTGTGTTACAATTCAATCAGCAATTTTTTTTGCTCATTTTTCTTTTCAAATACCATTATAATCTTTAATGTTATCAGTAATAATTAAGCGGGTGTTTTTAATTTTTTCTTGTTCATCAGAACTAATAGGATATTTTTTTAAGGCATATTGTGCACCAAAATCACCCGCTAAATACTTGTCATATTTATCATTACCATAGCCATTTTTATTATATAAATCTGGAATTGTTGTATCTATTGTATTTTGACAATGAATGCAATTTTTTGCTGAAACCATAAAAATAAAACTTTCTTTATTATTTATACCATTGATGAATTGGTTATAATAAGCCATATTTTGTTCTGAACAAGCGATCGTTGCTGTTGCTGTTGTTGTTGCGAGTGTCATTGTTGCCATTGTACTTAGCAGTTTTTTCATTTCTATTCCTCCCCAAGAATTATTTTATATAATTGTCTATCTATAACTATACATTATTTTTTATATTTTTAAAGTTAAATCTAAATATTTTTATGATTTTATTTAGTAGATAATTATTAGAGAAAAGCATATAATTATAGAAAATAATACAGATTTTAAAGGAGAGTAAATTATGATGGATATGACCATTGCGTTGGCCGTGTTACTTCCAATAATGATTATTTTATTAATTTTTTAAAGTTTTTTTCCGGCTTCAGAAACAGCTATTACCTCAATTAATGTTATTCGTTTAAAACAAATGGCAAAAAAGAATGTTAGTAAACGGAAAAAAAGAGCAACAAATAAAACAATTCGTCGAGCAAAACAATTTTATAAATTGGTCAAAGATTATGATCGTACTTTAGCAACTATTTTAATTGCTAATACTTTAGTCAATACTGCTTTAGCAACAATTGGAACTTTATTTTTTGCGTCTTTGATTATCAATTCCGAAACAGCAACATGAGTAGCAATAGGAGTTATTGGTTTAACTGTTTTAATTTTTGGTGAATTATTACCAAAAACAATTACTAAAGCTTTTTCTGAAAGGTTTTCAATTTTTTCAGCTTATATTTTATGAATCTGAAAAATTTTGTTTTATCCTTTTACTTGGTTGTTAACCTTTCATAAACAAAAAAATGGTGTTTTAACAACAGAAAATGAATTGTTAGAATTAATTTCAACAATTGAATCAGAAGGTGTTTTAGAAAAAAATGAGAAAGAACTAATTGAATCAGCAATAACTTTTGATGAAAAAACAATTGGTTCAATTATGACAGCAAAGGAAAAAGTTAAAACAATTTATAGTAATATTTCATGACGAGAATTACAACGGTTTTATAAGCAAGAACGTTTTACGCGCATTCCCGTTTTAGTTCCAGAAACTGAAAAAGTAATTGGTATTTTAAACATTAAAGATGTTTTTATTGCCGTTATTGATCATCAAGAAGTTGATATCAAAAGTTTAGTTTCTGAACCAATTTTTTTCTCCCGTTATTTAAAATTAGATGATGCTTTATAATTTTTTCAACAAGAACAGGTCCATATGGCAGTTGTTAGCACCAATGAAGATAGTAATAATTTTCTTGGAATTGTTACAATGGAAGATATTTTAGAAGAATTAGTTGGTGAAATTTATGATGAAGATGATGAAACTGGACAAGTAAAAGAAATTTGCCACCATATGCTTTGAATTCATGGCAGTACTTCGATTAAAAAAGTATTTCAAAAATATCTGCATTTAGCAGCACCACCGGAAAGCGCAGGTAAAACATTATATCAATGATTTGTTAAGGAAACAGGATATGATTTAACAAAATCAGAAAATAAAATTAAAGAATTTGTTTATCAAAATTATGCTTTTCGCGTAAATGATGTGAAAAAATGCAAATTAACTTCCAAAAATATTATTTTTTAAATTGAATTTTTAACTAATAATAATCCAATTCATGATTTAGAACGTTAAAAGCAAAAAAGTGTATTTATTTTAAATACATTTTTTATTTATCTTTGTTAAATACTTAACATTAATTTATTCTATGTTAAGATAAAAAAAGATAAGAAATATATAAAAATTAATTAGAAGGAGGAGGAATATTCTGGAAAAAATGCAAGTAGAAAATGAAATATGTGGGGGGTTACTTTTTCGTTATTTAGGTTTTATTAACAAAGCATTTTCACAGCAAATTGAAAATGAACTACAAAAACAAGGTTATTATGATTTTCAAATTTCTAATATTTGGTTATTAATTTTAATTGAACGGTTTCCTGACTATACAATGAATGAATTAGCACAAGTTGTTAATCAATCACGGGCAAATATTACGATTGTTTCAAAAAAATTAGTACAAAAGGGTTATGTTGTAAAAAATCGCCCAGAAAATAATAAAAAAATTATTTATTTAACCTTAACTGAAAAGTGATGAAAATTAAAACCAATTGTTTTTAATTTAGTAAATCAATTAGATCAACGCATTATGCAAATTTTATCAAAACCAAGATATGAAACTTTACTAGCTGATTTAGGAAGTATAGTTGAGTTGCTAAAAAAGAAGAGCCTACATCTTAAATAAAATGTTAAATATTTAATAAATATTAATAAAATAACTTGTAATATTTTTTATAATTCGTATAATTATTTTGTTAAATACTTAACAAAATGCACAAAAAGGAGTTCATGATGAGAGAAAAAAATGATGGGCTAAATTTAACTGGCAATAAAACAAAAAAAGAACCGCTTCCAGTTAAAAAGCCAAAAGCCACCCCGATGGGATTTTTTAAATTATTATCAATTTATTATAAACAATTTTGATTTCGTTGATTATGTTTAATCTTATTTATTATTATTACTTGTGGGATTATAGTTGCCTTACCTAAATTAACAAATATTGTTATGATGGAATTGACAACGGGAATGTCAAAGCGTTCAAGTATTAATGACCCTGCGATTCCGTGAGGAACATTACTATACTGAGCAATTGGTTTTGCCGGAACTTTTATTGTTTCGGGAATGTTTTTATATTTACAAATTTTAGTTGGCGGGTCAATTTCACGAAAAATTGAAATTGATATTCGAATTAAATTCTTAAATAAATTAGTTGATTTAGATATGAATTATTATAATGATAAAAAAATGGGTGATATTTTAACTAAACTAATTTTTGATACGCAAATTTTAGGTGACCAAGCATTTCAAGTTCCACAAAATTTTTTAAATGCTTTCTTTATCTTCATTGGAAGTATTGGGATTATGTTTACTTTAGATAACCGTGTTTTGCAATACCAAGATGGACCACGCGGGATTGAACCAGTTATTGATCAAGATGGTAATTTTGTTTATCTTGATGGAAGTGCAACTGTTGCGGAATTATCTGGTATTATTTTAGGAATATCATTTGGAATTTTATTATTAACTTCATTTGGTTTTACTTTTATTCGTCGGTTAATATATAAACAACGAAAAGTGGCTTCTGATATTAACGGCGATGTTAATGATCGGATTAATGCAATTCGATTAATTAAAGCAACAGGTACAAATGAATATGAAAAAGAACGTTTTAATAAAATTCATAAAGAATATTATAAAGTCAGTATGCGCGCTATTAAAGTCCAATCAATTGTAATTGCTTTTGTTATAACAACTTTGACTAGTATGAATACAATTGCATTAATTGTTGGAATTATTTTTGTTAACAATAATCGGTTAGACCCAACTGTGATGGTGTCAATTACAATGAGTATTAATTCCTTAATTTTTCCAATTATTCAAGTTGTTCGGTTACTAGCTAATTTAGCAGCAGCATCAACATCAGCAACTCGTGTTGCAGAAATTTTTAATGAAGTTCCTAACATTAATATTAATGTAACCACACCACCATTAAAAGAAATTAGTGGTGATATTGTCTTTGACAAAGTTTGATTTAAATATGATGTAGCGGATGAATATGAACCATATATTTTAGAAAACTTTAATTTTAATTTTCACCAAGGAAAAAGTTATGCTTTTGTTGGAGAAACAGGTGTTGGAAAATCAACAATTTCAAAATTATTATTACGATATTATGATCCAACAAAAGGGAAAATTTATGTTAATAATAATCAAAATTTAAAAAAAATTAATTTAAAATCATATTTAGACCATGTTGGTTATGTTGAACAAGAACCACAAATTATTTACGGAAGTTTTTACGATAATATTCGTTATGGAACTTTTATGGCAACTGATGCTGAATGTGAAGCAGCAGCAAAAAAAGCAGAATTATATAATTTTATTATTGATTTACCAGAAGGGTTTAATACTTCACTAGGAGAGCGTGGTTTTATTTTATCAGGAGGGCAAAAGCAACGATTAGTAATTGCACGAATGTTTTTAAGAAATCCTGAAATTTTAATTCTTGATGAAGCAACAAGTGCTTTAGATAATATTGTTGAAAAAGAAATTCAAGCGGAATTAGATAACCTAATGAAAGGTAGAACAACAATTATTATTGCTCATCGCTTAAGTACCATTAAAAATGTTGATCAAATTTTAGTCTTAGAAAAAGGAAATGGGGTTGTTCAAAGTGGAACCTTTGATGAACTAAAAAAAGTTGAAGGACGTTTTAAACGATTATACGAAGCTGGTTTAATGACATAAAATAAGAAACACAAAACAATTGTTTTGTGTTTTTATTAATAAATTTGTTTTTTAAATTATGATATTATTAAACCATAATATGGAGAGCTTGGTATTATGGCAAAAAAGAACCAACAATTTAATGAAACTAAAATTTTTACTGATTATCAAGCACTTGCCGAAGCAACCATTCCTGAAATTGTTACAAATTTACCTAATCAAAAAATTGGCTATCATAATGATGAAGTTAAACAATACTTGGCTCACGCAGGTCAAACTGCAATTAAACCACAACAATTTAATTGAATTAAAAATATTTTTTTAACAATTGTTAATCCTTTTAATTTATTATTAATTGTAATTTTTGGCTTTCAATTAGGAACTTTTTTTGTTAAAGATTTTCATGATCCATTAGCTTTATCTAGTGCAATTATTATTGCCATTATGATGACCTTAAGCGCAACAATTTCATTAGGGCAAGATTATAAAGCATTTGGTAGTCGGAAAAAAGCTTAGTTTTTATAAAAATTATAAATAAAGTAATTAAATATAAATTAAAGTAATCGCTTATTAGAGCGATTTTTTATTTGCATTATTCATCAGATAGTATCTTTAAAATTAAAAATTAACCTATTTTTCCCTACAAATTAGTTAATTTTTATAATTTCTTTTCTGTGATTTATTATATTTTTTCGGTTTAACAACTAATAATATCATTTTTAATAAAGGTACTATCTGATGAATAATGCAATCTAAAACTTAATATTTTGATGCTTAAAGATAAATAACTCATCTATGACACAAATCCTTAAAGAAAGTGTGAAAGCGATTGGATTTACTATCCTATTTATTTTGGAATGGCAACACTTTTTAGGACACTTTTTATATAGACATTTGTTTTCTAAAAGTAACTGGAGATAAATAATTTAAACTGCCATGAATTCGAATATTGTTATATCAATGCACAAAATCAAAAAGTTCGTATTTTAATTGTGTTAAATTTTTAAATTTTTTACCCTTAATAAATTCAGTTTTAAAAGTTTTGTAAGTTGTTTCAGCCACAGCATTATCATAAGGGCAGCCTTTATTGCTTAATGATCTTTTAATATTAAAAGTTATTAAAATTTCATCAATGATTTTATTTTTAAACTCATTACCACGATCAGTATGAAATAGAGTTATTTGATTTAATGGTCGTGTTATTTTATGAAAAGCTTGTTGGACCAGTTCGGCTGTTTTATTCGGCCCAGCACTATAACCAATTATTTCACGATTAAACAAGTCAATTAATAAACAAATATAATGTCATTTAGCGCCAACTTGAACATATGTTAAATCACTAACAATAACTTCATTAGGTTTTTTGTTGTTAAATTGACGATTTAAAATATTATTAATTTGGTCATTATTGACTGTTGTTTTATGATTATGATATTTTAATTTGGTGTATTTAGAAACCAAATTATTTTTGATCATAAAGAATCTGATTTTTCGCCGCGATAAGATGATATCTTTTCTGTTTAAAATAACTTTAATTTTGCTAGCCCCATAAATTTTGCGACTTTTATTAAAGGCACTGATAATTTCTTGTTCATAATTATTAACTTGCTTGTTAATACATTTATTAGTTTGATAATAATACGTTGATTTTGATAAACCCAAAATCTTACATATTTTTCTTACTGAATATTTTGTTTTGTTGTTATTAATTATTGTTATTTTTTGGACATTATCAGTGCGGCTTGCTTTAAAATGTCATTTTCAATTTTCAAGTCTTTAAGTTCTTTTCGTAAAGTTATTATTTCATTTTCTTATAGTGTGCGATTGTCTTTTGTTTTAAATGAACCAGAATTATTATAATTTTTAACTCAACTATAAATAGTTGGTTTTGGTAAATTATATTCTTGCCCTATATTAATAACACTTTTACCATTTTTATATAGCATGACAATTTGTTTTTTAAATTCTTCAGAGTATGAAGTTTTATTTCCCATTTTTATATTCCTTCTTTCTTAATAATTTTATCTAATTTTGAAGTCTATATAATTATGGTCCTAATAATTGTAGCCTATCAATCGTAAAGAAAAAGATATAATTAAAAAAATAGTAAATACTTTTTATTAGTACTTACTAAAATGGGTGCACTCTAACTTTAAAAAAGTATTTTTTAGTATGTCAAAATTCATAATTTTATAGATTATTTTTTCAACTAAAAATTATATTTTTAAAAGAAGTTGAATTTTTTATAAATTTTGTTATCATTTAGTTATAAGCAAAACCTAATTTGTTTCTAATTACTTAATTTTATTAAAAACCTAAGAATAATGAATACTACCTTATTAACAACTATTTATTAAACAATTAATGCAATTAAGCAACCACCAAAGCAACTTGACCAATATTTAAAAATAGTTTTAACAGTAATAAGCAAAAATGCAGTCACTTAATTTTCGTCCTGATAATTTTGAAACATATATTGGTCAAGAAAGTATTAAAACAAATTTAAAAATTATGATAGCAGCTAGTCAAAAACAACAGTTGCCTTTAAAACATATGATCTTTATTGGTGGCGGTGGTATGGGAAAAACAAGTTTAGGATATTTAATTGCCAATTTATTAAAACAAAAATTACATCTTTTACATAGAACAAATTTGCAAAAACCAAGTGACCTCATTACTTGTTTAATGCAAATTAAATCTTTTGATTTAGTTTTTATTGATGAAATTCATGCTATTAGTCAAGAAGCAAGCGAAACATTATATCCGGCTCTAGAAGACAATTGTTTAAACTTAATTTTAGGAAAAGATTATAATACTAAAAATGTAACATTACCATTACCACCTTTTACTTTTTTAGCAGCAACAACTTTGATATATCAAATTCCACAACCATTATTAAATCGTTTTACAACTGTTTTTTATTTTGAAGAATATAGTAATTTCGAAATTCAACAAATTTTAAATAACTTATTTTTACAAGTTGGACTAGCTTTGCCAGTTGATGAATTACAATTACTAACAAGTTATACTCGTAATAATCCCCGCACCATTTTGCGGTTATTTTATCAATTATATGACTATTTGGTTGTTAATTCTCGTTCAATTGATCTTGGCTTTTTAACAGAAATTTTAACTAATTTAAAAGTATTTCAAGATGGGTTAGAATGAAATGAAGTTAATTATTTAAAACATATTTATCATCTTTTCCAACAAAAACCAGTTGGTTTAGGAACATTAGGTTAAATTTTAAACGAACCGCTTTTAAAAATTACCAATAATTTAGAACCATTTTTGTTAAAAAAGGGCTATTTGTTAAAAACCCCACGGGGGCGGGTATTAACATCAAAAGAAATTGAATTTTTAAAAAATTTAACATAAATTGCTTAATTTTTTAAATAACTTAGTTATAATAATAGTTGGAACTAAGGTAAGGTGTAAATATAATGCAAAATCATCAAAAAAAACAACAACAAATTGCTAATTATGTTTTAAAAATGATTAGTTTAAAAACAGTAGATTTAAAGTTATTAAATCGAAATATTACTGAACAGGATGTTATTAATTATTTATTAAAAATAATTTTAGTTGATAAAAAAATTATTGATGTTAGTGATGCTGCTTATTATATTTTTAATATTAAACTTAACCGGATAATTGAATTTATGAATAATCAAAAAATTACTGATCCAGATTTATCATTAGATGATTTTAAAGATATGTTTATTAAATAATAAGATTAGATAAGAAATAGTGTACAATATATAAAGAAAAGTTGAAAAGTAGAATAGTGGTGTCAAGCGTGGGAAAGAAAGAACAAGTTAAAATAATTAAAGATCCAAAAGATAAAAGAGCAATAAGCCGATTAATTATCCTAATCGGAACATTAATTGTTTTAGTTATTGTTATGATTGTTGGCGCGCTTTTTTCAGCGGATAGTTTTCGTTATTCATATCGAACAGGAATTGCTTATTCAGGAGGATATCAAGTTCAAATTGATGTTTTTGACAAAAGAGACCCTAATTATTCACCTGATACTCCAAATGGAGATAGCAAAAAAGGCTTAGAATTATTACTAAATAAATTAGATCCTTTATCAAGCCAAAATTTATATTTACAAACATTAGGGCGTAATTCGGTTGAAGTTATTGTTGGAAAAGATATGTTTAAATCTTACAATGACTTAAGTAAAATAATTCAACGATTAGGAGCAATTTACTTAACTGATAGTAAGGGAAAAGATTTATTAATTAGTGATAATAATGGAACAAAAGAACGAACACCATTAAGTGATGTTATTTCTGGTTCAACAACAGGAGTTGGCCAAGCACGTCAACCAATTATTACCTTACAAATTAAAAATCAACAAAAATGAGATAGCATTATTAATAGTTTAAAACCAGCAGAAGGAGGCGGACAAGCACAGCCACTATATATTTGAACTGATATTGGTCAAATGATTGATGATTTACGCCATGATATTGATAATATACAAGCAAATGCAACTTTGTTTAGTGTTGATATTCGTAAGGTTTCTTCAACAGATTGAACAAATATTTATCATATTTTTGATGTAGAATATTATGACGCGGGAACTGCCCGAATTCAGCCTGGTAATTTGTTAGACTTAGCATTACGTTATCCAATTTCACAAATTAGAACATGAATGGAAGATAGTCATTTTCGTTTTACAACAGTGCCGACAAATCGTTTATTAATTGATCCAAATGATAAAAGTGCTACAACAAATGCATATATTGATCCATTGCGACCATATTTACAGACAATTATTGAATATAATAGTGATTTGACAGAAGCATATAAAAAATATATTATTAATTGAAATTCAATTAAAATTGGAACTGGTGCTTCCGAAAATTCAAATCAAATTACAACATCAACCGAGACGGAAGCTCGTCAAATTAGTAACTTGATTAATGGGGGGCTAAGTGGACTAGAATTTACTATTCGCGGCGGTTATCGTGAAATCCCACCGGCTGTTTCAACAAATGTGTTTAAAATTTCAATGATTATTTTAGGTGTTCTAGTTTTAGCCATTTTTGTTGTATTATTAGTTTATTATCGTTTATTTGGTTTAATTGCCGTATTAACTTTATTGTTTACAATTATTTCAACCTTATATTTCTCATCTTTATTAAAGGTTGAAATTTCACCAGAAAGTATTGCCGCTTTAATTATTGCTTTTGGATTATCATTAGAAGGAAACTTGCTGTTCTTTTCACGGTATAAACGTGAGCGGTATGAAAATAACATCCCATTTGAACCGGCAATGAAAATTGCTAATAAACAAACAATTGCTGTTTTTATCGATGCTTTAGTCGTTTTAATAATATTGGGGCTGTCACTATTTTGAACAGGAACTAATAATATTAAATCATTTGCCACAATTTTATTAGTTGGTTTAATTATTTCAATTATTATGGTTTTTGCCGTAGCGCGGCTAATGTATTGAATTGTCATTAAGTTACATTGGCAAGAAAAATATCGTTGGTTAGATGTTTCACTATTTTCATTATGAACTTGATTGTTTAAGAAACAATCAAGAAAACTAGCTACTGATGTTAAAATAGTGGATTCTTCAACAACTGACCTTCCATCTGATGTTGAAGTAAATCTTACTGCTAATGGTGAAACAGAATTATCTGCTTCAGCCCCCGCAGAAAATAAAAAGCGTAAACAATTAAAACACGGCAAATGAACCTTTTATAATATTACAAAATTAACCCCAATTGTTGGTATCATTTTATTAATAATTGCCTTAGCAATCGGTTTTGCTGGGAAAGCAAATATTGCTAATACAATTAAACCGGGAATTAATATTACAGTTAATGAAGACTTGTGAGGAACAGATGGGTCTAAACAAGTTCCAGATGAAGTTGCAATTGCCAAGTTAAACACGCAAATTGAAGAGTATCGGCAAATAAAACGTCATAATTTTAGTTTTAATATTTATGTGATTAAACGACAAGATAGTGGTAATAGTAACCGTATTTTAGTTGTTAGTACAAATATTACGAAAGGCACTTTTGAACGTGAATTGTTATCAAGAATTGCTTCATTTTATGGCGCTATCCCGAGTGATACATCATTAGCTTTACAACAAACTGATCCAGTTATGGAAGGTTATATCTTAAAAATTGCGGCAATTAGCCTAGCAATTGGTTTAGCATGTATTTTTGTTTATACATTATTCCGCTTAGATTGAGCACAATTTGTTGGAATGGTGTTAGCCGCAATCTTTACGTTAATTGTTACTATTGCAATTGCAATTATTACGCAGTTGTTAATTACCTTTGAAATGTCAATTGCGTTCTTAACGATTTTTGGGTTTGCAATTGCCTTTGGGAAAATGGTAATGGTGCGAGCAAAACAAAATAAAAAAGCAATTAATATTCGTGAGTATGAAACATTATTTTCCTATATGTCAGAACATCGTGCTCAAATTAAACGTTTACGTCGTGCTCATAAAGTTTATTATCAAGAGGAATTAAAAAAACTAGCAATTAAAAATCCAGATTTAAAATTAAAAGAATTGAAAAAACAATATCGTGAACAATTGTGTCCGGTGCAATTGATGGCAAAAGATATTAAAAGTAAAAACCATAAAATCATCCGAGAAATTCAAAAAGAGTTTCGGATTTATAATTATGAACATAACTTTTTACAAAAAGTTGCTAATGTTACAATTAAACAAATGTTACAGCATTGTTTAACATTAGGAATTATGTTTGCAATTTTATTAATTACTTTAGCGGCTTTTTCAGGAACATGATTTGGCTTTAATGTTGTTATTTTAATTGGTTTAATTATTGGGATGTTTGCGACATTATTCGTTGCAATCCCAATTTGAGTAGCATTAGAAAAATATCGTGCGTTAAATAAAATCCGTGTTAAAAATTACTTAGATTCACAACGCGTTGAAGTTGATGAACAAGTTGTTGTTGGAATTAATGATTAATTAACCAAAAAAGGAATTTTTAAAAATGGATCTAAAAAATTTTATTGTTGATATTCCTAATTATCCAGAACATGGGGTTATTTTTCGTGATATTACTCCGTTGTTAAATAACGCTTTGGCTTTTAAAACAGTAATTAAGCAATTAGCAGCGTATGCTGTTGCCCAAAAAGCAACAGTAATTATTGCTCCTGAAGCACATTGTTTTTTGTTTGGGCCCGGGCGGGGGCCTGTTAGTTATGCTACCAATTTATGGTTTATTCCTGTGAGAAAAGCGGGGAAATTACCCCGAGCAGTTATTGATGTAAAATATAGTTACGAATATGCGGCAAATCAATTAGAGATTCACACCGGAGATTTACAACCAAATGATCTTGTGTTGATTGTTGATGATGTTTTAATGATGTTTTAGCATCGGGAGAAACAGCACGAGCAATGTGTCAATTAAGTTAAGCAAGAACAAGCAACAATTGCTGATTTAGCCTTTATGATTGATTTAACATATTTGAATGGTAAAAAAGATTTAGTTTCATATCTAATTAAAACCCTGATTAAATATTAATGCTAAACGCGATATAATTATAATTATTATAAGAAAAAGAGGTTGTTTATAATAAATCGAGATATTAAATACGAAGAAGTCTTAGCCCAAATTAAGTTGTATATTAAAGATGAAGAAACATTAAAGGAAATTCAGAAAGCATATGAGTATGCTGAAGAAAAACACCATGGGCAAGTTCGCAATAGCGGAGCAGCGTATATTATTCATCCATTATGAACAACCTTTTTTTTGGCGCAGTGACGAATGGGGCCAAAAACTTTGATTGCCGGGTTATTACATGATGTTTTAGAAGATACTCCAGCCACCTTTGAAGAATTACAAGAATTGTTTGGGATTGAAATCGCTAATTTAGTTGAAGGGGTAACCAAAGTTAGTTATTTTGCGAAAGAAAATCGGACACAAATCAAAGCACAATATTTACGAAAGCTATATTTATCAATGGCGAAAGATATTCGCGTAATTATTGTCAAGTTAGCTGATCGTTTACATAATTTAAAAACAATTGGTTATTTAAAACCAGAACGTCAACAAATTATTGCACGAGAAAGTTTAGAAATTTATTCAGCAATTGCACATCGTTTAGGAATGAAAGCTGTTAAACAAGAAATTGAAGATATTAGTTTTAAAATTGTTAACCCTGTGCAATACAATAAAATTGTTTCATTATTAGAATCAAGTAATAAAGAGCGAGAAAATACTATTAATCAAAAAATTGAAGAATTAAAACAAATTTTAATTACTGAAAAAAAGATGTCCGTAAAAGTATATGGACGTAGTAAATCAATTTATTCAATTTATCGTAAAATGAATCAGTTTGGCAAAAATTTTGATGATATTCATGATATTTTAGCTGTCCGCATTATTGCAAATAGTGTTGATGATTGTTATAAGGTGTTAGGTTTTGTCCATCAGCATTATACGCCATTAAATAATCGCTTTAAAGATTATATTGCTACGCCAAAACATAATTTATATCAATCTTTGCATACTACAATTGCGGCTGATGATGGCCTTATTTTTGAAGTTCAAATTCGAACTGAAGAAATGGATGAATTAGCAGAACAAGGGGTAGCAGCGCATTGACGTTATAAAGAAGGGGAAAATTATGATATTGCAAAAAAACAAAAAGATATTGATGAGCGATTAGATATTTTTAAACGGATTTTAGATTTAGAAAATATTTCAGTGCAAGAACGAGATGAAATTCAACAAGAAGTTTATAAACCAGATCATTTAATGGAACAAATTATTCAAAATGATATTTTTTCTTCGTTAATTTATGTTTTAACGCCAAATGGGAAGGTTGTAACATTACCATTTGGTTCGACTGTTCTTGACTTTGCTTATAAAATTCATTCTGAAATTGGGGAAAAAACAATTGGAGCAAAAATTAATGGTTTATTTTCACCAATTTCAACTGTTTTAAAATCAGGGGATGTGGTTGATATTAAAACAGCAGCAACCCAAAAACCAAATCATTCATGATTAGTTGTCGCAAAAACATCATCTGCATTACAAAAAATTAAGAAGTATTTGAAAAAAGAATTAGTTGAAGTAACTAGTGATACAAAATCAGTTAATTTAGAAAAAATTAAACAAACAAAGGCACAAATTGAAGAATATATTGCAAAAAAAGATTTAAAATGAAAGTTAGTTGATTCAGAAACACAATTAGAACGATTACATGCAATTAATTTTAATAATATTGAAGATTTTTTGTTAGATGTTGCTAATGATGAATATACTTTAGAAGAAACAATTAATTTAGTTTATTTAGATCACGAAACAAGTCAAAATGAAAAAATTTTAAAAAAATTACAAGATAAACAATATAAAAAAGCGCAGTTAAAAGATGATATCATTGTCCAAGGCATTTCAAGCATTAAAGTTGTTATTTCGCAATGTTGTTTGCCAATTCCATATGAAGACATCACTGGTTATGTTTCTAAAGCTGAAGGGATTAAAGTTCATTTAAAAACATGTCGCAATATTAAAAGCGGTGATAAGCAAGACCGCCAAGTTGAAGTTAGTTGAAATGAAACAGTTTGTAAAAATAAAAAATATGATTGTGCAATTCGGATTGAAGCAATTGATCGACCAGCCTTACTAGTTGATGTGACAAAAGTATTAAGTCATTTAAATGCATCGGTTCAAATGATGAGTGCTAATGTTTCTGGTGATTTAATGAATTTAACAATTAAAACAATTATTAAGGTTAGTAATGCTGACCGCTTGCAACAAATTCGGTCATCATTATTAGCCATTCCAGATATTAAAGTAGTAGAACGAGTTATGATGTAATTTGTTAATCACTCTAGAATAAAAAAAAATATCATCTTCCTTGTTTTCTTGGTATAATATACTTATAATTATTTAGAAACATGGAGGAGACTATGACATTAAAGTCTTGACTAAAATTTAGTACTATATGATTTTTAGCAGGAATTGTAATTATTATGGCTGGAGCAGTTATTCCAACATTAAATCAACAAGTAACAGCATTAAAACAAGAAATTATTAATTCATTAAGCGTTAAAGGATTAAACCCTAATCCGCTAGAAGCTTTACAGGGAGATAGTGCTTATAATATTTTAAATTTTTTATTATCATATGGTTCTTTTAAAACAGTTTTTAGTTTAAAGGGATTTTCTCTTTTTAAATTTTGAGTAATTGATTTATATATTTTTGTTCCTATTTTTACATTAATTGCAGTTGGAACAGCAATTTTTGTTATTGTCTTACTAACAAATATAACAGCAGCACATTGAAAATGAAATGTTCGTTTATTAGTTGGGAAATGAATGACAAGAATTGGCGGCTTTACTCTATATCTATCCTTATTTTTAGGATTATTTTTCATTGCCATTGCTGATGGTTTTTCTTTTGTACTGCGTGAAAAACTTTACTGATATAATTTAACTAATGGCCAAGGATTGGCAACTTGAATAAACAATGTACAATATCAACCAAATGTTTTTTCAGTATTAGGTTTAATAATTAATCAAGATGGTTTAGGAACGCTTTTTGCGCAAGCACCAACAATTATGCAAGCAGGAGCAGTATTAATTATTTTTGTGATGCCCCTTGCTGTTGCTAATGTTGTGATTGGATTATCAATTCGCATTGCAATTGAATTATTATTACCATCATCAGCAGGACACCGCGGTGGATTTGTAACTCACTTTATGCAATGATTAGGATACATTAATATTTCTTCTCGTCGTGAACTTCGTCAACGATTAGGAAGCAACATTGGAATGATTTTATTAATGATTGGTTTTATTGTGATTATGATTTTCCCTGCTTTCACATCAACAACGCGGTATGTTACAGCTAACTGAATCCTTTTAGTAGTTGCAATAGGATTAATGATCATTAGTTTTATTCCCCTTTATTTTATGTTGTTTTGTTTAGCGCGTTTACAAGAATTTTCATATAATTTATTAATGTTTGTTCAAATGCTAACATGATTGGTAATTGGTTTACTTTGACAAACCTTAATGTGAACAATATTTCGCCAATATTTTCAATATCCAGCCGTTGTGCCTGTAATTACGACTTTCTTCTTTGTTAATATTTTATTAGTTTCGTTTTATTTATTGGTTCGAGGATATCGAAAATAGACTTTTGGTAATAACTTCTTTGAAATAAAAAAGTTTTTTTTCGTTTGGTATGCTATAATCCTATTAATTAATTATGAAAGAGAAATAAATATTAAAATGACAAAATTTACAGCAAATGCAATTCGAAGAATGTGGTTAGATTTTTTTCACAGTAAGGATCATTATGAATTACCTTCAGTATCATTGATTCCTGTTGATGATCCGTCATTATTATGAATTAATTCTGGTGTGGCAACGTTAAAACCATATTTTGATGGGCGAAAAACGCCACCATCACCACGCTTGACAAATTCACAAAAATCAATTCGAACTAATGATATTGAAAATGTTGGTTATACAGCACGTCATCATACTTTGTTTGAAATGCTTGGTAATTTTTCAATTGGTGATTACTTTAAAAAAGAAGCAATTATGTATGCTTGAGAATTTTTAACTGATAAAAAATGAATTGGGTTTGATCCTGCCAAATTATATGTCACAATTTATAAAGATGATCAAGAAGCTTATAAAATTTGATGCAATGTAATTGGTTTAAGTGATGAACGAATTATTAAAGGTGATAAGGATACTAATTTTTGAGAAATTGGGGCCGGACCATGTGGACCTAATACCGAAATTTTTTATGACCGTGGGGAAAAATATGATCTTGAGCAGTTAGGATTAAAGTTATTACAAGATGATTTAGAAAATGATCGTTATTTGGAAGTTTGAAATATTGTTTTTTCACAATATAATAATAATGGCGATGGCACATATACTGATTTATCACGAAAAAATATTGATACTGGTGCTGGATTAGAACGAATTACTTCAATTATTCAAGAAACACCAACTAATTTTGAAACTGATTTATTTATGCCAATTATTAAAGCGGTTGAAAAATTAGTAAATGGAAAATATCATTATGATGAAACAGCATTGTTTAACAATTATTCAGAACAATTAAAAATTAATACTGCATTTAAAGTAATTGCTGATCATATTCGGGCAGTTACTTTTGCAATTGCTGATGGTGCTTTTCCAGGGAATAAAGATCGCAGTTATGTTATTCGGCGTTTAATTCGTCGTGCTAGTTTATATGGGAAAAAAATTGATTTAACAGAACCATTTTTATTTAAATTAGTGGGAACAGTAGTTAACATTATGCAAGAATATTATTCTTATCTAGTTGAAAAACAACCAATTGTTGAACAAGCTGTGTTAGATGAAGAAAATAAATTTTTAAAAACATTAGAACAAGGAAACAAACTTTTTAATGAAGTTAAAACAAAATATGGTACGATTTCAAAAGAGCATGCCTTTCGTTTATTTGAAAGTTATGGTTTTCCAATTGAATTAATTGAAGAAGAAGCACACGAAGCAGGGATTAGTGTTGAACGTGTTGGTTTTGATGAATTATTAGAAAATGCGAAAACAATTTCACGTACTACTCGAAAAGATATTAAAGCAATTAATTTACAAAGTGAACTTTTTACCAAGTTATATGTTGCTAGTAAATTTGTTGGTTATGAACATGAACAAGTTAATAATACAGAAATTGTCTTTATGTTTGCTGATGATAAACCAGTCACAAAATTAACTAATACAACAGGATATATCATTTTAAAAGAGACGCCATTTTATGTTGAAAAAGGAGGACAAGCTGCTGATCGCGGGTTAATTTTAAAAGACAATACGACAGCTTATGTTCTGGATGTACAACAAGGACCAAATAAACAGCATTTACATTTTGTCAAAGTTGAAGGGACACTTAAGATTGGAGATTTGGTCAATGCGTCAATTGACAGTGATCGTCGTTTTTATACGCGGAAAAATCATTCAGGAACACATTTAATTCATGCTGCTTTACGAGAAGTGCTAGGAAACCATGTTATGCAAACTGGTTCTTATAACGATGATGAACGTTTACGAATTGATATTACACATAATCAAGCAATTACACCAGCAGAAATTACAGCTGTAGAAGATTCTGTTACAAAGGCAATTAATGATGCAATTCCTTGTGAAGTTATTTATACTGATATGCAAGCAGCATTAGATGTGCATCATGCTTTAGCTTTTTTTACAGAAAAATATGATGCTGAGGTTCGAATTGTTAAATTTGGTACTTATTCTTGTGAACTTTGTGGAGGAACCCATGTGGCTAATTCACAAGATGTTGAAGATTTACTAGTAACTGGTTTGGAATCAAAAGGAGCTGGAACATTTCGAATTCATGCTATTACCTCAAATAAAACAATTGCTATTTATCTAAATGAACAATTTTTAAAAGAAAAAACTGAAGAAATTAATTATTTTGATAAGTATAATCAAGGGAAGAAGGCATTACTTGACCAACGTTTAGAGCAAACTTGAGAACAAATTAGTAATTTAACCGTTTCAAAAACAAACTGAAAACAGTTAAAAGAGTTAGTGGCACAATTTAAAGAAGATTTTAAACGTTGACAAAAACAATATGATAATATTTTAATTCAACAATTTGTCAAACAATATAATACCTTGTTACCACAAACTAAAAATGGAATTAATGTTTTAACTCATCAATTTACAACAAAAGTTGATATTAATGCTTTAAAAGTGTTAATTGATGATTATAAAGCCCGATATCAAAACTTACTAATTTTCTTCGTTGATGTTAGTGATGAAAAACAAGCCACATTAATTGTTGGTGTTAGTGATGATTTATACGATCGTTATCAAGCTGGAAAAATTATTCAACAATTAAATCCATTATTAGATGGTAAAGGTGGTGGCAATAATAGTGTTGCTCAAAGTGGTTTTAACAATAAAGACAAAACTTTACTTGTTAAATTATTCACTGACCCGCTGGAATTTTTAAAACATCATGGCTAATTATTATTTAGGAGTTGATGTTGGTAGTAAAACACTAGGCTTAGCAACAAGTTGGGGATTGATTGCGACTGGGTATGGTGTTTATCGCTTTCCAGAAAATGATTTTGCACAAGCAGCGCAATATTTAGCGGAGTTAATTACAACGAAACAATTTAGTGATATTATTATTGGCTATCCAAAAAATATGAATAATACAATTGGACCTCGTGCTTTAATGGTTAATGATTTTGTTGATGTTTTAAAACCATTATTAGAGGCAACGATAACAATTCACTTAGTTGATGAACGGCTAACAACACGTCAAGCTCATCAAATAATGTTAGAAGCAAATATTTCGCGCCAAAAACGAAAACAAAAAAAAGATAGTTTAGCAGCGCAATTAATTTTAGAAGCATATTTGCAACAGAAATAAAAGAGTTAGAGTGCACCCATTTTAGTAAGTACTAATAAAAAGTATTTACTATTTTTTTAATTATATCTTTTTCTTTACGATGGATAGGCTACAATTATTAGGACCATAATTATATAGACTTCAAAATTAGATAAAATTATTAAGAAAGAAGGAATATAAAAATGGGAAATAAAACTTCATACTCTGAAGAATTTAAAAAACAAATTGTCATGCTATATAAAAATGGTAAAAGTGTTATTAATCTAGGGCAAGAATATAATTTACCAAAACCAACTATTTATAGTTGAGTTAAAAATTATAATAATTCTGGTTCATTTAAAGCAAAAGACAATCGCACACTAGAAGAAAATGAAATAATAACTTTACGAAAAGAACTTAAAGACTTGAAAATGGAAAATGACATTTTAAAGCAAGCCGCACTGATAATCGCCAAAAAATAACAATAATTAATAACAACAAAACAAAATATTCAGTAAGAAAAATATGTAAGATTTTGGGTTTATCAAAATCAACGTATTATTATCAAACTAATAAATGTATTAACAAGCAAGTTAATAATTATGAACAAGAAATTATCAGTGCCTTTAATAAAAGTCGCAAAATTTATGGGGCTCGCAAAATTAAAGTTATTTTAAACAGAAAAGATATCATCTTATCGCGGTGAAAAATCAGATTCTTTATGATCAAAAATAATTTGGTTTCTAAATACACCAAATTAAAATATCATAATCATAAAACAACAGTCAATAATGACCAAATTAATAATATTTTAAATCGTCAATTTAACAACAAAAAACCTAATGAAGTTATTGTTAGTGATTTAACATATGTTCAAGTTGGCGCTAAATGACATTATATTTGTTTATTAATTGACTTGTTTAATCGTGAAATAATTGGTTATAGTGCTGGGCCGAATAAAACAGCCGAACTGGTTCAACAAGCTTTTCATAAAATAACACGACAATTAAATCAAATAACTCTATTTCATACTGATCGTGGTAATGAGTTTAAAAATAAAATCATTGATGAAATTTTAATAACTTTTAATATTAAAAGATCATTAAGTAATAAAGGCTGCCCTTATGATAATGCTGTGGCCGAAACAACACTTACAAAACTTTTAAAACTGAATTTATTAAGGGCAAAAAATTTAAAAATTTAACACAATTAAAATACGAAATTTTTGATTTTGTGCATTGATATAACAATATTCTAATTCATGGCAGTTTAAATTATTTATCTCCAGTTACTTTTAGAAAACAAATGTCTATATAAAAAGTGTCCTAAAAAGTGTTGCCATTCCACATTTAAATACAACTGATGTTACATATAAATATAACAATTTGTTAAATCAAGATTTTGATAGTTATAAACTACATGAAGTTGTTGTCAGTGATTTAACCTATGTTTTTATTAGTAACAAATGATATTATGTCTGTTTCTTAGTTGATTTATTTAATCGAGAAATTATTGGTTATGATGTTAGTTTACACAAAAATGTCAAATTAGTTGAAAGCAGCTTTAATAAACTTCAATTTTCATTAAGCAATATTAAAATATTTCACACTGATCAAGGCAGTGAATTCAATAATAATCTTATTTATAACCTGTTAGTTAAAAATGGGATTCAAAAATCTTGCAGTAAACCAGGTTATCCTTATGACAATGCTGTTGCGGAATCAACATACAAAATTTTTAAAACTGAATTTATTAAAAATAATAATTTTAAAAACGTTGAGCAGTTTAAATTAGAATTATTTGATTACATTAATTGGTACAATAATATTCGAATTCATAGCAAACTAAATTATTTAACACCAGTGCAATACAAAAATTATTATTCTACATAAAATTTGTCCAAAAAACCCTTGCCATTCCAATGATTTTTTTATTTCATCAATAGTTTTCTGCAAAATTAAAACTAACAATAGCAATTAATCATCTAACTTTAAAACAGCCATAAAAGCTTCTTGGGGGACTTCAACTGAACCAATTGCTTTCATTCGTTTTTTTCCTTCTTTTTGTTTTTCTAATAATTTCTTTTTTCGAGTAATATCGCCACCATAACATTTTGCTAACACATTTTTACGCATTGCTTTAATATCTTCTCGTGCAATAACTTTATGATTAATGGCTGCTTGAATTGGAACTTCAAAATTTTGACGGGGGATAATTTCTTTTAATTTTGCACATAGGGCCTTACCACGCCCATAAGCAAAATCACGATGAACAATAATTGATAAAGCATCAATAATTTCATTGTTTAATAAAATATCCATTTTAACTAATTTATTAGGACGATAACCAATAAAATCATAATCTAACGAAGCGTAACCTTTACTAATTGATTTTAACCGATCAAAAAAATCAAACACAATTTCATTTAATGGCATTTCATAAGTTAAAATTCGCCGTGTATCATCAATATACTCTAAATTAACATATGTTCCACGTTTATTTTGGCATAATTCCATTAATGAGCCAATATATTGCTCAGGAGTCATAATCGTTGCTTTGACAAATGGTTCTTCAATGCGATCAATTTTTTGCACAGCTGGTAACTCACCTGGATTATCAATACTAATCATTTCCTTATTTGTTAAATAAACATGATAAATTACCGATGGAGCAGTTGCAATTAACTCTAAATTATATTCTCGTTCTAACCGTTCTTGAATAACATCCATATGTAATAATCCTAAAAAGCCACAACGAAAACCAAAACCTAATACTTGTGATGTTTCTGGTTCATAAACAAGGGAAGCATCTGATAACTGAATTTTTTCTAATGCTTCTTTTAAATCTTTATATTTAGCTGAATCAATTGGATATAATCCGCAAAATACCATTGGGTTCATTTTTTTATATCCTGGTAATGGTTGTTGAGCTGGATTAGCAACGGTTGTGATCGTATCACCAACCCGAACATCACGTACCATTTTAATACTTGCTGCTAATCAACCTACTTCACCAGCAACTAAATGGTTTTTTTTAACTTCTTTTGGTGTTTTAACTCCTAATTCGGCAACTTCATAAACAGCACCAGTATTCATTAATTTAATTTTTTCACCAACGCGAACAATTCCTTGTTTAACTCTAATTGAGACCATTACACCACGATATTTATCATAATATGAGTCAAAAATTAATGCTTGCAATGGATTATTATCATCGCCATCTAAAGGCGCAGGGATATCTTTGACAATTGCTTCTAAGACCTGTTCAATATTTAACCCTGTCTTAGCACTAATTAATGGCGCATTTGTTGTTGGAATTCCAATTAAATTTTCAATTTCTTCTTTAACACGATCTGGATCAGCAGATGGTAAATCAATTTTATTAATAACAGGAATAATTGCTAAATTATTATCAATTGCTAAATAAACATTTGCTAATGTTTGGGCTTCAATTCCTTGTGCTGCATCAACAACTAAAATTGCTCCTTCACAAGCTGCTAAACTACGTGATACTTCATAGGCAAAATCAACATGCCCTGGTGTATCAATTAAATGAAAAATATACTCTTGTTGATTTTGAACACAATATTTTAACTGAACAGAATTTAATTTAATTGTTATTCCTCGTTCACGTTCTAAATCCATTGAATCCAATAATTGTTCTTGCATTTCTCGTTTTTCAACTGTCCCTGTTAACTCTAAAATCCGGTCTGCTAAGGTTGACTTCCCATGGTCAATATGAGCAATAATTGAAAAATTACGAATTAATTTTTTATCCATTTAAAATTAAAATCCTTTCTATAAACAGTTACATCTCTGATATTATTATACATAATTTTAGCAAAATAACCTGAAATAGCAGGTTTTAATAATAAATAATTATAGTCACATTGAATTTTTAAAATAAATACAATATAATTCATTATACAATTTAAAAAATAAAACTGTGAAACAATTATTTTAAAAAAAATTATTAGTGTTTATTAATATCACGGAATGGGGAATACTTGTGAGTACTAACTTTACAGAATATTACAATCAGTTAATAGCTGAAGTAACTTTAATTACGAATGTTGAAAAAATTTCTGATACAAAAAAAGATTGGTTGTATACATTATTAAAAAATTTAAAAACTTTTAATACAAAAAAAATTAAGTTGCAACAACATGAAGGGTTAATTTACCAAATTATACGTGTTATTAATCATAGTACGTAATTTATTCATAACCGCATTAGTAACACCCTTAATGAATATCGCAAATTATATCGACAACATTTTAAAGTTATTTTAAACATGTGGCAAGAAAATTTACGAATTTTTGATTATTGTGAAAAACAACTACAAGCTAATTATGGCAACAAACTTAAAATTTTACGAGAATCAATCATTAATTATTATTACTTAAATTATTTAAAAGATAAAATTGAAGAAACATTAAAAATTATTACTTTGTCCGCACGAACATTATAAAAAGAGTAATTTAGAGTGCGCCCATTTTAGTAAGTACTAATAAAAAGTATTTACTATTTTTTAATTATATCTTTTTCTTTACGATTTGAATATCATGTATTTCATTTTATAACATCTTGTATATATTCTTCATGTGAATTATATATTTTATTATGGATTGTAGCTTTCTTAAGTAATGAATGAAAACTTTCTATAACAATATTATCTGCACGGTGGTATTTTTTCCCCATTGAAATTATAATACCGTTAGATAAACATTTATCGTGATAAATAGTGGATGTATATTGAAATCCGTGATCTGAGTGAATTATTATTCCATTCAGATCTTTTTTTATTAATTTTATTTTATTAATTGCATCATTTAAATTATCCATTACTAATTTATTGTCATTATATTTATATCACTTTACATCAACTATTTCTTTAGTATATCCATCAATAATTGTTGATTGATAATATCTTTCTCCTTTTCAAATTAAATATGTTACATCAGTGTATATAGTACTGAAAACCTTGTTTTTATATCATTGAATTTACGTTTAATTAAATCAGGATATTGCAATAAGCTTTTTTCTTTATTCTGTTTATACTTTATTTTTCTTCTCATTTTTCTTACATATTCAGGTTGTATTTGATTATCACGCATAATTCTTAAAACTTTTTTTGAATTATATTTTATACCATAATCTTCTTTTAAATATTTAGTAATTATTCGATAACCAAATTGTTTTAAATTTTCTTCATAGACTTTTACAATATCATTTATTGCTTTTTTATCTTTTTTGCTACTGTCATAATTTTTATATTTATTTCAATAACTACGTTTTAACCCTGTTACTTCTAGTAATAATTTTATTGAATATTCACGACAATTTTGTTTAATAAAAGAGACTATTCTTAGTTTGCTTAATTGTAAAAGTCATGGAGATTTTTTAATAATTCATACCTTGTTTTATAATATTCTAAATTTCTTTTGGCAAAAGAAATTTTAGGTCCTTTAGGATTGTTTAATTTTCCTTTTTTATGATTTGTTCATCAAGATTCTACTGTATTTGCATTTATATTATATTGTTTTGCTACTATTCAACAACTTTTTTGTTTAATTTCCTCAATGATTTTTGTTATAAATTCTGATGTATATTTGTTATATTTTTGTCCTTTTTTTGCCATATAAAAATGCACCCCCTATAAAAATTTAACAAAATCTTTTTTTATTTTACTTACTTTTTGGGGTGCAGTCTTCTTCTGTTAATTAATAATTAAAGTATTCTTTTCTTATTTTAATTTTTAAAAATAACTATTTCCCCAAAATTTTAGAATCAATATCTGGAATAAAGATTAGATGTAAATCCGGATTAGTTGTTTCAAGTAAAATCATCGTATCATTAATTGATTTAACTTTAAACTTAATATTATTAATATTAATTCGCATTTCTAGTGCTGATGCTAAATCAGTAATTTCAGTAGCTGTTTTCCATGCCCCCTCTTTTTCATCCTGATATTCAATTTGAACTAATCAACTAACTAATTCTATAGCATTATTATCAATTGCATCACTACTATGTCCACTAATTTTTAATATTGATGGTATAAGTTTTTTAATTTGCCCATTAAGTGGAATTGAAAAATTAAAATCTCAATTAATAAGTTTTACTTTTATTGATAAATCAGTTATTAAATCGTAATTAAATAATTGATTAATAAACGCTTTAATTTTATCAATAGAAAGGATATCAATAAGTCCCTCTGTCCAGGATGTTGTTAATTGTCAAAAACTTGTCGGAATTTTTTCATATTTAATATTAATCGTTGTAGTTGATATTCATAAATAAACTTTTACTACAATTGAAATTGGAGTTCTATTAGCTGACCATTCACCACTTTTGCTTTTTCATCCTTCTAACAAATTATGTAAAATATGTTCTAAATTAATACTAAATTGAAGGGTTCTTTTTTTATTTTTAGTACTTTGAATATTTTTATTAACATCTAAAAACCCATCATTGTTAATTTCTCGTGGCTTTTCAAATAAATATTGTAATAGTAATAAGATTAAATTTTGTGATTTTTGTTGCTCACGTTTTTCAAGAACAAAATTACGGAAATGAATAATATCTGGTGCTAAACTATTTAAAATATTAAGATATTTTGCTTTAATTTTTATTTCTGAAGTAGTACCAAACAAGAGATATTTCTTTATTGTTTCATTAATTTCACCATTTTTAAGCACTTCATCAGCAAGTGGTAAATTCATTAATTCATTATTAACAAAGGCTTCTCATTTTTTTTAATTTTGATCATCCGCATTAAATGAAGTTGGAATAACTTTTGGCAAATTATCAAAAAGATGAAATGTTGTAATTAACGATAAAATCTTGCCAATTGCTAAGTTAGTGCCTTGAAATGGAAGATTAATTTTAGATAAAACCATTGTCATACTTTTATTTAATTTTTGAACTGTATCATTTGTTCATTTTAAATTATTAGTAGCAACATGAATTAAAAAATTTGAATCATTTGTTTTTGGATTAGTTAATTCTTTATCTTTATAATCAGCAACAACTGTTAATTCCCCATAATGAGTAGTTCCATCTTCTGCAATTTCAATAGGCGTAAAATTTGTTTGTGTTAGCATTAAATCATCACTAAATTCTTTAAATTTACTTTCTAAAATGCTGAAAGCAGCAGCATTATTAACAGTTTGGTATTCATTACTGTCAACAACAAGAGGTGACAATTCACTAAAACTAGTTAATCGTTTAATAATTCGATTTTTTTCATAATCAACACTAGTTCCCCCATTTTTATCATTTTCTCCCCCACTCGTTGTATCAATATCACGGTGCCCAGCGGGGGTAGGCGCACATCCACTCAAACCAAAAACAGGTGAACTTGTTAAAATAACACTACTTAAGATAACAAAAATTTTTTTCATTATTTATATCTCCTTTTTTATTTTTTAATTTTTAAAATTTTATTTAATTAAAAATAACATTTAGAAGACTATGCTAATTTAAACACTATTGTTGATAACAATTTAAAATAATTTTTAATTCTTTTTCACTGCGTTTATTTACTAGCATATGCATTTGTAAATACTTAATAGCATTATCTAATTCACATAAATTAATGAAACTAAAATTTTCCCTAATATTTTGTTGTTTTAAAATTAATGAAAGTTTTTTAAACATAATTGTACTATTAACAGAAAAAGCAAGGGAAATTAAAACAAAAACATTTTGTGAAAATAATACAAGAGAAATATTATTTTCATTTAAAGCACGATGAAATGGCTTAAATGTATTGATATAATCTAAAATTTTATTAATTAGGACAATCTTTAAATATTTTGTTCAATATTGTTTAAAAAAATATATTGTTGCAATAAACGAAATAAAAAATAGAAAAATAATAATAATCATATTGTCTGAGCCTTTGATACTAGCCTTATGAATTGCAAATATTGTTATTAAACTAACTTTAAATATAATTGAAAAAAGACAAATAATTGAATCATTATAATAATTAGGAAGCAATTGTTTACCAATTAAGATTCATAAACTAATTAAGCAAACTGTTGAGGAAAGGAGATTACGAAGAACCAATAAATTCGTTGTATCCATTAGTAAAAAATAAAAACTAGCTTTAATTCCAACTAAAAAAATAATTGTTAAACTTTGTTTTGTTTTTTTCTTTAAAACAGTAAGATTTGTAAGATATGAAACAAAATAAACAACAGCAAAGAAGACTAATATCTTAGCAATAAATAATATTAATGGTCAATCAATATAATTAATTTCAAATAGCATGTTCATTTTACTACACCTTACCTTTAAAGAATTATTTTACCTTATTTGCAAATATTATATAGATTTATTGTCAAAAATGCAAAAATGTTTTTTTAAAAATAAATGTTATAATTAAAGTGAATTTAATAATATCAATAATTAAAAATTATTAATATTATTAAAAAATATAGTAGGAGGTAAAAACAGCGATGTTGCCAGAAAAAATTGATCTTTTTATCGATGAACATGTTAATAAACCCTTATCAGAATATATTAAAGAGAATCCAAGATTTATTTTAGAATTTGTTAATAACTTATCATGAGAAGAAAAATTTGAATTAATTAATGATTTTGTTACAGAAAATGATGAAATTAATCACGCAGTTAATACTTTAAATAAATATCTTTCTTTATTTATTGAAGAGGAAATTAAAGAACGCATTATTCAGAATATTTCAGAAGAAGAATATTTACGTCATAAAGCAATTGTTGAAATTTATGAAAAAGCTAAAAATGAAGGAGAATTAAATAAAAAAGATTCTTCTAATTAAAAAAATAATACATTTAACCAAATGTATTATTTTTTTAATTAATTACTTTTATTTAAAGAGAATTTAAAATTATATTTTTTATCAATAATCTTTCCGTTTTTATCTAAATAAATAGTAATTGTCACTTCAGTATTATCAATTTTTTATAATTGACTAGTTGTTAAGCCATTATATGGTTTTCCTGTCATAATTTCTTGACAACCACTTTCTTTTAATTGATCAATAATATTACCATCTGGAAATTTGTGGCTTGCTGCTCCCAAAAAATTACGCCATGATGTATTTTCCTCATCATATGTAGCTGGAATATAACAATTTTCTGGATTTAATTTTTCAAAAAACGATTTATTAAGAGAATTCTTACTTCCATGATGTGGCACTTGATAAATATCAATATTTTTAAAAATATCGATAGCATTACAAAAGTTGAGATTTTACAAAAAAATATAAATAAAAACAACTAAAAAAATTAAATAAATTTACTAAAAACCTAATATTAAGCATTTTTTTTGCATTACTTAATTAATAAGTAAATTTAATTTTGTTTGTTATACTTACAAACCTCAATTTTTTTCTTACTATCATAATTCACCATTATGAATATCACGTATTATTGTTAAATAAAATGGTTTATTACTAGTAAGTAAATATGTTATATCAGTAACTCAAACTTGATTAATGTCAGTGGTATAAAAATTACGTTTAAGTTTCCCATATTTATTAGTTTTTAATAATAAATTTGCTGTTTTACTATTTTCAGTAGATTCAGGATATTTGAATTTGGTTTTCTTATTAATTACCGATTTAATTCCTAAATTTTTCATATAACGATAAACAATATGCTCTGCCAGATTTAGATTTCACATTTTATTTATTAATTTTGTTAATAAACGATAACCATATTTTTGATTATAAAATAAATATGTTAATTTAATAATTCATGCTAAATTCTTATCTCATTTATTAAATTTAGAGTAACCTAATTTAATTCAATTATAAAATCCCGAATAACTTATTTCCAAAATTTTACACATTCATTTGACATTATATTTGCGCCGTAAATCACAAATAATTCTAAATTTTTTCTTTTTCGATAAGACGACAAACTTTTTTATGTCTTCTGATAAGTTAATATATTCAATTAATTCTTCTCGCGACATTAAATTTATATCAACATTTTTTTCTCTTCTCGGTTTATGTTTATGTGTTGTGGCTTGTTTACCATTTCCTCATTTTAAACCATATTCCCCATGTTTTTTAAATTTACTTCGTCATCGAATAATAGTAGTATAGTTAATATTAAATTTTTTGTTTTTTTATTAATCCCATATTTATTTGAATATTTAATTGCTTTAATTTTTTCTTCTTTACTTCATTGTTTGGCCATAAAAAATGAACATCTCCTTTAAAATAATTTAACAAATAATAACTCATTTTGAGTTCTTTTTTTGTGTCTATTTTATTTTAGATGTTCATATTTAAAGGGTTGTTTTTTTATTTGAAATAAAACAATCTTTAAAAGGAGGCAATGATAATTAAACAACAAAAAAATGTGATGTTAATGATTGTTATAAATTAATATCATTCATTACCGAAGAATTTGTATCAAATAAAGTTTTATTAACTTGTGAAAAACATAAAGATTTATTAAATCGGACAAAAGATAAAAAACAAAAGCGGTTTTATAAACGCTTAGAAAATTAAAAAATTATCTTTGATTGAGAAACTGGGTTTTTAAAACTTAAATTTTATAAAACAATTTAATGCAGTGTGGGACGGTTATTTTAAATAACTAAGTGATTCCATAAGAACATGAGTTTAAACTCATTCCCACAGCCGGCCGTGGCAAGTACTGAAATAGTGTATGAGGAAATATGTAAATCGGCGCTGGTTTTATAACTAAGCGATAGTCGTGATAAGTGCAAGGCCAACATCAAACGACAATAAAAATATAGATGATCACTTTATAAATAAATTTGCGATAGATATTATCCCATCGAGGATGGCAGCGGTTTTACAAACCACAAAGCCAGCATTAGGCTCTTCGAGGTGCAAGTGAATTTATTTTAAAAACTGAACGCTTTGACCTGAAATGGCGCGGGTGAAGAGAGAATTATCTGACTTTACCTTATAAAAAACAACTGTGGATTATTAAACAATCAAACAAACAACATACCGCCACCGATCACCCTCAGTGAAGCGGATGGCGTAGTAAATAAATACATAAATACTTATATAACTAATTCTCGCTTTGGCGCTTTCACTTGGGAGTGAGTGCCAGCTAGTTAAAAAAGGAGAATTAAAAAATGACAGAATATAAAAGTAAATATATTAATAAAACTTGAAATGAAATAACAACATCATTTGATTGAGTTAATTGTCAAAATGTTAATTGTCGTATTTCACATCATAAAAATCATTATGATTTGCAATGTTTAGAATGAGAAAAAATGTACTTAAATTTATTTTTAAATAAATGATATATGTTATTGCTTCTTATATGCAACATTACAAAATTAACGATATTTTAGATTTAGCATCAGATGTATGAAAAATCTTACAAATTGATAAAAAAATCAAAGGAATAATTTAGGAGGTTTATATGAAAAAGTTAAATAAAATTTGTGTTAAGCAAAAATATTGAGGATATTGCTTTAAATGCAATCAAGAAAATAAATTACAAGAATTAATGCTACGAGCTTATCCAGTATCATTTGAAGATATGAGTGATGAATAATGAGCATTAGGTAGAAAGAATTAGGAGGAATAAAAATGTCATATTGTATTAGTGATTACTTAAATGAAAAATGAATTAATAATAAAGCCTTAAAAATTAGTAATAAAGATATTATTTATGCACAAATTAACTGTGATGATGAACATTGGTAGTATTCATTATTCTTAGGTTTTTAATAAAATTAAGTAATTAGAAACAAATTAGATTTCGCTTATAACTAAATGATAACAAAATTTATAAAAAATTCAACTTTTTTTAAAAATATAATTTTTAGTTGAAGAAATAATTTATAAATTTATGAATTTTGACACACTAAAAAATACTTTTTAAAGTTATTACTAATTTTAAAAGGTTTTTTATTTTTTATAAAGATAAAAATGGATTTTGAGATTGATTTAAATTAAAAATATTAAATTCAATTTTTTCTTTATTTTTATTAGTTTTATCAATTTTTTCTGCATTGGTTTTACTATTAAGTCTTAACATTGGTATGGATAGGCTACAATTATTAGGACCATAATTATATAGACTTCAAAATTAGATAAAATTATTAAGAAAGAAGGAATATAAAAATGGGAAATAAAACTTAATACTCTGAAGAATTTAAAAAACAAATTGTCATGCTATATAAAAATGGTAAAAGTGTTATTAATCTAGGGCAAGAATATAATTTACCAAAACCAACTATTTATAGTTGAGTTAAAAATTATAATAATTCTGGTTCATTTAAAGAAAAAGACAATCTCACACTAGAAGAAAATGAAATAATAACTTTACGAAAAGAACTTAAAGACTTGAAAATGGAAAATGACATTTTAAAGCAAGCCGCACTGATAATGGCCAAAAAATAACAATAATTAATAACAACAAAACAAAATATTCAGTAAGAAAAATATGTAAGATTTTGGGTTTATCAAAATCAACGTATTATTATCAAACTAATAAATGTATTAACAAGCAAGTTAATAATTATGAACAAGAAATTATCAGTGCCTTTAATAAAAGTCGCAAGATTTATGATGCTCGCAAAATTAAAGTTATTTTAAACAGAAAAGATATCATCTTATCGCGGCGAAAAATCAGATTCTTTATGATCAAAAATAATTTGGTTTCTAAATACACCAAATTAAAATATCATAATCATAAAACAACAGTCAATAATGACCAAATTAATAATATTTTAAATCGTCAATTTAACAACAAAAAACCTAATGAAGTTATTGTTAGTGATTTAACATATGTTCAAGTTGGCGCTAAATGACATTATATTTGTTTATTAATTGACTTGTTTAATCGTGAAATAATTGGTTGTAGTGCTGGGCCGAATAAAACAGCCGAACTGGTTCAACAAGCTTTTCATAAAATAACACGACCATTAAATCAAATAACTCTATTTAATACTGATCGTGGTAATGAGTTTAAAAATAAAATCATTGATGAAATTTTAATAACTTTTAATATTAAAAGATCATTAAGCAATAAAGGCTGCCCTTATGATAATGCTGTGGCTGAAACAACTTACAAAACTTTTAAAACTGAATTTATTAAGGGCAAAAAATTTAAAAATTTAACACAATTAAAATACGAAATTTTTGATTTTGTGCATTGATATAACAATATTCTAATTCATGGCAGTTTAAATTATTTATCTCCAGTTACTTTTAGAAAACAAATGTCTATATAAAAAGTGTCCTAAAAAGTGTTGCCATTCCATATTGATTATTTTTTTTATTTCATCAAGAGTTTTCTACAAAATTAAAAAAATTTTTTATTCTTTTTTTATACTAGTTTTAGTATAATTAATAAGAGTGTATTTGTTATAAAAATTAAAGGAGAAAAAATATGATTGGAGATTTTTTAGCGAATCGATTGAAAAAATCAATTGAAAAAAATATGAAAAAATCAACTTTAACAACTGATGCTATTACTGAAACAATGCGTGAAATTCGATTATCATTATTGGAAGCTGATGTTAATAATGAAATAGTTAAAGATTTTATTAAAGCTGTTGAAACTAAAGCGCGGGGTGAATATATTCTTGATGGATTAAATGCATCACAAATGATGGTTAAAATTGTGCATGAAGAATTAGTTAATATATTTGGAAAAACAGTTAAAGAATTATCATTTACTTCAAAACCAACAATTGTAATGATGGTTGGTTTACAAGGAAGTGGTAAAACAACCACAACGGGGAAAATTGCTAAGTTAGTTGAAAAGAAATATCACAAAAAACCATTATTAGTTGCTTGTGATATTTATCGACCAGCAGCGATTGAACAATTAAAAACAATTGGGAAAAATTTAAATATTGAAGTTTTTGAACGCGGAACGCAAAATCCAGTAGCAACTGCTCAACAAGCAATTACTTATGCAAAAGATAATAAAAATGATGTTATTTTAATTGATACAGCTGGACGTTTACATATTGATGCTGAGTTAATGCAAGAATTAAAAGAAATTAAAAATAATATTACCCCAGATGAAATTCTTCTCGTTGTTGATGGGATGACAGGGCAAGACATTATTAATGTTGCCACTGAATTTAATCAGTTATTAAAATTAACAGGAGTAGTTGTTACAAAACTAGATGGTGATGCTCGTGGTGGGGCTGCTTTGTCAATTACACATTTAACAAAATTACCAATTACTTTTATTGGAACCGGAGAAGGAATGAATAATTTACAAATCTTTTATCCTGACCGAATGGCTGATCTAATTTTAGGAATGGGAGACGTTCAAACCTTAGTTGAAAAAGCAAAAGATGTATTAGATGAACGTGATATCAAAAAAACAATGAATCGAATCATGATGGGACAGTTTGATTTGCAAGATTTATTAAACCAAATGCGCCAAATTTCAAAAATGGGTAAAATGGGCGGAATTATGAAATTATTACCTGGAATACCAAAATTAAGTGATGAAAAAATTGCTGATGCTGAACGAAAATTAAAAGTAACCGAAGTATTATTATCATCAATGACAGTGAAAGAACGTCGTGAACAACGATTATTAAAACATTTATCACGAAAAAATCGTATTTTAAAAGGCTCAGGACGAACTGAAAAAGAATATAATGAGTTAATTAATCAATTTGAAAAAACAAAAAAACAAGTTGATGAAATTGCTCGCCAAATTAAATCAGGGCGTATGCCAAATATTCCTGGGATGGGTGGTTTAAGCGGAATGGGTTTTAATTAATCTATTTAAAAAACTGTTTTTTAAACAGTTTTTATTTTGTGATACAAAATAGTGTCGTTTTAACAAAATTATTTCTAAATAATAAAATGACTATCCAAGATTGAACATTATAAATTATTAAAAGTTTTAGAAAAGGAAAAACATATAAAAGAAAATAGCAAAAAATGGTGAATGATTAATTCAACATTAGTTTTAATGGTAATGGTTTTTGCCGGTTTTTTTCTATATGTGTTATATCTTAGCTATTTAAAACCAAGACCACTTGAGTTAAGAACAATTGTTACTGATCCCAATTTAAAAACCCTTAAAACTAATGGTTTACATATTCCGAAAAAAACACATATTAAAGAAAAATTAAAACAACAATTTCCTAATTTAAATATTAATAAAATAAAAATTAAAGATAACATTAATTCTTCATCAGCAACAATTGTTTCAAGTGATTTTTTTTATCGAGGATCAGTGATTCTTTATTATACTCTTGATAAATCAATTGCTAATCAAATTGATTTAAATCGACAATATGTTCCAAATAAAACTTGAGTACAAAATCAAGGTTACCGGGGATTGCGAATTAATAATAATATTGCAACAAAACTTTAACAAAATTTAACAAATGCTTTTTTAAGTCCGGCCAATTATACTAATTTACCATTCTATGATCAAAAAGCATTTATTTCTTATGATGAATTATTGTCATTTTTAGATAAACCAGTTCGACGTTCTTGACAACAATTTATCAATCATTATTGTTCAACTTATCAAAATAAATTAAAAGAAATTATCTTTAATTTTGTAGAAAATTCTTGATATTTATAAAATATACCTAAAATTAGGTATATTTTTAATATAAGAGGTGAATAATTAATGGAAAAAATAATTGAAGAATTAATAAATAGTTTAACAGATGATCAATTTTTAGAATTTCATGAAAAAGTCAAAAAAGAAGCAGAATTAATTAAAAAACAAAAACGCTTAAATGAAATTGAACAAAAATTTAGGGATAAAGGTATTAAATGTCCTAATTGTCAATTTTTTTATTGTGTTAAAAATGGTCATAATCCTGAAGGAAAACAAAAATATTTATGCAAAAAATGTCGTACTAGTTTTGATGCTTTTCGTGATCATTTTACATATTGAAGTCATTTAAATTATGAACAGTGAAATTTATTGATTCAAATTTCATTATTAGGCCAATCTAGTAAAATGATTTCCCACTTTATTAAAACATCACCGAAAACCGCGTGATATAATCGCCAAAAAATAATGAAATCAAAACAATTAGAAAACACCCAATTAAAATTTAAAACGTTAAATGGCCAAATTCAAATCGATGAAACATTTATTAAAGAAATCCACAAAGGTAATTTTAAAGATAAATTTGATAAAAGAAAAATTCATCTTGATTCATTTTCAACCAACACTAAATGTTGTGTTCAAATGGCTGTTGATAGCAATAATAATATTTATGTTAAATCAACCAACACAAAACGATTACAAAAACAGTGAATTATTGAAAATATTAATAAACAATTAATCAAATAAAATTCAATTATTATTTCTGACATGCAACCATTATATTTATTAGTAGCAAAACAAACAAATTCTATTTTATTAGCAACTAAAACTAGCACAAATCATGATGCTAGTTATCGTAAGTTAAATAAAATTAGTAAATTACAATCAAATCTTAAAGAATCCTTAATTCATTATCATGGCTTAGTTTTCACGAACATTCAAAATTATTTAAATCTCTGAAAATGAAAATACCAGCATAAAGGTTTAACACCAAACCAACAATCATCGGTATTATATTTTAACGTATAAAAAAGTTAAATAACAATATTAAAAGTTTATATAATTTTCTTTTAAAGTTATCATATTGATGATTTTTTTTATTTCATCAAGAGTTTTCTACAAAATTAAAAGAAATTATTACATCATTTTATAATATTTGTGCTTTTATTTGAAAAAAACAAGAAATTAATAAAGTTTTAAGTTCTGTTATTATTAAAGATGGACAATTTTTAGAAACAAAGGGTTATACAAATTCAAACAACCAGCAAATTTCAATTGCGTATGATGTAATAAATTGTAATTATGAAGAGATATGAAATAGGAATTGGATTGAAGGCGGAATTTCACAACAAAGTATTTTTTATACTCTATGTCATGAACTTGGACATCTGCTGCATTATCGTTATAAATTAGATTATAAAATTAATGTGATTGAACAATTAAAAACATTTTTATTAAAAAAAATTAATAACTTTCACCAGCAACAAAGTTTAACAAAAGAAAAGATTTTTCAATTATTTCATCTTAGTAAATTTTCATTTAAAGATAATTTTGAATTTTTTGCGGAAGGATTTGTATATTGACTTTTAACAAGCGATGCTTTAAAAACAAAAGCATGAGAATTTTGACATTAGTTTTTAACATCTTATTTGCCAAGTTTAACTTAATATTAAATAGTTTTTGATAAAGTAAATTTTTTTACTAATTTGTAATTTTATTTTGATTATTTATTAAAACAATTTATAATATATTAGAATAAAATAGAAAAAAGAGGAAAGTTATAATGGCATTACAATATAAGCGAGTTTTACTAAAATTATCTGGTGAAGCATTAGGAAATTCTGATGATTTATATGATGCGAAAAAAATTTATGATATTGCAAAACAAATTGTTAAATTACAAAAAGAAGGATTACAAATTGCTATTGTTGTTGGCGGTGGTAATATTTGACGCGGTAATCGTGCTGACACAATCAAAATGAATCCAATTAGTGCAGATTATATGGGGATGTTAGCAACAGTAATGAATGCTTTAGCATTAGAGGCTGTATTAAAAAATGAAGGTAGTCATAATGTTGTTGTAACTTCAAAAATTCAAGTTCCTGAAGTTGCTTCACCATATTTTTTTAAAAAAGCAAAAGCTGCTTTAGAAAAAGGGACAATTGTTATTATGGCCGGAGGAACTGGACAACCAAAGTTTACAACTGATACAGCAGCAACAATTAGAGCAATTGAAATTGATGCAGATGTTATGTTAATGGCAAAAAATGGGGTTGATGGTATTTATGATAAAGATCCGCGCCATAATGCTGACGCAGTTCGCTTTGATAATATTAGTTTAAATGAATTACAAAAAAAACAATTAAAAGTAATGGATTTAACAGCATCTAGTTTAGCGATGGAAGATGATGTTAAAATCGTTGTTTTTGATATTAATGAACCAGATAATGTTTATAAGGCAGCACATGGTAATGCGCGTTCAACAATTGTTACAGGAGGGAAAAAATAAATGTCGCAAGAAGTTATTAATCAAACAAAAGAAAAGATGGAAAAAGTAATCGTTTCATTTGAAAATGAATTAATTAAAATTCGTACTGGTCGTGCAAATCCAAATATGTTATCACATATTATGATTGATTATTATGGAACACTAACACCAATTCAACAATTGGCTAATATTATGGTGCCAGAAGCACAACAATTAGTTGTTAAACCATATGATCGTTCAATTATTAATTTAATTGTAACAGCAATTAATAAAGCAGATTTAGGTTTAACACCAAATTCAGAAGCAGATTTAATTCGGTTAAATATTCCTCCGCTAACTGAAGAACGTCGTAAAATGTTGGTTAAGGAAATGTGAAAAGCCAGTGAACAGTTTAAAGTAGCAATTCGGAATGAAAGACGAGATAGTAACGAACACCTTAAAAAAGATTCTGAATTAACTGAAGATGATAAAAAATACTATGAAGGGGAAGTTCAAAAATTAACGGACCAATTTATTAAAAAAATTGATGAAAAAGCAACCTTAAAAGAAAAAGAACTAATGGAAGTTTAAAACTTTCATTTTTTTATGACTTTCGGTATAATTAACAAAATGGGGAAGAAAGGCATAAGACACGAAAATACCACAACATATTGCAATTATTTTAGATGGTAATGGTCGTTGGACAACTAAGCAAGGTTTAGAACGGACAGCTGGCCATTAAGAAGGAACAAAACGGATTAAAGATGTCGCATTAAAAGCAAATGCTCTTGGTGTTAAGTATTTAACGATTTATTGTTTTTCAACTGAAAATTGAAAACGAAGTGCACAAGAAGTTGCATATTTAATGGCGATGCCAGAACGATTATTAAATAATAAACAAGTTAATAATTTTAAGAATGAAAATATTGTTTTAAATCATATTGGTCGGCGTACAAAAATGCCACTTAAAACATTAACAGCAATTGATAATGCTATTTTACGAACAAAAGATAATAATGGAATGGTTTTAACATTTGCTTTTGACTATGGAGCCATTGAAGAATTACTAGCAGCAATTAATCAAATGATAAGTGAAAAATTAACAGCTGTTGATGAAAAGACATTATTTCAATATTTATATACCGCAGATTTACCGGATGTTGATTTAATGATTCGATGTGGTGGCGAACAAAGGTTAAATAATTTTTTATTATTACAAAATCGTTATGCTGAATTATATTTTACCAAAGCATTTTTACCAGAATTTGATGAAAATGCTTTTTTAATTTTGTAGAAAACTCTTGATGAAATAAAAAAAATCATCAATATGATAACTTTAAAAGAAAATTATATAAACTTTTAATATTGTTATTTAACTTTTTTATACGTTAAAATATAATACCGATGATTGTTGGTTTGGTGTTAAACCTTTATGCTGGTATTTTCATTTTCAGAGATTTAAATAATTTTGAATGTTTGTGAAACCTAAGCCATGATAATGAATTAAGGATTCTTTAAGATTTGATTGTAATTTACTAATTTTATTTAATTTCCGATAACTAGCATCAGGATTTGTAATAGTTTTAGTTGCTAATAAAATAGAATTTGTTTGTTTTGCTACTAATAAATATAATGGTTGCATGTCAGAAATAATAATTGAATTTTCTTTGATTAATTGCTTATTAATATTTTCAATAATTCACTGTTTTTGTAATCGTTTTGTGTTGGTTGATTTAACATAAATATTATTATTGCTATTAACAGCCATTTTAATACAACATTTAGTGTTGGTTGAAAATGAATCAAGATGAATTTTTCTTTTATCAAATTTATCTTTAAAATTACATTTGTGGATTTCTTTAATAAATGTTTCATCGATTTGAATTTGACCATTTAACGTTTTAAATTTTAATTTGGTGTTTTATAATTGTTTTGATTTCATTATTTTTTGGCGATTATATCAAGCGGTTTTCGGTGATGTTTTAATAAAGTGGGAAATCATTTTACTAGATTGGCCTAATAATAAAATTTGAATCAATAAATTTCACTGTTCATAATTTAAATGACTTCAATACGTAAAATGATCACGAAAAGCATCAAAACTAGCACGACATTTTTTGCATAAATATTTTTGTTTTCCTTCAGGATTATGACCATTTTTAACACAATAAAAAAATTGACAATTAGGACATTTAAAACCTTTATCCCTAAATTTTTGATCAATTTCATTTAAGCGTTTTTGTTTTTTAATTAATTATGCTTCTTTTTTGACTTTTTCATGAAATTCTAAAAATTGATCATCTGTTAAACTATTTATTAATTCTTCAATTATTTTTTCCATTAATTATTCACCTCTTATATTAAGAATATACCTAATTTTAGGTATATTTTATAAATATCAAGAGTTTTCTACAAAATTAAAGAAATGCTTTAACTGAAGCAATATTAGATTATAATAATAGAAATAGAAGATTTGGAGGAATTGAAAGTGATAAACAATCAGGAAGATAATGTTCTTGTTAATGAAAATAAAAAATCAACAGGAGATGATAATTTAACAAATAAAGAGTCAAAAAGTAAGGAACATAAAGGCATGTTTCAAAAAAAATATGTTGCTCGTCATATTACATTTTATTTTTTATTAGTCTTTTTAGGTTTATATTTATTCACAGGGGTAATTGCAACAGAATGACATGGTAATGCCCCACATATTGAAATTGCTAATTATGTTTTTATTGGAATTAATGCTGTTATTTTAGGTTTAGTTAACTATGAAATTTTGCGGTTATTCGGAGGAACAAAGTGACCAATTTATACGCAAGTCATTACATATTTATTAATAATTTTTTTATTTTTGTTTCCAGCTGAATCAATCGCAACAGAATATGGTGGAATTGGTTCAATTAATTACCCGTTTTATACGTTATTAAATTGAAATTCATTAAAACCCTGAATTATTTTTGTTATTTATTTATGTGCTATTTTAGGATATTATTGTTTAGTATTTAGTTCAAAAGAAATTACTTTTGGTAAAATGACATTAGTTTTAATTTTTACCTTATATTTAACTTTTGCTTTAAAAGCAATGAATAAATTTATGTTAAATACTGCCTATGGTTGAAGTAGTGTGGTATTATTAGCATTAATTATTATTTTAACTGATACATTTGCTTTTGTTGGCGGCGTTACTTATGGAAAACATAAATTAGCGCCAACAATATCTCCAAACAAAACATGAGAAGGTGCTGTAACGGGAACAATCTTAGCAGCAGGAATTGCAATTACTTATGCTATTTTAATGTTTCATTTTGTAACTAGTAATCATTGGGTTTTTAACTTTTTCTCAAATGATAATGTTCAAAATGTAATGCGCTATGTAATTTATGTTCTATTAGCGTTTGTATTAAGCATTTTGTCACAATTGGGGGATTTATCATTTTCATGAATTAAACGTCGTTATAATATTAAAGATTTTAGTAATTTGTTGCCTGGCCATGGTGGTATTTTAGATCGTTTGGATTCATTTTCATTAGTCTTTTTTGTAATGTTTATTATTTCAAATATAGTGTTACAACGATAATTTATGATGCGAAATATTATTATTTTTGGTGTTTCTGGAAATATTGGTCAACAAGCGTTACAAATTATTGAGTCAAATCTAAATGATTTTCAAATTACCGCTGTTAGTATTTATCATAATATTTCAGTTCTAATTAAGATTTTAGAGAAACATCGCACAATTAGGATTGTTCATCTTGGCGATGAAACACAACAAGCTATTTTAACAGCGCAATATCCAAATATAACTTTTGTAACTGGAGAAACAGGAATTAATGCAATGTTAGTTGCTTTTCCGACAGCTTTGGTTTTAAATGCAATTAGTGGTTTTGCAGGATTATACCCAACATTACAAACTTTATATGGTAAAAATCGTACGTTATTATTAGCAAATAAAGAATCGTTAGTGGTAGCAGGGGATTTAATTAATAATTTATTAGCAAAAAATAATAATCAATTATATCCAATTGATTCTGAACATTGTGCTATTTTTCAATGTTTAGAACAAACCAACCCGTGTTCAGAAATTATTTTAACAGCTTCAGGAGGGATGTTTGCTAATAAAACATTAGCTGATTTAAAAACAATTGATGAGCAACAAGCTTTGCAACATCCAACTTGAAAGATGGGGCAAAATATTACCATTGATTCTTCAACAATGATAAACAAAGGATTTGAAATTATAGAAGCTTATCATTTATTTAAAACTTCAAAAATCACTGTTGTTTTACATCCACAAGCTGTTTTACATTCAGCCGTACAATATGCCGATTATTCAATTATTGGACAATTATCAAAACCTTCAATGTTACAAGTTTTAAATTATTTTTTATATTATCCAATTCGAAAAAATAGTTCGTTCTTAAAACCATTAAATTTTGAGGAATTAATAACCTTAACATTTCAAAAAGCTGATTTATCCCGTTGAAAAGCTCTACAATTAGCCTATCGTTGCTTAAATGAAAATAATTCATTAGCTATTGCTTTTAATGCAGCAAACGAAGCATTACGTTCGCTTTTTTTAGCCGGAAGAATTAAATTTTATCAAATTATGGATTATATTGAATATTTTATGAATCAAATTAAACCACAAAAATTAGTTAATTATCGTGAAATCAAAGAATTAAATGATATCATTAAAAGAGATATTATTAATTATTTTTCAGAAAAATAATGTTATTCCGAATAAAAAAGTAAGGAGTTAAGAAATAAATGTCAGCAGGAATGGTAGTTTTAAGTTTTGCAATTGGGATTATAATTTTATTAATGTTAGTTACAATTCATGAATTTGCACATTTTATTATTGCAAAATTATCGGGAGCATATGTCTATGAATTTGCAATTGGTTTTGGTCCCAAAATTTTTTCTTGAGGAAAAAAAGAAACCCGTTATTCAATCCGAATTTTTCCTTTTGGAGGATATGTTTATATTGCAAGTCAATTAGTTGATCCACCAAAAGGACGTGAAGAGGAAGATGTTCCTAAAGAACGAAAAATGGAAAATATTGCAAAATGAAAAAGATTAATTTTTATTGTAGCAGGTGCTTTAATGAATTTTTTTATTGCTGTTTTTATTTTTACCACAACTTTTGCGGCATTAAATTATAAACCATCTGATATGACATATTGAGGAGCTAAGTATGATACTGATGGTGCAGCATATGCCGCTCTAAAAACGAGTGGTCAAAATGTTGCTCAAGATATTGTGATTTTAGATTATTGATTAGGTCCTAATATCGAAAAACTTAAAGTAGCACAAGAATATTATCGTGTTAATAAGGAAGACAAAGCTGATAATGATGAGAAACATATTTTAGCAAGTCATGTGGGAACAGTAGAAAAGATTCCAACTTATCAAACAACAGTTTTTAATTTTATTAAAAATTTAAAACAACAATATGATAATAGTAATAACGATGAAAAAATTAATTATATTACTCTTTCTTTTGCTCGTGTAATAAATAGTAAACAAGAAGTTACAACTGCTCCAGATGGTTTATTTCAAACTGAACCAGTTAAGTTAACAGAAGCTAACAATACTTATACAGTCGGAATTAGAGCTCCTGATCGTCAGTTTGCTTCAACTGCGCAAGCATATGGATATGGTTGAGGAGAAACATTTAGACAATCAGTAACAATTTTAAAATCATTTGGATTATTATTTACTGGCCAGTGAGGACAATTATCTGGTCCAGTTGGAATTGCGAGAACAGTTTCTTCAATGTTAACAGAAGGACCGGCTCTTTTCTTTATGTATGTGGCAATGTTATCTGCTAATTTATTTGTTTTGAACTTAATTCCAATTCCACCATTAGATGGATACAAGTTTTTTGAAACATCAATTGAAGGAATAGTTGGTGGAGTAAAACGATTAAATGGTCGAATAAGGATTTGAAAAAAATTACATTATCCAGCGCAACAAAAAGTATTATTAGAAGAATATAAAGCAAAAGAGCAAAAATGACAGTTACCGCATAAGGCGAAGATTATTATTAATGTAACGGGAGCAATAGTCTTTATTTTATTATTTATTGGAATAACAATTAAAGATGTCTTTTTTTAAGCAGAAAAGCTAGGTGAGGATTAGATGATGGACAAACAATTGATAAAACTATTTACAGCAAATAATTTAGAATTTACTGGAAATTATTTTGATGATGCTAAAGTCATTAAAGCAGAATATAGTACTAGTGAAGGTTTTTTTCGTGTTGTGATTGAAATTAATGATTTTTTACCACCAGAAGTTTTACTAAAATTAGAACAAACTTTATTAGAAAATGAAACATTACCCACAAAGATTTCTTTACGGGTTCGAAAAGAACAATACGAATTAGAAACTATTTTTATTTATTTAGAATATATTCGATTAAATAAATCGGAATTAAAAAATAGTTTTTTTAGTAAATTATCCCCAGAACGATTTGCTTTAACTGATAATATTTTAAAAATTACTGTCCATTCAGAAAGTGAACAAAAATTAGTGGGTGAACATTGTAATTATTATCAAAAAAAACTTCGTCGTTATGGTTTTAGTGATTTACAATTAGCCCTCGTGATTGATTTACGAGAAAATAATATTTTAGAAATTAATGAACAAGAATTAATTAAATATCAAGAAACAGCGCAAAAAACAGAACAGTTAATTTTTAAACCAACAAATGGGACTAATCCAGTTCGAAGAGAATTAAATAGTTATCAGAGAGCAAAAAATGGGGAAGCAAGTTATGAACGGTTAATTGATATTGATCAAGATGCTCCGAATGTGACAATTTATGGAAAAATTTTAAGTAAAAAACGACAATTAATTTCAACAAAGAAATTTATTTATGTAATAACAGTTACTGATTATAGTGATACAATTGGCGCAAAATTTTTTACTCGAACAGAACAACCAGATGATTTTATTGAAGAATTAAAAACGAATGAATGAGTTAGTCTTTTTGGTGATATTCGGTATGATACTTATGCTAATGAACAAATGTTTTTTATTAAAAAAATTTATCGTTTAGAGCGTGAAGACTTATATCGCGAAGATAATGCGCCCGAAAAACGCGTGGAGTTACATCTACATACTAAAATGAGTGTTATGGACGGAGTAACAGATCTTGCAATGCTTTTTAAAACATTAGTACATTGGAATCATAAAGCAATTGCTTTTACTGACCATTTAAATGTTCAAGCTTATCCAGAAATTTATAATCTTAATAAGAAATATCCTGATGTTAAAGTTATTTATGGTGTTGAAGCAGATGTTTTAGATGATAAAGTATGATATGTTAAAAACCCGCATCATCATAATTTACGAACTGCAAAATATGTTATTTTTGACTTAGAAACAACTGGCTTAAGTAGTAGTTATGATGAAATCATTGAATTTGGAGCGGTTATTATGGATGGTATTAGTGGTGAACGTCAAACAATTAATCATTTGTTTAAACCATCCGTTAAGTTATCATCATTTACAACTGAATTAACAGGAATTACAGATGAATTATTAGCGGATAAACAAACTTTTATTGAATCAATTGACCAAATTTTAGAATATTTTAAGGATGCAATTTTAATTGCGCATAATGCTGAGTTTGACCTTGGTTTTATTCAATCGTGGTTAAAAAAAGCTGGACTCTCAGAAATTAATAACACAGTAATTGATACTTTACAATTATCACGGATTTTAGAACCACATTTGAAAAATTATCGGTTGGGGACAATTGCTCGTTGTTATAATGTTATTTATAATGAAGAAGTTGCTCACCGTGGTGATTATGATGCAGTTGTTTTAACAGACATCTATGAGCATCAGCTACGGAAAATGATTAATACTTATAGTATTGAGTTTGATGATGATATTGAGAAAATTCATGACCCTGCTGTTTATAAAAAACTGCGACCAAAACATATGACAATTTTAGCAAAAAATCAGGTGGGTTTATTAGAATTATTTAAATTAATAACTGCTGCGCATACTAAATATTTTTACTCATCACCAAAATTATTGCGAAGTGTAATTGAACAACATCGTAGTAATTTATTGATTGGGTCATCATGTGTTAATGGTGATGTTTTTGAAGTGGCAAGAAATAAAGATTCATCAGAATTAGCAGAAACAATTAAGTTTTATGATTATGTGGAAATTCAGCCCCCTAGTGTATATAAACATTTAGTTCAAATGGGTGATTTGTCAGAAGAACGATTATTAACAGTCATTAAAGATATTATTTTTACAGCAAAAAAAATAAATAAATTAGTTGTTGCTACTGGTGATGTACACTATCTTAACCCAGAAGATAAAATTTTCCGTGAAGTTTATATTAATGCAAAGGGAATTGGCGGCCGTCCACATCCTTTATATGATTATAAGCAACGAGTAACTAATAATCCTGATCAGTTTTTAAGAACAACAATGGAAATGATGAACGAATTTAATTTTTTAAATGATGATGAATTAATTTATGAAATTGTAGTGACAAATCCAAATTTAATTGATGACCAAATTGAAAAAGTTGAAATTATTAAAGATAAATTATATACACCTAAAATTGAGGGTAGTGACCAATTATTAAAAGAATTATGTTATCAAAATGCTTATAAAATTTATGGTAAGTCATTACCAGAAATTGTTGCATCACGCTTAGAACGTGAATTAAATGCTATTATTAAACATGGTTTTGCTGTTATTTACTGAATTGCACATAAATTAGTTGATAAATCATTGCAAGATGGCTATTTAGTTGGGTCGCGGGGGAGTGTTGGTAGTAGTTTTGTTGCAACAATGAGTAATATTACCGAAGTAAATCCATTGCAACCACATTATTTATGTTCTTATTGTAGTTATAGTGAATTTATTGTTGATGGATCAGTTAAGTGTGGATATGATTTACCAGTTCGTACTTGTCCAAAGTGTCAAAAACCATTAAAAGGGGAAGGGCATGATATTCCCTTTGAAACATTTTTGGGGTTTGAAGCGGATAAAGTTCCTGATATTGATTTAAACTTTTCAGGAGAATATCAACCAATTGCGCATGACTTTACTAAAGAAATGTTTGGAGAGCGTAGTGTTTATCGTGCGGGAACAATTTCAACGGTGGCAGAAAAAACTGCATATGGTTATGTGAAAGGTTATTTTGAAAGTAAAAATATTTTACATTTAAAACGTCGCGCAGAATTAGAACGAATTGCGAAGGGTTGTGAGGGAGTTAAACGAACAACTGGGCAACATCCAGGTGGAATTGTTGTTATTCCAAATGAATATGAAGTTGAAGCATTTACACCAGTTAATTTTCCTGCTGATGATATCAAATCAAATTGATTAACAACTCATTTTGATTTCCACGCAATTCATGATAATGTTTTAAAGTTAGATATTTTAGGTCACGTTGACCCAACTGCTTTGCGAATGCTGCAAGATTTAACGGGAGTGGATCCAAAAACAATTCTAACAAATGTTGAAGCGGTCTTAAGTCTTTTTCAAAGTTTAGATGTTTTAAACATTAAACCAGAAGATATTAATGGTGAAAAAACTGGTGCAATTGGTATTCCTGAATTTGGTACCTTTTTTGTTCGTAATATGTTATTAGATACAAAACCAACTTCATTTGCAGATTTAGTTCAAATTTCAGGATTGTCACACGGAACAGATGTTTGAATTGGCAATGCACAAGAATTAATTCGAAATCAAAATATTAGTATCTCAGAAGTAATTGGATGTCGTGATGATATTATGGTTAATTTAATTTATAAAGGGTTACCTGCTCAAAGTGCTTTTAAGATTATGGAAGATGTTCGGAAGGGAAAGGGTTTAACAGCTGAACATGAGAAATTAATGCGGGATAATAATGTTGAACAATGATATATTGATTCGTGTAATAAAATTAAGTATATGTTCCCAAAAGCACATGCAACAGCCTATGTCTTAATGGCGTGACGAGTAGCATGATATAAAATTAATTATCCAGTTGAATATTATGCAACATTTTTTTCAACTCGAACAGATGTTTTTGATATTAAAACAATTTTAAAAGGAGCAGAAACAATCAAACAAGTATTACGCGATATTCAAACTCGTTTGGATAATAAAGATTTTAATGCCCCCAATAAACCAACACAAAAAGAAAAAGATTTAATTCCCGTTTATGAAATAGCATTAGAAATGTATGCCCGAGGAATTAAAATGAGCAATATTGATTTAAAAACAAGTCGAAATAAAAATTTTACCGTTATTACAAATGAAAATAATGAAAAAATTATTTTACCGCCATTTTCTGCAATTGATGGTTTGGGAGGAGCTGTTGGCAATAGTATTATTAATGCTCGCCATGAAAAGCCATTTTTATCAATTGCTGATTTACAAAAACGAACAAATATTACAAAAGCTCATTTAGAATCATTTGAAGAACTTGAAATTTTAAAAGATTTATCATTAGATGATCAAATTGCGTTTGAGTTTTAAATAAGATAATTTTTTATGATATTTTCCTTTATAATTATAATAATTAAGAGGTGAAGAAAATGGCAATTAAATCAGGTTTTGTTGCAATTGTTGGGCGACCAAATGTTGGAAAATCAACATTATTAAATACAATTTTAAATAATAAAGTAGCAATTGTAACAGCAAAGGCGCAAACAACACGGAACCGTATTCAAGGTATCTATAATGATCAAGAATCACAAATTGTTTTTATGGATACACCAGGCATTCATAAAGCTCATCATGAAATGGGGAAATTTATGAATAAAGTTGCTTTATCAGCAACAAAAGCAGCTGATGTTATTTTATTTTTAGCTCCAGCAAATGAACGCATTGGTGATAATGATCGTTATATTATCAAAGCACTACAAGAGCGAGCAATTCCAATTATTTTAGTTGTAACAAAAATTGATTTAGTTTCCAAAGGTGATTTAATGGTAAAAATTGCTGAATGAGAAAAAAATCATCAGTTTACTGCTATCATTCCAGTTTCAGCCGTCAAACATAAAAATCTTGAAATGTTATTAACTTTATTAAAAACACATTTAGCAGTAGGACCACAATATTATCCCGATGATATGCTAACTGATCAACCAGAAAAGTTTTTAATTCGTGAAATTATTCGGGAAAAAATTTTGTTGTTAACAGAAGATGAGATTCCGCATAGTGTTGCCATTTTAATTGATAAAATTGATGATCAACCACAACTATTAAAAATTATGGCTTCAATTTGTGTTGAACGTGATTCGCAAAAAGGAATTATTATTGGGAAACAAGGACGTTTAATTAAACAAATTGGAACGCAAGCACGATTAGAATTAGAACAAATTTTAGGAACAAAAATATTTTTAGAATTATTTGTTAAAGTAGTGGATAAATGACGGGATAAACCTTCAATGATTGCCCGTCTAGGCTATAACAAAGAAAGTTATTAAAATGATTCAAAAATTAACAGGAATGGTGTTGAATAAACAACATTATGATGATAACAGTGCAATTATTACGATTTTGTCACAAGAATTAGGAAAATTAGTTTTTTTTGCACCAGGGGTACAAAAAATTACATCAAAAAATCAGTATGCAGTACAATTCTTAGCAACAAGTGAATTTGAAATATTTTTATCATATCATAATAATAAGTTAAGTAAATTAAAGACAGGAAATTTATTAAAAACAAGAATTAAATTAGCACAAAATTATGATGATTATTTATTATCAACATTAATTTGTGAAATTGCTGAGCAAGCGGTTGTTGACCGTCAATCCGATAATGGATTGTGCGAATTATTAACAACAACATTAGATAATTTAGTTGCATGAGAAGATAATTTAAGTATTGTAATTGCTTTTATGTTTCGTGCTTTAAAATGATATGGATTAGAATGAGAATTTACGATGTGTAAACGCTGCGGTAGCAAACAACACATTAAAACAATTAGTTTTCTTGAAGAAGGATATCTTTGCAAAAATTGTTTATTACCAAGAGATTATCTCTTTCCAATTGAATTAGTGAAAGTTTTTAATAGTAATTTTCATACTAATTTTTATTTTTACAATAAGATTAATATAAAAGCCTTAATAATATTATTTAAAATGCTATGTGAGTATTATTTAACAAAAGTTGGAATATTTTCGTGTAGTATTTATGAAATGCGACAAAAATCAATTTATTTTAAGGAATAACATAGTATAATTGAGGATAGAGAAATAAGAAGGAGTCACATTAATGCAATATACATTAGAAGAAGTTGTTAATCATTTAAAAACACAAGGTTTTGTTTTTCAAGGGAGCGAAATTTATGGTGGTTTAGCAAACAGCTGAGATTTTGGGCCATTGGGGGTTGAATTAGAACGAAATTTAAAAAATTTATGATGACAACATTTTATTACAAAATCAAAATATAATGTTGGTCTTGATAGTGCTATTTTAATGAACAATAATGTTTGAAAATCTTCTGGACACCTTGGTAATTTTGCTGACCCATTATTAGATTGTAAAAAATGTAAAACCCGAATGCGGGTAGATAAACTGATTGAAGATAATTATCCGAAATTAAATTGTGGTGGTTGAACTAATGAACAATTAGAGACTTTTGTTACCGAAAAAAATATTTTATGTCCAAATTGTGAGGGACATGATTTTACTGAAATTCGTCAGTTTGAATTAATGTTTAAAACAAACCAAGGTGTCATTGAAGATGAAAAATCAGTTGTCTATCTGCGACCAGAAACAGCACAAGGAATTTTTGTTAATTTTAAAAATGTTCAACGTTCTTTGCGAAAAAAATTACCTTTTGGCGTTGGTCAAATTGGAAAGTCATTTCGGAATGAAATTACCCCAGGAAATTTTATTTTTCGTACACGTGAATTTGAACAAATGGAATTAGAATTTTTTTATGATAGTAACGAAAAGATTGATTGATTTGAATATTGAGTTAAAGAAGTAACCAAGTTTTTAGAATTAATTAATTTAAAACCAGAAAACTATCATTTTCGTGAGCATGATGCTAATGAGTTAGCCCATTATGCAAAACGAACTATTGATATTGAATATAAGTTTCCGTTTGGCATAGGTGAATTATGAGGGATTTCTGACCGTGGAGATTATGATTTACGTTGTCACAGTGAAATGAGTAAGAATGATTTGTCGTATTTAAATCAAGAAACAAATGAAAAAATTATCCCGCATGTAATTGAACCATCTGTTGGTGTTGGGCGTTTGATGTTAGCTATTTTATACGATGCTTACCATGTTGAAAAAGTTGCTGATAATGAGACAAGAATTGTTTTAAAATTAAGCCCGTTATTAGCTCCATATCAAATTGCGATGATTCCATTAAGTAAACAATTAAACAGCGATGCTTATCAACTATATGAAAAACTCTTAGGTCATTTTCAATGTACTTATGATGAAACAGGAAATATTGGAAAGCGTTATCGTCGTCAAGATGCGATTGGAACACCGTTTTGTGTAACAGTTGATTTTGACAGTCAAAAAGACCAAAAAGTTACAGTTCGCAATCGTGATACAATGAAACAAGAACGAGTGGCAATTGCTAATTTAGAAAGCTATTTCACCGCAACATTAAAATAATTAAAAGGAGTGAAAGGTATGGCATTAATTAGTAATGAAAAAATTGATTTAATTAAATCAAAAGTAAATATTGTTACCGTAATGTCAGAATATTTATCACTTGAAAAACGGGGTCGTAATTATTGAACAGTTTGTCCGTTTCATCAAGATTCACATCCTTCAATGAGTATTTCACCAGAAAAGCAAATTTACCGTTGTTTTGTTTGTTCAGTTGGAGGCAATGTTTTTACTTTTTTACAAGAATATGAAAATATTAGTTTTATTGAAGCTTTAAAAAAAGTTGCGGTAATGGCCAATATTTCCTTAGATGAATTGACTACTTATCAAGAAAAACCAAAATATGATAAAAGTGAACAGTTAATTTTTGAAATTAATGCCTTAGCAAGCGCTTACTTCAGTAATAATTTAGAAACCAAAAAGGCTTATGATGCAAAGGAATATTTAACAAAGCGGAACATTAATAATACTGAAATTGAATTATTTCAGATTGGTTATGCTGAAAGTAGTTTTGATCATTTGTACCATTTTTTAATTAAAAAAGGATATTCAATTAATGATATTCAACAAGCGGGTTTAATTACAATTAAAAATGGCAAGGTGTATGATTATTTTAATAATCGTTTAATGTTTCCGATTAAAAATGAAGATAGTTATATTATTGGTTTTTCTGGACGAGTAATTGGGGTTACCAACCAGGTAGCAAAGTATCTTAATACTCCTGAAACAAAGGTTTTTAAAAAAGAACAACTAATGTATAACATTAACCGGGCGAAGCCGTTTATTCGCCAGCAAAATAATTTAATTTTACTTGAAGGATATATGGATGTTATTAGTTTAGAAAAATTAAATCTTAAAAATACCGTTGCTTTAATGGGAACTAATTTAAGTGAATATCATTTAAAAGAAATTAAAAGATTAACAAATGAATGTTTAATTTTTTTAGACGGTGATAAGGCTGGAATTAATGCTAGTTTAAAAGCGACAATTAAATTATTAAGTCATAATCTAAAAGTTAAAATTGTCTTGAATGAGACGCAACAAGACCCTGACGAATTAGTTAATAGTGGTCAGGGGGAATTAATTCATACAATGTTAGCAAATGCCCAACATCCAATTAATTTTGCTCTTGATTATTTTCAAAATAAATTTAATTTACAAGCAGCAAATGAATTAGAAGAATTTATTAATATTGTTGCACCTTTAATTAAAGCTAGTCCAAATCAATTGGAACAAGAATTGGCGGTTAATAATTTAGTTAAAATAACAGGAATATCTAAAGAAACAATTACAACAAAAATTGGGCAAATTAAAACATATCAAAAAGCATTTTTTTCACCTGCTGCATCAGAACCAATTCCTAATGCAACAAATGATAATAATTATCAGCAAAAGCCGCCACCAAGGTTCAAACCACAGCAAAGTAAGACTGTTGTAGTTAAAAATACAAAATATAAAATTAAAAATTTAAAACGATATCTTTTAGCAGAACGAAATATGGTTTTACAATTACTTGGTTCTCGGAAAGCAGCAGATTTTTATCAAAGAAAAATTGGAAATTTAAATTTTGATGGTTATCGTTTGTTAGCAAATGATATAATTACTTATTATAATGGACATTGGGGGGCAGAAAATGTTAAAATTAATATGTTGTGTGATGAAATAAGCGATCCAAATTTAAAAAAAATATTAATGGATATTATTAATAAATCAACGATTAAAATTAAATATAATAAGAAAGAATTAGAAGACTATGTGCTCTTAATTGATGATTTTGCTAATGAAAAAGAGATTGCAATGCTATGAAATAAGTTAGAAAAAACAAATAATCTGATTGAACAACAAGCAATTTCAATGGAAATTGACAAGTTGAATCAACGATTAAAATTTAAAAAGGGGTAGAGAGAATGGAATTATCAAAAAAAGAAGTCAGAGATATGAAATTTTTTGATGAATTTAAAGAATATATTAATAAATATTTAGAAGAAAATAACAATGAAATTGAACAAGAAAAATTAATAACATTAATTAATGATCATTTTGAAGTTGATGATAATGATGTTGAAGAATATTTCGAAGAATTAGTCGCTAATGGTGTTGAATTTAGTGATATTAATTTAGAAGAGTTAGAAGAAAATGAAGTTCCTGAACCAGAAAAAGTAACGAAAAAACAACCAGATGAAAAATTACGTTACAAAATTGGTGGTATTTCAAATGAAACAAAAATTCAAGATATTATTAAAGCTTACTTTAATATTTTGGGAACAAGTAATATTTTAACTCGTGAGGAAGAAATTAAATATGCTAAAATGTTAGAATCATCTGATCTAGAAGAAAGACGTTTTGGACGGGATAAATTAATTACTTCTAACTTGAAGTTAGTTGTTTCAGTTGCCCGTAAACATTTAAACCGGGGATTAGATTTTTCGGATTTAATTGAAGAAGGGAACATTGGGCTAATGAAAGCTGTTGATAAGTTTGATTATAAGCGTGGCTTTAAATTTTCAACATATGCAACATGATGAATTAGACAAGCAACAACACGGTCAATTGCTGATCAAGCGCGAACAATTCGGATTCCTGTTCATATGATTGAAACAATTAATAAATTAACAAGAATTGAACGTCAATTAACACAAGAGTTAGGACGCGAACCAAGTTACAATGAAATTGCTGAAAAAATGGGGCAAGGAATGGTTGGCGAAAAAGTTCGTGAAATTAAAAGACTATCAATTGAACCAGTTTCATTAGAAAAACCAATTGGTGATGAGGATGATACTCATTTTGGTGATTTTGTTGATGATAAAGATATTTTTACACCTGATGAATATGCTGAAAAAGAATCATTACGAGAGGTAATTGATGAAGTTTTCCATGAAATTTTATCAGCACGAGAAGAAAAAGTAATTAGAATGCGGTTTGGACTTTTACCAACAAAGTTACGAACAGTATTACGGTTAGCAAAAGAATGTGAAGATGAAACTTTCCCCGAATTAGTCCAAAAAGTTAAAGCCCTTGATATTCACTATGATACACCAATCGAAAAAGTACAAAGTCAAAAAAATGCTTTAATTGATAAACATTTATCAAAATATGATTCACCAAAAACATTAGAAGAAGTAGGCAAAGAATTTAAAGTGACACGTGAACGAATTCGCCAAATTGAAGCAAAAACAATTCGTAAGTTTAAACCAAACCAAGCTAATTCGAAAGCAAAAGTATTAAAAGACTTTTTTAAAGGATAGGGGTTTTAAAAAATGGATAGATTATCAGAACGTTTATTATTAATTGCAAAACAAGTTAATGAAAAAGATATTATTTGTGATATTGGGACAGATCATGCAATGATTCCAATTTATTTAGCAAAAGGAAATTTAATTACCAAAGCTTATGCATGCGACATTGCAGCACAACCCTTAGCCCAAGCGAAAAAAAATATTGCAAAATATCATGCTGAAGAACTTATTACCCCAATTTTAGCAGATGGTTTAACAGGAGTTTCGGACATTAAGATTAATACATGTATTATTTCGGGATTAGGGAGTACAACAATTTTAACCATTTTGCAACGAAATTCTGATTTAATTGATCGTTATATTTTATGCCCTAATGATGATCCATTTTTATTACGAGAATGAATTAAAAAACAAAAGTACTTTATTGAAAAAGAATTATTAATTAAAGAAAATGATATTATTTATGAGATTATTGTTGTTAATAAAAGCGCTGGTCAAAAAGTCAAAAATAAAAAAGACTTATATTTCGGCCCTTATCTTCGCAAAGAACATAATAAACTTTTTCAAGAGAAATGATTGTTAAAAAATGATTATTATTTAACATTGTTAAACAAGATTCCTGCAAACACTAAGTGCTATCAAGAAGTTAAAACAAAACTAAAAATGATTAATAAGGTGATATAATGTTGATTAAAAAATTATATCAAGAAATTGAAACTGATTTTTCATTGAAAGCAGTTTGTAAGTGAGATTATAGTGGTCATCAATATGGAAACAAAAATCATTTTGTAGCAAAAATTATGGTTAGTTTAGATTTAACAAGCGAAGTAATTACAGCAGCAGTCGCTAAGCAAATTAATGTTATTATAACCCATCATCCTTTTTGTTTTGGCAAGAAAAAAAGGATTCAACATATTCCTTACAAATGAACAATTATTGACCTTCTTAATAAACATCACATTGCTGTTTATGCTTTACACACGAATTATGATGGTTTAATGAATGAATTGATTTTACAAGAATTAAATCCACAAAAAATTGTTCCCTTTGATGATGATTTAACAAAGATTGGGTATGTCAGTTTAACAGCTGATGAAATTATTACAAAATTAAAAGCAATTTTTAAAATTACAACAGTGCAGCACAATTTATCGACGTTAGAGCAACCTATTAAAACAGTTGCCTTAGCTGCAGGAGCGGCAGGTGATGTGATTGCAAAAATTAACCAAAATATTGACCTGTTTATTACTGGGGAAGTAAAATGAGATCAATGAGTATTAGCGAATGAAAAACAATTAGCAGTTATTTGCTTCAACCATTATATGGAAGATTTTTTTACTGCTGCTTTTGCCGGATACTTAACACGAAAGTTTCCAACTTTAACAATAATTCCATATAATATCAAAAATATTATTAACTATCGTTAATAATATTTTTATATTTGTTCTAAATAACGAATTACTTCTAACTGGATGATGCTAGGTGTTGATGCCCCCGCAGTAACAGCAACACAAGTTTTATTTACTAGCCAAGAAGTTGCTTGAATATCATTTTTATCATTAATGCGATATGATTCAATACCAATTTGTTCGCCCATAGCAACCAGCTTTAAGGTGTTACTACTTCGTTCATCACCAACAACAAGTAAAAGGTCAATTATTGTTGTTGGATCTAAACTTAGAACAGCATTTTGTCGTTCTAATGTTGCATTACATAAATCATTTTTAAAAATAATTTCATTTGGAACAAGGGTTTTAATTTTTTCCACAATTGCTTCAATATCAATTTTAGAAAGGGTTGTTTGGTTTACAATTAAAATATTTTTAGTTGGATCAAGATTAGGTAAAATGTTATCAACTTCTTGTTCTGTTGTCACAAGATTAATGCTTAGACTAAGCGCTAACATTGCATTTGTTTCTGGATGAAAGTGTTTTCCAATAAAAATAATTTGATAATCATGTTTTGCTAAATATTCCTTAATTAAATTTTTCGTAACGGTTACTCATTCACATTCAGTATCAACAAGCGTAATGTTTTTTTGTGCTGCGACATCTTTAATCCGGTCATCGCTATCATGTGCACTTAAAATCACAACAGCATTATCTGGTAAAGTTTGAATTAGCGCAAGGCGATTAAGTTTAAAATCATTAACAAGAATAACACCTAAATTAACAATTTAATCAATAACATGTTTATTATTGACAAGATAACCTAACATATAAATTTGCCGACCAGCATATTTAACAGCAGCTTTTTTTGCTCATTTAATTGACTTGACAACACCAAGACAATAACCACGAGGTGTAACTTTTACAACTTTCATTTTTTCACCAATCCATTTTTATCTACTTATATAATATCATAACTAAAAATCTCTTTTATCATTTTTTTAATTTTGTAGAAAACTCTTGATTAAATAAAAAAAATCATCAATATGATAACTTTAAAAGAAAATTATATAAACTTTTAATATTGTTATTTAACTTTTTTATACGTTAAAATATAATACCGATGATTGTTGGTTTGGCGTTAAACATTTATGCTGGTATTTTCATTTTCAGAGATTTAAATAATTTTGAATGTTCGCGAAACCTAAGCCATGATAATGAATTAATGATTCTTTAAGATTTGATTGTAATTTACTAATTTTATTTAACTTCCGATAACTAGCATCAGGATTTGTACTAGTTTTAGTTGCTAATAAAATAGAATTTGTTTGTTTTGCTACTAATAAATATAATGGTTGGAATGGCAACACTTTTTAGGACACTTTTTATATAGACATTTGTTTTCTAAAAGTAACTGGAGATAAATAATTTAAACTGCCATGAATTCGAATATTGTTATATCAATGCACAAAATCAAAAAGTTCGTATTTTAATTGTGTTAAATTTTTAAATTTTTTACCATTAATAAATTCAGTTTTAAAAGTTTTGTAAGTTGTTTCAGCCACAGCATTATCATAAGGGCAGCCTTTATTGCTTAATGATCTTTTAATATTAAAAGTTATTAAAATTTCATCAATGATTTTATTTTTAAACTCATTACCACGATCAGTATGAAATAGAGTTATTTGATTTAATGGTCGTGTTATTTTATGAAAAGCTTGTTGGACCAGTTCGGCTGTTTTATTCGGCCCAGCACTATAACCAATTATTTCGCGATTAAACAAGTCAATTAATAAACAAATATAATGTCATTTAGCGCCAACTTGAACATATGTTAAATCACTAACAATAACTTCATTAGGTTTTTTGTTGTTAAATTGACGATTTAAAATATTATTAATTTGGTCATTATTGACTGTTGTTTTATGATTATGATATTTTAATTTGGTGTATTTAGAAACCAAATTATTTTTGATCATAAAGAATCTGATTTTTCGCCGCGATAAGATGATATATTTTCTGTTTAAAATAACTTTAATTTTGCGAGCCCCATAAATTTTGCGACTTTTATTAAAGGCACTGATAATTTCTTGTTCATAATTATTAACTTGCTTGTTAATACATTTATTAGTTTGATAATAATACGTTGATTTTGATAAAAACAAAATCTTACATATTTTTCTTACTGAATATTTTGTTTTGTTGTTATTAATTATTGTTATTTTTTGGCGATTATCAGTGCGGCTTGCTTTAAAATGTCATTTTCCATTTTAAAGTCTTTAAGTTCTTTTCGTAAAGTTATTATTTCATTTTCTTCTAGTGTGCGATTGTCTTTTGCTTTAAATGAACCAGAATTATTATAATTTTTAACTCAACTATAAATAGTTGGTTTTGGTAAATTATATTATTGCCCTAGATTAATAACACTTTTACCATTTTTATATAGCATGATAATTTGTTTTTTAAATTCTTCAGAGTATGAAGTTTTATTTCCCATTTTTATATTCCTTCTTTCTTAATAATTTTATCTAATTTTGAAGTCTATATAATTATGGTCCTAATAATTGTAGCATATCCACATATCCGGCGAAAAATCAGATTCTTTATGATCAAAAATAATTTGGTTTATAAATACACCAAATTAAAATATCATAATCATAAAACAACAGTCAATAATGACCAAATTAATAATATTTTAAATCGTCAATTTAACAACAAAAAACCTAATGAAGTTATTGTTAGTGATTTAACATATGTTCAAGTTGGCGCTAAATGACATTATATTTGTTTATTAATTGACTTGTTTAATCGTGAAATAATTGGTTATAGTTCTGGGCCGAATAAAACGGCCGAACTGGTCCAACAAGATTTTCATAAAATAACACGACCATTAAATCAAATAACTCTATTTCATACTGATCGTGGTAATGAGTTTAAAAATAAAATCATTGATGAAATTTTAATAACTTTTAATATTAAAAGATCATTAAGCAATAAAGGCTGCCCTTATGATAATGCTGTGGCTGAAACAACTTACAAAACTTTTAAAACTGAATTTATTAATGGTAAAAAATTTAAAAATTTAACACAATTAAAATACGAACTTTTTGATTTTGTGCATTGATATAACAATATTCGAATTCATGGCAGTTTAAATTATTTATCTCCAGTTACTTTTAGAAAACAAATGTCTATATAAAAAGTGTCCTAAAAAGTGTTGCCATTCCAGGTTGCCTGTCAGAAATAATAATTGAATTTTCTTTGATTAATTGTTTATTAATATTTTCAATAATTCACTGTTTTTGTAATCGTTTTGTGTTGGTTGATTTAACATAAATATTATTATTGCTATCAACAGCCATTTGAATACAACATTTAGTGTTGGTTGAAAATGAATCAAGATGAATTTTTCTTTTATCAAATTTATCTTTAAAATTACCTTTGTGGATTTCTTTAATAAATGTTTCATCGATTTGAATTTGGCCATTTAACGTTTTAAATTTTAATTGGGTGTTTTCTAATTGTTTTGATTTCATTATTTTTTGGCGATTATATCAAGCGTTTTTCGGTGATGTTTTAATAAAGTGGGAAATCATTTTACTAGATTGGCCTAATAATGAAATTTGAATCAATAAATTTAACTGTTCATAATTTAAATGACTTCAATACGTAAAATGATCACGAAAAGCATCAAAACTAGCACGACATTTTTTGCATAAATATTTTTGTTTTCCTTCAGGATTATGACTATTTTTAACACAATAAAAAGATTGACAATTAAGACATTTAATACCTTTATACCTAAATTTTTGATCAATTTCATTTAAGCGTTTTTGTTTTTTAATTAATTCTGCTTCTTTTTTGACTTTTTCATGAAATTCTAAAAATTGATCATCTGTTAAACTATTTATTAATTCTTCAATTATTTTTTCCATTAATTATTCACCTCTTATATTAAGAATATACCTAATTTTAGGTATATTTTATAAATATCAAGAGTTTTCTACAAAATTAAAGTATCATTTTAAAAAAATATCTTAAACTTATTTATTAATCAAACTAAATTTGATATAATCAATTCGTCTATTTTAAGTAAAAATTTTATCTTTTTCTTAAAATATTACAATTATCTTAAATACTAAATTCAATTTAGGATAAAAAAATATTTAATGCAAAAAACTAATGATTAATGCTATTTTAACACTAGCAACCAACATTGGTTTGATTTCATTATGAAAGGAGATTGAGTATGCCAGTAAGCTCAAAAGCTAAAAGCAAAAAGGTGCCCCAGTCGAAAAAACCAGTAGCAAAAAATGCAACAGAAGAAAAATGATTGTTCATTAAATCACAAGCAGTTATTGATTCAACTACAGCTATGAAAAGATCAATCGATCGTTCATTAGGAGATATTTATACAAAAACAGCAGCGGATTATCGGGCAAAAGATGGAAGTGCCATTACAACTGCAATTACAGCAGAAAGACTAATTGCAGAACGTTTAGGAAAAACAGCAACTCAACGAAAAACAATTGAAGCGCAAAATAAAAAAAAGGCCACTCAAATGTTAAATTCAAAGGATAACAAAAAACCTGCTAAAAAAGCAGCAGCAAAAAAACCTTTGAAAAAAGTTGGGAAAAAAATAAGTAATGTTAACAATAACTAGATTTTCTAGTTATTGTTTTATTTAAAGTTTTTATTAATATTTTTCCTGTTTTTATAAAATAGAAAAATAAGATTAAGAATTTTAAATAATTAGGACTATAATATAAAAGAAAAGAGGTTAGATCATGAAATCATTTGGTAAGTGAAGTATAGCTTTAATATGAATTATTGTATTAATTATTTTAGCTTTAGCCTTAGTTTTTTCAGGGATATATTATGATGGTTATTATTGAGAAGGAAAAGGATTGCCGGTTAATATTAATGATATTAAAACATTTCATGGTAATGGTTATCAGTTAATAGGTCAATTGGGAATTGGAAAATTAATGTGATTATTATCATCGGGGTCATTTATTTGAGGATATTCAAATATTATTGTAACTGATGGTGGGCAAGGAATTGATTTGATGACATGGTTGCACCAACCGGGTAATGTTAATAATAGTGGAGTAATTCAATGACCCCAAAATTATGAATTAGAATCAGGGACAAATTTTGTGGAAGTAGTTGGTAGTCTATTAATTGTGTTATTAGTTGCGGTTCCCGTTTTAATCTTAATTGGAATATATGTTACAAAAAAAATGATAAAAGCAATGACACATCCTTATTCAATTGAATATTTAGACACACAGAAAAAATTGAAAAAAACAATAAAACAAGCTAGAAAAGCACTGAAAAAAATAAATATAGCCGTTCGCAAGGGACATGAAACATTCACAACATTAGCACGAGAACAAGAACGATGCTAATTTAATTGTTAATGCTGAAGCAGATTTTATTAAAGAAAAAGAACTTTTTAAAGCTCAGGATAATAAAAAACCAGTTGTGAAAAAATTAGTATCTACCGGTAAAAAATAAAAGTTATATAATGAAATTAGCAGTAATTTAATTTTTTAAATATGTTATAATTCGGAAGGCGAGAAAAGGGGGTTAAATTATGAGTAATTTTAATCAATTTGGTTTTAAGCGGTTTTTAAATTTAGGCCTTGCTGAATTAAAATTTGTTGAACCAACTATTGTTCAAGAAAAAGTAATGCCATTATTATTAAAACATCAAAATGTTATATGCAAGGCACATACAGGAACTGGAAAAACATTTACGTTTTGTTTACCAATTTTAAATAATATAAATTATGAGCAAGCAAAGATTCAATCTATTATTGTGACCCCAACCCGTGAATTAGCAAAACAAATTTATGATAATATTCGTTTTTTTAAAAAATTTGAACCAAATTTACAAGTTAATTATTTTATTGGTGGCGAAGATATTAAACGTCAAATTGAGCAATTGCAACGAATCCAACCCCACATTATTATTGCCACTCCAACGCGACTAAAAAATTTGTTTGAACAACAAAGCCTAAACTTAGGTAAATTAACAACTTTTATTATTGATGAATGTGATATGCTTTTTGATTTAGGTTTTATTGAAAATGTTGATTATATTTTGAGCAAAGTGAATGCTAATGTTCAAGTATCTGTTTTTTCTGCAACAATTACGCCTGAGTTAAAACCTTTTTTAATCAAGTATTTAAAAAATCCACATTATTTAGATTTAAATGCCAATCAAATAACAAATCAAAACATTACACATATTTTAATTCCAACAAAACATCAAGAACGAGAAACAATTTTATTAAAACTTTTAAAAACATTTGATCCATATTTATGTTTAATTTTTGTTAATAAAAAAACAGATATTAATAAGTATTATGATTTGTTATTAGAACATAATTATTCTGTCATCCAATTACATGCTGGATTAGAACCACGATTACGAACACAAGTTGTTAAACGAATTCGAAATTTAGAATATAAATATGTTATTGCAAGTGATATTGCAGCGCGTGGAATTGATTTTATTGGTGTTAGTCATGTTATTTCAATTGATTTACCAACTGATTTAGAATATTATATTCATCGTAGTGGTCGTACTGGGCGGGCAAATTATACTGGGTATAGTTATGTTCTTTATGATACAAAAAATTTAAGTTTAGTGCAACAATTAATGACAAAAGGAATTACTTTTAAAACAAAGAAATGAAATCAACAAGGAGAATTGGTTGAAACAGTTCTTGGTGATGATAATTATAAAAAACAATCTTCTCTTACAGTTGATAATGAAATTAATAAAATTATTCATCGTTATAAAACAAAAGATAATAATAAAAAAATTAAACCTGGTTATAAGAAAAAACGGAAAGCGGAAATTGATGAATTTAAAAAACAAGTTCGTCGGAGTCACATTAAAGAATCAATTAAAAAAATTAAAAAAGAAAAAGCAAAAGAACGGGCAAATAAATTATTTAATAAAGATTAAAAAGAAAACTTAATGTTTTTTGTTAATGTTAATTTTTTTAAAACAAGAAACAAAAGTCTTTTTTTTTTTTTTTGTATAATTATCTTGTAGTTTTTAAAATTACAAAATATATTATGAAATGGCGCCCTGTACGATGAACCGTCAAAAAAACAATTCTTGTGAGATTGTTTTTTTATTTTTCTATTAAAAAAATAAATTTATTTGCATTATTCATCGGATAGTATCTTTAAATTTAGAACTTTTATCATAAAAACAGATGTTATTATATTTTCCCTACACAAAATAAATGATATTTTTATAAATTTCCTTTCAATAAAGGTATTATCCGTTGAATAATACAACGCTTAAAACTTAATATTTTGATACTTAAAGATGAATAACTCTTCTATGACACGAAGCCTTAAAGAAAGTGTGAAAGCGATTGGATTTACTACTCCTATTTATTTCTTTAATTCTCGGCAAGATTAATCACTTGCGAAATGTCAGAGCGCGTGTTTTTTGGCTTGTTTTCATAAAAAGAGTGCTGTTAAACCGAAAAAACAATATCGGACACTAAAAAAACAAGAGGGTTGGAGCTCCAAAAGGTTATTTTCTTTATATAAAGTTGTCTGGGGGTGGATTAAACGTAATTAATAACTGGGTAAACTTTTTTTGTTTATTTCCGTAGGGGGATAAACTCTGTCTAAATATCCTACCGCCACCGCTCACCCCCCAAAAAAGTGAAGCGGTCGGCGAAGTAAATAAATACTAAAATACAAAATACATTATTTACTAAATATCAAAATATTAACCAATAAAAAAATATTATTTTTTTACAGAAAGGAAAATATTTTATGAAAAAATGAAATAAAAAAATTGAAAGTAAATTACAAGAATTAATGATACGAGCTTATCCAGTTTCAGTAGATGAAATAACTGATGAATATTGAGCATTAGGCAAAACTAATTAATGAAAGGATTAATTATAATGACAGAATATAAAAGTTTGTATATTAATAAAACTTGAAATAAAATAACAACTTCATTTGATTGAATTAATTGTAACCTTGTTAATTGTCGTATTTCTCATCATAAAAATCATTATGATTTGCAATGTTTAGAATGAGTAAAAATGTACTTAAATTTATTTAAAAACAAATGAGATGTAATTGCTTCTTATATACAGCATTACAAAATTAACGATATTTTAGATTTGGCTTTCGATGGATGAAAAATATTACAAATTGACAAAAAAATAAACCAAATAAATTAAAATATATTATTGCAATTGACCCTGATGGAGGTGGAAAAACTGGCATTATTATTTATAATGTTTTGCAACAGAAAATAATTAATAATATTACTTTTCATTCTAAAAACGAAGAAGAAGCAATAAATAATATCTATTTAATATTAAACAACTTTCAAAAGCAAACTTGTTTTTATTTAAATAAAGTTCTTGTAATAATTGAAGATTATCAACTTCATAAGGGATTAAAAATAACAAACCCACTATATACACCTAAATTTATCGGCGGTTTAAAAGTTTTATGCAAATACCTATTTAATTTAAAATATGTTTTACAATAACCAGTTGCTAAGGAAAATTATAGCTATAAAGGAAATATTAAAATGACAGAGCATGAACACGATGCATGAAAACATTTACAATATTTTTCTTTAATTTTGTAGAAAACTCTTGATATTTATAAAATATACCTAATTTTAGGTATATTTTTAATATAAGAGGTGAATAATTAATGGAAAAAATAATTAAAGAATTAATAAATAGTTTAACAGATGATCAATTTTTAGAATTTCATGAAAAAGTCAAAAAAGAAGCAGAATTAATTAAAAAACAAAAACGCTTAAATGAAATTGATAAAAAATTTAGGGATAAAGGTATTAAATGTCCTAATTGTCAATCTTTTTATTGTGTTAAAAATGGTCATAATCCTGAAGGAAAACAAAAATATTTATGCAAAAAATGTCGTGCTAGTTTTGATGCTTTTCGTGATCATTTTACGTATTGAAGTCATTTAAATTATGAACAGTGAAATTTATTGATTCAAATTTCATTATTAGGCCAATCTAGTAAAATGATTTCCCACTTTATTAAAACATCACCGAAAACCGCTTGATATAATCGCCAAAAAATAATGAAATCAAAACAATTAGAAAACACCCAATTAAAATTTAAAACGTTAAATGGCCAAATTCAAATCGATGAAACATTTATTAAAGAAATCCACAAAGGTAATTTTAAAGATAAATTTGATAAAAGAAAAATTCATCTTGATTCATTTTCAACCAACACTAAATGTTGTGTTCAAATGGCTGTTGATAGCAATAATAATATTTATGTTAAATCAACCAACACAAAACGATTACAAAAACAGTGAATTATTGAAAATATTAATAAACAATTAATCAAATAAAATTCAATTATTATTTCTGACATGCAACCATTATATTTATTAGTAGCAAAACAAACAAATTCTATTTTATTAGCAACTAAAACTAGTACAAATCCTGATGCTAGTTATCGGAAGTTAAATAAAATTAGTAAATTACAATCAAATCTTAAAGAATCCTTAATTCATTATCATGGCTTAGGTTTCACGAACATTCAAAATTATTTAAATCTCTGAAAATGAAAATACCAGCATAAAGGTTTAACGCCAAACCAACAATCATCGGTATTATATTTTAACGTATAAAAAAGTTAAATAACAATATTAAAAGTTTATATAATTTTCTTTTAAAGTTATCATATTGATGATTTTTTTTATTTCATCAAGAGTTTTCTGCAAAATTAAAAATATTTTTTAACAAAAGGAGTTGATAAAAATGGTACAAACAAAAAGCAATTTATCGAAAAAAACAGTTAGCAGTAAAACAAAAAATAAAAGAATTAATAAATTAGAATTAACTGTTAGATTACATGAAAACCCGATTAAAACTAAGATTAAAGCGCTTGTTGCTGGTGGCGTTGAAGTTGATGCATGTTCTGCTAAATGTCAGTGATAGGGATTAAATTATTCAACATTATCAATATATAATCCGCCAATTATATCTGAGTTTTTGAAATTAAGAAAAGATGATGAGATAAAAATTAAAGGCTCGGTATTTAATCAACTAAATTTAAAAACTAAACGTTATTTTTTATCTTTTAGAGTAGATAGCTTTGAAATTATGAAAAAAGCAATTAGAAAAAGAACAAATATCAAAAAATAATGAAGTGAAGAGAAATGATAAAAAATGTAAAGTATGTTCTAATTGATGAAAACAATGAACCGATTAAAAATGAGAATGATAGTTTTAATATCAAAACTGCATAAGTTATTTTAGAGAATTCTGAAGAAATTACTGAATTTAATGCAAGTAATTTAGAAAATAGCAATCAGCAAATCAACGAATTACAAACAAAAAACACTAAATTAATTTCACAATTAGAACAACAAACCCTACAATTAAAACAAATTGAAATTAATAATTTTAATAATTCTTTAACTGATAATGAAGAATTTAAAAACGTCTTATTAAAATCTTATGATATTAACGATAATATTGAAGTAATTAAAACACACATACAAATGTTTATGATGAATTAATCAAAATACAAATCGTTAATACCGGCGGCGTACAAAAAACAGAAAACAACGAAAATAATATTATCGATGAAGATAATGTATTTAATAAATATAAAGAAGGAAATAAATTATGGCACAAAATCCACAAAGAATTTTTGGTGATATTGTTAATCAAGCAACAAAAAATGATCGTGAATCATTTGATCAATTATATTTACAAACTTATCAACAAAAATTTAGTTGAGAGGCACTATTTGCTTGAAAAGAAGCCAATAAATTTGGATTAACATATAAAAGAAAGAAAAATATTAAATATAATGAAGGTTTAGGATCAAACGGAGAAGTATTTAATACCGATGATAATTTATTAAAATATTCAACAGTTGAATTTGAAGATGGAATTGTTGAATTAGATAGAATTTTAACTTTTGCTAGTAAATTAGACCCCGTAGAAAGTGATTTTAATCCTAATCTTTGGGCTGCTGATATTGAACAAGCAATTGATACTGAGGTTGCTTATAAACGCAATAAAATTTTAGAAATTATTAATAACGGAAAAGTTACAACTATTCAAGGTAAAAAAGCAGATGATACAAATGCTTTACAAATTCATGATGAAATTATGGATAAAATATATGAAAATGGCTTTACCCCTTCAGAAACAATTGTTTGGAATGGCAACACTTTTTAGGACACTTTTTATATAGACATTTGTTTTCTAAAAGTAACTGGAGATAAATAATTTAAACTGCCATGAATTCGAATATTGGATAGGCTACAATTATTAGGACCATAATTATATAGACTTCAAAATTAGATAAAATTATTAAGAAAGAAGGAATATAAAAATGGGAAATAAAACTTCATACTCTGAAGAATTTAAAAAACAAATTGTCATGCTATATAAAAATGGTAAAATTGTTATTAATCTAGGGCAAGAATATAATTTACCAAAACCAACTATTTATAGTTGAGTTAAAAATTATAATAATTCTGGTTCATTTAAAGCAAAAGACAATCGCACACTAGAAGAAAATGAAATAATAACTTTGCGAAAAGAACTTAAAGACTTGAAAATGGAAAATGACATTTTAAAGCAAGCCGCACTGATAATCGCCAAAAAATAACAATAATTAATAACAACAAAACAAAATATTCAGTAAGAAAAATATGTAAGATTTTGGGTTTATCAAAAATCAACGTATTATTATCAAACTAATAAATGTATTAACAAGCAAGTTAATAATTATGAACAAGAAATTATCAGTGCCTTTAATAAAAGCCGCAAAATTTATGGGGCTCGCAAAATTAAAGTTATTTTAAACAGAAAAGATATCATCTTATCGCGGCGAAAAATCAGATTCTTTATGATCAAAAATAATTTGGTTTCTAAATACACCAAATTAAAATATCATAATCATAAAACAACAGTCAATAATGACCAAATTAATAATATTTTAAATCGTCAATTTAACAACAAAAAATCTAATGAAGTTATTGTTAGTGATTTAACATATGTTCAAGTTGGCGCTAAATGACATTATATTTGTTTATTAATTGACTTGTTTAATCGTGAAATAATTGGTTATAGTGCTGGGCCGAATAAAACAGCCGAACTGGTCCAACAAGCTTTTCATAAAATAACACGACCATTAAATCAAATAACTCTATTTCATGCTGATCGTGGTAATGAGTTTAAAAATAAAATCATTGATGAAATTTTAATAACTTTTAATATTAAAAGATCATTAAGCAATAAAGGCTGCCCTTATGATAATGCTGTGGCTGAAACAACTTACAAAACTTTTAAAAATGAATTTATTAAGGGTAAAAAATTTAAAAATTTAACACAATTAAAATACGAACTTTTTGATTTTGTGCATTGATATAACAATATTCGAATTCATGGCAGTTTAAATTATTTATCTCCAGTTACTTTTAGAAAATAAATGTCTATATAAAAAGTGTCCTAAAAAGTGTTGCCATTCCAAATTAGTTGAAAGCAGCTTTAATAAACTTCAATTTTCATTAAGCAATATTAAAATATTTCACACTGATCAAGGCAGTGAATTCAATAATAATCTTATTTATAACCTGTTAGTTAAAAATGGGATTCAAAAATCTTACAGTAAACCAGGTTGTCCTTATGACAATGCTGTTGCGGAATCAACATACAAAATTTTTAAAACTAAATTTATTAAAAATAATAAATTTAAAAACGTTGAGCAGTTTAAATTAGAATTATTTGATTACATTAATTGGTACAATAATATTCGAATTCATAGCAAACTAAATTATTTAACACCAGTGCAATACAGAAATTATTATTCTACATAAAATTTGTCCAAAAAACCCTTGCCATTCCAAATCCAGATTGTAAAGTATGCGATAGTTGCGAAGAATGTTGTAATTATAATAAAAAAGAAGAACTTGTGTTACAATCTGAAGAATAATTTATTTTAAAGAAAAACATAAAATTTATTGATTTTTTTTAAGATAACGATATAATTAATTATGGTTGTTTCAGTTTCAACCGCTCTTTGACTTTTAAGTACATAAAGGATATGCAATACTTATCTACTTACAAGGCGAGTCTAAACTGGAGGTGTAAAAATGTTTGCAATAATTAAAACTGGAGGGAAACAGCTTCGCGTTTCTCAAGGTGATGAAATATTTGTTGAAATGTTAAATGGTAATGAAGGTGAAAAAGTTAATTTCACTGAAGTTTTAATGATTGATGGAGAAGTAGGAACTCCTTTTATTAAAATGGCATCAGTAACAGGAACAATTTTAAAACAAGGAAAGCAAAAGAAAATTGTTGTTTTCCATTATAAACCAAAGAAAACACAACATAAAAAATATGGGCATCGTCAACCATATACAAAAGTTAAAATTGATCAAATTTTGTTATCAGGTTCTTCTAAATGAACAACAACAGATGCCAAAACTAAACCTACTGTAGCAAAATCAACAACTGCTGCAAAATCAACTGTAAAACCTGTTGCTGATAAAAAACCAGTAACAACAGAAAAAACAGCAACAACAAAAGCAGTTTCTTCAGGCGAAAAAACCAGTAGCGGCAAATCCAGCAGGAAAAACAACAACTGCAGCAAAGCCAGCAGCTAAAAGTTCATCAACAACATCAGCAAAAAAACCAGCATCAAAAACAAAACAAAGTGACAAGTAAAACATTATGATTAAGATTATAATTACGAAAACTGAACAAAAAATCAAGAAAATTGAAATTACCGGGCATGCTAAAGCAGCTGAATATGGTAAAGATCTTGTTTGTGCCGCAATAACAGGAATTGCAACTGGTGGTTTAAATTCAATTGATCAAATTAAACCAAATAGTTGTCAATTCATTGTTAAGGAAGGACTAATTATTATTACAGTAAAAAATAATAGTGCTGACTTACAAGTTGTGTTACAAACAATTTATTATCAATTTTTAACAATTTATCAGCAATATCAAAAATTTATTAGTGTAAAGGAGGTTGAAGAATAATGATTAAATTCGCATTAGGCTTACAGTTATTTGCTTCAAAAAAAGGAGTAGGGTCGACTAAAAATGGTCGTGATTCACATTCAAAACGATTGGGAGCAAAAAGATCTGATGGCCAAACAATTAGAGCAGGATCAATCATTTATCGTCAACGTGGAACAAAAGTTAACCCAGGAGTAAATGTTGGGCGTGGTGGTGATGATACCTTATTTGCCTTAATTGATGGGATTGTTAAGTTTGAAAAATTTGGACGAAATAAAACAAAAGCATCAGTTTATCAAAAACAAGTTAAATAAATAAAAAAATACTAATTCTACTTTTTTCTTTAATTTTGTAGAAAACTCTTGATATTTATAAAATATACCTAAAATTAGGTATATTTTTAATATAAGAGGTGAATAATTAATGGAAAAAATAATTGAAGAATTAATAAATAGTTTAACAGATGATCAATTTTTAGAATTTCATGAAAAAGTCAAAAAAGAAGCAGAATTAATTAAAAAACAAAAACGCTTAAATTAAATTTATCAAAAATTTAGGGATAAAGGTATTAAATATCCTAATTGTCAATATTTTTATTGTGTTAAAAATGGTCATAATCCTGAAGAAAAACAAAAATATTTATGCAAAAAATGTCGTGCTAGTTTTTATGCTTTTCGTGATCATTTTACGTATTAAAGTCATTTAAATTATGAACAGTGAAATTTATTGATTCAAATTTCATTATTAGGGCAATCTAGTAAAATGATTTCCCACTTTATTAAAACATCACCGAAAACCGCTTGATATAATCGCCAAAAAATAATGAAATCAAAACAATTAGAAAACACCCAATTAAAATTTAAAACGTTAAATGGCCAAATTCAAATCGATGAAACATTTATTAAAGAAATCCACAAAGGTAATTTTAAAAATAAATTTGATAAAAGAAAAATTCATCTTGATTCATTTTCAACCAACACTAAATGTTGTATTCAAATGGCTGTTGATAGCAATAATAATATTTATGTTAAATCAACCAACACAAAACGATTACAAAAACAGTGAATTATTGAAAATATTAATAAACAATTAATCAAAGAAAATTCAATTATTATTTCTGACATGCAACCATTATATTTATTAGTAGCAAAACAAACAAATTATATTTTATTAGCAACTAAAACTAGTACAAATCCTGATGCTAGTTATCGGAAGTTAAATAAAATTAGTAAATTACAATCAAATCTTAAAGAATCCTTAATTCATTATCATGGCTTAGGTTTCACGAACATTCAAAATTATTTAAATCTCTGAAAATGAAAATACCAGCATAAAGGTTTAACGCCAAACCAACAATCATCGGTATTATATTTTAACGTATAAAAAAGTTAAATAACAATATTAAAAGTTTATATAATTTTCTTTTAAAGTTATCATATTGATGATTTTTTTTATTTCATCAAGAGTTTTCTACAAAATTAAAACTTTTTTTCAAAAAATTAGTATTTTTTTATGGTTATAATATATCTATTAAAAGGAAGATTAGAATGATTTCCAATAAAGAATCTTGAAAAGATTGACAAGTTTATTATCAATTATTGTTTGCCATTTTAATCGGATTTAGTTTTTTTAGTTTTGTTTTACCAATTCAATATATTTATATCATAGGCTCAATTGTGATGATTATTTACTTCTTATCTTTTATAAAATATCAAAGTAAGATGACAAGAACAAATATTTATCAACAACAAGATCTTTGAAAATTTTATTTTTACCCAATTATTGGAAAAATTATTAATATAGTCCATGGAAAGTGTCATTGCCAAACAGGGAAGGCATGCCCCTATCAATATTTTTCTTAAATGTGCATCAATTATTTTCAGGAGTATTTGGTGCACGATGATTTCTGAACGCGGTGATAGTTGTTTCAGAATTAGTTTTCTAAACTAAAACTATTATTCAATTTTTTAGAGACAGAATTATAATAATAAGAAAAATTTGAGAAAGAAATGCAGCGATATTTTTTTATTAATCAAAAGAAATATCATTCGTTAAGGACAATTATTAATAATTTATTAGTAATTGTTTTTTATTTTTAAAAGAAAGGAATTAAAGAAAATGAAAAAGAAGAAGCATGTTAGCAAGTTTGGTTTTATTGTTTCCACATTTAGGGACAGCAATTGGACTTGGAATGGTAAGGGTTTTTTGGACAAATTTTATGTAGAATAATAATTTCTGTATTGCACTGGTGTTAAATAATTTAGTTTGCTATAAATTCGAATATTATTGTACCAATTAATGTAATCAAATAATTCTAATTTAAACTGCTCAACGTTTTTAAATTTATTATTTTTAATAAATTCAGTTTTAAAAATTTTGTATGTTGATTCCGCAACAGCATTGTCATAAGGACAACCTGGTTTACTGTAAGATTTTTGAATCCCATTTTTAACTAACAGGTTATAAATAAGATTATTATTGAATTCACTGCCTTGATCAGTGTGAAATATTTTAATATTGCTTAATGAAAATTGAAGTTTATTAAAGCTGCTTTCAACTAATTTGGAATGGCAACACTTTTTATATAGACATTTGTTTTCTAAAAGTAACTGGAGATAAATAATTTAAACTGCCATGAATTCGAATATTGTTATATCAATGCACAAAATCAAAAAGTTCGTATTTTAATTGTGTTAAATTTTTAAATTTTTTACCCTTAATAAATTCAGTTTTAAAAGTTTTGTAAGTTGTTTCAGCCACAGCATTATCATAAGGGCAGCCTTTATTGCTTAATGATCTTTTAATATTAAAAGTTATTAAAATTTCATCAATGATTTTATTTTTAAACTCATTACCATGATCAGTATGAAATAGAGTTATTTGATTTAATGGTCGTGTTATTTTATGAAAAGTGGAATGGCAACACTTTTTAGGACACTTTTTATATATACATTTGTTTTATAAAAGTAACTGGAGATAAATAATGGATATGCTACAATTATTAGGACCATAATTATATAGACTTCAAAATTAGATAAAATTATTAAGAAAGAAGGAATATAAAAATGGGAAATAAAACTTCATACTATGAAGAATTTAAAAAACAAATTGTCATGCTATATAAAAATGGTAAAAGTGTTATTAATATAGGGCAAGAATATAATTTACCAAAACCAACTATTTATAGTTGAGTTAAAAATTATAATAATTCTGGTTCATTTAAAGCAAAAGACAATCGCACACTAGAAGAAAATGAAATAATAACTTTACGAAAAGAACTTAAAGACTTGAAAATGGAAAATGACATTTTAAAGCAAGCCGCACTGATAATGGCCAAAAAATAACAATAATTAATAACAACAAAACAAAATATTCAGTAAGAAAAATATGTAAGATTTTGGGTTTATCAAAATCAACGTATTATTATCAAACTAATAAATGTATTAACAAGCAAGTTAATAATTATGAACAAGAAATTATCAGTGCCTTTAATAAAAGTCGCAAAATTTATGGGGCTCGCAAAATTAAAGTTATTTTAAACAGAAAAGATATCATCTTATCGCGGCGAAAAATCAGATTCTTTATGATCAAAAATAATTTGGTTTCTAAATACACCAAATTAAAATATCATAATCATAAAACAACAGTCAATAATGACCAAATTAATAATATTTTAAATCGTCAATTTAACAACAAAAAAACCTAATGAAGTTATTGTTAGTGATTTAACATATGTTCAAGTTGGCGCTAAATGACATTATATTTGTTTATTAATTGACTTGTTTAATCGCGAAATAATTGGTTATAGTGCTGGGTCGAATAAAACGTCCGAACTGGTCCAACAAGCTTTTCATAAAATAACACGACCATTAAATCAAATAACTCTGTTTCATACTGATCGTGGTAATGAGTTTAAAAATAAAATCATTGATGAAATTTTAATAACTTTTAATATTAAAAGATCATTAAGCAATAAAGGCTGCCCTTATGATAATGCTGTGGCTGAAACAACTTACAAAACTTTTAAAACTGAATTTATTAAGGGCAAAAAATTTAAAAATTTAACACAATTAAAATACGAACTTTTTGATTTTGTGCATTGATATAACAATATTCGAATTCATGGCAGTTTAAATTATTTATCTCCAGTTACTTTTATAAAACAAATGTATATATAAAAAGTGTCCTAAAAAGTGTTGCCATTCCAGTCCAATTTATCTTAACCCATCCAAAAATTAAATTAATTGCATTAGATATGGATGGAAATTCTTGTTCCTTTCATCAGGGGATCCACGAGGCCAATATTATGCCAATTATTAAAGCACAAGAAATGGGCGTGTGAGTTGTTTTTGCAACAGGACTACCAGTATTAACTTAGTTATCAGAAGCTATTAAAGTAAAAATGGATTATTTTCACCAATACTTTATTGGTTTTAATGGTGCATGTATTTATGATATTAAGACACATACAATTGTTCATCAACAAACCTTGTCTGCTTCTCAAGTTAATTTTTTATTTCAATTGGTAAAAAAATATCATAAAAAATTATGATGTTATGTTGATGATTTAACCAAAGTTATTGTTAATTTTAATCCTGTTGTTGAAAATAATCCTGAATTAGCATTTTTTCATGGAGAGTTTATTCAATATGATTATGCATTAGCAATTCAAAATGAAGGTTATAAATGTATTGTAATGGATGTTCATGAAAACGACGATTTTATTATTGCAACTCGTGGACAAAATATTGAAATTGCAATTGATGCCTCATGAACAGCAGAAATAAATGCTTCAGGGATTAGTAAACTAGCTGGTTTGAAATTAATTTCATCCCAATGGAATATTGCTTTATCAGAAATGATGGCAATTGGTGACAGTATGAATGATTATTGAATGATTAAAAATGTAGGGCTAGGAATTGCGATGAAGAATGGTCAAGAACAAATCAAGGCAGTAGCAAAAGAAGTAACTACAACCGTTGAAACAGGTGGTGTTGCAAAAATGATTGAAAAATATATTCTCAATAATAGAAAATAATTATATAATTGTTAAGGAAAGAGAAAAAGAGGAGAAATAATAAAATGAAAGTTAAACAACCAATTTTATTGGCAATTCTTGATGGATGAGGAATTGCGCCTGATTCAAAAGGAAATGCTGTTACACAAGGGCATATGGTCAATGTTGAAAAGTTAAAAGCAAAATATCCATGAGTCTCAGCACATGCGGTAGGAGAATGAGTTGGTTTACCAGAAGGGCAAATGGGAAATTCTGAAGTTGGACATATTCATTTAGGAGCAGGTCGCATTAAATATGAATCATTAACTTTAATTAATAAAGCAATTAAAGATGGAACATTTAATCAAAATCCAGAACTTTTAGCTGCAATTAATTTTGCAAAAAAAAATAATGGTGCTTTTCATATTATGGAATTATTTTCAGATGGTGGTGTTCACTCACATTTAAACCATATTTTTGCTGCTTATAAATTAGCAGCACAAGAAGGAATAAAAGAAATTTACTTGCATATTTTTGGTGATGGACGTGATACGAAACCAGAATGTATTAAAATTTATCTTAAACAATTTCAACAATTACAAAACGAATTAAAAGTTGGCGAAATTGCAACCATTGGTGGTCGTTATTACGCAATGGATCGTGATAAAAAATATGACCGAGTGCAGGTTGCTTATGATGCTTTAGTTTCAAGAAAAGGCTCGGAATTTAGTGACCCAATAGAATATATTGACCGTGAATATCAAGCCGGCCGTAATGATGAATTTTTAATGCCAGCATATAATATTAATACTCCAAAAGGTTATATTAAATCAGGTGATGCTGTCTTTTTTGCTAATTTTCGCCCTGATCGTGCTATTTCAATAGCTTCAGCTTTAACAAATCCTAATTTTCCGGGTAATGATGCACAAATTTATTTTATGCCAAAATTACATGATATTTATTTTGTTTCAATGATGGAATATGCAGAAACAGTTGCTTCAAAACATGTTGCTTTTAAACCAATTGAAGTTATTAATGGTTTAGGAGAATGATTAAGTAAAAAAAGTTATCGTCAATTACGAATTGCTGAAACAGAAAAAATTGCTCATGTTACATTTTTCTTTGATGGTGGAAAAGATTATTTTAAAAATGGTCTAGCAACACAAGCCGAAATTACATTACCAGGGGCTTCAGCAGATTTAATTCCATCACCAAAAGTAGCAACTTATGATTTAAAACCAGAAATGTCAGCGTATGAAATTACTGATAAATTAATTGCTGAACTTAATCGAAATGAATTTGATGTTATTATTTTAAATTTTGCAAATTGTGATATGGTTGGGCATACTGGAATCTTACCAGCAGCAATCGAAGCAGTTAAAGCTATTGATAATTGTCTTGGTAAAATTTATGCAGCAATTGAGAAAGTTAACGGAATTATGATTATTACTGCTGACCACGGAAATGCTGAAATTATGATAGATGAAACAGGTGGTCCTAATAAAAAGCATACTTCACAATTGGTTCCAATTATTATTACAAAAGAAGGGTTACAATTACGAAAAGATAATCCGGCAATTGCTGATATTGCTCCGACAATCTTAGAATTATTAGGTGAAGAAATTCCCCCTGAAATGACACAACCATCATTAATTATTAAGTAAAAGACATTGCAAAATGTCTTTTTTAATAGATGGATCCAAAATTCTTTACCAAATAATTTTAAATTTTGAATGGATTTTTAACTAATTTATTATATAATAAAAAGTAAGATTTAAAGGAGTAATAAAAATGACTAATAATGATAATGTTTATAATCCTAAAAGAGCATGATATGAGTTAAAACCAACATTAGTTGATCGCGCTTCCCCCTTTGATTTTAATTTAGTTAAACTTAAAAATACGGGTTATATTTTTTTAGGAACAGCTATTTTTGCTCCCTTTTTTATTAATATTCTAATTTCATATATGTTTGCACATAATGAATATGCTTTAGCAGGGATGAACTTTATTAGTTGGATTATTGTTGCAGTTGGTTCATATTTTGTTATTAGTGGTGCACAAAATGAAATTATGCGGTCAGGTGCTATTGCCTTTTATTATTTTTATTTTATTCCAAATATTATTGGTTTAGTAATTGGAACTATTGCAAACCAGTTTCATCCATCTGCTAGTGTTAAAACAACAATTAATTTATTAACATTAATAATTGCGGGATTGGTGACAATTTTTATTCTTTATCGGTCGTCACCATTAATTTTTGAAAAAATTAAATTAACTTTAAAACAAGATTACAAAAGTCTTCTTGTTGTTTGCTCAATTGGTATTATTGCTGTTTTTTCAATTCATTTATTTTTTGTTTATTTACAATCATTAATAACAACAACAACTTCAAACAATCAAAATAGTTTAATTAAAGGATTAGATAAATGATGAAATATTGTTTTATTATTTATTTATACAATTTTAATTGCACCAATTGTTGAAGAATTAGCAACTAGACACGGAATTTTTAGTTTAAGTGGTAACAAATGACTTGGATTTGTTGCATCAACAATTTTCTTTGCTGGCATGCATGTCGCTGGAACCGGTGATTGAGAACATTTTATTGGATATATTGGAGCATCATTAACACTAGGAATGCTATTTCTTATTGTTAATGGGAATGTTACATATACAATAATTCCGCATGCTGGTTATAATTGCATTGTTGTCATTTTAATGTTTATTACACCAAAATTTTTAGCATAATTAATTTTAAAAAAGCACCAAGGTGCTTTTTATTTTTATTGAAGTAAACTTATGCAGAAATGTATATTTATTCAATTAGTTGTGTTCTAATTTTATAATATAAATCTAAATTGGATTATTATTCCATTAGTGCTTCTATGCGTTGATTTTCTAATGAACTAGTGACAAAAAGATGATATTAATTATATATCATCTTTTTAATCCATTTCTGCTTTTTTGAATGTTGCTATTAAAAGATCTAAAAATGGTTTAATATCATTTTGAAAAGTAAAACTAATAAATAAAGTTGTTCCGCCGTCAGATATTGCAAAGGCATTTTTAATGGTTTGTAAAAATTTATTAAGATTGATTTTACTTTGATGTTTTTTAGTAAAACTAATGAATCCATATTTTAAGGTTGAATTAATAAAAATTAGCAAGCTATTTTCATATTATTGTAAAAATTTATTTAATTTATTTCGTATTAGTTCAAGTGTTATTTTTTCATAATTAATAATAATTTCTTTGATTGGAAAAACAGTGTTATCAATTGTTTGTAATAATAATTTATATTTTTCTTTTGCAATTTCATTTAATTGTTTTTCTAATTGTTCAATTTCCGTATTTAAACTATTTTTTGCAATTATTGTTGTTGGAATTTCAAAATTAGGTATTATGAAATTAAATTCAGCATCATAACTTTTAATTTTTTTAATACTTTGGTATAAATTATCTTTTTTTTGGTTAATTCAATTAGTAAAGTAATTTTCTGTTGCTTCTTTATTTGTTGAAAATTGTACTTGAACTTTCTTTTTATCAACTCAACAATCTCAAATTTCAAAAAAATTAATTTCTTCTAAGTTATTAACATGTGTCCCACCACATAAATAAATTTTTGCAGTTGGAAATTCAACAACATGGATAGGCTACAATTATTAGGACCATAATTATATAGACTTCAAAATTATATAAAATTATTAAGAAAGAAGGAATATAAAAATGGGAAATAAAACTTCATACTCTGAAGAATTTAAAAAACAAATTGTCATGCTATATAAAAATGGTAAAAGTGTTATTAATCTAGGGAAAGAATATAATTTACCAAAACCAACTATTTATAGTTGAGTTAAAAATTATAATAATTCTGGTTAATTTAAAGAAAAAGACAATCGCACACTAGAAGAAAATGAAATAATAACTTTACGAAAAGAACTTAAAGACTTGAAAATGGAAAATGACATTTTAAAGCAAGCCGCACTGATAATGGCCAAAAAATAACAATAATTAATAACAACAAAACAAAATATTCAGTAAGAAAAATATGTAAGATTTTGGGTTTATCAAAATCAACGTATTATTATCAAACTAATAAATGTATTAACAAGCAAGTTAATAATTATGAACAAGAAATTATCAGTGCCTTTAATAAAAGTCGCAAAATTTATGGGGCTCGCAAAATTAAAGTTATTTTAAACAGAAAAGATATCATCTTATCGCGGCGAAAAATCAGATTCTTTATGATCAAAAATAATTTGGTTTCTAAATACACCAAATTAAAATATCATAATCATAAAACAACAGTCAATAATGACCAAATTAATAATATTTTAAATCGTCAATTTAACAACAAAAAAACCTAATGAAGTTATTGTTAGTGATTTAACATATGTTCAAGTTGGCGCTAAATGACATTATATTTGTTTATTAATTGACTTGTTTAATCGTGAAATAATTGGTTATAGTGCTGGGCCGAATAAAACGTCCGAACTGGTCCAACAAGCTTTTCATAAAATAACACGACCATTAAATCAAATAACTCTGTTTCATACTGATCGTAGTAATTAGTTTAAAAATAAAATCATTGATGAAATTTTAATAACTTTTAATATTAAAAGATCATTAAGCAATAAAGGCTGCCCTTATGATAATGCTGTGGCTGAAACAACTTACAAAACTTTTAAAACTGAATTTATTAAGGGTAAAAAATTTAAAAATTTAACACAATTAAAATACGAACTTTTTGATTTTGTGCATTGATATAACAATATTCGAATTCATGGCAGTTTAAATTATTTATCTCCAGTTACTTTTAGAAAACAAATGTCTATATAAAAAGTGTCCTAAAAAGTGTTGCCATTCCATCTACAATCCATAATAAAATATATAATTCACATGAAGAATATATACAAGATGTTATAAAATGAAATACATGATATTCAAATCGTAAAGAAAAAGATATAATTAAAAAAATAGTAAATACTTTTTATTAGTACTTACTAAAATGGGTGCACTCTAAGCAAAACAATTAGTTAATGAATCTGAATTACAAAAAGCAGAACAATCACGAAAAAACTTATTAGAAGAAACAATATTAATTGACGAAGAATTTTCAATTATTCGTGATGTTAAAGATGAAGATATTAAAATAATAAATATTAAGAAAGAAAAAAATTCTTTTTATAATGAAAATGCAATTGATTTAGAAAAAGAATTATTAAAAGAAATGGTTCCAAAGAAAAAAGCCCGTTTATGAAGTTATTTAGTTTTTGGGATCTTAGCGCTTTTAATTGTAATTATGATCATTATTATTGCAATTAAATTATAAAATTCGGCCACAATTGTGGTTTTTATTTTCTTTTTCGTTACAATGATAGGAGAGTGAGGTAGCAATGATGACAATTCCCCATTTAAATGTTCGAACAAGTTATAGTTTATTATCATCTTTAATTACTTTTGATAAATATTTTAATTATGCTATGACAAATAATTTATCATCATTGGCAATTTGTGATAATAATATGTTTGGGGTTTATGAATTTCACCAGCTTTGTCAAAAAAATAAAATTAAACCAATTATTGGCTTAAATGTTATTATTTTATTGAATGATATTCCTTATAATATGAATTTATTTGCCCGTAATCAAAATGGTTATTTTAATTTAGTTGAAATTTCATCTTTAATAATGATTAATGCTGAACATAAGAAAAATGTAACATTAGAGGAAATTAGTAATTTTTTAACAACAGATGTTAAGATTATTATCAATTATACAACAGATAATTATCAACCTGAGTTATATCAAACGCTAAAAAAACTTTTAAAAGTTGGAACAGATTTATATTTAGGTATTAATAATGGGAATTTATCGTTGTTAGAGTCACTGCAAGCATTAGTTGCAAGTGAACAAATTATTTGAAATAATAAAGTACAATATTTTACAAGTGAAGATTTTACTGCTTATAAAGTTGTTGATACAATTAAAACACAAACTTTATTTAAAGAAAGTAAGATGAAAGATTTATATGGTTGAGTCTCACCACCGCTCCTTTATCAACAATATTTTGACAATATTAAAACATTTATTACGACAATTGATGTTTTTCCTTTGCATAAAGGGAATATTTTTGATAATTTATTACGTTATCCAACCCTAGAAGGCCAGACCGCACAACAGTTTTTACAAGAAATTTGTCAAACAGCTTTAAAACAAAAAAAAATTAATGGTTCTAAAACAACATATCTTCAACGGTTAACTTATGAATTAACGGTGATTAATAAAATGGGTTTTAATGATTATTTTTTAATTGTATGAGATTATGTTCGTTATGCAAAACAACAAAATATTTTTGTTGGTCCTGGCCGCGGTAGTGCTGCTGGTAGTCTTGTCAGTTATTTATTAAATATTACAACAATTGATCCAATTGCTTATAATTTACTTTTTGAACGATTTTTAAATCCAGAGCGAAAAAGTTTACCAGATATTGATATTGATTTTGAAGATGATAAACGAGAAATGGTTGTTGAATATTTATTTGAAAAATATGGTAGTGAACATGTTGCCCATATTATTACTTTCCAAACGATTGGGATGAAAATGGCAATTCGAGATATTTGTCGAATTTTTGATATCGCAATTGAAGAAGCAGATAAAATGAGCAAAGCAGTTCCATTAGAATATAATTATCATTATGAAGAAGCAATTAATGCTAATCCTCTTTTTGAAATTTATCAAAAGAAATATCCCCAAGTGTTTTTACATTTAAAAAAAATTATTGGTTTGCCACGTCAAACGGGGACCCATGCAGCAGGTGTTGTTTTAACACAGCAGCGCTTACAAACAATTATTCCAATTAAAGAAGGCTATAATGGAATTTATCAAACACAATATTCAATGAATTATTTAGAAGAATTGGGAATTCTAAAAATGGATTTATTAGGATTACGAAATTTAACAATTTTACATGATGTTATTGATAATATTTACCAAGAAACAAAATCAAAATTAGATGTTGACACCTTACCATTAAATGACCAAAAAACTTATCAATTATTAGCGCAAGGGGATACAAAAGGGATTTTTCAATTAGAATCACCGGGGATGGCGAAGGTTTTAGTTGATATGGTTCCAGACCAATTAGAAGATATTGTTGCAACTTCTTCGTTATATCGCCCTGGTCCACAAGAAAATATTCCTTTGTTTATTAAACGAAAAAAAAATTTAGCAAAAGTTACCTATATTGATGAACGTCTAGCTGAAATTTTAGCACCAACTTATGGCATTATTGTTTATCAAGAGCAAGTTATGCTAATTGCTCAAAAAGTTGCTATTTTCTCACTAGCTAAAGCTGATGTGCTTCGTCGTTCAATGGGGAAAAAAGATGCATCAATTATGAGTCAAATGAAAACTGAATTTATTGAAGAGGCTGTTAAAAATCATTATGTTGAAAAAATAGCACAAGAAATTTGAGAATTAATTTATAAATTTGCTTCCTATGGGTTTAATCGGAGCCATGCAGTTGCATATTCATTGTTAGGTTATCAAATGGCATATTTAAAAGCAAATTATCCTTCCCAGTTTTTAGCTAGTTTATTGACACATGTTATTGGTGGTGAACATAAAACAAATGATTATATTGCTTTAGCAAAAAATAATCATTTAACAATTGTGCCACCAAATATTAATGCTCCATATCGACAATATCATACAATTGATAATCAAATTTGTGTTCCATTATTAATTATTAAACAAATTGGTTTTGCCTTTTTTAATAAAATTGTCCAAGAGTATCAAACTAATGGAATGTTTACTGATTTATATGATTTGTTTATTCGTTTATATAAGAAAGGCTTAAATCGAAAAACTTATGAGGCATTATGTTTTTCTGGAGCATTAGATGTTTTTAAGTTGAACCGGATTACCTTATTTAATAATTACCACCGGATTTTTACTTATATTGAGTTGATTAAAACGCAAGAAGAGAATGAAAATTTAGTTGTTGATTTTTTATTAGCCGAAAAACCAGAACTAGTAATTGAACCAAACGATGAAGTTATTTGTCTAGAAAAAGAATATGAGTTTTTAGGATTTTATTTATCGAATCATCCATTAAAATATATTCGTGAAAAAGCAGGGTACCAAGATAAAACAAAATTAATTAGTAATTTGCGTTTAAGTTTAGGATCAACAAATATTTTAGTTCTAGTGAAGCGAGTAAAAGTAATTACTGATAAAAGCAACAATAAAATGGCATTCTTAGATTGTTATGATGAAAGTGGCGAAATTAGTATTACTGCTTTTGCCGGTATCTATAAAGATTATGCTAATTTGTTAAAAACTAATAATGTATTATTATTGAATATTAAGTTAAGAACATATAATAATAAAATTAATGGAATTATTAATCGCATTAAATTTATTAGTGGGGAGCAATAATAAATGTTTATTGAAGTTATTGCAAGAAACTACGAAGAATGCCAAATTATTGAGCAAGTTGAAAATATTGACCGGATTGAATTATGTGCTGATTTATCGCGAGGAGGGTTAACGCCATCTTATGCAGTTATTCAAGAATGTACTGATCGAATTAAAGTTCCTATTCGGGTAATGGTTCGTCACCGTTATGATGATTTTTATTGTCCATCTGATGAATATTTTCAACTTAAAAAAGATATTGCTTATATTAAAACAACAAAGGCAGAAGGCATTGTGGTCGGTATTTTAACACCTACGCATCAAATTGATTTATTACGGATGGAAGAATTAATTGCCTTAGCACATCCATTAGCAATTACTTTTCACCGGGCTTTTGATTTAATTGAAGATAAAATTACTGCTATTAAACAATTAGCTCAATTAGGAATTAGCACAGTTTTAACCCAAGGTGGGATAACTCCAATTATGAAAAATGATAGTAAGAAAAAAGTTGAGGTTTGTAAGTATAACAAACAAAATTAAATTTACTTATTAATTAAGTAATGCAAAAAAAATGCTTAATATTAGGTTTTTAGTAAATTTATTTAATTTTTTTAGTTGTTTTTATTTATATTTTTTTGTAAAATCTCAACTTTTGTAATGCTATCTGAAAAATTTAGTAACTTTACAAAGTCTTTGGAATTATGGTGTTCAAATTCAAGGAGGTAGTGGTATTAATTTGACTAATTTCGCGATAATTAGTCATTATTGTGATGCGATTCATCTTGGCAGTGCTGTGCATTATGATGGGGCATGAAACACTGCGCTTGATATAGCAAAACTTCAACAATTGAAATGGAAAAATTTTTAATTAATTATAATTAATTTGCTACTTTTTCTAAAAACTTTTTTTAATTTTGTAGAAAACTCTTGATGAAATAAAAAAAATCATCAATATGATAACTTTAAAAGAAAATTATATGAACTTTTAATATTATTGTTATTTAACTTTTTTATACGTTAAAATATAATACCGATGATTGTTGGTTTGGCGTTAAACCTTTATACTGGTATTTTCATTTTCAGAGATTTAAATAATTTTGAATGTTCGTGAAACCTAAGCCATGATAATGAATTAAGGATTCTTTAATATTTGATTGTAATTTACTAATTTTATTTAACTTCCGATAACTAGCATCAGGATTTGTACTAGTTTTAGTTGCTAATAAAATAGAATTTGTTTGTTTTGCTACTAATAAATATAATGGTTGCATGTCAGAAATAATAATTGAATTCTCTTTGATTAATTGTTTATTAATATTTTCAATAATTCACTGTTTTTGTAATCGTTTTGTGTTGGTTGATTTAACATAAATATTATTATTGCTATCAACAGCCATTTGAATACAACATTTAGTGTTGGTTGAAAATGAATCAAGATGAATTTTTCTTTTATCAAATTTATCTTTAAAATTACCTTTGTGGATTTCTTTAATAAATGTTTCATCGATTTGAATTTGGCCATTTAACGTTTTAAATTTTAATTGGGTGTTTTCTAATTGTTTTGATTTCATTATTTTTTGGCGATTATATCAAGCGGTTTTCGGTGATGTTTTAATAAAGTGGGAAATCATTTTACTAGATTGGCCTAATAATGAAATTTGAATCAATAAATTTCACTGTTCATAATTTAAATGACTTCAATACGTAAAATGATCACGAAAAGCATCAAAACTAGCACGACATTTTTTGCATAAATATTTTTGTTTTCCTTCAGGATTATGACCATTTTTAACACAATAAAAAGATTGACAATTAGGACATTTAATACCTTTATCCCTAAATTTTTGATCAATTTCATTTAAGCGTTTTTGTTTTTTAATTAATTATGCTTCTTTTTTGACTTTTTCATGAAATTCTAAAAATTGATCATCTGTTAAACTATTTATTAATTCTTCAATTATTTTTTCCATTAATTATTCACCTCTTATATTAAGAATATACCTAATTTTAGGTATATTTTATAAATATTAAATATCAAGAGTTTTCTACAAAATTAAAGAAATTTTAATTTTAATTTTAAAACTTTTCACGGTATAATTATTTAGAACATGTTATTAATAATTAAGATGATAATTATAATTGCTTTAATTATTGTTTTACAATAGGGTTTTTAATTAAATATAACGAAAGATATAATTAAAATAAAAGGAAATATGTGTGGGTGATTAAAATGAGAACAGATTTCAAAAAGTATTTTCAAGTATTTTTTAATATATATTTTATTTTGTTTACTTTATATTTTGGAATTTCGTTATTTTTACCTTTTTTTGTTCCACATTATACAAATTGGGCATTTGTTAGTATTTCATTAAATTTAACTTATATTGTTTTAATAACGGGTGCTTTTTTATTTTTCTTAGCTGTTTTAATCCAAATTTTAAGTAATTTTAAACATTATAAATGGATCATCTTACAATGAGATAACTTTTTAAAAGTTAATGTTATTGTAATTTTATTATGATTAGCAAATATTTTTTGATTATCATACACTATTTATTGAAATATTGCGATAACAGGATTACTTAGTCGTTTTACGCAGTTTTATTTTCAAATTTATCAATCAATTTTAATTTCGTTTTATTTCTTTTATGCCTTATTTATTATTACCTTTTTTGTTGCTTTAGTCATATTGCGGATTTATTTAATTTATTTTAATCAGTTTCTTAATCTAACATTATTTTTAAATATTTTAGAACCATATCTTTTTATGCAGTATCGAATTAATATATTAGTTATTTTTTTATTAAAAAAACTAATTATTATTTCATTTATTATTGCAAATATTATTAAAACATATCGATTAATTCTTTTTAAAAAGGAAACAACCCCGCGACAAAAGGGCAGTATTATTGCCAAAATTTTAACAAAATAATCTTTTTAAAATTAATAAACTAATTTTAATATTAACTATGTAATAAAAATTATTGAAAAATAAAGGAGAATAAAATAATGAAAAAATTAATGATGATTTTAGCATCAGTGTCACTATCAACCCCAATTGTTGGGACAGTGATTGCATGTCGTAGTCCTAAAACTGGGGGTGAAATTAATACAACAGGAATACCAACCGTTGGTACTATTAAAGAAAATTTAAAAAAAGCAGGTTATGATGTTGATAACTTAGATGTTGATTTAGCGCCAGGGATGAAAACAACAATTATTCGTTTTATGCCAGATGTTCCAAATCGCCCATTTTTGATAAAAAAAGTTGATTTAAAATGAACAACAAATGATATTAGTAAAATTATTACTGTTACTTCATTGCCATATGATAATGGTTCTGGTAAAAAATTAACCGTCAATGAAGTGTTAACTGTTGTTAATAGTTTAAATGGAACAAATTTTACTTTTTCAGATATTGAAATAAATCTTGATCAAGAAATTAATCAATGAGTAATTACGCCAAAACCAGGTGGTAATTTTACTGGTTCAGCAGTTGAAATTGTTAATGAATCAATTACATTTTCGCAGGCATTTCCATTAGAAAATATTGGTGATATTTATCTTGTTGATTCAGTCTGAAAAGATTATAAAAAAGACCCTGAGGGTACAATAATGAATATGACAGCAGCAATTATGGAGTTTGTTGGAGACTGAAATCGTTTAGCAATTTTATATAAAGATGCAATGTTAAAAGCAATGATGGGAGCTTTAGATGGTGGAATTGAATTATCAATTAATCAATATAATGGGAAAGGGACTTTAAAAATTACAACGGAAGTTGAGCATGTTATTGTTCACTCAACACTAACTGCTAATTTTATAGTCAAGACAACACCACGTAAGTTTTTAACGCAAGATAATGTTAAACCAACGGAAAAATTAATACCTGTTAAATTAGATAAGATTTATACAAAAGAAACTGAAAACGAACTTCGTTATGATCTTGTTACAAAGTTATTAGGAAAACAATTTGCTGATCAATATCAGGAGATTTGATATAATGAAGTTTGAGTAACTTTTAATGAGGATGGTAAAGGAGCAACTATTGAGGCTAAACCAGGTTCAAAAATTTTAGCTGCTTCTGATAATTTAGCTTCTTTAATGACAAAAATTCCAGCTTATAAATTAAATGTTACATTTGAATAAAAGAAAAATAAACTCATTAATCTTATTAGTTTATTTTTTTGTTTGAACAGGCTATAATTAAAATTATTGCTGAATACAATAGAACATTAAAATATTTAGGGGGAATACAATGACAGCAATTTCATATGTTTTATTAGGAATTATTTTAGTTATTTTAGTTACTTTTCTAATAATTTATTTAGTAAAAACAAATAAAAAACCGCTTGTAAATAATGATTCAGCATTATTACAGAAAGACATTCAAGCATCAAAAGAATTATTAGAGAAACAAGGATTAGGATTACAAAATCAACTTTCTGAACAAAAAAGAGAATTATTAACTTTAATTAGTGAATTTCAAACAAATTCAGTTAAAAATGATACTGAATTTAATCAAAACTTAGCAATTTTAAATGAAGGATTAAATAATTTTAAAAATAACTTGTCAAAGCAAGATACTGACTTAAAAAATAATTTAAACCATCAAGGTGAAATTATTTCCAAATCTTTTACTGATGTTTTATCAAATTTAAAAGTTTTAAAAGAATCAACTACAACATTAAAAGAAGTTGAAGAAAAAGTTAAAACTTTAAATGATATTTTTTTAAATAATAAAAAACGAGGTAATTTAGGTGAATATTTATTAGAAAAAGTTTTAAGTGATATGTATGGTGAAGGGCATCAAGGATGAGACCGCCAATATAAATTGCCGACAGGAACTGTTGTTGATGCATTAGTTAAAACTGGTGGAGCAAGAGAAAACATCGCCATTGATGCAAAATTTCCATTAACAAATTATAATAAATACTTAGAAAAAAGTGACACCGCAATTAAAAATAAATATTTAAATCTTTTTAAACAAGATTTAAAAGATCGAATTAATGAAGTTGCTAAGTATATTAATCTTGAAAATGAAATTTCAAGTGCAATTATGTTTGTTCCTTCCGAAGATTTATTCGCATTTATTTATGGCCAATTTCCAGAGGATATTATTACTTTTGCATTTAAAAAACGGGTATGAGTTACTTCGCCAACAACATTATCAGCAATTTTATTTGTTTTAGAAAAATATATGCGTGAAGTTGCTTTTAATCAAAATATTGAAGTTATTAAAACTAATTTATTAAAAATAAAAGGCGAATTTGATCGTTGAGTTGAACGTTGACAAGAGTTTACGAAAAATTTTGCAAAATTTAATACTAATATTGAACAATTAAATACCACACATAATAAAATTCATATTCAATATCAAAAAATTTTAAATGAGCAACAGTTAGAACAACCAGCAGATTAAAATGAATGACTATAAAAGAAAAATATCTTAGAAGTAAGATATTTTTTAATAATTTTTTAAATTAATTATCAACAGAACTTCAATTTTGTTTTCCTTGTTATTGATTTTAATTAAAGTTATAATTATGTAAAGGCCAACACAAGGAAAGAAAGAATAAAAATTAAATCACTAACAATGAAATTAAAACTTTTTAATGGCGTTAAAATCCCATTAATTGGTTTAGGAACATATAAAATGACTGATGAGCATGAAGTTTATCAAGCTGTTATTGCCGCATCGCAAAATGGTTATCGTCATATTGACACAGCTCAAATCTATGGAAATGAAGAATTAATTGGCAAAGCAATCAAAGATATTGGTGTTTCGCGAAAAGAAATCTTTTTAACAAGTAAGATTTGAAATGCTAATCATAAGTACGATGTGGCATTACAAGAAGTAGATAACATACTAACACGGTTAGAAACGGATTATTTAGATTTATGTTTAGTTCATTGGCCAACTGCCGATCGAAATGAATGTTTTCGTGCTTTAGAGACAGCGTATAAAACAAAAAAAATTCGTGCAATTGGAGTCAGCAATTTTGAAGTTAGCTATTTACAAGAGTTAATCGTAATTAGCGAAATCAAACCAATGGTTAATCAAGTTGAACTTCATCCTGGTTTGAATAATACTGATGTTGTTAAATTTTGCCAAGAAAACAACATTATTATCGAATCATGAGCAACTTTAATGCAAGGACAATGTATGACAAATTCAACTGTTCTTAAAATTGCATAAAAACACCAGAAAAGTCCTGCCCAAATTTGTTTAAAATGATCAATACAACAAAATATTGTTGTTATTCCAAAATCACAACCCATAAGGAACGTATTATTGCTAATAGTGAACTAGATGATTTTAATGATTTTACGTTAGATGATGAAGATATGGCAGCATTATTTGCTTTACCGCAGGTAAGATTAGGAGCTTATCCAAATAATTTTTTTAATTTTCTAGAAAACTCTTGATTAAATAAAAAAAATCATCAATATGATAACTTTAAAAAAAATTATATAAACTTTTAATATTGTTATTTAACTTTTTTATACGTTAAAATATAATACCGATGATTGTTGGTTTGGCGTTAAACCTTTATGCTGGTATTTTCATTTTCAGAGATTTAAATAATTTTGAATGTTCGTGAAACCTAAGCCATGATAATGAATTAAGGATTCTTTAAGATTTGATTGTAATTTACTAATTTTATTTAACTTCCGATAACTAGCATCAGGATTTGTACTAGTTTTAGTTGCTAATAAAATAGAATTTGTTTGTTTTGCTACTAATAAATATAATGGTTGCATGTCAAAAATAATAATTGAATTTTCTTTGATTAATTGTTTATTAATATTTTCAATAATTCACTGTTTTTGTAATCGTTTTGTGTTGGTTGATTTAACATAAATATTATTATTGCTATCAACAGCCATTTGAATACAACATTTAGTGTTGGTTGAAAATTAATCAAGATTAATTTTTCTTTTATCAAATTTATCTTTAAAATTACCTTTGTGGATTTCTTTAATAAATGTTTCATCGATTTGAATTTGGCCATTTAACGTTTTAAATTTTAATTGGGTGTTTTCTAATTGTTTTGATTTCATTATTTTTTGGCGATTATATTTATATCAAGCGGTTTTCGGTGATGTTTTAATAAAGTGGGAAATCATTTTACTAGATTGGCCTAATAATGAAATTTGAATCAATAAATTTCACTGTTCATAATTTAAATGACTTCAATACGTAAAATGATCACGAAAATCATCAAAACTAGCACGACATTTTTTGCATAAATATTTTTGTTTTCCTTCAGGATTATGACCATTTTTAACACAATAAAAAGATTGACAATTAGGACATTTAATACCTTTATCCCTAAATTTTTGATCAATTTCATTTAAGCGTTTTTGTTTTTTAATTAATTCTGCTTCTTTTTTGACTTTTTCATGAAATTATAAAAATTGATCATCTGTTAAACTATTTATTAATTCTTCAATTATTTTTTCCATTAATTATTCACCTCTTATATTAAAAATATACCTAATTTTAGGTATATTTTATAAATATCAAGAGTTTTCTACAAAATTAAAGGATAATTTTTTAATTTTTAATCACTATTTTTCGTTATAATTTAAAAGATAGTTTATCAAAAGGAATGATTCAATGAAAAAATTGCTTAGTTTTCTTGGAACCATAATAATGTTTATAACTAAAAGTATTTTAACTATTAGTTGTATTTATCCAAAACATTATTATATTCCATCACAAGATGCAACATTGCAGCCAGCGGTTAGCAAGTTTTTAACACATTTTATGTTACAACCCATTAATGATTAAGGTGAATATTTAGTAAAACATCAAGATGATAATGCAATTTTTACAATGTTTTCAAAAGAAAGAAAAGCTCATACTTTGCAACCAATTATTAATTATAATTTTAATAATCCTTCAAATGTTCCAGCATTTGAGTTACCAACAACTAATGTTTTATTTAAAACATATATTGCAGGTATGCCAGAACATTTGCCAACAGCTAACCAATTATATCGTGATTTTATTTTGTTTTTGTTAATTCGTAATACAACGGAGTATACTTATACGACGGGACAAACAACAATGGAAGAATATACTTTAGATGGTAACCATTTTCCAACAACTATTTATTATTTAACAATTAATTTAAATTCAAATGTTTTTTGAAGTTATGAACTTAATAAAGATTTACAAGAATACTTAATTAATTATATTCAGAATCATCAAAGTTTTATTTTTAAACAAAATATTACAACAGCAGAAATTATTAAATTATGGCTAACAAATGTTTATAGTGATTCAAATAATTTTAAAATTAGTAATATTAAGACAATTGAAAATATTGATGAGTTATATTCTTATTTAAAAAATAAAATTGCTTTTCATTTTAATCAGTTAGATACTAGTAAAGTTAATCAAAATGGAAAATTTAATTTTAAAGTAACTGACCAAAATGGTAATTATATGTGAAAATTAAATGAATTAAAATAACAAATTCAAAATTAAATACTTTAATTTTGTAGAAAACTCTTGATATTTATAAAATATACCTAAAATTAGGTATATTTTTAATATAAGAGGTGAATAATTAATGGAAAAAATAATTGAAGAATTAATAAATAGTTTAACAGATGATCAATTTTTAGAATTTCATGAAAAAGTCAAAAAAGAAGCAGAATTAATTAAAAAACAAAAACGCTTAAATGAAATTGATCAAAAATTTAGGGATAAAGGTATTAAATGTCCTAATTGTCAATCTTTTTATTGTGTTAAAAATGGTCATAATCCTGAAGGAAAACAAAAATATTTATGCAAAAAATGTCGTGCTAGTTTTGATGCTTTTCGTGATCATTTTACGTATTGAAGTCATTTAAATTATGAACAGTGAAATTTATTGATTCAAATTTCATTATTAGGCCAATCTAGTAAAATGATTTCCCACTTTATTAAAACATCACCGAAAACCGCTTGATATAATCGCCAAAAAATAATGAAATCAAAACAATTAGAAAACACCCAATTAAAATTTAAAACGTTAAATGGCCAAATTTAAATCGATGAAACATTTATTAAAGAAATCCACAAAGGTAATTTTAAAGATAAATTTGATAAAAGAAAAATTCATATTGATTCATTTTCAACCAACACTAAATGTTGTATTCAAATGGCTGTTGATAGCAATAATAATATTTATGTTAAATCAACCAACACAAAACGATTACAAAAACAGTGAATTATTGAAAATATTAATAAACAATTAATCAAAGAAAATTCAATTATTATTTTTGACATGCAACCATTATATTTATTAGTAGCAAAACAAACAAATGGATAGGCTACAATTATTAGGACCATAATTATATAGACTTAAAAATTAGATAAAATTATTAAGAAAGAAGGAATATAAAAATGGGAAATAAAACTTCATACTCTGAAGAATTTAAAAAACAAATTGTCATGCTATATAAAAATGGTAAAAGTGTTATTAATCTAGGGCAAGAATATAATTTACCAAAACCAACTATTTATAGTTGAGTTAAAAATTATAATAATTCTGGTTCATTTAAAGCAAAAGACAATCGCACACTAGAAGAAAATGAAATAATAACTTTACGAAAAGAACTTAAAGACTTGAAAATGGAAAATGACATTTTAAAGCAAGCCGCACTGATAATGGCCAAAAAATAACAATAATTAATAACAACAAAACAAAATATTCAGTAAGAAAAATATGTAATATTTTGGGTTTATCAAAATCAACGTATTATTATCAAACTAATAAATGTATTAACAAGCAAGTTAATAATTATGAACAAGAAATTATCAGCGCCTTTAATAAAAGTCGCAAAATTTATGGGGCTCGCAAAATTAAAGTTATTTTAAACAGAAAAGATATCATCTTATCGCGGCGAAAAATCAGATTATTTATGATCAAAAATAATTTGGTTTCTAAATACACCAAATTAAAATATCATAATCATAAAACAACAGTCAATAATGACCAAATTAATAATATTTTAAATCGTCAATTTAACAACAAAAAACCTAATGAAGTTATTGTTAGTGATTTAACATATGTTCAAGTTGGCGCTAAATGACATTATATTTGTTTATTAATTGACTTGTTTAATCGTGAAATAATTGGTTATAGTGCTGGGCCGAATAAAACAGCCGAACTGGTCCAACAATCTTTTCATAAAATAACACGACCATTAAATCAAATAACTCTATTTCATACTGATCGTGGTAATGAGTTTAAAAATAAAATCATTGATGAAATTTTAATAACTTTTAATATTAAAAGATCATTAAGCAATAAAGGCTGCCCTTATGATAATGCTGTGGCTGAAACAACTTACAAAACTTTTAAAACTGAATTTATTAAGGGTAAAAAATTTAAAAATTTAACACAATTAAAATACGAACTTTTTGATTTTGTGCATTGATATAACAATATTCGAATTCATGGCAGTTTAAATTATTTATCTCCAGTTACTTTTAGAAAACAAATGTCTATATAAAAAGTGTCCTAAAAAGTGTTGCCATTCCAAAATTCTATTTTATTAGCAACTAAAACTAGTACAAATCATGATGCTAGTTATCGGAAGTTAAATAAAATTAGTAAATTACAATCAAATCTTAAAGAATACTTAATTCATTATCATGGCTTAGGTTTCACGAACATTCAAAATTATTTAAATCTCTGAAAATGAAAATACCAGCATAAAGGTTTAACGCCAAACCAACAATCATCGGTATTATATTTTAACGTATAAAAAAGTTAAATAACAATATTAAAAGTTTATATAATTTTCTTTTAAAGTTATCATATTGATGATTTTTTTTATTTCATCAAGACTTTTCTACAAAATTAAAAATTAAATATGACAAAAATAGACACATAAGTTTTATACTTTATGTGTCTATTTTTTATTTAAAGGCTACTTTTTTTTATAATTTAATCCAACAACATTTTTAACTTTTGTTATTTTTTTATTAGCAATTGCTCGTGCTTTTGTTGCTCCTAAATCAATTAATTCATCAATTGTTTGATCTTGCATTAATTTGTGGTATTTTTTTTGAATTGGTTCTAAAACTTCAATAATTGTATTGGCAACTTGTTCTTTTAATTGGCCATAATCGTGTTGAAAAAATTCCTTAACAGCTGCTTCAATTGTTACTTTTTTTAAAACAGCATAAATTGTTAAAAGATTACTTACTCCTGGTTTTCGCTCGGGATTATAAGCAATTTTTCCTTCTGAATCAGTTACTGCACTACGGATTTTTTTTCGAATTACTTCAGGTGCATCTAATAAGCCGATAAAAGATTTAGGAACATTTGAAGACTTACTCATTTTTTTAGTTGGATTTTGTAAATCCATAATTTTACCACCAATTGGTGGAATAAAGTCGGTCGGAATTTTAAATAAATATTGTTGATAACGATTATTAATTCGTTCGGCAATATTTCGTGTTAATTCAATGTGCTGCTTTTGGTCTTTTCCAACTGGAACTAAATCAGCATCATATAATAAAATATCCGCGGCCATTAATGTTGGGTAAGTTAATAACCCGGTTGGAATAAATTCAGTTCTATTTTCTGCTTTCATTTTTATTGATTTGTCTTTAAATTGTGTCATTCGTGATAATTCCCCAATAGTTGTATTGCACAATAAAATATGTGCTAATAAGGTAACTTCTAAGACATCTGATTGAACAAAAATAATTGCTTTTTGTGGGTCCAAACCACATGCATAATATAATGCAACCATATTTTTAATGTTATTTCGTAATTCTTCTTTACTAATTGGAATTGTAATTGCATGTAAGTTTGCCACAAAAATAATTAAATTATTATCTTTTTGTAATTCAATAAAATTTTTTATCGCCCCAATATAATTTCCTAAGGTTAATTGTCCTGTCGCAGTAATGCCTGAAACAATTGTTGGTTTTTTTTGTTCCATATGTTCTCCCTTCTTGTCTAAATTTAATAACATATTTAGTAATATCATAGCAAATATTTTAGTTTTTCCAAAAGAAAAACAATAAAAGTAGTATTTTTCTTGGATTTTCAACCGATTTTGTTTACTATTTTTTGAACAAATAATATAATAACATTATACACTTAGAAGGAGAGTAAAAAATTATGTCGAGAATTGATAAAATTAATGCTCGTGAAGTAATTGATTCACGAGGAAATCCAACTGTTCAAGTTGAAGTTTGAACAGAATTTGGCGGATATGGTTCAGCAATGGTACCATCAGGAGCTTCAACTGGAAGTCGTGAAGCATTAGAATTAAGAGATGGTGATAAAGGACGTTACCAAGGAAAAGGTGTTTTAAAAGCAGTTGGGAATGTTAATACAAAAATTGCAGAACAACTTGTTGGAATGGAAGTAACAAACCAAGTTGAAATTGATCATGCCATGGTTACCTTAGATGGGACTGATTTTAAAAAGAATTTAGGTGCTAATGCAATGTTAGGAGTATCAATGGCCGTTGCAAAAGCAGCTGCTTCGGAATTGGAAATGCCATTATACAAATATTTAGGTGGTGTAAATGGGAAAAAAATGCCTGTTCCAATGTTGAATATTATTAATGGAGGAGAACATGCCGATAGTGCAATTGATTTCCAAGAATTTATGATTATGCCAGTTGGAGCTGAAACTTTTAAAGAAGCTTTAAGGTGATCATCAGAAATTTTCTATACTTTAAAAAAAATCTTACATGATAAAGGTGATATTACAGCTGTCGGTGATGAAGGTGGTTTTGCTCCGCATTTTAATTGAGCATATAAAGATCAAACTTTAGCTTCATTTCAAACAAAAACACCAGCTGAGGTTGCATTAGATTTAATTGTTGAAGCAATTGAAAAAGCAGGATATAAACCAGGCAAAGAAGGTGTTATGATTGCAATGGATTGTGCTTCATCAGAATTATATTTTGATGATAAAAAATATCACTTTAAGAAAATTGAAAAAGTTACTGGTAAAGAATATGCTATGACAACAGAAGAATTAATTAAATATTTAGACAAGTTAGTTGATAAATACCCAATTATTTCAATTGAAGATGGTTTAGCAGAAGGTGATTGAGCTGGTTTTGAATTACAAGTAAAAACAATGGGACATAAAATTCAAATTGTTGGTGATGACTTATTTGTTACAAATCCAAAAATTACAGCAGAAGGAATTGCTCGTAACGCCGCAAATTCTGTTTTAATTAAATTAAACCAAATTGGAACAGTTACTGAAACAATTGATACAATTCAATTAGCACAAAAAGCAGGTTGAACGGCAGTTGTTTCACATCGTTCAGGAGAAACAGAAGATTCAACAATTGCTGATTTAGCAGTCGCTTTAAATACTGGTCAAATTAAAACAGGAAGTATGTCACGAAGTGATAGAATTGCAAAATATAATCGTTTATTAGCAATTGAAGATGAGCTAGGAACAGTAGCTGAATATGATGGAATTAAAACATTTTATAATTTAAAAAAACATGCTGCGGATTTTAAAAAATAACCTTTTATAAGGTTATTTTTTTATTCAATCTCTTTTAAACAGTTTAAAGTACCCTTAACAGCAACTTTTCACCATTTTAATAATTTTGCTACAATTTCTTGTTTTAACTTAGCATGATATTTTTTTCCAACGGCTGATATTTTTTTAATTTCTGTTGGTGATGTTAAGAATCCAACAGCTAATCCGGCTATAAAAGCAGCTCCCATGGCAGTTGTTTCAATATTTTGAGGGCGAATTACTTCAACTTGTGAAATATCAGCTTGAAATTGAATTAAATATTCATTTTGACTAGCACCACCATCAACTTTAATTCGTTTAATTGGTTGTTGTAAATCTTCAGCCGCGGCAGTAATAACATCATATGATTGATAAGCAAGTGATTCTAATGTTGCTTTAACTAAATGTTCACGCTTTGTTCCACGCTCTAATCCAAAAATTGCACCACGTGAATAAGAATTTCAGTAAGGTGATCCTAACCCAGCAAAGGAAGGAACCACATAAACTTGTTGGTCATCTTGTACAAGATTATTGGAATGGCAACACTTTTTAGGACACTTTTTATATAGACATTTGTTTTCTAAAAGTAACTGGAGATAAATAATTTAAAATGCCATGAATTCGAATATTGTTATATCAATGCACAAAATCAAAAAGTTCGTATTTTAATTGTGTTAAATTTTTAAATTTTTTACCCTTAATAAATTCAGTTTTAAAAGTTTTGTAAGTTGTTTCAGCCACAGCATTATCATAAGGGCGGCCTTTATTGCTTAATGATCTTTTAATATTAAAAGTTATTAAAATTTCATCAATGATTTTATTTTTAAACTCATTACCACGATCAGTATGAAATAGAGTTATTTGATTTAATGGTCGTGTTATTTTATGAAAAGATTGTTGGACCAGTTCGGCTGTTTTATTCGGACCAGCACTATAACCAATTATTTCACGATTAAACAAGTCAATTAATAAACAAATATAATGTCATTTAGCGCCAACTTGAACATATGTTAAATCACTAACAATAACTTCATTAGGTTTTTTGTTGTTAAATTGACGATTTAAAATATTATTAATTTGGTCATTATTGACTGTTGTTTTATGATTATGATATTTTAATTTGGTGTATTTAGAAACCAAATTATTTTTGATCATAAAGAATCTGATTTTTCGCCGCGATAAGATGATATCTTTTCTGTTTAAAATAACTTTAATTTTGCGAGCCCCATAAATTTTGCGACTTTTATTAAAGGCGCTGATAATTTCTTGTTCATAATTATTAACTTGCTTGTTAATACATTTATTAGTTTGATAATAATACGTTGATTTTGATAAACCCAAAATCTTACATATTTTTCTTACTGAATATTTTGTTTTGTTGTTATTAATTATTGTTATTTTTTGGCGATTATCAGTGCGGCTTGCTTTAAAATGTCATTTTCCATTTTCAAGTCTTTAAGTTCTTTTCGCAAAGTTATTATTTCATTTTCTTCTAGTGTGCGATTGTCTTTTGCTTTAAATGAACCAGAATTATTATAATTTTTAACTCAACTATAAATAGTTGGTTTTGGTAAATTATATTCTTGCCCTAGATTAATAACAATTTTACCATTTTTATATAGCATGACAATTTGTTTTTTAAATTCTTCAGAGTATGAAGTTTTATTTCCCATTTTTATATTCCTTCTTTCTTAATAATTTTATCTAATTTTGAAGTCTATATAATTATGGTCCTAATAATTGTAGCATATCCATAGTATATCAATCTATTTCACTAGCATGATAAACAATTTTAATTTGATCACGAAGTCATTGAATAGCAGCCCCAGCAACTTCTAAGGCATAAGTAATTTTGTTTTGATAATATAAGGCTATTGTTGTTAATAAGCCGCTTTTTGATGTAACTGGTTTTTCGCCAGTATTCATTAAAATAAAACATCCGGTTCCACAATTGTTTTTAACTTCTCCTGGTTCTAAACATAATTGGCCAAATAAAGCGGCTTGTTGGTCACCAATAGCACTTGCAATTGGAATTTGAACGTCAGTTTCTTTACTCAATAAACCGGGGAAAGTATGACCATAAATCTCTGATGATGATTTTACCGTTGGTAAAATATTTTTTGGAATATCTAATAAAGTTAGTAATTCATCATTTCATTGTTTAGTATGAATATTGAATAGCATTGTCCGACTGGCATTAGTTGAATCAGTGACATAAATTTTTCTTCCTGTTAGGCGGCAAATTAGTCAAGTATCAATTGTTCCAAATAAAAGGTTATTTTTTTGCTAATTGGCGGGAACCTTCAACATTATCTAAAATTCATTTGATTTTTGTTGCTGAAAAATATGGATTAATTACTAAACCAGTTTTTGCTTGAATTATGTCACTTTTTCCTTTAGCCATTAATTCATCACAATAAGCGGCTGTTCTACGGACTTGTCAGACAATGGCATTATAAATTGGAAATCCTGAACGTTTGTCTCACATAATAACTGTTTCACATTGATTGGTAATACCAATTCCGGCGATTTTATTTGGCCTTATTTTTTCTTTATTTAACGATTGAACAAAAGTTGCCCGTTGTGAGTTTCAAATTTCAACAGCATCATGTTCATCTAAACCAGCTCTCGGGAAAATTTGACTAAATTCTAAGGCATCGCTAGAAATAATTTCTCCTTGCTGATTAATAACAAGAGTACGACAACTTGTTGTTCCTTCATCAAGACTAATAATATATTTTGACATTATAGTTTGCTCCTTTTTAAATTGTTGGAATAATTTCTAATTGAATTGGATAAAAATCTGGTAGTCGGAAAAAAGATTAGGTTTTATAAAAATTATAAATAAAGTAATTAAATATAAATTAAAGTAATCGCTTATTAGAACGATTTTTTTATTTGCATTATTCATCAGATAGTATCTTTAAAATTAAAAATTAACCTATTTTTCCTAAAAATTAGTTAATATTTATAATTTCCTTTCTGTGATTTATTATATTTTTTCGGTTTAACAACTAATAATATCATTTTTAATAAAGATACTATCTGATGAATAACTTTAATTTTGTAGAAAACTCTTGATATTTATAAAATATACCTAAAATTAGGTATATTATTAATATAAGAGGTGAATAATTAATGGAAAAAATAATTGAAGAATTAATAAATAGTTTAACAGATGATCAATTTTTAGAATTTCATGAAAAAGTCAAAAAAGAAGCAGAATTAATTAAAAAACAAAAACGCTTAAATGAAATTGATCAAAAATTTAGGGATAAAGGTATTAAATGTCCTAATTGTCAATCTTTTTATTGTGTTAAAAATGGTCATAATCCTGAAGGAAAACAAAAATATTTATGCAAAAAATGTCGTGCTAGTTTTGATGCTTTTCGTGATCATTTTACGTATTGAAGTCATTTAAATTATGAACAGTGAAATTTATTGATTCAAATTTCATTATTAGGCCAATCTAGTAAAATGATTTCCCACTTTATTAAAACATCACCGAAAACCGCTTGATATAATCGCTAAAAAATAATGAAATCAAAACAATTAGAAAACACCCAATTAAAATTTAAAACGTTAAATGGCCAAATTCAAATCGATGAAACATTTATTAAAGAAATCCACAAAGGTAATTTTAAAGATAAATTTGATAAAAGAAAAATTCATCTTGATTCATTTTCAACCAACACTAAATGTTGTATTCAAATGGCTGTTGATAGCAATAATAATATTTATGTTAAATCAACCAACACAAAACGATTACAAAAACAGTGAATTATTGAAAATATTAATAAACAATTAATCAAAGAAAATTCAATTATTATTTCTGACATGCAACCATTATATTTATTAGTAGCAAAACAAACAAATTCTATTTTATTAGCAACTAAAACTAGTACAAATCCTGATGCTAGTTATCGGAAGTTAAATAAAATTAGTAAATTACAATCAAATCTTAAAGAATCCTTAATTCATTATCAAGGCTTAGGTTTCACGAACATTCAAAATTATTTAAATCTCTGAAAATGAAAATACCAGCATAAAGGTTTAACACCAAACCAACAATCATCGGTATTATATTTTAACGTATAAAAAAGTTAAATAACAATATTAAAAGTTTATATAATTTTCTTTTAAAGTTATCATATTGATGATTTTTTTTATTTCATCAAGAGTTTTCTACAAAATTAAAAATGAATAATGCAAATAAAAAAATCGTTCTAATAAGCGATTACTTTAATTTATATTTAATTACTTTATTTATAATTTTTATAAAACCTAAGCTTTTTTCCGACTACCAAAAATCTTGGTTTTTAACTAACTGACAACCATCATCAGTTAGTAAATGACAAAAATATATTTAGCAATGGCTGGGGCACTGCTTAAACCAGGTGATTTTGTTCCAGCGACATTAATAAATTTTGAATTATTATGTGCTGCTTTTAAATAAAAATCTTTTGAAAGTGGCTCAATTGAACGCGACCCAACAAAGGTTTGGCAAGTTTTTTCCATTTTAAGGTTAGGAATAATTTTAGCTCCAATTTGTCTAATTTTTTCATACATTGCAGGTGTTACTAATCGTGTTTTTGCTTTTGGAACATTATCTTCTGCTGTTGTCCAAACTAGCAGATGGCCATCTAACATTGGTGCAATAATGACCCCTTTTCCATGAATAGTTGGAACCATAAAGATGATATTATTAAATATATTTCCTTCACTTTTTTTCAAAACACGGTATTCTCCTCGTTTTGTTACTAATTCATAATCAGGATAACCTGCTTGGGCTGATAAAATATCACAATAGTGTCCAGCAGCATTAATTAATTATTTTGCAAAATAAGTTATTGCTTGATTATGATGTAAAGTTGTAACTTCAAAGAGACTTTGTTCTGGATGATATTTAATATTTGTAACAAGATGTTCTAACACTAATTCTTGATGATTTTTAATGCTATTTGAAAAAAACTTTTCGTTAAAATAACCGGATCAACAACTCAAAATGAAGTACATAGTAAAGAACTAAGAACTTCATTACTAATATTTGATTCTAATGCTCTAACTTCTGCTTGCCCGATTATGCGTAAATCTTTTGGATTAACATGATTCGTTATTCCTCGCTCATATAGCATTTGTAAGTGTGCTTGTTCCTCCACAGTAAAGGCAATTACTAATGAATTAACTTGTTGATGAGGAATATTTAATTCCTTAAAAATAGTTTGATAAAGTTTGTGTCCTTCAATATTTAATTTTGCTGTTAATTTTCCCGGAGTTGGATAAAAACCACCGTGAATGACTCCAGAATTTCCAGCTGATGTTTCCATTGCTACCTTTTTATTTTTTTCAATGGTAATGGTTTTTAATTGATAACGACTTAATTCGCGACTAATCGCAGCTCCAATGACACCACCACCAATGATACCAAAAACATCATAAGTTGGTTTATTTACCATAATAAGAGGTATCCTTTCCATTAAATAATACTAAAATAATAAAAAGATTCCGCTAGTTACAATTCCTGCTATGATTGGAGCAATAACTGGAATTCAACTATAACTTCAATCTGATGTCCCTTTGTTTTTAAGCGGTAATACAAAATGAATAATTCATGGAATTAAATCACGCACTGGATTAATTGTATAACCAGTTGTTCCCCCTAATGATAGACCAATTCCAAAAACTGTTAAACCAACAAAAAGTGGTGTTCATGCTCCTAAATTACCACTACTATATTTTCCAATTGTTAATATTGTGGCAATTAAGACAAAAGTTCCAATAAATTCTGCAAAAAAATTAAAAAATGGGTTATGATAAGTTGGGCCTTTCGCATGAATTGCAAGAATAAAGTCGGGATTATCAGTTACTGTATCTTTAATATGTTTTCAATAAAATACATCAACAATAATTTGACCAATGATTGCTCCGACAATTTGTTCTAATAACAAAACAGGTAATAAGAATCAACCATTAGTAATAAAAAAAGTTTGTTGAACAACCATTGCAATGGTATGGATAGGCTCCAATTATTAGGACCATAATTATATAGACTTCAAAATTAGATAAAATTATTAAGAAAGAAGGAATATAAAAATGGGAAATAAAACTTCATACTCTGAAGAATTTAAAAAACAAATTGTCATGCTATATAAAAATGGTAAAAGTATTATTAATCTAGGGCAAGAATATAATTTACCAAAACCAACTATTTATAGTTGAGTTAAAAATTATAATAATTCTGGTTCATTTAAAGCAAAAGATAATCGCACACTAGAAGAAAATGAAATAATAACTTTACGAAAAGAACTTAAAGACTTGAAAATGGAAAATGACATTTTAAAGCAAGCCGCACTGATAATGGCCAAAAAATAACAATAATTAATAACAACAAAAATAAATATTCAGTTAGGAAAATATGTAAGATTTTGGGTTTATCAAAATCAACGTATTATTATCAAACTAATAAATGTATTAACAAGCAAGTTAATAATTATTAACAAGAAATTATCAGTGCCTTTAATAAAAGTCGCAAAATTTATGGGGCTCGCAAAATTAAAGTTATTTTAAACAGAAAAGATATCATCTTATTGCGGCGAAAAATCAGATTCTTTATGATCAAAAATAATTTTGTTTCTAAATACACCAAATTAAAATATCATAATCATAAAACAACAGTCAATAATGACCAAATTAATAATATTTTAAATCGTCAATTTTAACAACAAAAAACCTAATGAAGTTATTGTTAGTGATTTAACATATGTTCAAGTTGGCGCTAAATGACATTATATTTGTTTATTAATTGACTTGTTTAATCGCGAAATAATTGGTTATAGTGCTGGGTCGAATAAAACAGCCGAACTGGTCCAACAAGCTTTTCATAAAATAACACGACCATTAAATCAAATAACTCTATTTCATACTGATCGTGGTAATGAGTTTAAAAATAAAATCATTGATGAAATTTTAATAACTTTTAATATTAAAAGATCATTAAGCAATAAAGGCTGCCCTTATGATAAATGCTGTGGCTGAAACAACTTACAAAACTTTTAAAACTGAATTTATTAAGGGTAAAAAATTTAAAAATTTAACACAATTAAAATACGAACTTTTTGATTTTGTGCATTGATATAACAATATTCGAATTCATGGCAGTTTAAATTTTTTATCTCCAGTTACTTTTAAAAAACAAATGTCTATATAAAAAGTGTCCTAAAAAGTGTTGCCATTCCAATTTATTAGTAATGAAAGATAAATATAGCTTAAATACTATATATTTTTATACATTTGATGAAGCAAGAATTTATTCTGAAAATTTAAATTATTGTAAAACAACTATTATTGATTTAGAAGACGAAAATATTAAATGACAAGGATGTGAATAATATGTGAAAAGATGAAGATGGCAATGTTTATACCAAAGAAGAATTATTTAATGAAGCACTTGAAGAATGTCATTCAGAAGATAGTGCTTATGAGTATATTGATACATTAATTATGGAAAAGAATTTGGAGGAAATTTAATTATGACAGATTTAAAGTTAAATAATGAAGTTAAAAATATTACTTATCCGTTTTATTTAAAAGGAAATGATTTTAAATAATTAAGTTTAAAAGCATTAACAATTAAAAAATGAATTGATGAAAATGGGCAAGAATTAGCAGAATTTATATATTGACAACAAGATTTATTAATAAATGGAGAATATAAATCACAATCACTAAAAGATTTAAAATTAATAGTTTCAAAAATTGATTATGTTTTTAGAGAACCATTAGAATTAATAAAAATTTTTAAAGATGAATTAAATTTTATTAGAAAAGATATTTTAAATTTAGAAAATAATATTAAGAATAATCATGATTCTTTAAAAAATAGTGTAATTAATATTCAATTTCAAAAACAAAATGAAATTATTGAAACTCATAAAAAAGAACAATTTTTAGAAATTAAAAGTGTAGCAAAACAAGAGCAAGAATTAAAAATTATTACTAGTAATTTTCGTAAAGATAAATTATTAATTAAAGATATTGAAGTTATTGGTATTAATGATGATTTTTTAAAAAATACTGATAAATTAGAACTTATTAATCTTATTAAAAACTATTTAATTGTTGATGAACAAATTGTTAAAAATGAAATTAAAGAACAATGAGATAGTAATAAAGATATTAATTTAATTGATATTAAAGGTATTAATTTTAAAATAAATAAAGGAGAAAAATAATATGGCAAATATAGTAGAATTTTTAAGAACAGATAAGGCAAATGATTGAATAAAAAGTAAATTTTCAAATGAAAATGAAATTGCAATATTTAAAAGTAATATTGTAGCAATATCAAATAGTAATGAATTATTACAAAAAGCAGACCCAAAAACTATAATGACTGCTTGTTATCAAGGTGTTTTATTAAACTTTACCTATGGAAAGATAATTTGGTTATGCTTATGTTGTTCCATATAAAACTAAAATAACAAAAAATATTAATGGTCGCGAAATACAAGAATGAATTAATCAAGCTCAATTTCAAATGGGTTATAAAAGTTATATTCAATTAGCACAAAGAAGTGGTCAATATTTAGATATGTCAGTATCAGATGTTAGAACTGGTGAATTAGTAAATTATGATCGATTAAAAGGAACTAGTTTTAATTGAATACAAAATGAAGATGAAAGAGAAAAATTATCAATTATTGGTTATGTAGCATATTTTAAAATGGTTAATGGTTTTGAAAAAACATTATATATGACAAAAGAACAAATGGAAAATCATTTTATGAAATACTCTAAAACTTATGCTAAAAATAAATCATTTTATATTGCTAGTTTTGATGAAATGGCATTAAAAACTGTATTAACATCATTATTAAGAAAATGAGGTATTATGTCTGTTGAATTACAACAAGCATATAAATCAGACCAAGCAGTTATTACAACTAATGATGAAAAGATTTATATTGATAATGATGGCAATGTTGGTAAAAATCAGGGGCAAATGAGCGACAAAACCTTATCAAATAATATAAATAATTAATAATATCATATATAATGAAGAAATAGTAGAAACTAATGACAATGTGGTTAAAGAAGAAGATATATCAAATGTAGTACCAGTTAATAGTGAAGATGCTTTTGAATGAGCATAAAAATAGGTATTGTCCCATCAGGAACTGGTACTACAGCTATTTCATTAATTAATTACAATAAATTAATTGATAAATATGAATATAAAAATAATAACTGAATTACACAAACCGATATTATTTTAGATGCTTTAAGATTAGATGCAATTATTAATATTGAAGATTGTTTATATACAGCTGCTAATGCTAGTAAAGATAGAGATGATTTATTAAAAGTAATTGGAGCAGTTAAATACAATACAAAGAAAGTAAGCAATATTAACTGAGTATCACCAAAACATACTAAATCAGTTGTTAAGAATATTGAAAATTTAAGTAAATATAATGATAGTTGTTTATGAGAATTTGAAAAAGATGTTAATTTAACTTATCAATATGGTAAAGGTTGAAAATATAATAATGAAAAAATAAGTAATCATTTACGAGATGCAATTATTATTGCTAATTATGAGAGGTAATATTATGAAGCAATCATATAATCAAAAAACAGGAAAATATTATTCTTTTAAAATTCGGAATGTTAATATTTACTTAAATGAAAATGAATAACAAGTTTGAAATGAATTAAATTTTGATACTTATTCTCAAAAAATATAATATCTTATTAATTATTATATTGTAAATAATAAAGGAGATGACAAAAATGAGTAATAATTATATTTTATGTTATCGTTCAGAACAAGGTAATCGACCTTGTAAAACTCCGCTTGATGAATATATAACTGGTATTGATCCCAAAGATGTAGATTTAAATTCACTATGAAATTGAGAGTATTTAATTAAAACATATGGCGAAAAGAATTTAATTATATTAAAAACAAATAAAAAATAACCTTAATTGTGGTTATTTTTTTAAATACTATTTGTTAGTTTTCTAATAGCGTCTTTTTGTGATTGTTTTTTATCATTTACTTTAACTTTTTTTTTAACATTTTTAATTTGACCTGTTTTTAATGCTAATTCTGTTGCATAATCGGGTCCTCATAAATGTTTTTCATGAGCAATAACAGCAGTTCTTAATTCTCTAATTTCTGATTTATATTTTTTAATTTTTTTAGCAGATAATCCTAGAATACCAATACTACCACCCATTCCACCAGCACCTGCTAAAACAAGTAAAGTAATCATTAATGTATCATTTAACATTTTTTTATTTCCCTTCTTATCCTTACTAAAACAGTGGCCATCCATTTTTTCAGAACAAAATAATTTATAAATTAAACTATATAACCACCCAAAAATATCAACCACCCCCCCTATATATAGTTTATTTTAAATTTAATTCCTTGTTATTTTCTTCTGTTATACCATCTAATCTATTTCATTTTTTTGCTATTCTTGGTTGAATAACACGCGGATTAATTCGACAATCTAAACAATGTCTTAAATGGTCTTTTTTTCATTTTGATTTATCAATTCAAATAATAATTAAAGAAATTATTAAAGTAATTAAAGGTAATATTGTAAATACTAATCCCATTTTAGATATTTTTTAATCGTGGAATATCAATTTTCATATCTACTTTGGGTTTACTACTGGCTACAAACATACCTTGAATTCTATGAGTAAATAAAGGTGTTAATAATATTGCAATGCCATTACCTCAATATTGTCCATAATTATACCAATTAATATCATCTTTAATTGCATTAATCATTCCATATTTCAATCAACAATTTAATGCTAAAAATATTAATGTATAAAAACTAACTATTCAACTACGAATTTTATATTTTCTTTCTCAATCTCTAATATCTTTATGAGTTCAATTATAAGTTGGAATAGGGTCTTTTTTAAATCAATTTCAAGGTAAGTCACCCTTTAATCAAGTTGTTTTATCTTGTTTCATTAATTAAAAATCCCTTTCTAAATTACTCTTTTTCTTTCAATGTGTAGACCAGTAATTGTTCCGTCCGTCCCACCTGTGCGTATATCAAAAATTCCGTCATCGTCTAATTCTACACGATGAGAAAATTTATTTTCTAAATCAAATGATCCAACAGTTATTTTTCCTATAAAATTTTTGTATGTTGATAAATAATAATTATTTTTCATACTTGTTTTAATTCAAATATTGTATTTATAATTTTCTTTATCTCAATCTTGTATTTGATAATCATACCTTGTTTTATCTAAATCACTAGTATCAACAATTTCTCAATCTGAAATATTTGTTTTTCAAACACCGTTTTCTTCATAAATAGTATCATTATCAAATGGAACTATTAATTTAATATATTCGTTATAATCAATTTTAGAAAAATCATCAATAGTTGGATAAGTAATATTTATTGAATTATCTGTTTGTAATCGTTCTTTTAAACAAAATAATAATGTTGGATAAAAAGTTTTTTTACTAATATGTTTATATTCTTCTTCTCGTGGATTAGCATAATTATCTAAACTATAATTATAAGGTCTAGATACTGTTTTACTAGATATAATATCAATTATTTCACCCGCTAATTTTAAAGCATTTTTAACATCACGAGTAATATTTTCATTAGCTTCTGGATCATTAGTTTGTGAATAAGCAACTCCACCTCGTGAAAATGAAGCACTACCAGTTAAATCATTAACTCCTTTTGATAAATATCAATTAATAACTGCTAATAAACAAGCAGATTGAATATAACTTAATCATTTATCATATTCAATTAAACTAGTATTATCTTTTTTAACTCAGGGAAATAAATCTTTTTTATTTATTTTATCGGAAATTGTTCCACCCGATAATCTATCCATTCATAAACTAGTTTTTAAAATAGCATTGTAAATTAAATTATCATTATAAGCAGATTGCTTATGATCATTAATAGGTTGTCAAAGTTTACTTTTTTTAACATCTTCAACTGTTATAAATAACAAATTACTTAAATTATTTTCCATATAAAACACCCCTTAATTGATTACGATATTTATTTTTTAAATTAGATGGTTTATAACTATTAATATTTATTCGTTTTTTATTAATTTCCTTAATAGATTTATTAACCTTATAAAATTTATTATTAACTGGTGTTTTATATAAATTCTTAATATTTTTAACATCACTTCGGCGTTTTCGATACCATTTTTTATTATTAATTTCACCAGCAAAATTAAAATTAAAATGCCCAATCTTTAAATTATTAATAAACTTTTTAATTTGATTTAATTTTTGAATAGTTGGTAATGTTAATTTAATATTTCCTTTTGGATATTTTTCTTTTATTTCTTTTGGTAATCGTTTTTTAATATAATCTCTTAAATGACTAGGTAATCATTTTATTAATCAATAACGCCAAAATAAGGTTCCTGCATTAGAAACAGCATTACTTAATAATTTTCATATTTCAACTGGAACACCAGGATAAACATAAGGTCCATAAAACTTAGGTTGTTTTGCTGTTTTTGTATATATTAAAATAGTTAAATTACCTTTTAAAGTTAACTTATTTGTAATATTAAACATACCACTATCAAGTCAACTACTATTTAAAGGTTGTCAATTAGTATTTAAATAATTTTCATTTTTAAATTGTTCTCTATTTTTAATATTATTATCTTTTTCTAATTGACTTAATATTTGTTGTATTTATTTTTTATGACCTTTTTTAATTAAATCTAAATAAGTAAAGGGATTTAATCGCTGATAAATATCTTCAACTTTATTTGTAATTTTATTATATTTACTAGTAATATAATTAATTGGCTTTAATACATTATTTTTAACTTGATTAACTCTATTAATTAAATTAACAAATTTACTTATTAAAGGTTTATTTTCTAAATTAGTTACTAATAAAGTTAAGATTCGTAATATTAATAAATTCATTTTTAAATTTAAACTTCTTTCATTAATTTAATAATTTTATTTTATAATTTATAAAATTTTAAGTTTTCATTTACAAATTAAATTATTTTTTTCACCAGTAAACAACCCTTTGCCCTTATTGGTTAAAGTGATTTTTAATGTAAAGGTTGCTGATAAATCTGAACTGGGTAATTTAACTTTTCTACCATCTTGATTGGTAAAAACAATATAATATAATTCTAAATTGTTAAAATTTATTTGCTGTTTTAATTTTTTAATTAAAGTTAATTTAAATAAATCAATATTTCTATTTGTTTCAAATGCTACATTTTGTAATTTACTAATATCTATTCGCAATGGCGGGTTTACTTCTTTTTTGCCGCATGAATATCAATATTCATTCCGTCACTCTGACCAGCAGCGTTATTTTTTCCACGAACAACAACCGATACTTGTTTTGGTGAAGACATATCTCCTGGAGGATTTGGTGTTAAAAGATTAATTTCAAAATCATTTTCAGTTAAGCTATTTTTAATTTTTTTAACTTCAATTAATGTATTGGGAGTTAGTGCCTCTATAACTTCTCTTGTTTGTACTTCTGTTGGTTCTTCTACTTTAAATTCTTTTGGGGCTGGTATTTTTGGTAATATTTTTAAATCTGGTTTTGATGGGTCTGGATTAGGATTAATTTCATAATCAATTGGAACTCTAAATGTTTTGTTTAAGTTATCATATGCCTTTTTAATTTCATCTTGTGTTGGTTGTTTTTCTAGAATAATTTTACATGTTTTAGGATATAAAATAGTTGGTGTTGCATATTGCACTTTGCCAATTCATTTCGGGTTAGCAGTATCATTATCTAAAACTTGTTGAATAGTATCCATATTAATTGGATATGCTCAAACTTGTTTATTAATAATTAAACCATTTACATTATTAAAATTATAACCTTTATCGCGGTTAACTTGTCCTTTTGTATATGTTTTTTCTAAATGAAAACTTTTTGATACTGGAATTCCCATTGCTGCATTTTCATATAATTCACCATTAACCATTGCTTTTAATTGCGCTTGTGAACCAATTACTTTTAAATAAGCGGGTGTTAATTTTAAATATGCACGTCGTCCTAAAACCATAAACATTTTATCTGTTGGCAAACCAAAATATAAATTACTAATTTGATTTGTTAATTCAATCAAATTTTCATTCAATGTAAAGAATGCTTTATTTGCATCATCTGCATTTTCTGCTGTATAACTACGAAATGGAATTACTTCATATTGACCATCTGCTAAACAATAATCATAAATAGCCTGAATTAATTCACATTCTAAATTAACAAATTTATTCTGTACAACACTAGAAATAGCATCAGCAATAACACCATTTTTAATATTTTGTTCTATTAATGCTAAATCAAATGCCCCATTCATTAATTTTAAATTAAATCTCTTATCAATAGGAACTGGAATTCTTGTTAATCCCATAGTTTGAGTTGTCCCGCCATTTGGTAAAGTATAATCATTTTGTCATACCACACACGATGAGTTAAATTATATAATGCTTGTCCCGCATTTGGTAATCAAGCAACTTGTTCTGCTGTTGCTGTTGCATATTGCATAATACTTGCATATTCGTTATATAAAGGTCCGCGCAATAAAGCATTAACCATATCAACATATGCTTTTTGATCTATTGTATTACCTTGTAATGTAAAAGGTACTTGTGGCAAATTAATTGTTGCCATAATATTCACTCCTTATTATCTAAGGTTTTTAAGTGTATAATCAGTTAATTTTTTAATTTCCTCAGGTGTATAGGCACCTTTTTCTTTAATAGTTTCAATTTCATCATTCTTATTTTCAACCGAATTTCCAATCATTTCTTTAATAAAATTAGCAGGTGAAACTGATGGTTGTTCTTGTACAAACAAATCAGGTTTTAACTCTTTTAAAGTTTGCATTTTTTCAGATAAAGAACTACCACTAACTTTATTTAAATTAGTTTTAATATCTTCAATTTTAGTAGTTGGAACATCTTTAAATGCTTTTAATTCATCTAATTCATTAGCAACTTTTAAATACTCTTCTTTTTAAATAGTATCTTTTCGTTTTTGTATACCGTCAATAATTTGTTTTGTTTCATTATGAAATTCATTTAAAATATTATCTGCTATTTTTTCACTTAAACCTTGTTCTATTAATTGTTCTTTTGTAAGTGCCATTTTATAAACCTCTCTTTTTTTATTCTTGTTCGAATAACAAGTCAGCATAAGTCTTTTTAAGGCGGAAAGCATAAACCGTAAATTACTTTTTTGTTAAAAGGATAAACCATTACAAATATTATATACTATTATTTTACTAATGCAAATATTAATATATAAATAATAATCTCTCACTAAACTTAATATATTTGATTGCTAATTTGCCCCTTAAAATGTGTAAAAAGAGTTATTTTTAAAGATAAAATTATTAAAACAATTTATAATTTTGCTTGTATATATATAATGCAGATAGATCTTGATAAAAAGTTTCAAGGTTAAGAAAAGGAGAAAAACAAGCATGAAAAGGTTACTTAGTTTATTAAGTGTATTAACTATTAGTGGAAGTGCTGTACCAACAACAATTGCTGCTAGTCCTTATCAAAAACAAGAAACTAAATTAGAAACGAATGAAGTAATTTTTGAAACAGATAAATTTATTTATAAAAAAATACATAAAAATGTTTCGGCAGATCTTTTTAAAAAATATTATATTGATAGTAAAGACAATATTTACTTTGTTGATATACACTGAAATTTTTATAAATTATTTGCTGGTTCAAACACAGTAAATAAAATTGATGGAATTAAGGGAAATATTAGCAAAATTAAAATTGATAGTAAAGACAATGTTTATATTATAACTAATGTAGATGCATATAAATTATCTGCTGGTTCTACAAAGGTAATAGGAATTGACGGAATTGAAGTTACGGGTATTCATAATTATATTAATTCAATTGCCATCGATAGCATAGATAATTTTTATTTTGCAACAAATAATGGTCTTTATTTGTTAAAACAAAGTGAAACATCTGTCACTGAAATGGGCGATACTAAAAATAAAATCATTGTTAGTGATATTGTTATTGATAAAAATGATAAATTATTTTTAATTAATGGGCCAGAAATATATACTTTAGAAAATAAAATAAATTATAGAATTCAACACTTGGAAAAAGATTATAAATTTTTAGGACATGATTATTTAGAAATTTATTTTGATTTTAATATTGTCCATAAAATTATAAATATTTTTATAAATAGTAAAAAAGAAGAATTCATAAAAGAATTAAAGGAAATAATTAATCATTTAAATAAAGTAGATCATAGTGGTTGAGGCGGATCAATTACAGAATCAGATGAAAATACAATTGTTAATTTTATTTGACAACATTTTCCATATTTTCATGAAACATATAAAAATATGGCAAAAAATCAAAAACTTATTATAAAAACAAATACAATTGGTTATTTCGATAATGAAAATGTAAATAATAGCATTTATATAAATTAAATATGAAAAAATTATTAAGTCTTTTAGGTGCAATATCATTAGTAGGAACAAGTACAACCAGTTTAGTTTCTTGTAATACACCACAAGAATATACAACCAAAGAATTAAAAGAACTAAAAAAAAAGAATAAAATAAATACTACTAACCAAGAAATCAGAGACAATTTAGAATGAATAGCACCACAAGAAAAACCATTTAATACAGTTGACAATAAATGATATTACATAATATATAAGGATAATTCTAATAATATAAAATTATCAAAAAGAATAAATAATAATCCAGATGTTAATATTAAATTGCCATGGTCTAATTTATGAATAAAAGTTTATCGTTGAAATGGTGAAGAACAAAATTTACCTGACTTAATTGTTGATAATGATGGTAATGTAAAAGTTAAGGGAGAATAAAAAAAGAGATTTTAAAAGACTGCACCCCGTTTAGTAAGTATTAATAAAAAAGGTTTATAAACTTTTATTTATTATATCTTTTTCTTTATCTTGGTTTAAATGTAATTTTAACTGAGTTATCACTTTTGTTTCTAATACCTAATACATTTGGATTAGAAACATCCATTTTTATATCTTTATCATTGCCTCAATATTTAAAATATTCTTGATTTGGGAATTTTTCAATTCCAATACATGATAAGTTAACAAATAATATTTTTGAAAATCTAATTTTTAATTTTACATCATTAGTATAATATGTTTGTAAATAAGTTTCTTTAATTTTATTACTAATTAAATTATTATAATCTTCATTTGGAAGATTTGTTATTTGAAGCAAAAAATTAATACTATACTTTTTATCATTTATATAATAAGTATTTTTATAACCTTTTTCAGATAATCCATTAGTATATGCAGTAGCAAATGTTTGAATATCATTTACTTTTATATTATCAGTATATAAAGTTATTGTATTTTCAAAATTAACTTTATCTGTTTGTGAACGACCACTTTTGTATAAAGTTATATTTGTTAATGAACCACCATCATTATTACAACTATTAACCCCTCCCGATAAATTAATATTTCTATTAGGAATAAAATTTTCGATATCAGGTGGTCCACATTCAACTTGTATATTATTAAGATTACTTATTTCTATTATTTTATAAGAACTAATAAATTTATCTATACTTTGAATTGTTGGGTCAATTTGTTTTAAATCAATTTCAGTTTCATAATAACCTTCATTAAATTCATTATTAAATAAATTAATAAAATTATTATCATTTACATAACCGCTATTAGTGCATTGTGCTGGTGCGGTAATTTTAGTTTTTAGTGTTTGTACTACACCAGCAGGCATAATATCTTTTGTATATGGTTTATAGTTATATGGAACTGGCGGTAATACATATTTAGGATAATTAAAGGTTGGTATTTCATAATCATGGGGTAATAAGAAACTAGTTTTATAATTAGTTGTCATATCTCGTAAATAATTATTTAATGTGCTTTTTGTTTTACCTCTGAAACTCCATACTGATAATCTTAAATAATCTTCTTCATTATTAGTATATGGGTTATCAGCATAAAAGATAATTTCAAAATTACCTTTATATAGTGCTTGGATTGAAAACATATCAATAATATAACTACAATTTGTCCCATCTGCTGTTTGCAAGAATTCTAGATCATTATCTTGTTCACTATTACTAACTGGTGTTTGAGTATCAAGTGATTTGGTTTTTTCATTAATTAAATAAACTCGGTTAGTTTTTTCATTTAATTGTTTTAAATTATAAGTTGAATAAACTAATTCTTTTGTTGGTTTACCATCCTTATTTAAAATAGTACCTTTTAATTTATCGGTTAATAAAGTAGTAAACCCTAAACTAGTAGCATTTGCTCCAAAGATAGCACCAACTTTGTCATTACCTTGTTCTCTAAATATTTCAAATGGTAAATAACCTTTACCTTTGGCATTATCGCCTCAAAATGCATCATTATAAAAACTATAAATATTAGCGCTCATAAAACCATTAAGTCATTGAAAATTAGGTCAAGTTTTTTCATCTTGGTTAATTACTCATCCTCAGGGAACACCAAACGAAATAAAGTTTAATAATTTACCAACTCCACCTGGTATCGTAAAAGGATTAAATACTAATTTTTGTGTATAGTTTAAAGGTAATACTGTAATTTGACGATTAATAAAATTATTCATATTTAAAATATCTCAAATATTACATGCACCCATTTTATTATATTCAATTTGAACTTGTCCTACTGTATTACCAAATTCATCTTTTCTTCTAAAATAAGATGATGCTTGGGTACTGATGATATTATCAACTGTACCACCATTTACTTTTATTTTGCTTGGTGGTGTTATTTTTCAATCTTTAGACCAATAAAATTTAGAATCTTTATCTTCTTTATGAATATTTCTACCAACAGTAGAATTAGTTGTTGATGTAGTAGAAGGGTCAGTTATAACAATACCTTCACTATTTTTTTGCTTTCAAAAATCATATCTACTTTCCATATCTGTTTTTCAATCTTTATAACCAGTTATCATAGTTGGTTGAATCCCTTGAATGTTATATCAACTTACTTCGGGTGAAGCACAAGTGTTTATTTTATCAGGGGGAGCAGGAAACATGTTATACATTAATAAATCGCGTGAATTAATTACTTTTTTATTAAATTGACCTTTAATAATTGGCCGCCCAATAACTGGCATATCAAAAAAGATCGGATTACCATAAAATTTAACTGCCATTGCTCTAACACCCGGGTCTTTTAATAAAATATCATCTAATTCAATAATTGCCGTATTTGTCTTTTCATCATAAGTTATCTTAGGAAAACAATAGCCTTCACCTGGTGATGATGTTTGAATAAACTGTCTAACAGATAAACCACTATTACTAATTTTGTCATTAATACTTGAAAAAGTAATTTCTTGTCATAAAAAACTACCATCTCATGGCGAATAATAATTAATAACATTTGATGGATATAATCATTGTCTATCTTGGGGTGCAGTATTTATATTACCACCACCAATATTTAAACCACGATCATTAAATACAGTATATAAAAATTATAATAATCATTAATATTTAATTTATTTACATCTTCATCTAAAATTAATAAAGTATATTGTCTTTCGGTTAATTGCTGTGTAAATACTTGTTCAAATTTGGATTCACCAAATTGAATTGAACTTCTATCATCAATCATATAAGCATCTCAATGTTTACCAACTTTAACTTCTTTTGTATAAAAGTTATTCGCTTTATTACCGTTATTAATAAAATAACTTAATTTATATTGGTTTAAGTATTCTAACATTTTATTAATATCATAAATATTTTCACCATCAATTAATTTTCAATAAACATTGCTATTTTCATCTTTTAATTTCATCACAAAAGGCGTTTCATTATTTGCTCAGATTGTTGAATTAACTGGTTGTTTATTAAAATCATCAATTTTTAATAATTTTATTTCTTCACCTTTATATTTTTGAACTATTTTTAAACTATTTTGCCATTGAGCAATAGTACTTTCCATGTTATCAAATATTCTTGAATAACTACCATAATCACTTGGTTTAGCATTGTTAGGTTTTCAACCTGTTTCAGTATCAGGAATATATGAACTATAAACATTAAAAGGAAATACCATCCAATGTCGATTATCTCGTATATTTTCTCTGATATCTATTAAAGTATCGTGGGCTTGTCTTCTTAATTATTCTATAACTCCTGGGTTAATTCTACTCATTTTTTAATTATCCTTTATTTCTGTTCTACCTTGTAAGGCGTTTTGATTATTACCAGTTTCATCATATTCCATTAATTTATTATTATGTTCTATTTCTTTGGCTTGCATTTTATCTTGTCATGCTTCTACTTTTTCAAAATATTTAGTTGCTTCTAATTCATCAATATTATCATATTCAGTTATGGCTCTAATTGGTTCCATTGTGCCATTATCTAATCTAGCAGTAATTAATTCATTTTGTCGCATTTGGTCAACCAAACTAGCACTAATAAAATCAAAACCATAGGGGCGTTCACCATTTCTATCTAATAAACCATAATATTTTAAAACTGTATCAAACATCTTAGTATAATATTGCTTACGGATATGCTTGTAAATATGCTTGTTTTTCTAAGTCTTTTGTCTTAGTTAATAATGATTGTGTTTTATTTTGGTCATTATCTGATTTATCACCAAATGGACTAGAAAAATGACATGCTAAATATACTTGTTCAATAATTGCTTTTTGATCTTCCGTATATGTTTCTAAAGTTGGGGTACCTTGTACTACTTGTAAAGATTGTGATAATTTACCATCTACTGCTGATTGACCTGACTGAATAAAAATATCATCAAAAGCATCTTGTAATACTTTTTTATTGCCTTTGTTATAAGCGGCCATTAAATCATCATCTAATATCCCATATCAATGCGTACGATTTGCTCATCTTTCTTTTGATTTAATATTAAAACTATCTTCTAAATCAAATTGTAATTTATAACAATTATCCATAGTAGGTCATGGGTTTAATGTAGTTAAAGTAGATAAAAATAAAGGATTAGGTTCATTAATCATTTCCCAAAAAGGGACTATGCCTAATTTGTTTTTAAATTCTTGTACTAAAACAGGTTTAACATCATCTTTAATTTGTGTTTTACTTTGTCCAACAAATACCTCATTATTTTTGGGTCAACCTTTAATAACAATTTTATCTTTTGTACAAATTAAATTTAAAATAAAACCACTATCTGATTGATGATAATTTAATCAAATATCAGCACCTTGTTCAATTTCATTTATTTTGCTTACGCGTGATGTAAAGTTAAAAGGGTTAATTCATAAATCAATATTACCATCACTAGTTTCTAATAAACCAAAAATAGTTTTGCCCATTAAACTTTCGGTTAATTCATTTTTATCTAATTTTTCTTTTATTTTATAAGTTTCATATCATCAATTTAATTTTTCTAAAATGTCTTTACGATGAGACTTAAATAAAATATCTTTACCATTTACTAATCGCATTTGATGGCGAGCAATAATATTTGTTAAATTAATTGTTCAATCATAATTATAAAATTTTAAAACACTATTAATATCATTTAAGTTTTGTAAACTAGGGAAAGTATTATTCATTGTTATTTTGCTCCTTTAATTTTAAGATAAGTGCATAATTAATAATATTTACTGTTAATAAATTTGGTTCATTTGCTAAAACTTGAACACATACTTTAACTTTTTGATATTGTTTAATATATTCGTTATATAAATTTAATTTACATATTGCGATATTATCTTTTTTTAATTCTTGACAAAATATTTTTTTAACTTGTCCACAAACAGACATATAAGGTCTTTTTGCATTTATTACACGCTCATCATGTATTACATAAATATCTTTTTTCATTAAGTTATTCACTCCCTTTGTTGTCATAATTTATAATCTGCTGAACTATTATGTTTAACCATCGGTATTAATTCAAAGTGTAAGGCATAAAAATCACTATCAAATGTATCATCGTATAAGTCCAACATTCGTTCTTCTCTGGCATCTGGTTTATCTTCTCATTGAATTAATTCATATTGGGTTTTACTTACAGGACATTTTTTTCATAATCATTTTAATTGATTAGTATTTATTAACATAGTAAATGCCTCTATACGATGTTTTATTTTAAATTTTTGTTTTTGTTCTTGTTTAAATGTCATGTATTGACCAAAAGAGTAATTATATTTCTCTCGATTTAAACTTTGCAATGTTGAATATGCACTATCATCAACATTAATTGATATTCCTTGTTGTATTAAATTAAAATATTTATTTAATTGATTATTATAAAACTCTAAAATATCTTTTACTTGTTCTAATTCAGTTTTAAATTGCTGAGTAGCATTTGAATGCGTATATTCTGCCACTTTATATGCTTTTTTATCAAATGAATTATATATTCAGAAACTTGCTGCTGTTGTATGTCCCTTAGGACTTGTAGCATTCGCAATATCAACACCACATAATAACTTAGCTGGTTGAATAATATCTGTTGCTTGCATAATATCAATATATCGCGCAAAGATTGACCCACTAGTATTGCCCGGTAAACCTCAACTTCATACTCTTGCTCTTTCAATATCTAATTGTTCTAATCTTAATTGTTCATTAACTTTTTCTTGTGGTAATTCATAATTTAATCTTCAACTAGAATAATGAATAATAATTTTCATATTTCATTTTTCTATATAAGTAATTTGTTCATATTTACTACGCATTATTTCTTCATTAAAAGGTAATAATTCATTACAATAACCAACAATATATCTTTTTAAACTTTCAGGATTACAGGTATTAATTGTTATTTTATTTTGATAACCACGAATAACAAACTATAAATCACTTAAGTCTTTTTGTTGAAATTGATCACATTCTTCTCTTCAATCAATAACTAATTTATATTTATTCAAATCAGCAAAGGCTTTTAATTTTTCTTTCCTACTTGGTGAATGTAAACATTTACAATATATTTTGCTACCATTTGATAAAGTAAAAGTAAAATTAGATAGATTAATAGTATAAGGAATATTATTTTCATCTAACATATTTCATATATTTTTAAATACACTATCTTTTAAATCTTTACTCCAATACATACTAGCAATGATACAAATTGGTTGTTTAATTAATAAACTAATTTTTAATAATTCACCAAACATTTTAATATTTGATATAGTTTTACCACTATATCGTGTTCCAATTTGATTAATTTCATTAACTAATTCATATTTTTTAGCAAACGGATATTTATTACCAATACTACTATTTTTTAATAACCAATAAGGAGTTTCTAGCAAATAAGTAAAATGATTAAGCATTATTATCACTTTCTTTTTTAATATCTCTAATATCAGTTTGTAAATTAACAATTATTGGTTGTTGATTATTTAAGTTTAATTCTTTTTCAAGTTATTTTTCTTGTAGTGAATATTTATAATTAAATGCACGCTGTCAATATAATTTAGCACCATCAGGTGGACGCATCATATATTCAATTATTTCACTTTCAATCCTATTAATTTGTCTTTCAATTAAAGGGACTATCTTTTCGCTCGCATAAGTATCATATCTTCACTTGCGAGAAAGATTGAATTTATTGGTTAAATCGTTCAAAGTATAGGGAATATTAGGTTTCTTATTGGCTCAAAATTCATCTATTTTACGCTTAAATGTGATTAAACTTGCTGTTTTTGGATTAAATTCTTTCATTTTTTACTCCTTTTTGCATATTAAAATTGCTATTATTTAATGAATATGATTAAATAAAAGAGTATAAAATTCTGTTAAATATACAAAAGAACTCTCACAAGTTCTTTTTTATTATCTATATTTTACACCAAAATAAAAAAAAGTAAACTTAATTACTTTATTTTTTTATAAACAGCTTTAAGAGACAGAATTTACTTACTGTTTATTATTTAAATTATATACCTATAAAAATAATTTGTCAATAATTTTTAATTTAATGTTATAAATATTTTAAAAAGAATTGGAGACAGAAAAATGCAAAAATATAAACATGTAAAATATGATGAACGAAATTTATTTAAAGATTTATTATTATCTGATAATTGCAAAAAGAAGAATGGCACACTTAATTTATCTGAAATATCAAGACAAACGGGTCGTACAGTTAATACTATTAAAAGAGAAATAAATCGATTTAAAAAGGTAGAAGATTATATGCCAGTTGAAGCACAAAAAGATTATAAACAAAAAAGAAAAAAATGTATTAAAAAACTGCCCACATTTACAGACGAACAACAAGAATTTTTAAATTTACGATTTAATATTCTTTACGATTCACCAGCAGAAATTATTCAACGATTTTTAATAAATCTTTGTGTCAAATTTCCTGCTTGTCTTAAAACATTTTATAAATGAATTTATTTAGGTCTTTTGGGTTTGTTAAAGAAAAATTTATTAAATGGTGGTAGAAGAAATAGAACAAAGAAAAGACCTGATAATCGCGGAAAATTAGATGAAAGATTTAGATCAATTTGAGATATTAAAAATAAACAATCTAATGTTGGTTGATTTGAAATGGATACGGTAGTTGGTAAAGACCATCAATCTAGTTGTTTAGTATTAGTTGAGCAATCAAGCAAAAAATACTTTGCTATGAAATTAGAAGAACATACTGCTAATGAAGTTTTAGAAAAACTTGAACATATAGTTATAATTAATGATTTAGTTGGAAAAATTAAAGGAATAATAACAGATAGAGGAAAAGAATTTAGTAAATTTGAAGAAATTGAAAAGATTGCTGGAGCTAATGTTTATTATTGTGACCCAGGTTCACCTAAACAAAAACCCTTAATTGAAAGAATAAACCGCGAATTTAGGAAAAGATACCTTAAGGGAACAGATTTTAACCTTGTTACTCAACAAAAAATAGATTGAGTAGTTGATGTTATAAATGAAAAATTAAGGCCTTGTTTAAATTGAAGAACATCTAAAGAAGTATTTTTAGAGAATTTTAAATAAGTTTATTTGAAGTAAAATTTAATAAATTATTTTTCAGTGTGCTTAAATATGTTTAAAATAGACTAAACTTACAAATATTTTATTTTTTTTAAAAAAATAGTTGCATTTATTTTAAATGATGTTATTATCATAATAATAAGAGACAGAATTTGCTGCTTGAATTTACATAATACATTATATAAAATTGTTGATAAAATATGAATTAAATAAATTTTAACATAGTTTTTATTTTTATTAGTATCTTTAGATATAGATAACCGATAGCCTTCGCTAGTAAGGACAAAAAAAGCTGAAAATTTTAATTGACTTAATTTTAAATGAATTCTAATATTTTCCAAACAATTAATAATGCTGTGATAAATTTCAGTTTTCATATTTTAATTCTCCTATAAGTTTAATATATAATTATTTTAACCAAGTTTTTTTTGTAAAAAATTTTTTAAAATAACAAAGATGTGATTTTAAGATAAAAAATAATTATTGATTAATATGGTAAGGCAAAAATAAAATACATAACTAAAAAAAGCAAGAGTATTGTCAAAAAAAGTTTTTTTATCAAATTATTTGTAAATTCTTATTATAATTTTACAAATAATTTGATAAATTTAAAATTTATTTATGATGTTTTTATTTTTATTTATAGTATGTAAAGAATAAGACCAAAGTATTAAAAATATCAAATTTAAGGAATTAATTATTAATGAAAAAATAAAAAAAAATAATTTATACAATTAATACTGCATTGATTTTACTAGTAATATTTTTACTAAGTTTCATTTTATGAATATTATATACTGTTTATTTTCCTATTAATGTTCCAATTAAGATGAACCCGGAACCATTAGTAAAATTAGTACCAAAATTACCAGTTACAGTAATTCCACAGGTTCCACCTAATCCTAAGCAAGGGAAAAACAGCATTGATTTAGAATATCAATATGTTCCTAATTCAACTTGATTTTATCAACGTGATTATAATGGTTTATGAATTAATAATCATCAAACAACATATCTTGAAAAAAATTTAACAAATTCTTTTTTGATGCAATCACAAGATACTGATTTGCCATTTTATACGCAAGAAGTTTTTAAGTCTTATGAAGAATTAACTAATTTTTGATATGATGAAACAAAACAAGAATGACAACAAAAGACTGCACCCCAAAAAGTAAGTAAAATAAAAAAAGATTTTGTTAAATTTTTATAGGGGGTGCATTTTTATATGGCAAAAAAATGACAAAAATATAACAAATATACATCAGAATTTAGAACAAAAATCATTGAGGAAATTAAACAAAAAAGTTGTTGAATAGTAGCAAAACAATATAATATAAATGCAAATACAGTAGAATCTTGATGAACAAATCATAAAAAAGGAAAATTAAACAATCCTAAAGGACCTAAAATTTCTTTTGGCAAAAGAAATTTAGAATATTATAAAACAAGGTATGAATTATTAAAAAAGCTCCATGACTTTTACAATTAAGTAAACTAAGAATAGTCTCTTTTATTAAACAAAATTGTCGTGAATATTCAATAAAATTATTACTAGAAGTAACAGGGTTAAAACGTAGTTATTGAAATAAATATAAAAATTATGACAGTAGCAAAAAAGATAAAAAAACAATAAATGATATTGTAAAAGTCTATGAAGAAAATTTAAAACAATTTGGTTATCGAAGAATTACTAAATATTTAAAAGAAGATTATGGTATAAAATATAATTCAAAAAAAGTTTTAAGAATTATGCGTGATAATCAAATACAACCTGAATATGTAAGAAAAATGAGAAGAAAAATAAAGTATAAACAGAATAAAGAAAAAAGCTTATTGCAATATCCTGATTTAATTAAACGTAAATTCAATGATATAAAAACAAGGTTTTCAGTATTATATACTGATGTAACATATTTAATTTGAAAAGGAGAAAGATATTATCAATCAACAATTATTGATGGATATACTAAAGAAATAGTTGATGTAAAGTGATCTAAATATAATGACAATAAATTAGTAATGGATAATTTAAATGATGCAATTAATAAAATAAAATTAATAAAAAAAGATCTGAATGGAGTAATAATTCACTCAGATCACGGATATCAATATACATCCACTATTTATCACGATAAATGTTTATCTAACGGTATTATAATTTCAATGGGGAAAAAATACCACTGTGCAGATAATATTGTTATAGAAAGTTTTCATTCATTACTTAAGAAAGCTACAATCCATAATAAAATATATAATTCACATGAAGAATATATACAAGATGTTATAAAATGAAATACATGATATTCAAATCGTAAAGAAAAAGATATAATTAAAAAATAGTAAATACTTTTTATTAGTACTTACTAAAATGGGTGCACTCTACAAGTTATTAATACTTTTTGTCCAGATTATCAAGAAGAATTAAAAGAATTATTAGTAAAATTTTATAATTTTATTAGTAATATTTGATCAAAAGATATTTTTAATTTTGTAGAAAACTTTTGATGAAATAAAAAAATCATCAATATGATAACTTTAAAAGAAAATTATATAAACTTTTAATATTGTTATTTAACTTTTTTATATGTTAAAATATAATATCGATGATTGTTGGTTTGGCGTTAAACCTTTATGCTGGTATTTTCATTTTCAGAGATTTAAATAATTTTGAATGTTCGTGAAACCTAAGCCATGATAATGAATTAAAGATTCTTTAAGATTTGATTGTAATTTACTAATTTTATTTAACTTCCGATAACTAGAATCAGGATTTGTACTAGTTTTAGTTGCTAATAAAATAGAATTTGCTTGTTTTGCTACTAATAAATATAATGGTTGCATGTCAGAAATAATAATTGAATTTTCTTTGATTAATTGTTTATTAATATTTTAAATAATTCACTGTTTTTGTAATCGTTTTGTGTTGGTTGATTTAACATAAATATTATTATTGCTATCAACAGCCATTTGAACACAACATTTAGTGTTGGTTGAAAATGAATCAAGATTAATTTTTCTTTTATCAAATTTATCTTTAAAATTACATTTGTGGATTTCTTTAATAAATGTTTCATCGATTTGAATTTGACCATTTAACGTTTTAAATTTTAATTTGGTGTTTTCTAATTGTTTTGATTTCATTATTTTTTGGCGATTATATCAAGCGGTTTTCGGTGATGTTTTAATAAAGTGGGAAATCATTTTACTAGATTGGCCTAATAATGAAATTTGAATCAATAAATTTCACTGTTCATAATTTAAATGACTTCAATACGTAAAATGATCACGAAAAGCATCAAAACTAGCACGACATTTTTTGCATAAATATTTTTGTTTTCCTTCAGGATTATGACCATTTTTAATACAATAAAAAGATTGACAATTAGGACATTTAATACCTTTATCCCTAAATTTTTGGTCAATTTAATTTAAGCGTTTTTGTTTTTTAATTAATTCTGCTTCTTTTTTGACTTTTTCATGAAATTCTAAAAATTGATCATCTGTTAAACTATTTATTAATTCTTCAATTATTTTTTCCATTAATTATTCACCTCTTATATTAAGAATATACCTAATTTTAGGTATATTTTATAAATATCAAGATTTTTCTACAAAATTAAAGAAAGATATTGTTAAAGAATTTGTTAGAATATTAAGAATTAATGATAATCGTGGTTCAGTTGTTGGTTATACATATTGAGAAGGGTTTAAACAAACTATTGCGCTTGAACGAAACATCTTGCTTTGTAGTCATAAAGTAAATTGATTTAATTCTTGACGAAACGGTTGGTGAAGTTCTGGTGAAATTTTTAATGTTATTTTTCATGAATTGGGGCATACCGTTGATATTAATTTTAGTCATCAAGTCAATGCTATTAAAGAAATTAAAGTTTTTTTAGCAAATAAAATTGAAAATGGCCAGGATTTAACGCAAGAACAAATTTTAAATTTATTTCATTTAAGTAGTTATTCTTTTAATAATCTTGGTGATTTTGTTGCAGAAGGATTTGTATATTGATTTTTAGCAAGTGATGCTTTGAAAATAAAAGCGTGAGAATTATGACATGAATTTTGAACATCCTATTTACCGAGGTTAATAAAATAAATTATATTTAATTTTAAATTTTTAAATTATTTTTTAAGATTAAGTATCTTTTAATTAAACATTAATTATATTATAATATAATATAATTATATTTTAAAATAAATTATTAATATTTAGTGAGGCAAAAAATGAAGATACATCCCCTTGTAAAAGAAATTTTAATTACTACTGAAGAAATTGATGAAAAATGTTTTGAATTAGGGTATCAAATTAGTCATTATTATCTTAATGAATATCCAACAAAAGATAATACGATTTTATGCTTAGGATTATTAAAAGGATGTATTCCTTTTATGGCAAAATTTATTTCTCATTTAGTTGGTATTGAATGTGAAACGGAATATATGGTTGTTTCATCTTATTTTGGTGGTATTAAGAGTAAAGATACTCCCCAAATTTTACTTGATTTACCAATGCCAATAACAAATCGCGACATTTTATTAGTCGAAGATATTATTGATAGTGGTAAAACAATTAAAATGATTAAAGACTATTTATTTCTAAAAGGAGCAAGTAGTGTGAAAGTTGTTACTTTATTAGATAAAAAAGCTGGTCGGAAAGTAGATTTAGTTGCTGATTGATATGGATTTGATGTCCCACCCGCTTTTTTAATTGGCTTTGGTTTAGATTTTCAAGAACGTCTACGTAATTTACCATATATTGCGATTGCTGATCAGAAAAAATTAGCAACATGAAAATGAGATATAAAGGATTAATAGACAATTAAATGATTTAGTTATCATTGGAGGAATAAATGAAAAAAGTAACGACAAGAATGATTACAATTAATAGTATTATTATTGCAATTTTTTTATTGTTTGTTTTATTTCCATCATTAGGATATATTACGATTGGTCCAGTTAGTTTAACCTTAATGCATATTTTATTTTTAATAGGAATGTATGCTTTATATATTACAATGAATTTGAATTTAATTTGAGCGGGCTTAATTTATTGTATTATTTTTGGTTTATCCTCATTAATTCAAGCACTAATTTCACCAGGTCCAACTAGTTTTATTTTTCTTAATCCATTGTTTTCTGTTGTGCCACGGGTTTTAATGGGACTTTGTGTTGGTATTTTAGCTTATTTTTTAACAAAAACTTCAGTTAAAATTGAAACAAAAATTTATACTAATCAAATTACAGAATTGACTTGATACCAGCGACATTATTTAAAAATTTATAATATTATCATTGCTTTTACTGCAGCTACATTAAATACTATTTTTGTTTTAGTTTTTATGTATTTTATTGGTCCTTTAATTTATACTGACCCAGATCAACAACGTTTTTTCACACTTTTACTTGAATTATTTTAGCAACGAATTATTTACCAGAAATGTTGTTGGCGGTTGCTATTTTTCCACCAGTTGCATATGCATTAAAAAAACTTTATTGGATGGGTTAAGATAAATTGGACAACAATAATGTAGAGTAAATATTTATAATTAAACTACAATGGAGGTGTAATTATGGCAAAGAATCATTATACTGATGAATTTAAGCAACAAATTGTTGGTCTTTACAAAATGGGCCAAACTCCTGAACAATTAGTCAATGATTATCAAATTGGTAAATCTACTGTTTGGAAATGAGCTCACCAATTTAGCAACTCGGGATCATTTAAAGCTAAAGGCAATATAACGCCAGAAGAAAACGAATTAATTCAATTACGTAAAAAAGTTAAACAATTAGAAATGGAAAATGACATTTTAAAGCAAGCAACACTGATAATCGGCAAAAAATAGCAATCATTAAAAATAACAAAGCAAAATATCCAATTATTAATTTATGTAAAACATTGAAATTTGCTAGATCAACATATTACTATCAATTAAAAGCAAATAATCCCAAGAATACTCAAAACTGGAATGGCAACACTTTTTAGGACACTTTTTATATAGACATTTGTTTTATAAAAGTAACTGGAGATAAATAATTTAAACTGCCATGAATTCGAATATTGTTATATCAATGCACAAAATCAAAAAGTTCGTATTTTAATTGTGTTAAATTTTTAAATTTTTTACCCTTAATAAATTCAGTTTTAAAAGTTTTGTAAGTTGTTTCAGCCACAGCATTATCATAAGGGCAGCCTTTATTGCTTAATGATCTTTTAATATTAAAAGTTATTAAAATTTCATCAATGATTTTATTTTTAAACTCATTACCACGATCAGTATTAAATAGAGTTATTTTATTTAATGGTCGTGTTATTTTATGAAAAGCTTGTTGGACCAGTTCGGCTGTTTTATTTGGCCCAGCCACTATAACCAATTATTTCGCGATTAAACAAGTCAATTAATAAACAAATATAATGTCATTTAGCGCCAACTTGAACATATGTTAAATCACTAACAATAACTTCATTAGGTTTTTTGTTGTTAAATTGACGATTTAAAATATTATTAATTTGGTCATTATTGACTGTTGTTTTATGATTATGATATTTTAATTTAGTGTATTTAGAAACTAAATTATTTTTGATCATAAAGAATCTGATTTTTCGCCGCGATAAGATGATATCTTTTCTGTTTAAAATAACTTTAATTTTGCGAGCCCCATAAATTTTGCGACTTTTATTAAAGGCACTGATAATTTCTTGTTCATAATTATTAACTTGCTTGTTAATACATTTATTAGTTTGATAATAATACGTTGATTTTGATAAACCCAAAATCTTACATATTTTTCTTACTGAATATTTTGTTTTGTTGTTATTAATTATTGTTATTTTTTGGCCATTATCAGTGCGGCTTGCTTTAAAATGTCATTTTCCATTTTCAAGTCTTTAAGTTCTTTTCGTAAAGTTATTATTTCATTTTATTCTAGTGTGCGATTGTCTTTTGCTTTAAATGAACCAGAATTATTATAATTTTTAACTCAACTATAAATAGTTGGTTTTGGTAAATTATATTCTTGCCCTAGATTAATAACACTTTTACCATTTTTATATAGCATGACAATTTGTTTTTTAAATTATTCAGAGTATGAAGTTTTATTTACCATTTTTATATTCCTTCTTTCTTAATAATTTTATCTAATTTTTAAGTCTATATAATTATGGTCCTAATAATTGTAACCTATCCATTATTTAACACCAGTGCAATACAGAAATTATTATTCTACATAAAATTTGTCCAAAAAACCCTTGTAATTCCAACATTTAGTGTTGGCTGAAAATGAATCAAGATGAATTTTTCTTTTATCAAATTTATCTTTAAAATTACCTTTGTGGATTTCTTTAATAAATGTTTCATCGATTTGAATTTGGCCATTTAACGTTTTAAATTTTAATTGGGTGTTTTCTAATTGTTTTGATTTCATTATTTTTTAGCGATTATATCAAGCGGTTTTCGGCGATGTTTTAATAAAGCGAGAAATCATTTTACTAGATTGCCCTAATAATGAAATTTGAATCAATAAATTTCACTGTTCATAATTTAAATGACTTCAATACGTAAAATTATCACGAAAATCATCAAAACTAGCACGACATTTTTTGCATAAATATTTTTGTTTTCCTTCAGGATTATGACCATTTTTAACACAATAAAAAGATTGACAATTAGGACATTTAATACCTTTATCCCTAAATTTTTGATCAATTTCATTTAAGCGTTTTTGTTTTTTAATTAATTCTGCTTCTTTTTTGACTTTTTCATGAAATTCTAAAAATTGATCATCTGTTAAACTATTTATTAATTCTTCAATTATTTTTTCCATTAATTATTCACCTCTTATATTAAAAATATACCTAATTTTAGGTATATTTTATAAATATCAAGAGTTTTCTACAAAATTAAAGGAATGATTTCATTAATTCCTAATTCTGTTGCTTTTTGTAATAAATAATCTCATTTTGCATTCCGAATTAGACCTGCAATTAATCGTACTTTAATTGTGCTTTCATGATTTTGCTCTAATTTTTTAATTAATTTAAATAAGTACTTTTGTGGTGCTTGTACTTCTAATGTCGTTAAATAATGTTCACCATTATAAATACAAATAATTTGTGTTTGATCTCTTAAACGCAAAACTTGTTTAATTTTTTTAACATCATCTTTAGCTAAAATAAAGTAATTATCTTCTAATTGATTGGCAACAAAACGGTGCATTATTGATAATCTCCTAATATTTCTTCCATTATTTTATCTAATTTTTGATACAGTTCTGGCAGTGATTTGTTAGCGGTTATTTTATAATCGGGTTTTATCTGTTTAAAAAAAGTTGCTTGAATTTTTAATAACTGTTCTGTTTGTTCTGATGATTGTTGATCACGAGCATTAATTCGCGTAATAATGTTCTTTTTACTAGCAGTAATAAATATTTTTGCCGTAAAAGAAAGCGCTAATGTGCTTAAACCAATTGCTTCAACTAAAAAATTTTGGTTTGGATTATTATTAATAATTGTGATAATTTGTTGATTAACTTTTGGTCATAAATAATTATTCAACTTATTGTTAGCAATAGGATTAGTAAAAATAATTGTTCGTAAACGATCACGGTTAAGAACACCATTAATAACTATTCCCGGAAAAGTTTGCTCTAAAAAAAGCAAAACGGTTGGCTCTTGAATAATTTCTTTTGCAATTTTATCCGCATTTAAATAAGTGAAATGATATTTATTTTGTAAGTATTCACAGACACTTGTTTTTCCTGCTCCAATATAACCATAAACACCAATAATCATTTATGCTTGATTCCTTTCTAATTGCTTGTTACTAAAATTAATTTAAATTTAATAAATTTTCTGCAACAATAACATAAAAAATGGCTTGGGCAACAGGCATTGTTTCCATTGGCGTATAATGAATACCATCATATTCATTTTGATCTTCGGGATGTGGATTTGCTGATAATTGTAAATTAACAACAGGAATATTTAATTTTGCACAATATTTTTGATAAGCATCTGGTAAGGACGTAAACGATTTACCATCATGCAAAGTTAATACTTTTGATAGCATTACAAAAGTTGAGATTTTACAAAAAAATATAAATAAAAACAACTAAATGGAATGTCAACACTTTTTAGGACACTTTTTATATAGACATTTGTTTTCTAAAAGTAACTGGAGATAAATAATTTAAACTGCCATGAATTCGAATATTGTTATATCAATGCACAAAATCAAAAAGTTCGTATTTTAATTGTGTTAAATTTTTAAATTTTTTACCCTTAATAAATTCAGTTTTAAAAGTTTTGTAAGTTGTTTCAGCCACAGCATTATCATAAGGGCAGCCTTTATTGCTTAATGATCTTTTAATATTAAAAGTTATTAAAATTTCATCAATGATTTTATTTTTAAACTCATTACCACGATCAGTATTAAATAGAGTTATTTTATTTAATGGTCGTGTTATTTTATGAAAAGCTTGTTGGACCAGTTCGGCTGTTTTATTTGGCCCAGCCACTATAACCAATTATTTCGCGATTAAACAAGTCAATTAATAAACAAATATAATGTCATTTAGCGCCAACTTGAACATATGTTAAATCACTAACAATAACTTCATTAGGTTTTTTGTTGTTAAATTGACGATTTAAAATATTATTAATTTGGTCATTATTGACTGTTGTTTTATGATTATGATATTTTAATTTAGTGTATTTAGAAACTAAATTATTTTTGATCATAAAGAATCTGATTTTTCGCCGCGATAAGATGATATCTTTTCTGTTTAAAATAACTTTAATTTTGCGAGCCCCATAAATTTTGCGACTTTTATTAAAGGCACTGATAATTTCTTGTTCATAATTATTAACTTGCTTGTTAATACATTTATTAGTTTGATAATAATACGTTGATTTTGATAAACCCAAAATCTTACATATTTTTCTTACTGAATATTTTGTTTTGTTGTTATTAATTATTGTTATTTTTTGGCCATTATCAGTGCGGCTTGCTTTAAAATGTCATTTTCCATTTTCAAGTCTTTAAGTTCTTTTCGTAAAGTTATTATTTCATTTTATTCTAGTGTGCGATTGTCTTTTGCTTTAAATGAACCAGAATTATTATAATTTTTAACTCAACTATAAATAGTTGGTTTTGGTAAATTATATTCTTGCCCTAGATTAATAACACTTTTACCATTTTTATATAGCATGACAATTTGTTTTTTAAATTATTCAGAGTATTAAGTTTTATTTACCATTTTTATATTCCTTCTTTCTTAATAATTTTATCTAATTTTTAAGTCTATATAATTATGGTCCTAATAATTGTAACCTATCCATTATTTAACACCAGTGCAATACAGAAATTATTATTCTACATAAAATTTGTCCAAAAAACCCTTGTAATTCCAACATTTAGTGTTGGCTGAAAATGAATCAAGATGAATTTTTCTTTTATCAAATTTATCTTTAAAATTACCTTTGTGGATTTCTTTAATAAATGTTTCATCGATTTGAATTTGGCCATTTAACGTTTTAAATTTTAATTGGGTGTTTTCTAATTGTTTTGATTTCATTATTTTTTGGCGATTATATCAAGCGGTTTTCGGTGATGTTTTAATAAAGCGAGAAATCATTTTACTAGATTGGCCTAATAATGAAATTTGAATCAATAAATTTCACTGTTCATAATTTAAATGACTTCAATACGTAAAATGATCACGAAAAGCATCAAAACTAGCACGACATTTTTTGCATAAATATTTTTGTTTTCCTTCAGGATTATGACCATTTTTAATACAATAAAAAGATTGACAATTAGGACATTTAATACCTTTATCCCTAAATTTTTGGTCAATTTCATTTAAGCGTTTTTGTTTTTTAATTAATTCTGCTTCTTTTTTGACTTTTTCATGAAATTCTAAAAATTGATCATCTGTTAAACTATTTATTAATTCTTCAATTATTTTTTCCATTAATTATTCGCCTCTTATATTAAAAATATACCTAATTTTAGGTATATTTTATAAATATCAAGAGTTTTCTACAAAATTAAAGGAAAGTTTTAAAAATTAAATCTTAATTATAATGAAGTAAGATAAAATAATGGTATAACAGAGAGAAAGGTTTGGATAAAAAAGAAAATTGCAATTTTAGGAGATTCACTAACTTTTGGTTATTTACCTATGGGAACTGGCAAAATGGAAGATGCTGATAATTGACCAGTAAAATTAGAAAATTTATTAACAAAATATTATAAAACAGGAGAAATTGAAATTCAAACTGATGCTCAACCAGGACGAACAATTATTAAGCCATTAATTGATTTTGGTTTTCCCCAAGATAATAGAATGGACAATTTATCAGTTTTATATCAAAAAACACATCCAATTGATTTATTTATGATTTTTTTAGGAACAAATGATTATTTTGGTTATGATGCTTATGCAAAATTAAAAGAAATCCCAGATTATCCAATTGAAACAAAGATTGTTGATTCATTAGGGGGATTGATTAATAAAATGAAAGTGTTGCATAAAGATAATAAAGAAGAAGTTAATTATCACGTTTTAGTGGTTTGACCACTAAAAGTATGATAGTAAGAAAAAAAGTTGAGGTTTGTAAGTATAACAAACAAAATTAAATTTACTTATTAATTAAGTAATGCAAAAAAATGCTTAATATTAGGTTTTTAGTAAATTTATTTAATTTGTTTTGGATAGGCTACAATTATTAGGGCCATAATTATATAGACTTCAAAATTAGATAAAATTATTAAGAAAGAAGGAATATAAAAATGGGAAATAAAACTTCATACTCTGAAGAATTTAAAAAACAAATTGTCATGCTATATAAAAATGGTAAAAGTGTTATTAATCTAGGGCAAGAATATAATTTACCAAAACCAACTATTTATAGTTGAGTTAAAAATTATAATAATTCTGGTTCATTTAAAGCAAAAGACAATCGCACACTAGAAGAAAATGAAATAATAACTTTACGAAAAGAACTTAAAGACTTGAAAATGGAAAATGACATTTTAAAGCAAGCCGCACTGATAATGGCCAAAAAATAACAATAATTAATAACAACAAAACAAAATATTCAGTAAGAAAAATATGTAAGATTTTGGGTTTATCAAAATCAACGTATTATTATCAAACTAATAAATGTATTAACAAGCAAGTTAATAATTATGAACAAGAAATTATCAGTGCCTTTAATAAAAGTCGCAAAATTTATGGGGCTCGCAAAATTAAAGTTATTTTAAACAGAAAAGATATCATCTTATCGCGGCGAAAAATCAGATTCTTTATGATCAAAAATAATTTGGTTTCTAAATACACCAAATTAAAATATCATAATCATAAAACAACAGTCAATAATGACCAAATTAATAATATTTTAAATCGTCAATTTAACAACAAAAAACCTAATGAAGTTATTGTTAGTGATTTAACATATGTTCAAGTTGGCGCTAAATGACATTATATTTGTTTATTAATTGACTTGTTTAATCGTGAAATAATTGGTTATAGTGCTGGGCCGAATAAAACAGTCGAACTGGTCCAACAAGCTTTTCATAAAATAACACGACCATTAAATCAAATAACTCTATTTCATACTGATCGTGGTAATGAGTTTAAAAATAAAATCATTGATGAAATTTTAATAACTTTTAATATTAAAAGATCATTAAGCAATAAAGGCCGCCCTTATGATAATGCTGTGGCTGAAACAACTTACAAAACTTTTAAAACTGAATTTATTAAGGGTAAAAAATTTAAAAATTTAACACAATTAAAATACGAACTTTTTGATTTTGTGCATTGATATAACAATATTCGAATTAATGGCAGTTTAAATTATTTATCTCCAGTTACTTTTAGAAAACAAATGTCTATATAAAAAGTGTCCTAAAAAGTGTTGACATTCCATTTAGTTGTTTTTATTTATATTTTTTTGTAAAATCTCAACTTTTGTAATGCTATCAAAAGTATTAACTTTGCATGATGGTAAATCGTTTACGTCCTTACCAGATGCTTATCAAAAATATTGTGCAAAATTAAATATTCCTGTTGTTAATTTACAATTATCAGCAAATCCACATCCCGAAGATCAAAATGAATATGATGGTATTCATTATACGCCAATGGAAACAATGCCTGTTGCCCAAGCCATTTTTTATGTTATTGTTGCAGAAAATTTATTAAATTTAAATTAATTTTAGTAACAAGCAATTAGAAAGGAATCAAGCATAAATGATTATTGGTGTTTATGGTTATATTGGAGCAGGAAAAACAAGTGTCTGTGAATACTTACAAAATAAATATCATTTCACTTATTTAAATGCGGATAAAATTGCAAAAGAAATTATTCAAGAGCCAACCGTTTTGCTTTTTTTAGAGCAAACTTTTCCGGGAATAGTTATTAATGGTGTTCTTAACCGTGATCGTTTACGAACAATTATTTTTACTAATCCTATTGCTAACAATAAGTTGAATAATTATTTATGACCAAAAGTTAATCAACAAATTATCACAATTATTAATAATAATCCAAACCAAAATTTTTTAGTTGAAGCAATTGGTTTAAGCACATTAGCGCTTTCTTTTACGGCAAAAATATTTATTACTGCTAGTAAAAAGAACATTATTACGCGAATTAATGCTCGTGATCAACAATCATCAGAACAAACAGAACAGTTATTAAAAATTCAAGCAACTTTTTTTAAACAGATAAAACCCGATTATAAAATAACCGCTAACAAATCACTGCCAGAACTGTATCAAAAATTAGATAAAATAATGGAAGAAATATTAGGAGATTATCAATAATGCACCGTTTTGTTGCCAATCAATTAGAAGATAATTACTTTATTTTAGCTAAAGATGATGTTAAAAAAATTAAACAAGTTTTGCGTTTAAGAGATCAAACACAAATTATTTGTATTTATAATGGTGAACATTATTTAACGACATTAGAAGTACAAGCACCACAAAAGTACTTATTTAAATTAATTAAAAAATTAGAGCAAAATCATGAAAGCACAATTAAAGTACGATTAATTGCAGGTCTAATTCGGAATGCAAAATGAGATTATTTATTACAAAAAGCAACAGAATTAGGAATTAATGAAATCATTCCTTTAATTTTGTAGAAAACTCTTGATATTTATAAAATATACCTAAAATTAGGTATATTTTTAATATAAGAGGTGAATAATTAATGGAAAAAATAATTGAAGAATTAATAAATAGTTTAACAGATGATCAATTTTTAGAATTTCATGAAAAAGTCAAAAAAGAAGCAGAATTAATTAAAAAACAAAAACGCTTAAATGAAATTGATCAAAAATTTAGGGATAAAGGTATTAAATGTCCTAATTGTCAATCTTTTTATTGTGTTAAAAATGGTCATAATCCTGAAGGAAAACAAAAATATTTATGCAAAAAATGTCGTGCTAGTTTTGATGATTTTCGTGATAATTTTACGTATTGAAGTCATTTAAATTATGAACAGTGAAATTTATTGATTCAAATTTCATTATTAGGGCAATCTAGTAAAATGATTTCTCGCTTTATTAAAACATCGCCGAAAACCGCTTGATATAATCGCTAAAAAATAATGAAATCAAAACAATTAGAAAACACCCAATTAAAATTTAAAACGTTAAATGGCCAAATTCAAATCGATGAAACATTTATTAAAGAAATCCACAAAGGTAATTTTAAAGATAAATTTGATAAAAGAAAAATTCATCTTGATTCATTTTCAGCCAACACTAAATGTTGTATTCAAATGGCTGTTGATAGCAATAATAATATTTATGTTAAATCAACCAACACAAAACGATTACAAAAACAGTGAATTATTGAAAATATTAATAAACAATTAATCAAAGAAAATTCAATTATTATTTCTGACATGCAACCATTATATTTATTAGTAGCAAAACAAACAAATTCTATTTTATTAGCAACTAAAACTAGTACAAATCCTGATGCTAGTTATCGGAAGTTAAATAAAATTAGTAAATTACAATCAAATCTTAAAGAATCCTTAATTCATTATCATGGCTTAGGTTTCACGAACATTCAAAATTATTTAAATCTCTGAAAATGAAAATACCAGCATAAAGGTTTAACGCCAAACCAACAATCATCGGTATTATATTTTAACGTATAAAAAAGTTAAATAACAATATTAAAAGTTTATATAATTTTCTTTTAAAGTTATCATATTGATGATTTTTTTTATTTCATCAAGAGTTTTCTACAAAATTAAAAAAATCATTCCCTTTCAGTTTAGTCGTTGTGTGGTACAATTAAAAGGTGAAAATAATTTTAAAAAGATTGAACGTTGAACAAAAATTTGTAAGGAAGCAGCATAACAATCTTATCGTAATAAAGTGCCGTTGGTACATGATGTTGAAAGTGATTTAAAAGTGTTACAACAATATCGAAGTGATGTTAATCTTGTTTGCTATGAAAAAGTTGCAGAAACATTATCAATAAAACAGTTTTTACAACAAAATTTTAAAACAATTACAGTTGTAATTGGCCCTGAAGGTGGATTTACTCCACATGAAATTGCGGTTTTATCTTCATATCAATATTGCCCCGTTTTTTATTAGGACAACGAATTTTACGGGCTGAAACAGCACCAGTTGCGCTTTTAGCAATGATTATGTATTAAAAAGAATTATAGGAGAAGGCAAAGATGACAAAAGTAGTATCGATTAAAGCACTAGTTAGTGTTGCAAATATAATATTATATACAGCTTTAGTACTAATTTTTCTAATTTTAGGATTACAAAAATTAGATATTGCAGCAGTAACAGGCTACAAAATTGGCTATGTTTTAATTGGTTTTGCTATTATTATTTTTATTATTTATCATTTAGTTCGTATTCATGAGTTAAAAAAGACACCATTTCAATTATTACGCAAACATATTATTTTTATGCAGATTTTTTATATTGGTCAATATTTTATTTTTGCGATTAGTTTATTTTTTTTAATTTTAGCTAATACAAAGGTTTTAAATCCGGCCCAAATTTGTATTTTTTGATATGTATGATTCCCAACAGTCTTTGTTGGTACAATTGCTTGTTCAATCTTAGAATCAATTGTTCGTGTTGAAAAACGAATTTTTATTGTTAAAAAAAATTGACAAGATTCAGAACAATGAGCAAAAGAACAGGAAAAAAATAATGCTGTTTTAACAAATGAGCAACGAGTAAAAAAGAGCGAAAATCCTTTCTTTGATGATGAAAAAAATAATAATTAGTTTATAATTAAAAAAAGAGTAATTAATAACGGAGGAAACAAAAAAATGAAAAAAATATTAAGTTTATTAGGCGCAATAATGATTGGGACTACTATTGAATCAAATGTTGCTGCATGTGTGCCCCCAAGAAATGGTGGAAACAATAATAATATTATTGGATACAAATTAGACTTGAATTCATTTTCTTATAATAAAATTGGCAAAAAATTTAGTTTAAAAAAAGATAATGCAATTGTTAATGATGAAATTAATTTAACTTCAGCAATTACAAAAGGAATTCAAAATTTATCCCCAGTATATTTGCCTTGAGATGAAGTTAATATTACGGTTAAATTTTTAAATGATGAATTTACTTTTAATCAAGTTTATATAAAAATGGAAGCAAAACCAGATGGAAAATCAGTAAAAGGTTCAGTAATGTGAGGAAATTTAGAAACAAAATCTTATGTTGATCTTCGACCAGATTTAAAAAATTGATTATCATTAGCATCACCAGAATTAAAGGTTAAAGATCCAAGTGAATTAGACACTGCTGCTACTAAGGCATTAGGTGGCCCATCCTTTAAACAAAATAATTTGAATGGTCTTGGTTTACAAGGAACATATCATGAAGACCAAAAACGTTATATAGTTTCAGTTATAAGCGGCCAAAGTAACTTTTTCCAAACAAGTGAAATTATTTTTAATGTTGATATGAAATAACTAATTTACCAACACTTAACAAAAATGAAAGGTACATAGTGAGGTGCTTTTATGTTAAAAATTAGAACCATTGGTACAGGCAATATTGTTAGTGAATTTATTGATGCTTGTCTTGATGTACAAGGAGTTAAAATTACTTCCCTTTATTAACGTAGTTTAGAAAAAGCTAAATTTTTTGCTTCAAAAAATAATTTATTAGTCCATATTGTAGATAATTTTGAAGATATGTTAGATTATATTGATATTATTTATATTGCTTCACCAAATGGTTTGCATTATCAACAAGCAAAGTATTTTTTGCAACAACAAAAGCATGTTTTAGTTGAAAAACCGGCAACTTTTTTTGCACATGAATTAATTGAATTAAAACAAATAGCAGAAATTAATAATTTTTTTTGATGGAAGCTTTTAAACCCTTACATTTGCCAGATTATCAAATTTTGCAAACAAATGTTAATAAAATTAAATCTTTTTTAGATTGTTTTCATTGCAACCAGTATTCAAGTCGAATGAAAGAAGTTTTATTAGACCAATATAATTCTGTTTTTGATGAGACTTTAGGAAAAGGTTCTTTATATGATGTGTTAATTTATCCCGTTGAATTACCAGTTTCTTTATTTAGACCAGTCAAAGATGTTAAAGCAATGAGTCATAAGTTAAAGAATGGTGTTGATATTAATAATGCTGTTCTTTTACAACATAGTAATAATATTTTAACTAGTATTGTTTGTTCAAAAGCATCGACAGGCATTAGTCCTAGTGAAATTTTAAGTTATGATACTACAATTAATGTTACTAATCTAACAAAATTAGAAGCAATTACAAAATATAATCGTCTCACAAATCAAACAACAGTTTTACCATTAGGATCAGAACATAATAATAAAATTAAAATGTACTATGAATTACAGTATTTTATTAATATAATAAATAGTGAGAACTATTCGGAAATGAAGCGGTTATTAGATTACTCAATTGCGGCGATTCGTGTTTTAGAAGCAGTTCAAATTAATGAAGAATAACATGGAGAATTATTAAATGAAATTAAATAAATATATTGATCATACTTTATTGAAACCAGATGCAACTATAATAGAGATTAAAAAATTATGTGCTGAAGCAAAAGAATATGATTTTGCATCCGTTTGTATTAATCCAACTTATGTTCAATTAGCGCATAATTTATTACAAGATAGTACAGTTAATGTTTGTGTTGCGGTGGGTTTTCCATTGGGTGCGAATGCTACCATAACAAAAGTGACAGAAATTTCAACGGCATTAGCCGATGGAGCAACAGAAATTGATATGGTAATGAATATTAGTCAATTTAAATCAAATAATTATGATTTAGTTCGTGCCGATATGGCAGCATGTAAAAAAGCAGCTGGGCAACATATTGTAAAAGTAATTTTAGAAACATGCTTATTATCTGATACAGAAATTATTAAAGCGTGTCAGTTAGCAGAAAAAGCAGGTCTTTATTTTGTTAAAACTTCAACAGGTTTTAGTAAAGCAGGTGCAACTATTGCCAATGTTAAACTAATGAAAAAAACAGTTGGAGAACGTATGCAAGTTAAGGCGGCTGGTGGAGTTCTTACTAAAGCTGATGCTTTAGCAATGATTGCAGCAGGAGCAACGCGAATTGGAACAAGTGGTGGAGTTAATATTATGGAAAATAAACCACATCGAACAGGTTATTAGTTGGCATAAAGCAGCAAATGGAAAATAAAAAATAATGTATTTTTTAAAAAACAAAAATTTAGAAGCAACTCTTAGTTCTCATCCATTTGAATTAATTTCATTAAAAAAACTGGCAAAGAATATATTTATCAACAAGATAGTACATGAAAAAAATCGTGACCAATTTATTTTCCAATCACAGGAAAGTTAATTAATAATGAATATCAATTAGCAGATAAAATTTATATGATAATGGGGCACGGATTTTTTCGTGCAATTACTGCTTGAAAAGTTCTTACTTATACAGCAGATACATTAGTGGTTGAATATACAGCAACAAAATAATTTTATCATCAGTATCCATTTTTGTTTGAATTGGAAGTAACATATCAATTAGAAGCAAATAAATTAATTAATAAAGTTAAGATTACTAATCTTGACCAAAAGCCATTGCCATATAATTTTGGTTGACATCCAGCATTTATTCGTGATGAGCATACTGGTAAAATTATTTTTGTTAATCCACAAATAATTACACATATTCCTGATGGCGCTTTTTTAAGTTCAAAAATGAAGACAGAAACAAATTCCCAGTTTTTAATAAATCAATATGATTTTACAACTAGCCAATGTTATGCGTTACTAAAACAAACAACAAACAAAGTTTTAATTGTTGATTCAACTCGAGAAATTAGTTTAACGACAAAAGGTTATCCAAATGTATTAATTTGAAAATGCCAAAATGATGCAAAATATATTTGTGTTGAACCATGAGATGGCCATCAAGATGACATTAATTATCAAACAATTCCGCTTGACCAAAAACCATTAATTAATAAGTTACAATCACAACAAACAAAAATATATTGTTTAGAAGTAGAATTTAAAAAATAAAACCTATTAACAAGTAAGAGGTTTTCATCAAAAATGAATATTATGTAAAAAAATACAATAAGTTAGCAGAGGGATTTGCTTGGTGTCTAAAGAGGATATTAAGCTGCTCCATATAATCTTATATTCTGGATAGGCTGCAATTATTAGGACCATAATTATATAGACTTCAAAATTAGATAAAATTATTAAGAAAGAAGGAATATAAAAATGGGAAATAAAACTTCATACTATGAAGAATTTAAAAAACAAATTGTCATGCTATCATAAAAATGGTAAAAGTATTATTAATCTAGGGCAAGAATATAATTTACCAAAACCAACTATTTATAGTTGAGTTAAAAATTATAATAATTCTGGTTCATTTAAAGCAAAAGACAATCGCACACTAGAAGAAAATGAAATAATAACTTTACGAAAAGAACTTAAAGACTTGAAAATGGAAAATGAAATTTTAAAGCAAGCCGCACTGATAATGGCCAAAAAATAACAATAATTAATAACAACAAAACAAAATATTCAGTAAGAAAAATATGTAAGATTTTGGGTTTATCAAAATCAACGTATTATTATCAAACTAATAAATGTATTAACAAGCAAGTTAATAATTATGAACAAGAAATTATCAGTGCCTTTAATAAAAGTCGCAAAATTTATGGGGCTCGCAAAATTAAAGTTATTTTAAACAGAAAAGATATCATCTTATCGCGGCGAAAAATCAGATTCTTTATGATCAAAAATAATTTGGTTTCTAAATACACCAAATTAAAATATCATAATCATAAAACAACAGTCAATAATGACCAAATTAATAATATTTTAAATCGTCAATTTAACAACAAAAAACCTAATGAAGTTATTGTTAGTGATTTAACATATGTTCAAGTTGGCGCTAAATGACATTATATTTGTTTATTAATTGACTTGTTTAATCGTGAAATAATTGGTTATAGTGCTGGGCCGAATAAAACAGCCGAACTGGTACAACAAGCTTTTCATAAAATAACACGACCATTAAATCAAATAACTCTATTTCATACTGATCGTGGTAATGAGTTTAAAAATAAAATTATTGATGAAATTTTAATAACTTTTAATATTAAAAGATCATTAAGCAATAAAGGCTGCCCTTATGATAATACTGTGGCTGAAACAACTTACAAAACTTTTAAAACTGAATTTATTAAGGGTAAAAAATTTAAAAATTTAACACAATTAAAATACGAACTTTTTGATTTTGTGCATTGATATAACAATATTCGAATTCATGGCAGTTTAAATTATTTATCTCCAGTTACTTTTAGAAAACAAATGTCTATATAAAAAGTGTCCTAAAAAGTGTTGCCATTCCATTCTTATTGTAAGAGGTTTTTCATTCTTATGTATTAGTTTATAATTTAAGCAGTATTAATTTTGGTAACTAAAGTACTAACCATTTTTTCTTCATTCTTTAGCATCATAAAAATAAATAGGTGCCACATTATTATTTAACAAATATTTTATAGTTTTGAATAATTTAAGGTTTGTATTCTGGCAACATATGGTAAACAAAAACACATCAGATTTTTTTTCATAAAAAGTTATTTCACAAGTAGTTTAAATAATAATGTTGTCAACACCATTAGTATTATTTCGCAAAAACTTGACAAATGATTTTCTTTTTTTTTTTTTTTTGATAAAGTCTTTTATTAATTTATCTTCTATTTTAGAATATGATATTATAATCAAAAATTAACTATGAAAAATTGGCCGTTTTTAATAAGTATAAAGGAAATGAAAGGGGCAAATAAATGAAAAAAATTTTAGGATTTTTAGGAGTTATTAATTTGATGGTTGCTAGCGCACCATTAACACTTGCTGCAAAATTAAATAATCTTACAGAAGAATTTGAATTAAAAACACCAATTACTAAAGTAACAGCTTTTTATTGATGAAATTATGATAAAAATACATTTACTTGAACAAAAACATTGCCGACAGGAACAAATTATAAATATTTTAGTATAATAGAATTTAAAAATTGTCGTCAAACCTGAGTTGAAGGACACAGTAGTCCTCAATATTATCATATTAACTCACCTTTAATAAAAGATAAAACCAATATTTTATTAGTAAATAATACCCAGTATGAAAATAAAATAGCAGAAACTTATTATGACTACGGTTATATTATAGTTGATTCGGAAGTAAAAAATTTAAAGTTAATTTTAAATTTAACATATTTTAATAATACTATTAAAGCAAAATTTACCGCTAAAGCTGTTGTTACAAATCCAGATCTTTTTTGTTGAGTTAAAACTCAAGAAACTTTTTATTTTAAGATTATAGTTTCTGAAAATCAATTGTAAATAAAAAACAATTAACTATTTAAAGAATGTGACAAAATAAAATGCAAAGAAAAAACTATAAAGATTGTTTATAGTTTATCATCATAATAATTTCTATTATGATAGTTTTTGTTAATACTTATTTCTTGCAATGTTTGGTAAAATTTTGTTTTAATAATTTTATTATTACAATAATTATATAAATACATACCACCAATTAGGATTCCTAAAATGGCAAAAAAAGCAATGAAAAATCATACATCTCCTGGAATTCCTAAAAAAGGAGTATGGATATTTAAAAAGAAATAGGTTTATCATTGGTTTTCAATAACCCCTGGTTAATTGCCTGGTCAAGTAAAATGGTCACCAGACAGACGACGTAATTCCCCTCTAATCATTGCATAAGCGCAATATCCTAATAGGACAAGTAAATATTTTCAAAAGTTTTTTCTAAAAAATTGTTTTAAGTTAATTTCTTGTTTATTTTCCATAAAAAATAAGATGTAAATAACAAATGCAATTGGATTTGTCATATGGTCAATAACTGTTGTAATTCATCCTATCGCACCGCCTGGTAAAGGTTGTGTTGGCAGTAATAAACAATTGTAAATAATAAAAGTAATTGTAATATAACAAGCTGCTGCTAGTGCAACTGGGCATGATTGAATTTTATTTTTATTTTCTTGATGATGGCTAATTCCACTAATTAAGAATCAGAATAAGATTCCTAGGTTTGATAAGCATGTAAAAGTTGTAAAAAAATCTAATGTATATACGGTGTAATCGCCATTATAGCGGTTCATAATATCATTTTGATTTAAAATTCCATTAATGAACTCTCATCCTAAAATAGCAAGGCCAACTATTGCAAAAAATAGTTTATAAATTTGCTTTCAAGCTAATTTTATTTTTGAAATCATTGATAACTATTTCTCCTTGTTTTTTATTTTTTTGTAGTAATTTAATATCCTGCATTACTACTATGATATTGTAGCATTGATTATTTTAAAAAATGCTTTATCAAAGCAGAAAACTTTATTAAAGTAATGTTTTTGTTTAAAAAGGTATACATTTTTATAAAAATTGGGTAAGATAATATAAACCTAAATTTATAAAAGGTTTATTAGAAGAGGTGTAATTATGTCAAAAAAAGAACTAGCAGCGCAAATTGCCGAAAAATTTACTGATGTGTTATCAAAAACACACGCAGAAGAAATTACAAATTTTGTTTTTGATCATATTAAAAAAGATTTAGTTGCTGGAAAAGAAGTCTCAATTGCAGGATTTGGTAAATTTGCTGTAACTGAAAGAGCAGCAAGAGATGGAAGAAATCCGTCAACAGGAGAAACAATTAAAATTCCAGCTTCTAAATCAGCTAAATTTAAAGCAGGTAAACATTTAAAAACTGATTTAAACAATAATTAACAATTACGAAATATTTAATTGTTATGTTAAATAGTTTATTTAACAAAGGAAGTATTAATAAGTGGCGTTTTTTGTTAAGTTATTATAAATTAATAAATTTGTCAGAAGAACAGTTAGTATTAATCATGTTGATTATGAACTGTTCTTCTTCTGATAAAAGGTTTATTACGCCATTAGAAATTGCAAATCATTCTAATTTTAGTGAAGATCAAGCAAAAAAGATGTTAGATCATTTGAAACAAGCTGGTTTTATTGATATTAAAATGAAAAAAAGTGTTTTAGAAATGGATTTATCACCAATTTTTAATAAGATCATTATTGCAATTGAAAACCTAGAATTAAATGTTGAAAAAAAGATTTTATTTGAAAAAGTAAATCAAATTTTACAGCATCCTTTAAATGAACACGAAAAAGCAACTTTAAATACTTATTTAGAAAATAAAATTTCTGATTTTCAATTAACCTTAATTATTAATAATGATCAAAATGCAAAACTAACTTTTAAAGAATTACTGAAGTTTATTGATAATTATCTTAAAAATAAACCAAAATCATTAACTAAATATAATTGATTAATTGATTAAGAATTGGTTCAAAATCAAGAAAATTAGGAAAAACTAAAAAAAGTTCATGGCCATTTTCAATAAAATATAAAAGTGGTATTTGTTTTGTTGACATTAATTTTATTCATTCTATTAATTTTTGATATGATAAAATAAAATAACGATCATAGTAATGAAAGTAAATAATAATAAAACTAATGCCATGATGATTATGAACTAATGCTAATTGTTGTAATTGATGGGTCTTAAAATTGTTTAAATTAAATTTTTGTTGATTGCTTTCTTTTGATTCAAATTCAATATAATGACCTTGATAAAGTCCATAATAATCACATCCAGTCTTTGTTTTAAAATAACTTTTTGTGATTAAATGCTGTTGTTTTTCAAGCGAGATAATATTTACTGGCCGTTTAAAAAAAGACCAGTATTATTATCAAAATATTTTTGAATAGTATAATTAAGTAAAGATTCTAAAAACATGCCACGATTATTGGGCAGATACATTTTTGTCTCCTCCTTCAATAATTAATTATCAAAAAAAGAAGTTTGTTCCTTGCAAATGAGGTGTAAAAAATGAAAACAATTAAATTACGAGCAACGGATATTATTAATAAGGAATTCCAAGTTGATTATCAAGGCTATGATCCAAATGAAGTTGATAAATTCTTAGATATGGTTGCAACAGATTATCGAGTTTTTGAAGGAATTACAGATTACTTTAATAAGGAAATCAAGTACTTGCGTCAACAATTAAATGATTTGCAAGATAAAAATGATGTTTTAAGAGCTCAACTTGATGAAACAAAAGCTCAAAAAGCCCGTTTAGAAGAAGAAGGTTTTTCAAAAGCGGATTTAATAAAGCGAATTCATAACTTAGAAGGAAAAATAAATAACGATTAGATTTATTTAATTAATTTCTAAGATATAGTATAATATATATGAGTTATAACAGAACTAGTTGCTATTAACATCCTGTTAATAGAGGAAACTCCACGCTCGCACAATCTGTGATGATTGTAGTGTTTGTGCTAATTTAATTCATAAAATTAGGCATAAGGTTACTTATGACGGCTGAAAAAAATCCTACGTTATTATTAAATAATATGGAGTTTTTTCTATAAAAGTGCCACAGAAACGAGTTTTTAAATAAATTTAAAAAATGGAACGGGTAAACCCCACAAGCGAGAAACCTAAATTTTGGTAAGGGAACTTCTTGTTTTGAAGCAGAAAAAACAAGGGGATCAATTTAATAATTGATAGATAAATAACTAGTATTTTATTTCAGAAAATAAAAAACAGAACGTGGGTTATGATGTTGTAACTTTACTAATAAAAATAGATATTAATGAATATGTAAAGAAAAGTTTACATAAAAAATAAAATTTATTTAGGATTGAGTTATTCTGTATTCAACAGGACTTAATCCCTTTAATTTTATTTGTGGTCTAATTTCATTATAAAATTTAATATATTGTGGAATCATTTTATATATATATATTCTTTGTTTCTAAAAATACGTTTTAATGTTTCAAAAAATTCAGTTTTAAAAGTTCCAAATCAAGATTCAGTATGACCATTATCTGGCGAAGATTCTCTTCGTGACATTGAGATTATTATTCCTAATTTTTTACACAAATTTGTAAATATAAAATTTGTATAATGAAATCCTTGATCAGTTTGTAAAATTCATGTTTTTGGTTTACCTGCTTTTACTCAAGCATTAATTATATTTTTTACCACAAAAGGCATATCTAGAGTTTTACTAATTTGGTAATCTAAAATTTAATTAGTATGAAAATCTTTTACTATAGATAAATAATATGTTTTGTTATTAGTAGTTAAATATGTAATATCTGTTCCAATTTTTTGGTTAATTCCAGTTGTAGAAAAATTTCTATTTAGAATATTTTCATATCTTAATTGACCAGAAAGTTTTTTATAATTGAATCTTTTTTTTCTAATTATAGCTTTTAATTTCATTTGTTTCATATATCTATATACTACTCATGGATTAAGATCTAAATCATATAATTTTTTTAGTCATAATGCAATCATATTATAACCATAGATTCTTTTAAAATTATGATATGTTGATTGAATAATATCAGCAATTAAATTATTTCATTTATTATATTTTGGTTTCCCCAAACATAATCATTTATGATAACCAGCTCTGGAAACTTTAAATATTTTACACAAAGATACAATTGTATAAATATTAGATAATTCATAAATTTTTTTATATTTATTTTTTACGCTTAGGGATAAGTACTTTGATAATTCTTCAAATTGTTTTGCATATTCATATATTTCTTTCTTTGTCATTAACTCTAATGGTTTATTGGCAACACCACGCTTTCTAGTTCCACTTTTTATTTGTGTTCCATGACCTCATTCTAAACTTTCTTCACCCTTTGCATTATATGTTTTAATTCATAAATAAATAGTATGTCATGAAAAATTATATTCCTTTGAAAGTAATTTTACAGGTTTTCCACTTTTGTATAAATTAATAATATTTAGTTTAAATTCTTTGTTGTTTTGTTTTTTCATATAAAAAACATCTCCTTAATAAATTAATAAAGTTTTAACATAATTTTCTATTTTTTATGTCTACTTTATTTTAGATGTTAATAATCTATTTTTATTTTTGTTTAGGTAGTTATAATTTATTTTTATAAAACTAATAATTTAACTTGACTTTTTATAAAAATAAATTATAATTTTTATAAATAAGAAAGGAAAAAAAATGAAAAAAAATACTAACGATGTTTTAACAGTGAAAAATGATAAGATTTGAACGCGTATTAAAAAATCAGTTTTTCATAAGGAATTATATAATCAAAGGTCAATTACGTTTAAAATTGCTTCTTCTGCGTTTTTTTTAGCTATGGCCGTTGGATTAAGTTTACTAGAGGTTTTTAGTGTTCCAACTCCTTGGGGGTCAACATTTGGTTTACGATTTTTTGATACTTTAGTAATTGTTTATTCAATTGCAATTGTTGGATTAGGATTTGCTTTATTAGAAGGAATTGCATTACCTTGAATTCATAATTTAATTGATGTGCATCATACTTGACTTGAAATGGCATTCTTTATGATTTCTAATATCTTAGTTGTGTTCGTAACTTGATTTGTTTACTACATTTTATTTAATGCTTGTCATAAAATTACTGTCCCAGAAAATGTTGATGACCATACTATTCATGAATATCATTATGTTAAAAAAGCGCATGACCATCATCATAAAATTATTAATATTAAATGAGGGAAAAAAATCTTGGCATTTACTATTATAGTACCAATATGTGCTTTAATTGAAGCAATTTCATTTTTAATTGTTGCAAAGATTTTAGTAAATATTGGTCATGCGCATCCAGATGCTGACCATGCCCATGTTCTACACGATAGTTTGAAGATATTAGCTCCGACAGGGAATATAACAAGTAATCCGATTGATTGGTCTAATCAAGTTACTGTTGCGCATGCCGGCCATGATCATGACCACGATAATAGTGGGATGGAATCTATTTTTGAGTCATGACAACATACTTTAATTTTTATCGGAATTTTCTTTGGAATTTTTACCGCTAAATATATTATAAACGCTACTTTATTTTTATTATTAGAACAACGAACAAGACAATTAGTTGATCGATATGGAATATATGTGTAAATTGTAAAAGCCAAATCATAAAAAGTTAACTATTAATTTAGTTAACTTTTTTAAGTTAATTATAGGAGGTTGAAATTTATGCGAACAAAGCAATATTTTATTTTGCGGTTGTTAGTGAAAAAGTATGGTAAAAATATTGTTATTAATACTGTCAATAAGATTACAAAAGATATTGAAATTAAAAAGTAAAAGAATAAATTATTCCGCGTAATTTATTAGCGGATAATTTATTCAAATAATGTTTTTAATGGAGCAAAGCGACAACAAGCGGAGCGAGTTTGCAAATTTCAATTTTTTAATTTATGAAAAGAGCTATATTATTCCAGTATGATTAACATGAATATTTAGTATTTTTATTTTGTTAGGTATTTTTGCGTGAATTGGTTTATCAATTTATCAAAAAATTCGCCAAATTCAAGGTAAGAAAAAAAGAAAAAAAATAATTTAAAAAAAGGAGGATAGAAAATAATGAATTTTTTAGCAGATGCAGTTACTTTTAGGGCTGGAATGGATTCTATTTCAACTGGATTAGGTAATGCAATCGGTAAAGTAAAAGATGCTGTATATGGTATTTTACCGTAATTAATGACTTTTTAGGTGATGCGTGAATTATTTTAATTCCATTTGGATTATTTATTATCATTAAGATATTAAACTTTTTCCGTCATATGGTTAAAGGATTTTAATAGAGTATATTACTCTAATACTCAAAGTATTTTAACAAAAATTAAGGCACACTAGTTTATTTATTTTTTATTAATTTATTTTATATAACTATTACTTTAAAACTTAATAGTATTTTTTGGTGTGCCAATTTTTATTATTTTATATATTTAACAATGTTAACTGGATAGGCTACAATTATTAGGACCATAATTATATAGACTTCAAAATTAGATAAAATTATTAAGAAAGAAGGAATATAAAAATGGGAAATAAAACTTCATACTCTGAAGAATTTAAAAAACAAATTGTCATGCTATATAAAAATGGTAAAAGTGTTATTAATCTAGGGCAAGAATATAATTTACCAAAACCAACTATTTATAGTTGAGTTAAAAATTATAATAATTCTGGTTCATTTAAAGCAAAAGACAATCGCACACTAGAATAAAATGAAATAATAACTTTACGAAAAGAACTTAAAGACTTGAAAATGGAAAATGACATTTTAAAGCAAGCCGCACTGATAATGGCCAAAAAATAACAATAATTAATAACAACAAAACAAAATATTCAGTAAGAAAAATATGTAAGATTTTGGGTTTATCAAAATTAACGTATTATTATCAAACTAATAAATGTATTAACAAGCGAGTTAATAATTATGAACAAGAAATTATCAGTGCCTTTAATAAAAGTCGCAAAATTTATGGGGCTCGCAAAATTAAAGTTATTTTAAACAGAAAAGATATCATCTTATCGCGGCGAAAAATCAGATTCTTTATGATCAAAAATAATTTGGTTTCTAAATACACCAAATTAAAATATCATAATCATAAAACAACAGTCAATAATGACCAAATTAATAATATTTTAAATCGTCAATTTAACAACAAAAAACCTAATGAAGTTATTGTTAGTGATTTAACATATGTTCAAGTTGGCGCTAAATGACATTATATTTGTTTATTAATTGACTTGTTTAATCGTGAAATAATTGGTTATAGTGCTGGGCCGAATAAAACAGCCGAACTGGTCCAACAAGCTTTTCATAAAATAACACGACCATTAAATCAAATAACTCTATTTCATACTGATCGTGGTAATGAGTTTAAAAATAAAATCATTGATGAAATTTTAATAACTTTTAATATTAAAAGATCATTAAGCAATAAAGGCTGCCCTTATGATAATGCTGTGGCTGAAACAACTTACAAAACTTTTAAAACTGAATTTATTAAGGGTAAAAAATTTAAAAATTTAACACAATTAAAATACGAACTTTTTGATTTTGTGCATTGATATAACAATATTCGAATTCATGGCAGTTTAAATTATTTATCTCCAGTTACTTTTAGAAAACAAATGTCTATATAAAAAGTGTCCTAAAAAGTGTTGCCATTCCACTATTTAATAATTTATTATAATATATTTTGCTGCCTCGCATTAAATTGGCATTTAATATTAGGTTCTTACCAACACCTTTTTATGAAGATTAGTCATAATGGTATATAATTCATCGGTATCTATTTTGCTTATTTTATCAACACTTAATCCATATTCAGACAGTCATTTATTAGCGTTTTTTTCATTTATGCGGGGTATTTTTTGAACTAACTTAGGACTTATTTTTTGAAGGTTTTTTTTCAATTTTTAATAAATTATTAATTGTTTCTAACTCAAGCCCTTTAAAACCTTTATAAAAATCATTGCGGGATAATTTTCCAATCGTATATAATAAAGTTTCATTATTATCTTGTTTTGTAAAATCAAATATTAATTTATCAGATAAAATCTTTTTACCTGTAACTTGTCTTACAACATCTTCTAATTTATTAGCAGTTATTACGCCTAATTTTTCAAGTAATTTAGTTTCTTTGGCTAATTTTAAAATTCTCGTTGTGCGCGCAGCGCGCGTTAATTTACCAATCCCACCAATTGCTGGTAATAAATTTAAAGCCGTACTTTTTGTGCTAACTTCAGAAGTTAAACTATCATATATTTGATTTACGGCAAAATCAGTTGCTGTTTCTACTCCAAATGAGATAAATGCTGCAGCAAAATTAGATAATCCTGCACCAAGCCCAACAGCCGAAGCAACCCCACCAGTCAAAACTGATAAACCAAGAGCTAAAACTTGAATTCCTAAAAATTCTAATAATTGTAAACCAAAACTTTTTTCTTGTTGTTGAATTGACAACCTTGTTGGCGTTTTTTTAACAGGATAAATTAGAGCAGTTTTGCTTGTTACAATTGGCATATTTTATAAAACGAAAAAGTACTATTTTTTAGTACTTAGGTATTTTTAATTTTAACATCAATCGCATTTGTTTGACCAGTAGCGTTGTTTTTACCTTCAATTTGAACTGCAACATTTTTGTCATTTGTAATATCAATTGGTCAATCTTCACATTTACTTTCGATAAAGTAATCATAATCATTTTCAGTTAAAGAACTATTTACAGCTTTAACTGCTTTTAAAACAACATCTTTAAATTGTGGTTTTAACTGTTCTGATGTTGTTTGTGTTGGAGCATCAACATGAATAGTTGGTTTATCTAATTTATTAATTTTACTAATATCAATTTTTGCAACGATATGTTTAATAATTCCTTTCGGTTCAATTACGGCTACACCTAAATATAAAACTCTTTCCATAATTAAGGTATTACCGATCCCAGTGACTAACGCCGCAGCGCCAACTCTTAATTGGGTGTGGTCTTTTTTGTGTAAAATAAGAGGGTCATATTTTTTACTAAATTTAAAAGCAATTGCATTAACACCATCAGGTAATAAACTAATTGTTCCTTCTGAACCATCTTTATTAATAATTGGTAATTTTTTTGGAACCATATAGTAAGTTGTTCCTTCAACAGACTTCATTGCCCCACTTGTTGCGATTACACTGTTTATTTGATCGTTTGCACCAAGTTGTAGTTGTAATTTATCACGAATTCCACGAATAAAATCAGCTGAACATAAAACAATTGTTTCTGATGGGGTAAAGCCATTTTAATATATTTTATCCATAATTTCATCATGAATTTGTAAAGCATTTGTATCATCTGCTTTTTTACCTTGAATAGTTGTAACTTTTCCGTTATTAATAATATCTAAAATTTTGTTACGTTTATAAGCAACTTCTGTATCCATTGCTTGTTCAATATCGGCGGCCCAAAGATTAGGATTAAATTCGCTTTCTACGGGGTCTAATTTACGAGCAAAAGTTAAAATTCTATCTAATTCAACAATTCCATCTTCAAATTCAACTGTTTAATATTTTAATAAATTATCATCAGTATTAAATACTTCTCCGTTTGATCCTAAACCTTCATTATATTTAATATTTTTCTTTCTTTTATATGTTAAGCCAAATTTATTGGCTTCTTTTCAAGCAAATAGTGCCTCTCAACTAAATTTTTGTTGATAAGTTTGTAAATATCATTGATCAAATGATTCACGATCATTTTTTGTTGCTTGATTAACAATATCACCAAAAATTCTTTGTGGATTTTGTGCCATAGTTTTATTCCTCCTTTCTATTTATTAAATACATTATCTTCATCGATAATATTATTTTCGTTGTTTTCTGTTTTTTGTACGCCGCCGGTATTAACGATTTGTACTTTGATTAATTCATCATAAACACTTTGTAAGTGTGTTTTAATTACTTCAATATCATCGTTAATATCATAAGATTTTAATAAGACGTTTTTAAATTCTTCATTATCAGTTAAAGAATTATTAAAATTATTAATTTCAATTTGTTTTAATTGTAGGGTTTGTTGTTATAATTGTGAAATTAATTTAGTGTTTTTTGTTTGTAATTCGTTGATTTGCTGATTGCTATTTTCTAAATTACTTGCATTAAATTCAGTAATTTCTTCAGAATTCTTTTTTAATTTTGTAGAAAAATCTTGATGAAATAAAAAAAATCATCAATATGATAACTTTAAAAGAAAATTATATAAACTTTTAATATTGTTATTTAACTTTTTTATACGTTAAAATATAATGCCGATGATTGTTGGTTTGGCGTTAAACCTTTATGCTGGTATTTTCATTTTCAGAGATTTAAATAATTTTGAATGTTCGTGAAACCTAAGCCATGATAATGAATTAAGGATTCTTTAAGATTTGATTGTAATTTACTAATTTTATTTAACTTCCGATAACTAGCATCAGGATTTGTACTAGTTTTAGTTGCTAATAAAATAGAATTTGTTTGTTTTGCTACTAATAAATATAGTGGTTGCATGTCAGAAATAATAATTGAATTTTCTTTGATTAATTGTTTATTAATATTTTCAATAATTCACTGTTTTTGTAATCGTTTTGTGTTGGTTGATTTAACATAAATATTATTATTGCTATCAACAGCCATTTGAACACAACATTTAGTGTTGGTTGAAAATGAATCAAGATGAATTTTTCTTTTATCAAATTTATCTTTAAAATTACCTTTGTGGATTTCTTTAATAAATGTTTCATCGATTTGAATTTGGCCATTTAACGTTTTAAATTTTAATTGGGTGTTTTCTAATTGTTTTGATTTCATTATTTTTTGGCGATTATATCAAGAGGTTTTCGGTGATGTTTTAATAAAGTGGGAAATCATTTTACTAGATTGGCATAATAATGAAATTTGAATCAATAAATTTCACTGTTCATAATTTAAATGACTTCAATACGTAAAATGATCACGAAAAGCATCAAAACTAGCACGACATTTTTTGCATAAATATTTTTGTTTTCCTTCAGGATTATGACCATTTTTAACACAATAAAAAGATTGACAATTGGGACATTTAATACCTTTATCCCTAAATTTTTGTTCAATTTCATTTAAGCGTTTTTGTTTTTTAATTAATTCTGCTTCTTTTTTGACTTTTTCATGAAATTCTAAAAATTGATCATCTGTTAAACTATTTATTAATTCTTCAATTATTTTTTCCATTAATTATTCACCTCTTATATTAAATATCAAGATTTTTCTACAAAATTAAAGGAAAAGTTTTATTTTTTTGATATAATACACTGATAAGAGAGCAAATATTAAGCTCGCATTTTTTAAGAAATAAGGTGAGGTTATGGGGAAAATTAAAGAATTAATTGATATTAATAAAATTGAAAAGAATTTAGATTACAATGAATTACATAAAAAAAATCAAACTCGTAAACAAGAAACGCCATTAGAAATGATGAAACGAATCAAGGAACCTCGAATTGGTTTTTTTAAGTTAGTTGCAATTTATTACCGTCGTTATTTATTACGTTCATTTACAATTTTATTTGCATTAGTACTAAGTTCAACTTCAATTGTCATAATGACTTTTTTAATTAGCCAATTAATGAGTGAAATTTTATTTGAATTTGGAGATGATCCAAATTTAGTCACAACAGGCTTACAATGATATATATGATTAATTATAATTGGCGTTGATTTAATAATTGCCGTGATTACAACAAATATTCGTGAACGAGTAGGTGGAATGCTAGGGCGGAATATTGAAATTGATGTTCGTAATGCGGTATTAAATAATTTAGTTAATTTAAACATTGGTTATTATTCTGATAAAAAAATTGGAGAAACAATGACTAAATTAATTAATGATACACAAGTTATTGGGGATGAATCACAATTAACCCCAGCTAACTTAATTAGTATTCCAATTATATTTATTGGTAGTGCAATTTCATTATTAAATATTGATTGAAAATTAGCATTGATTTGTTTAGGAACAACAGCATTATTCATGATTGCTGTGGCAGTAACTTTCCGTTCACAAGCATCAGAAACAGAAAATGTTCGTGCTAAAATTACAGATGTTAATGGAGATGTGACCGATCGAATTGCATCAATTGCGCTAATTAAAGCAACAGGGACAGAAGAATATGAACGTGTTCGCTTTGAACAAATTCATAAAGAATATTACCGTGTTAATCGTCGTTTAAATCGTATTCAAGCACGAATGACAACAATTATTATTTTATGTGCATTAAGTTTAACGGTGATTGTTGTCTTAGCAAGTATAATTTTATATGGTAATAAAGGAGCAGAACATACTAATCGTATTATGAAAATTTTGCCATCCTTTATTACGGGTGTTAATACTTTGGCATTTCCAATTTGAACTTTAACTGGATTAGTTCCAGGATTAGCACGTGCAACAGCTTCAACAAAACGAATTATTCAATTAATTCGTGTTGATACAACCATTGATCCAAACCGTAATGCGCCTGAGGTACAAGAAGTTAAAGGCAATATTATTTTAAAAGATATTGTTTTTGAATACCCTGAAAAACCAGGTGTTATTATTTTACCTAAAACAACAGTTACGTTTGAAAAAGGAAAAAGTTATGCTTTTGTTGGAGAAACTGGAAGTGGTAAATCAACAATTTCAAAATTATTATTACGTTTCTATGATCCAACGAGTGGGGAAGTTATTGTTAACAACACTAATTTAAAAAAATTAAATTTAGCAAGTTATTTAACACATGTTGGTTATGTTGAACAAGAACCAAAAATTTTATTTGGGGATGTGATTTATAATCTTAAATACGGAATGTTTAATGCAACGGATGAAGAAGTAGTTGAAGCTTGTAAAAAAGCCAACCTGCATGATTTAGTAATGGGTTGAAAAGATGGTTATAATACTATTTTAGGAGAACGAGGGTTTATGTTATCAGGTGGTCAAAAGCAACGCCTAGTTATTGCCCGAATGATTTTAAAGAACCCACAAATTTTAATCTTAGATGAAGCAACAAGTGCTTTAGATAATATTGTGGAAAAAGAAATTCAAGCTGAATTAGAAAAAATTATGGTTGGTAAAACAACAATTTCAATTGCGCACCGATTAAGTACAATTAAAAATGTTGATCAAATTTTTGTCTTAGGAAAATGGCAAGGAATTATTCAAAATGGTAAGTACGATGAGTTAATTGCAGTTGATGGCCCATTCCGCGACCTTCATCGTGCTGGTAATCAGGGCAAATAAAAAAGTGTTTATAAAAAAGACTTCACAAGACTGCGCCCAAAAAAGTAAGCAAAATAAAAAAAGATTTTGTTAAATTTTTATAGGGGGTGCATTTTTATATGGCAAAAAAAGGACAAAAATATAACAAATATACATCAGAATTTAGAACAAAAATCATTGAGAAAATTCTTTAATTTTGTAGAAAACTCTTGATATTTATAAAATATACCTAAAATTAGGTATATTCTTAATATAAGAGGTGAATAATTAATGGAAAAAATAATTGAAGAATTAATAAATAGTTTAACAGATGATCAATTTTTATAATTTCACGAAAAAGTCAAAAAAGAAGCAGAATTAATTAAAAAACAAAAACGCTTAAATGAAATTGATCAAAAATTTAGGGATAAAGGTATTAAATGTCCTAATTGTCAATCTTTTTATTGTGTTAAAAATGGTCATAATCCTGAAGGAAAACAAAAATATTTATGCAAAAAATTTCGTGCTAGTTTTGATGCTTTTCGTGATCATTTTACGTATTGAAGTCATTTAAAATATGAACAGTGAAATTTATTGATTCAAATTTCATTATTAGGACAATCTAGTAAAATGATTTCCCACTTTATTAAAACATCACCGAAAACCTCTTGATATAATCGCCAAAAAATAATGAAATCAAAACAATTAGAAAACACCCAATTAAAATTTAAAACGTTAAATGGCCAAATTCAAATCGATGAAACATTTATTAAAGAAATCCACAAAGGTAATTTTAAAGATAAATTTGATAAAAGAAAAATTAATCTTGATTCATTTTCAACCAACACTAAATGTTGTGTTCAAATGGCTGTTGATAGCAATAATAATATTTATGTTAAATCAACCAACACAAAACGATTACAAAAACAGTGAATTATTGAAAATATTAATAAACAATTAATCAAAGAAAATTCAATTATTATTTCTGACATGCAACCATTATATTTATTAGTAGCAAAACAAACAAATTCTATTTTATTAGCAACTAAAACTAGTAAAAATCCTGATGCTAGTTATCGGAAGTTAAATAAAATTAGTAAATTACAATCAAATCTTAAATAATCCTTAATTCATTATCATGGCTTAGGTTTCACGAACATTCAAAATTATTTAAATCTCTGAAAATGAAAATACCAGCATAAAGGTTTAACGCCAAACCAACAATCATTGGTATTATATTTTAACGTATAAAAAAGTTAAATAACAATATTAAAAGTTTATATAATTTTCTTTTAAAGTTATCATATTGATGATTTTTTTTATTTCATCAAGATTTTTCTACAAAATTAAAAAGAAAATTAAAGACGTCCTGTACGATGAACCGGCAAAAAACAATTCTTGTGAGATTGTTTTTTTATTTTTCTATTAAAAAAATAAATTTATTTGCATTATTCATCGGATAGTATCTTTAAATTTAGAACTTTTATCATAAAAACAGATGTTATTCTGTTTTCCCTACACAAAATAAATGATATTTTTATAAATTTCCTTTCAATAAAGGTATTATCCGATGAATAATGCAACGTTTAAAACTTAATATTTTGATACTTAAAGAATGGATAACTCATCTATGGCGCGAAGCCTTAAAGAAAGTGTGAAAGCGAATGGATTTATTCCTATTTATTTCTTTAATTATCGGCAAGATTAATCACTTGCGAAATGTCAGAGCGCGTGTTTTTGGCTTGTTTTAATAAAAAGATTACTGTTAAACCGAAAAAACAAAAATATCGGACACTAAAAAAACAAGATGGTTGGAGCTCCAAAAGGTTATTTTATTTATATAAAGTTGTCTAGGGGTGGATGAAACGTAATTAATAACTGGGTAAACTTTTTTTGTTTATTTCCGTAGGGGGATAAACTCTGTCTAAATATCCTACCGCCTCCGCTCACCCACAAAGTGAAGCGGGCGGCGAAGTAAATAAATACTAAAATACAAAATACATTATTTACTAAATATCAAAATATTAACCAATAAAAAAATATTATTTTTTTACAGAAAGGAAAATATTTGATGAAAAAATGAAATAAAAAAATTGAAAGTAAATTACAAGAATTAATGATACGATCTTATCCAGTTTCAGTAGATGAAATAACTGATGAATATTGAGCATTAGGCAAAACTAATTAATGAAAGGATTACGTATAATGTGCGATGAAGTAGGGCAAAATGTCTGGAATGGCAACACTTTTTAGGACACTTTTTATATAGACATTTGTTTTCTAAAAGTAACTGGAGATAAATAATTTAAACTGCCACGAATTCGAATATTGTTATATCAATGCACAAAATCAAAAAGTTCGTATTTTAATTGTGTTAAATTTTTAAATTTTTTACCCTTAATAAATTCAGTTTTAAAAGTTTTGTAAGTTGTTTCAGCCACAGCATTATTATAAGGGCAGCCTTTATTGCTTAATGATCTTTTAATATTAAAAGTTATTAAAATTTCATCAATGATTTTATTTTTAAACTAATTACCACGATCAGTATTAAATAGAGTTATTTGATTTAATGGTCGTGTTATTTTATGAAAAGCTTGTTGGACCAGTTCGGCTGTTTTATTCGGCCCAGCACTATAACCAATTATTTCACGATTAAACAAGTCAATTAATAAACAAATATAATGTCATTTAGCGCCAACTTGAACATATGTTAAATCACTAACAATAACTTCATTAGGTTTTTTGTTGTTAAATTGACGATTTAAAATATTATTAATTTGGTCATTATTGACTGTTGTTTTATGATTATGATATTTTAATTTGGTGTATTTAGAAACCAAATTATTTTTGATCATAAAGAATCTGATTTTTCGCCGCGATAAGATGATATCTTTTCTGTTTAAAATAACTTTAATTTTGCGAGCCCCATAAATTTTGCGACTTTTATTAAAGGCACTGATAATTTCTTGTTCATAATTATTAACTTGCTTGTTAATACATTTATTAGTTTGATAATAATACGTTGATTTTGATAAACCCAAAATCTTACATATTTTTCTTACTGAATATTTTGTTTTGTTGTTATTAATTATTGTTATTTTTTAGCCATTATCAGTGCGGCTTGTGGATAGGCTACAATTATTAGGACCATAATTATATAGACTTCAAAATTAGATAAAATTATTAAGAAAGAAGGAATATAAAAATGGGAAATAAAACTTCATACTCTGAAGAATTTAAAAAACAAATTGTCATGCTATATAAAAATGGTAAAAGTGTTATTAATCTAGGGCAAGAATATAATTTACCAAAACCAACTATTTATAGTTTAGTTAAAAATTATAATAATTCTGGTTCATTTAAAGCAAAAGACAATCGCACACTAGAAGAAAATGAAATAATAACTTTACGAAAATAACTTAAAGACTTGAAAATAGAAAATGACATTTTAAAGCAAGCCGCACTGATAATGGCTAAAAAATAACAATAATTAATAACAACAAAACAAAATATTCAGTAAGAAAAATATGTAAGATTTTGGGTTTATCAAAATCAACGTATTATTATCAAACTAATAAATGTATTAACAAGCAAGTTAATAATTATGAACAAGAAATTATCAGTGCCTTTAATAAAAGCCGCAAAATTTATGGGGCTCGCAAAATTAAAGTTATTTTAAACAGAAAAGATATCATCTTATCGCGGCGAAAAATCAGATTCTTTATGATCAAAAATAATTTGGTTTCTAAATACACCAAATTAAAATATCATAATCATAAAACAACAGTCAATAATGACCAAATTAATAATATTTTAAATCGTCAATTTAACAACAAAAAAACCTAATGAAGTTATTGTTAGTGATTTAACATATGTTCAAGTTGGCGCTAAATGACATTATATTTGTTTATTAATTGACTTGTTTAATCGTGAAATAATTGGTTATAGTGCTGGGCCGAATAAAACGTCCGAACTGGTCCAACAAGCTTTTCATAAAATAACACGACCATTAAATCAAATAACTCTATTTCATACTGATCGTGGTAATGAGTTTAAAAATAAAATCATTGATGAAATTTTAATAACTTTTAATATTTAATATTAAAAGATCATTAAGCAATAAAGGCTGCCCTTATGATAATGCTGTGGCTGAAACAACTTACAAAACTTTTAAAACTGAATTTATTAAGGGTAAAAAATTTAAAAATTTAACACAATTAAAATAAGAACTTTTTGATTTTGTGCATTGATATAACAATATTCGAATTCATGGCAGTTTAAATTATTTATCTCCAGTTACTTTTAGAAAACAAATGTCTATATAAAAAGTGTCCTAAAAAAGTGTTGCTATTCCAATATTAAAATTTATTCATAAATTTAATTTTTTATTAAATATTATATAAATTTTAACAATTATATTTTAACATAAAATATAAAAAAATACTTTAATTTTGTAGAAAACTCTTGATATTTATAAAATATACCTAAAATTAGGTATATTCTTAATATAAAAGGTGAATAATTAATGGAAAAAATAATTGAAAAATTAATAAATAGTTTAACAGATGATCAATTTTTAGAATTTCATGAAAAAGTCAAAAAAGAAGCAGAATTAATTAAAAAACAAAAACGCTTAAATGAAATTGACCAAAAATTTAGGGATAAAGTTATTAAATGTCCTAATTGTCAATCTTTTTATTGTGTTAAAAATGGCCATAATCCTGAAGGAAAACAAAAATATTTATTCAAAAAATGTCGTGCTAGTTTTGATGCTTTTCGTGATCATTTTACGTATTGAAGTCATTTAAATTATGAACAGTGAAATTTATTGATTCAAATTTCATTATTAGGCCAATCTAGTAAAATGATTTCCCGCTTTATTAAAACATCACCGAAAACCGCTTGATATAATCGCTAAAAAATAATGAAATCAAAACAATTAGAAAACACCCAATTAAAATTTAAAACGTTAAATGGCCAAATTCAAATCGATGAAACATTTATTAAAGAAATCCACAAAGGTAATTTTAAAGATAAATTTGATAAAAGAAAAATTCATCTTGATTCATTTTCAACCAACACTAAATGTTGTATTAAAATGGCTGTTGATAGCAATAATAATATTTATGTTAAATCAACCAACACAAAACGATTACAAAAACAGTGAATTATTGAAAATATTAATAAACAATTAATCAAAGAAAATTCAATTATTATTTCTGACATGCAACCATTATATTTATTAGTAGCAAAACAAACAAATTCTATTTTATTAGCAACTAAAAATAGTACAAATCCTGATGCTAGTTATCGGAAGTTAAATAAAATTAGTAAATTACAATCAAATCTTAAATAATCCTTAATTCATTATCATGGCTTAGGTTTCACGAACATTCAAAATTATTTAAATCTCTGAAAATGAAAATACCAGCATAAAGGTTTAACACCAAACCAACAATCATCGGTATTATATTTTAACGTATAAAAAAGTTAAATAACAATATTAAAAGTTTATATAATTTTCTTTTAAAGTTATCATATTGATGATTTTTTTTATTTCATCAAGATTTTTCTACAAAATTAAAAACAATATTTGTTAATGGATAATTAATTCCCGGCCCTAAAATTTCACCTGTCTCATCGTCAACCTTATGTTGGGACAACAATCGTAAATCAATTTTTTGAATATAAATTTTTAAATCTGGATATTCTTTTAAAACATTATCAAGACCATCATAATGGTCAATATGCCTATGTGTAATAAATAATGCTTTTAAGGTTAATTTTTTTTGTTTAATATATTCAATTGCTCTTCTTGTTGCATTTGATGCATCAATCATAATTGCCTCATTTTGATTATTAATAATTAGGTCGCATAAAGAAAATAAGGGTTTTAGACAAATAAGAAAAAAAATACCTTTTTAATTTATTGAACTAAATAACATTTAAAAATAAAAACCCTTATTTTCTTTATACGACCTAATTACTTTTCTACCCTTAATGATATGATAATCCAAAAATTTGCTAACAGTTGTCGTTTTACCACCTCCTGTTGTGCCAATAAATAGCGCATTTGAATTTTGAAAATCACCGCCACGTTTAAATTGGTCAGTAAAAATTACATCACCAGTAGTGTTATAACCAACAAATAATCCTTTTTCATCTTCTAAAGCGTTATTTAAAAACGGAAATAAATTCCCTAATGTTGCACATGGCATTTCATAAGAATTATGATATGCAGTTGGATAAGTTGGTTTTGGTAATAAGGCACCTATACCCACTTATTTGTCGAAAAAATAAATAATCCATTTTCATATTAAGACTTTTTAATAAAATATGTAGTCTTTCTTCTGATTGTTTTAACATATGCCGATTAAAACCATAATTTAAAAAAATAAAATTTACCCGTTTAATTTATTCTTCTCCTGGCGCAATTAATTGCACTAAATTTTCAAACGATTCATATTCACGTTCTTTTTCTGAACAATTAACCGTCTTTTTAACAGAAAAATAATTAGTACGGGCATTAATCATTGCTCGTTGTAATTGTTATTTAACTGCATCGAGATTTGTATTAGAAATATTAAAAATAACTGTACTATCTGTTGTACATAATTTTGCAGCTCAACCATCTTGTGGATAGATTGGATAATTTTGTATTCCTTTAATAGAAAATTGAGCATCATTTATGCGAAAACCACTTTTAGTAAAGGAAATATTATCTAATGCTAATAATTCATTAACATTATCTTGATACTCATCAATTTTTTCATTTGAAAACTTTTCATCAAATGGATTAAAAATTAGTTTAATTGTATTGGATAGGCTACAATTATTAGGGCCATAATTATATAGACTTCAAAATTAGATAAAATTATTAAGAAAAAAGGAATATAAAAATGGGAAATAAAACTTCATACTCTGAAGAATTTAAAAAACAAATTGTCATGCTATATAAAAATGGTAAAAGTGTTATTAATCTAGGGCAAGAATATAATTTACCAAAACCAACTATTTATAGTTGAGTTAAAAATTATAATAATTCTGGTTCATTTAAAGCAAAAGACAATCGCACACTAGAAGAAAATGAAATAATAACTTTGCGAAAAGAACTTAAAGACTTGAAAATGGAAAATGACATTTTAAAGCAAGCCGCACTGATAATGGCCAAAAAATAACAATAATTAATAACAACAAAACAAAATATTCAGTAATAAAAATATGTAAGATTTTGGGTTTATCAAAATCAACGTATTATTATCAAACTAATAAATGTATTAACAAGCAAGTTAATAATTATGAACAAGAAATTATCAGTGCCTTTAATAAAAGCCGCAAAATTTATGGGGCTCGCAAAATTAAAGTTATTTTAAAAAGAAAATATATCATCTTATCGCGGCGAAAAATCAGATTCTTTATGATCAAAAATAATTTGGTTTCTAAATACACCAAATTAAAATATCATAATCATAAAACAACAGTCAATAATGACCAAATTAATAATATTTTAAATCGTCAATTTAACAACAAAAAACCTAATGAAGTTATTGTTAGTGATTTAACATATGTTCAAGTTGGCGCTAAATGACATTATATTTGTTTATTAATTGACTTGTTTAATCGTGAAATAATTGGTTATAGTGCTGGGCCGAATAAAACAGCCGAACTGGTCCAACAAGCTTTTCATAAAATAACACGACCATTAAATCAAATAACTCTATTTCATACTGATCGTGGTAATGAGTTTAAAAATAAAATCATTGATGAAATTTTAATAACTTTTAATATTAAAAGATCATTAAGCAATAAAGGCTGCCCTTATGATAATGCTGTGGCTGAAACAACTTACAAAACTTTTAAAACTGAATTTATTAAGGGTAAAAAATTTAAAAATTTAACACAATTAAAATACGAACTTTTTGATTTTGTGCATTGATATAACAATATTAGAATTCGTGGCAGTTTAAATTATTTATCTCCAGTTACTTTTAGAAAACAAATGTCTATATAAAAAGTGTCCTAAAAAGTGTTGCCATTCCACTTAGAACAAAATTTTGGTAAAAAATATGAACAAAAAATATGATTACAAAATCTAGTTAAATTTAGTCTTAAAAATGATATGCCAGTAATGCTTGGCATTAAAAGGCAGTCCGCCTTGATTACCAACTAGTCAAGTAAAACATGTTGTCATTATAATGGCAATATTGTTTGATGATAATCCGGATAAAACCATTTACTATATTAGTGATGCTTTTGATGGCACTACTAATAAAACTTTTACAGGCCATAATTTAATAAATATGTTTACAATAGCATCTGCTAATCTTGGCGCCATTGCAACGCCTATATAATTTAATAAGTTTTATGTTAAATTTTTTACGATAGTATTAAAACTAGGCAAAATATAATAATTATTGTTCTTTTAAAAATGTTTTAATTTTTTCTTGTAAAGTTGTTCGCCGTTTTTGTGGTAAATTATTAACTCCATATAAAAATGCTGATGGTTCACCAATTAAATATAATTTAGTTTTAGCACGGGTAATTGCTGTATAAATTAGATTTCGTTTTAACATTATTCAAAAACTTTTTGTTATTACAAAAATAATATTATCATATTCACTTCCCTGCAATTTATGAACACTACAAGCATAAGCCAAAGTAATATCATAATAAAGTTCTTTATTATATGCAATTACATTATCGTATTTTACTAAGATCACATCATTTAAATTTTTATCTTTTTTAATATCAACAATAATGCCAACATCGCCATTATAAATTTCTAATTCAGGCCGATTTTTAAGTTGCATAACTTTATCATTAACTCGGAAAAAACGATGCCCAATCTTAATTTCTTTTTGACCAACTGCATGATTCATTCGATTTTGCAAATAAGTATTTAATACATTAATTCCAACTGGACCATTATACATTGGTGCAATTACTTGAATAGCATTATAATCTGTTCCATATTCATCACTAAGTTTTTGATATAAATCACCAACAATTGTTAATAATGTTTGTGAATCAGTTTCATTAATAAAAGTAAAATCTTTTTTGTCAAATAAATTATTATCTTCAAAATGTTCTTGTTCAATTGAATAAGATAGTTCTAAAATGTCATTTCCAGCTTCTTGACGATAAACTTCTTCTAATTTAATAACATTAAAAACATTACTTTGAATAATATCTCGTAACAAATCACCACAAGCAACTGACGGTAATTGATTTTGGTCACCAATCAAAATTAATTTACGAAAATTAACACTAGCTTTTGCAATTTGTGCTAATAACAAACTGTCAACCATACTAACTTCATCTAAAATTAAAATATCATTTTCCAAAGGATTATTTTCATTATAAAAAAACTGATTAGTTAAAGCATCATATTTTAATAATTTATGAATTGTTAAAGCTTTCTGCCCAGTTTTTTCTCGTAATCGTTTTGCTGCTTTTCCGGTTGGTGCTGCTAACACAATTTTTAATTGCTGGTAAACTTTTTTTAAAAGATTAACAATACCGTCAACAACTGTTGTTTTACCCGTGCCAGGTCCCCCAATAATAACTAAAAAATTAGAATGCACAGCAGCCTTTATTGCTTTTGTTTGATTAATATTATAAGTAATTTGTTTTTTATTTGTTAACTTTTCTAACTCTTCTGTTAATTTTTGATCGTCATATTGATCAATCGTATTCAAACCAACTAACATTGCAGCAATATTAATTTCACTATGATATACTTCTGCAACATAAATTTTATCATCCTTAAAAATTAATAATTTAATTTCTTTACTATATTTTAATCCGGCCAACAACTGTTCTTTTGTTAAAAAAGGAAAATTCTTTTGTAAGATTTTTGTTAATTCATTTAACATTAAATAAGTATCACCATTATTATTACAAAATTCTTTTGCTAAATGTCAGGCATAATAACCAATTCGAATATTAGTAAAAGGTTCTTGTTCAAATGCTAAATAAATCTTATCAATTGTTTTAAAAGCAATATTATCCTTTAATAATAATGAATAAGGATCTTTTTTTAATAAAGCATAAATCTGATCAACATTATATTTTGTTTTTAATAAAGATAAAACTTGTAAAGATAATCCTTTTTGATTAAATTGATGATTTAATTCATCATCACGGCTCATTAACTTAAATACCTTTGCAATAATATTAGCTTGTTTAACACTAATACCCGGGATTTTATGTAAGATTGATAAATTTTCTTTAATCTTAGTAATCACATCGGTTTGATAATAATCAATAATTATTTGTGATGTTTTTTCACCAATTGTGGGAAATAAACTACTAGTTAAATATTTTAAGACCTCATCATTACTCCGTGGAGAAAGTTTATGAATTTCCTTAACTTCAAAATTTTCACCATAGCGTTCATTATAGACAAAGTCCCCTTGTAATTCATATAATTGTTCTGGCTGTAAAGCTGATAAAAATCCTTTAATAAAAATAAAATGTGTTTTATCATTTTCTAATTGAAATTTACAAATCCGATAACCATTATTGGATTCAAAAACAATTAATTTTAAATAACCCCTTATTTTTTCAGCCATTTTAGTAATCCTTTCCTATAAATATCATAATTTTTGATTATCTAAATAAACATCATTAATAACTCCGCCCCCAAGACAAACTTCATCATCATAAAAAACAGCAGCTTGTCCTGGCGTAATCGCTTTTACTTTTGTTGCAAATTGCACAAGACATTTATTATCAATTAAAACTGTTACTTTAACAGGGATATCTTTTTGACGATAACGAAATTTAGCTGTACAATTAAATTCTTTTTCACGTAAAGTATTAATTCAATTAACATCAGCAATAATACAACTAGTTGAATATAGTCATTTTTCTTCACTACTTTTTGCAACATATAAAATATTGTTTTCTACATTTTTACCAGCCACAAAATATGGTTGACTCATCCCGACTAAATTTAAGCCACGACGTTGACCAATTGTATAATACATCACCCCATTATGACCACCAACAACTTCTTTTGTTTCAATATCAACAATATTACCATTTTGATTTGGAATATAATTTTGTAAAAAGTTTTTAAAATCACGTTCTCCAATAAAACAGATTCCTGTTGAATCTTTTTTATTAGCTGTGATTAAATTTTGTGCACTTGCAATTTCTCTAACTTCTTTTTTTGTTAAATTTCCTAACGGAAAAAATGTTTTTGATAATTGCCCTTGGTTCAACTGACTTAAAAAATAAGTTTGATCTTTATCCCGGTCAATTCCCTGTAATAATTGATATTCTTGTAATTCTTCATTAAATTGTACTTGAGCATAATGTCCCATGGCAATAAAATCAGCATGATAGTTATTAATTGCATAGTTTAAAAAATAGTCAAATTTAATATACTTATTACATAAAATATCTGGATTAGGAGTTCGCCCTTTTTGATATTCATTAATAAAATGTTTAAAAACATATTCTCAATATTCTTTAATAAAATCAACACGGTGCAATGGTATTTGTAATGTTTTGCTAACATTAACAGCATCATTATAATCAAGTTCTTGTGGACAAATCACATTATTAATTGCTTTATTTCCTAAAATATCATTATTTAATTGACTGTCTCAATTTCGCATAAAAAGACCTTCTACATCATAACCTGCTTGTTGTAATAAATATAAACTAACTGAAGAATCAACCCCTCCAGATAATCCAACAACAACTTTTTTCATTGCACATCACTTCCTTTTTTATTAATAAATAATAATTAATTAGTACTATTATTTTAACATTGAAAATTAAAAATCCCAAGATAATAAATTGGTTTTCTATTGTTTAAATAATTTACTATATAATTTTAAGACTAGAGTGTGGAATGGCAACACTTTTTAGGACACTTTTTATATAGACATTTGTTTTATAAAAGTAACTGGAGATAAATAATTTAAACTGCCATGAATTCGAATATTGTTATATCAATGCACAAAATCAAAAAGTTCGTATTTTAATTGTGTTAAATTTTTAAATTTTTTACCCTTAATAAATTCAGTTTTAAAAGTTTTGTAAGTTGTTTCAGCCACAGCATTATCATAAGGGCAGCCTTTATTGCTTAATGATCTTTTAATATTAAAAGTTATTAAAATTTCATCAATGATTTTATTTTTAAACTCATTACCACGATCAGTATGAAATAGAGTTATTTGATTTAATGGTCGTGTTATTTTATGAAAAGCTTGTTGGACCAGTTCGGATGTTTTATTCGGCCCAGCACTATAACCAATTATTTCGCGATTAAACAAGTCAATTAATAAACAAATATAATGTCATTTAGCGCCAACTTGAACATATGTTAAATCACTAACAATAACTTCATTAGGTTTTTTGTTGTTAAATTGACGATTTAAAATATTATTAATTTGGTCATTATTGACTGTTGTTTTATGATTATGATATTTTAATTTGGTGTATTTAGAAACCAAATTATTTTTGATCATAAAGAATCTGATTTTTCGCCGCGATAAGATGATATATTTTCTTTTTAAAATAACTTTAATTTTGCGAGCCCCATAAATTTTGCGGCTTTTATTAAAGGCACTGATAATTTCTTGTTCATAATTATTAACTTGCTTGTTAATACATTTATTAGTTTGATAATAATACGTTGATTTTGATAAACCCAAAATCTTACATATTTTTATTACTGAATATTTTGTTTTGTTGTTATTAATTATTGTTATTTTTTGGCCATTATCAGTGCGGCTTGCTTTAAAATGTCATTTTCCATTTTCAAGTCTTTAAGTTCTTTTCGCAAAGTTATTATTTCATTTTCTTCTAGTGTGCGATTGTCTTTTGCTTTAAATGAACCAGAATTATTATAATTTTTAACTCAACTATAAATAGTTGGTTTTGGTAAATTATATTCTTGCCCTAGATTAATAACACTTTTACCATTTTTATATAGCATGACAATTTGTTTTTTAAATTCTTCAGAGTATGAAGTTTTATTTCCCATTTTTATATTCCTTCTTTCTTAATAATTTTATCTAATTTTGAAGTCTATATAATTATGGTCCTAATAATTGTAGCCTATCCAACAGCCGAACTGGCCCAACAAGCTTTTCATAAAATAACACGACCATTAAATCAAATAACTCTATTTCATACTGATCGTGGTAATGAGTTTAAAAATAAAATCATTGATGAAATTTTAATAACTTTTAATATTAAAAGATCATTAAGCAATAAAGGCTGCCCTTATGATAATGCTGTGGCTGAAACAACTTACAAAACTTTTAAAACTGAATTTATTAAGGGTAAAAAATTTAAAAATTTAACACAATTAAAATACGAACTTTTTGATTTTGTGCATTGATATAACAATATTCGAATTCATGGCAGTTTAAATTATTTATCTCCAGTTACTTTTAGAAAACAAATGTCTATATAAAAAGTGTCCTAAAAAGTGTTGCCATTCCATAATATAATAAATCATAAACCATAAAATATATAACCTTATACCAGTATATTTTTCTTTTAATTCGTCAATCGTTGAAACTGTATCTAAAATACATACAAATGCTAATAAACAACTAATAATAAAATATAAAACTAAATCAACCCAAGAAATAAATAAACCATTTTGTTTCTTTTCTTTTTTATTTTCTACATTACTTTTCATAAATTTATCTCCTAACTATATAATGTTTTTGAAATAATAAAACCAATAATATATAAACTTGATATTGTTAACATTAACGGATGACTAAATAAAATCGCCATTTTTTCAAAAATAGATAACAACCAAGTATCAGAATTATATAAATCCATAATAATATTTTTTGCTGATGTCAACTGATTAATAATAACTGTAATAAATCCAGTTCCAAATATAGCGATTGCCGCTACCAATAAAACTAACTTAATCATATAAAATCAACTCCTTACTTATTTTTTTATTCTTTTAGTGCTATGAATTCTTTTAAACCCTTGTTCTCTTGTTTTTGCTTGTTTTGCTAAACTTTTTATAACTGTTGTTTATTGCGACTAACTTTAAATTGTTTTCGTTCTTTAATGTGTTTTTGTAAACCTTGGTTTAGTACTAGAAACACCCCGAACAGTAGCGCCGTATAGTTTAAAACTATTGATAACACCACTTTTAACTGTTGAACCTAAATCGTTATAATTAGTTGATGTTCCGTGAATAGCATAAATTGATAACTTAATAACCACAAAAAAGATTAAAAAATAAGCAATTGTTATATTTGTCATTGGTAATTTAGTATTTCAAATTACATCAAAAAAAAATAAAAAAGTATCAAAAATAAAACTAAAAATCTTATTTCAATTATCGTTATTAACACTTTCACTTAATAAATTACTCATCTTTTTTCTTTCCTTTCACTTTTTTTGCTTTTAAATTTTCTTTCAAAATATCAATATCAAACAATTCTAAGCGTTGTTTATTATTTAATTTTGATATATCCTTTCAAAAATATTCTTTTTTATTAATAACTTCATCATTTTTTAAATCACGGACAAAACTTAATCAATAACTATCATATTTATTAGCAAATTCAAGCGGAATAATTATCTTAAAAAAACTAATTCCTAATCCAACATCCGACTTATGTTTTGCTCGTTTACCTTCTGCTGTTCGTTCTACTGATTTTGTTTTTCAAATTTCATAATCCGTAATATCTTGGAAAATACCAATTCGCATAACAAAACTACGATTAAAAATATTACCTAATTTTGACTTAACGGGTTTTTTCAATGAAATAGGAATAATAATACCACTTGCTAAATTACGAATATTATTTCACATCACACCCTCACGCCGAACTGTAAATATAGCACGATGACAAAAATGTCTCTCTAAAACAATCCACACACTTTTACCACCATGAACTTTTTTAACTTCGTGGGGACTAGTTCCATCAATATATAAAAAACTCTCATCAAACAAAATTAAAATATCATATGGTGGTATTAATTTAGTTCTATCAGTAAAATCTAAATTATTAAAAGTTAAAAGTTTTACTTCATCATCTTCAATTGGATAATTACTATAAATTTTCTTCGTTAAAAGTTTCATAACTTGTGATAGAAAAGTTAAAAGCAATGTTTTACCAGTTCCTAATTTATCAATAATTACTGATAAAGGATTATCCCAAATAAAATAAACTAAACGAAAGACATTTAACTGATAAAAAATATTTTTTCAAATTCACCAAACAAAATATACACATTGTAAAGCAAATAATAATCAAAATACTAAACCAGTATAATTTAATGAAATTATTCAAAGTAATAAATCAATTAAACTAAACAAAACCATTGAACCACTAATATAACAAAAGTTTATTAGAAAAAATGCAAACTTTTTCATTACTTAAAATACCTAACTATTTTAAAAACCATTCACAATAAGAATCAAGTTAAAAAAAAAATTACAATTCAAACACCAACAATTAAAGTTAAATATTCATTTTGTGTTAAATTTCAAGTTGTAATAGTTTCAACATTTGTTTTATCTATAAACAAAAATACATGAATAAAAAACTCTTTTAATTTTGTTCAATCATTTTGCATCTTTAAAAACTCCACATTTTCTGAATAAGTTTAAAAAACATTCCAAAAAATAAAATTATAAATAATACAAATGATATAACATATAAAAATTCTGGGGCATTAGAACCAATTATATAACTAACAAATTGAACTCAATAATTATATAAACTCATTATCTAATTCTTCCAAATCACGAATTAATTGTTCTACTTTTTCATCATTTCAATTTATTAAATTATTATTGTTATTTGTTTTTACTTTTTTAGGTTCATTTTGAAATAATGCTTTATGCATACGCGTAAAATAGTTTTGTTTATATTGATTATACAAATCAATTATTTCTGTTCCAGTTAAATATTTTAAATCGTGTTGTTTTAAATTTTCATCATATTTTACAATACGATAAGAATTGTCATAAATCAATCCGATTGCTACTTGTTCAGAGCGTTTTTGACTAGGATAAATAAATTTATTACTCAACCAAAAACCAATATGGCGATTATGATTAGGAAAATTTATAAAACTTGCTTTATCTGTTTCAAAAGGGATAAGTTCCTTATAAATAAAATAATTTGCTATATTTTGATTTTTCTTAACAAAATTACTCAATTTTATCAACTCATAACTAAATATTTGTTTAATAAACAATGTTATATTTAATGTTTATATATTGCTTATTTATTGATAAAAACACTGATTATTAACAATGTTATACATAATGCTAATATATTGTTTGTTTAATGTTTAATAAACAATGTTATTAACAATGTTAAATATATAAAATAATAAAAATTGGCACACTGAAAAACACTATTAAGTTTTAAAATAATAGTTATATAAAATAAATTAATAAAAAATAAATAAACTAGTGTGCCTTAGTTTTTGTTAAAATACTTTGAATATAGAGTAATATACTCTTAAAATCCTTTAACCATATGACGGAAAAAGTTTAATATCTTAATAATAATAAATAATCCAAATGGAATTAAAATAATTCACGCATCACCTAAAAAGGTCATTAATTGCGGCAAAATACCATATACAGCATCTTTTACTTTACCCATTGCATTACCTAATCCAGTTCAAATGGAATCCATTCCAGTTCCAAAAGTAACTGCATCTGCTAAAAAATTCATTATTTTCTATCCTCCCTTTTTTCAAGTTCTTTTTTTTCTTTTTTCTTACCTTGAATTTGTTTAACTTTTTGATAAATTGATAAACCAATTAACGCAAAAACCCCTAACAAAATCAAAATACTAAATATTCATGTTAATCACACTGGCATGATATAACTCCTTTCAATAAATTAAAAAATTGAAATTTGCAAACTCGCTCCGCCCGTTGTCGCTTTGCTCCACTTAAAAAACATTATTGAATAAATTATCCGCTAATAAATTACGCGGAATAATTTATTCTTTTACTTTTTAATTTCAATATCTTTTGCAATCTTATTGACAGTATTAATAACAATATCTTTACCATACTTTTTCACTAACGACCGCAAAATAAAACATTGCTTTGTTTGCATAATTTCAACTCCTTATTTAAAATATTAATAAAATTTATTTCTAAAACTGTAAATACCACAAAAGCACAAAATGTATGTGGTTTCTACAAAATTTCACTGTTCATAATTTAAATGACTTCAATACGTAAAATGATCACGAAAAGCATCAAAACTAGCACGACATTTTTTGCATAAATATTTTTGTTTTCCTTCAGGATTATGACCATTTTTAACACAATAAAAAGATTGACAATTAGGACATTTAATACCTTTATCCCTAAATTTTTGATCAATTTCATTTAAGCGTTTTTGTTTTTTAATTAATTCTGCTTCTTTTTTGACTTTTTCATGAAATTATAAAAATTGATCATCTGTTAAACTATTTATTAATTCTTCAATTATTTTTTCTATTAATTATTCACCTCTTATATTAAAAATATACCTAATTTTAGGTATATTTTATAAATATCAAGAGTTTTCTACAAAATTAAAGAAGAAATGTGTTTTAATAAATGTGTAAATAAGATACTTTTAAATTAAGCGGTTTAATGATTAGCTATTTTTGAAAATAGTTTAAAATTATTGTTAAACTGGTACCTAAAATAATATTCGAACAAAAACCAGGAAAATAAGACTTATCTTAAAAAATATGTTAAAATATTATAAGAATTATGCTAATAATTACTTATTACAAAAAAAGGAGGACAACAAGAATGCCTTTATGAGGAGGACTTATTATTGGGATTGGTTGTTTAGTTATTGGTGGAGTTTTAGGATTTTTAATTACCAAAAAAATTGTGCAAAAACAATTACGTGATAATCCCCCAATTACTGAAAAACAAATTCGGGCAATGTATATGCAAATGGGACGCAAACCATCGGAAGCAGATATTAAAAAGGTTATGAATTCAATGAAACGCGCAAAATAAGATTGGATTTAATATCTTTTGCCAATAATGAAACACATGTTAGAATAATAATCTAACATGTGTTTTTGTTTTACCAAATAATTAACATTAGAAATACTTTTGCATAAATTTTCAAAAAAGAAGAAAACAAATTGCAAAGAAGAAAGAAAAAAATAAAATCAGAATAGACATATGTTATGTTGATTTAAGATGTTAGAAGAAACCTTCATTATCTTAATACTACAAAGATGATAATTAGCAAGGAGGGATAAAAATGTCAAGTTTTTTTATCTTTAACAACTGGCGATTATGTTTTAAATTTCTTTAAAGAATTTATTGGCACACCAGCAATCTTGATTGGTTTATTTGCCCTAGTTGGTTGTTTATTACAACACAAGAAATTGACCGAAACAATTTCGGCAACAATTAAAACAACCATCGGGTTTTTAATTATCGGTGGGGGTCCCGGATTTTAGCTGGTGCAGTTGGTAAATTAAGAAATGATTTTAATTTATTGTTTGGGATTAATGGGATTATTGCTAATAATGATGTTATTCCTGGGTTATTTTTAAATAGTTTACCAAAAATTGTGTTAGCTGAATCATTAATTATGATTTGTGCAATGTTATTAAATATTTTATTAGCACGTATTACAACTTATAAATATATTCTTTTAACTGGCCATGTCTTATTTTACTTATCAGTAATGTTTGCTAGTGTTTTAAATTTAGCGGGGTTAAATTTAGTTGAAAATTTACCAATTATTGTTATTACTGGTGCATTATTGATATCCCTATGAATGATTATTTCACCAGCGTTATTAAATAAATATGTCATTAAAATTACGAAATCCGATACCTTAGCAGTTGGACATACCGGATCATTATAATACTTGTTTTCGGCTTGAATTGAAATTGTAATTGCAAAAATAAGTCGCAAATCACTTAAATCAACAGAAGAAATTAAGTTTTCAAAAGGATTAAGCTTCTTACGTAATACTAATATTGCAACTGCAATAACAATGTTTTTCTTATACTTAATTATTTACTTTACTGCATGGGGTGTGAAATGCTATGATGCCTTAGTTAATGCTAACATTCTTAATACTGGCCAAGATGTTTTTGTCCAAGGATTATTACAATCATTTACCTTTGCTGCCGGGGTTGAAGTATTACTAATTGGGGTTCGAATGTTTATTGCCGAAATTGTTCCTTCGTTTAAAGGAATTTCTCAAAAGCTAGTACCAAATGTAAAAGCGGCGTTAGATTGTCCAACAATGTTTCCATATGTCCAAAATGCAGTCTTAATTGGCTTTAATGTATCATTTCTTGGCGGAATCATTGGCATGGCAATTACAATTATTATTGTTCATCAAATTGGCTGACAAGATCATAGTTTTATTGGCTGAGCAATTGTGATTCCAAGTATTGTTCCGCATTTCTTTGTCGGAGTAACCGCTGGTGTCTTTGACAATGCGTATGGGGGCGTATGAGGAGCAATCTTTGGCCCATTCCTAAATGGGATTTTAATGACTTTTATTCCATTCTTATTTTTTGGTTTAAAATATATGCATACATTAACAAATGCTAATGGTAGCTTAAACGGTTTAACATGAGGGGATAGTGATTTTATCTTAGGTTTGGACAATTGCTGGGTTAGGACAGTTAGTCGGACGGAAAGTTAGTTTATGATTGTTGCCAGTTCTTGCCGTTATCTTGTGACTAATATTACCACTTCTTAATTTAATAACTTTTTTACGAACAAAAAAACATTACCAATCAAAACCACTTCCTATTAAAACTAATCTTAATGCACCATCCAAGCAACCTATCACTGGTCCAAACCCGGCTACTTAAAACTACCGATCGTAACAAACTTGTTGCTGTTTGTGGGCAAAGATTAGGTTCATCATTATTAATTGAAATAAACATTAAAAGGATTGTTCAAGAATTAAATTTACCGCGCTTAGAAGTAACCCATACTAATGTGAATGCTTTTGATGATACTGACCAACAAATTTTAGCAGTTATTTGTGGTGCGGATTTAGCACATTCAATTCCATATCAGAATAAAATTATGTTAGATAATTTATTAGATGAAACAGAATTAAAAGAAAAACTACTACAATTTTTACAAGAACATTAATAAAACAGTATTGTTAACGCCATCAATTTATTGTGGTGATACTGCTAATTTAAGTGGTGAAGTAAGAAAGTTACAAGCAGTGGGCATTAATTGGATTCATTTTGATGTAATGGATGGTCATTTTGTTTCAAATTATGGGTTGGGCCCAAAAGAACTCAATGATTTAAAAAACCATTATCCAAATTTAACCGTTGATGTGCATATTATGGCCTTTAATATTATGAATATTATTCCATTATTTACAAAAGCTGATTATTTAACTTTTCATTGAAATAGTGTTAAAAATAGGGGAGAAGGGGAGAATTTAGTTACTGCGATAAAACAACATCACCTTAAAGTTGGCATTGCCTTAGATCTTAATAATGACATTAATGAAATTGTTCCGCTGTTAGCTTCTATTAATTTAGTAACTTTAATGGCAATTAAACCAGGCTTTACTGGACAACAATTTGACCCACTTATTTGAAAGAAAATTAAAGTTGGATGGGCTACAATTATTAGGACCATAATTATATAGACTTCAAAATTAGATAAAATTATTAAGAAAGAAGGAATATAAAAATGGGAAATAAAACTTCATACTCTGAAGAATTTAAAAAACAAATTATCATGCTATATAAAAATGGTAAAAGTGTTATTAATCTAGGGTAAGAATATAATTTACCAAAACCAACTATTTATAGTTTAGTTAAAAATTATAATAATTCTGGTTCATTTAAAGCAAAAGACAATCGCACACTAGAAGAAAATGAAATAATAACTTTACGAAAAGAAACTTAAAGACTTGAAAATGGAAAATGACATTTTAAAGCAAGCCGCACTGATAATGGCCAAAAAAACAATAATTAATAACAACAAAACAAAATATTCAGTAAGAAAAATATGTAAGATTTTGGGTTTATCAAAATCAACGTATTATTATCAAACTAATAAATGTATTAACAAGCAAGTTAATAATTATGAACAAGAAATTATCAGTGCCTTTAATAAAAGTCGAAAAATTTATGGGGCTCGCAAAATTAAAGTTATTTTAAACAGAAAAGATATCATCTTATCGCGGCGAAAAATCAGATTCTTTATGATCAAAAATAATTTGGTTTCTAAATACATCAAATTAAAATATCATAATCATAAAACAACAGTCAATAATGACCAAATTAATAATATTTTAAATCGTAAATTTAATAACAAAAAACCTAATGAAGTTATTGTTAGTGATTTAACATATGTTCAAGTTGGCGCTAAATGACATTATATTTGTTTATTAATTGACTTGTTTAATCGCGAAATAATTGGTTATAGTGCTGGGCCGAATAAAACAGCCGAACTGGCCCAACAAGCTTTTCATAAAATAACACGACCATTAAATCAAATAACTCTATTTCATACTGATCGTGGTAATTAGTTTAAAAATAAAATCATTGATGAAATTTTAATAACTTTTAATATTAAAAGATCATTAAGCAATAAAGGCTGCCCTTATGATAATGCTGTGGCTGAAACAACTTACAAAACTTTTAAAACTGAATTTATTAAGGGTAAAAAATTTAAAAATTTAACACAATTAAAATACGAACTTTTTGATTTTGTGCATTGATATAACAATATTCGAATTCATGGCAGTTTAAATTATTTATCTCCAGTTACTTTTAGAAAACAAATGTCTATATAAAAAGTGTCCTAAAAAGTGTTGCCATTCCAAATGATTAACCTCTTTATTTTATATATAATACATTATAAGAAAAAATGAAAGGAATTTGTATAAAAATGAGAAAATTTAAACATTTAATATTTGATGAACGAGATTTATTTAAGGATTTATTGTTATCTGATGCTTGTAAAAAGAAAAATGGTACGATTAATTTATCTGAAATATCACGACAAACTGGTCGTTGAGTTAATACTGTTAAAAGAGAAATTAAGCGATTTAAAAATATACAAGATTATAATCCATATCAATCACAAAAATATTATAAACAAAAACGTAAAAAATGCATTAAAAAACTACCTGAATTTAAAAAAGAGCAGTTAGATTTTATTAAAATAAGATTTAATAAATACCACGATACACCCGAACAATTGATTTATTGTTATTGAAGTTTGGTGTTAAATTTCCTGCTTGTGTTAAAACTTTTTATAAATGAATTCGCTTAGGGGAATTTGGATTAAAAAAAAGAAAATTTACCCCATCGTGGTAAAAAATATAAAACAAAAGGAAAACCTGATAATCGTGGAAAATTAATTGATTTAAAATCAATTTGAGATATTGAAAATAAAGTTTCTAGTATTGGTTGATTTGAAATGGATACTGTTGTGGGAAAACACCATCAATCTAGTTGCTTGGTATTAGTTGAACGATCAAGTAACAATTACTTTGCAGTGAAATTAAAAAACAATAGTGCTAGTGAAATTATAACAAAATTTAAAGATATTGTTATAAATAATAATTTAATTGGGAAAATTAAAGGAATAATAACAGACCGCGGGAAAGAATTTAGTAAGTGGAGAGAAATAGAAATATTTGCTGAAACACAAGTTTATTTTTGTGATCCTGGTAAACCACAACAAAAACCATTAATTGAACATATTAATGGCGAATTTAGATATTGACTTCCTAAGGTAACTGATTTTAATAATGTTAGTCAAAAAATGATAGATTGAGTAGTTAATGTTATAAATGATAAACTCCGACCGTGTTTAAATTGAATAAGTGCGAAAGAAATGTTTTTACAAAATATTAAATAAATTTATTAGTTAAAATTAATAAATTATTTTTCAGTATGCTTAAATACACTTAAAATAAAATGAAATAACAAAAATTTATTTTTTTTTTGAAAAAATGATTGCAATTTATTAAAAATATTTTATTATTAACTTAACATGTCGTTTGTATCTACACAGCGCCTAATAAAAAAATAAAAAATAAAAAAAATTTGCTAATTATAAATAGTTTTTCATAAATTAATAGTATAATTTAAATACCTTAAAGCACAAAATAATTTATTTTAATCAAAAACAGCAATAACTAGGAGGTTATAAGATATGACCAAACAAAAGTTAACTAAATGGTATTATAACAATTTAAAGGTTAATAATTGAAATTTATATGTTGCTGTTTCTGAGCAAAGCGTAACTTTTATTGGTTCTAATAACAAAGGGTTTAATGAATTAGAATCTTGGTTGAAGAAAAAGAGACCAAATATTTTATTAATTGCTGATCAAGAAGGAAAAACGAACCTTGTTATGGAACAATTAACGGAATATTTAATGGGAAAACGAACATTTTTTACTTTAGCGTTTGATTTCACTGGTACTTCGTTTCAAAAAAAGGTTTGAGCAGAAGTTGCTAAAATACCATATGGAACAACAACTTGTTATGCTGATATTGCACAAAAAATTGGACGTCCGCAAGCAATGCGAGCGGCGGGAACAGCAATTGGCAATAATGCCATCACAATTCTTGTTCCCTGTCATCGTGTTTTAGGAAAAAATAATGCTTTACGTGGCTATCGTGGTGGTGGGTTAGAAATGAAAGCATCGTTATTACAATTAGAAAATATTTGATAATTAGATTTATTAATAATTAGTATTTATTATTTTAAATTTATGCTTTGTTAAAAGTAGTTTTTATTACAATTAATTTTATTTTTAATTAGCATGTTGTTTATCAACAATAAATTTTTAATATATTAAAAGGAGAAAAAATTATGGGAAAGTTTCATACAATAGCAAGTAGTTTATTAGTGTTTGGAACTATTAATATGACATTTGTACCTACTTCTAGTTTTATTAATCAAAAGGGATATATTACAGAACTATCATCAACAGCAGTTTCATCACTTGACCAAGATGATTTTATTTATTCAGGCTATTTATTACAGTATTTTATTTATAAGTCTTCCAATATTGAACAAAACAAAACAGTAAAAATGATGGAAAACAATATTGTTACTAATAAAAATATAATTTATAATACTAAAACTAATATTAATAATGTGAAAATGGATACGAAAGAATTATTTGAAATGTCATTAATGGCCTCGATTATTAATGCTAGTATTTATGGAATGAAAACTTGAAAAGAATTTTTTGCTGAAGCATATTCAAAATGAATGACAATGCCAAATGAAATGAAAAATAAAAGTTGAGAGATTTTAAATAATTTTTTTATTGATATTTATACTCCGCTTCAAAAAGAAAATTTTGGTTTCCGGATTACTTCTTTACAAAATCAACGCGCTAAAATTGACCAGTATGTTGCAAAGTCAAACATTAGTTATAATACTAATTTAACAACTAAACCCATTGATTCAGTTGATTTAAAATATATTTTGCCATTTTTTGAACTTGGTTTACAACAATTAATTCCCCAAGATAGTAATTTATGAGCACGGAGTTATACTTTTAATGCTCTTAAAACAAGTTTAATTATGTGGCAGTCAAGTGGTGGAATGCGAGATATTGAAACTAACAATGTTAGTTTTAACGGGAATATTCTACGAAATAGCATTATTAATAATGGTAAGCAGGATTTAACGGCGGAATTAGGAGATATGATGAATGATTCATATACGAGAGCATCACAATCAGCGATTATAAAATTTGAAAATTTTATGAATACTAGTAAACAACAATATTATTCATCATTTGATAAGTTAGATGAAGATTTAAAAAAGATAACAGAATATGAAAATAATTATTATCATGAAAAAGGGAGTACTATTTTCTTAAAAGATAGTGTGCAAGCAATGCAAAAATATTATCAATGAAGTGATGATATTATGGAGTTTCTTAAAGATCAAATTTTAAATTTATTTAATATGACTTATGCAATAACTGGTGATAATTTTAAATATTTTTTAACTGGATTTATATTTTCTCCTGATGCTCCATTGCTAGAAGAAGGTAGACAAACAGCAGCTTATACAAATTATTCTTTTCAATTAGTACCAGGGTCAAATCTCTTTATTTCAACTAGACGAGCTTATATCGTTATTTCTGCAAAAGGATTTGATGATGCTTTGCAGGGAAGAACTCTTTCTGAATATCTAATTGGATGATGAAGCTCACCAAATGTTTTTTGTACTTTGAACCATGAGATGGGCCATGCTGTTGATGCTTACTATGGAATGATTAAAGAAGCGCGAAATGTTGCACCAAAATATTTTAAGAATCTTGTAAATAGTTTCGGAATTAAAGGACAATATATGGGTAACATTTTTGGCTATGATGATATTGCAAGTTATAATCAAAAGGTTAACATTATTAAAATTGTTTTAATTACTATGTTTGGTGCTTTTTGCACAAGTATTATTATTGCCGTTGTTTGAGGTACTAGTCGTAAGATTAGACCTCAAAAGAAATAGAAATGGTAAAAATGCAACAATATTGCATTTTTTATTTAAAAATAAAGGAGGAAAAAAATGAGTAGTAAAAAACAAATGACAAAATTTGGATTTATTGTTTCATCATTAGGTGCAGCAATTGGATTAGGGGTAATTTGAGGATTACCTGGTTATATTAATAAATATGGTGGATTTTATTTTTTCTTAATATATATTTTTGCATTATTAATTGTGGGAGTTCCATTATTAATTTTTGAATTTAACTTAGGAAATCTTCGGCGTAAAAGTGTAATTAACATTTTTGATAAGGAAAGTGTTCGCTTTAGTCGCTTTATGGGTTGGTTTCAATCAACTTTAATGATTATTATTCCGATTTATTATGCTGTTTTAGTTGGTTATACTATTATTTCAATTGGAATTGAATTTAGTCCTAACTTGATTAGTAATGTTGATGGAAATATTTTTAACCATCAGATTTTACAGCATGGTGGTTTTGGCGTAACTAACAATGGTGGTTTTCAATGAATTGTATTTTTAGCTTTTTTATTTGTTGTTTTGTTAGTTGGTCTTGTATTATTATTTGGAATTAAGGGAATTGAAAAAGTTAATAAGTTTTTTATGCCCTTATTATTTTTAATTATTTTAATTTTAGCAATTTATATTTTAACAGTTCCAGGGAGCCATCAAGGATTAGCAACGTTGTTTTTATCAAATAATTTAGAAAAATTAAAGCAAAGTCAAACATGATGTAGTGTTTTTTCCTTAGCTTTTTTTACAACATCATTAGGAATGGGAATGATGATGCGCTTTGCTGGTGTAGGTCCACATAACCAAGATAATGCTTCAAAAGCTTACTTATTAGTAATTGGAATTTTATTTTTATCAATTACTAATTTAATCTTTATTTTTGGTGCATCAGGGGCTATTGTTAATAATTTGGTTACTGATAAAAATGATATTTTATTATTTCAACAACAAATTGCTACTAAGTTTGGTAATGATTCAATGGTTTTTGTTTTTAATGTTTTACCAGAAACTTTCCATATTATTAATCAAAATACTGTTGTAGGAGTTGGAAATTTCTTAGGAGTTTTATTCTTTTTAGCTTTATTTATTGCCGGATTAAGTACAACGGTCGGTAATGTTGAAGTTATTGTGGATGCTATTGAAACACAATATGAAATTAGTAATCAAAAAGTAATTTGTGGTATTTGTTTAACAATTATTGTTGTTGGTTTATCACTAGTTTTTGAGAGCACATATCAGGTAATTAATTCCTTTCAATTATTAGCAGCAGGATTAGATTTAATTTTAGTATCTTTAGCACAAGTTATTTTCTTTGTTTGATATGCAAAAAAAATACATATTGTAATTAATTACAATAACCAAGTATCATGAATTAAATTAAATAAATTATATAAAATTATGATGTATTATTTAATTCCAATTATATTAGGTATTATTGTTGGCTTTTCAGTTTATAATTTTATTATTAGCTGTACAAGAAACGCTTGATATATTTCAGTATTAGCTTTCGTGTTAGGTATTTTTGTGCCAGTACTAGTTGCAAGTCTGAATAGTTATTATGGCATAAAACGAGAAAAAGGAGGACAGAAACCATGTTAGTTACCATCGCCATTGTTGTTTTATTAGTTTTAGCAGCTTTATTAGCAGTTGCTTTTGGTTTTTTTATCTATAAAGATTGACAACGTAGCCAGCATACATTAGAAGTCGATCAGAAATTAGCATTAGAACATAAGTTAGAAGAATATTTAGAGCCAAGTTTAGATCATAATACTAGTGAAAGAAAGTAGAAATAATAAAATAATTTTGGTATATGTGCTATAATGAATTAAATTAAATTAACTAACACAACTCAACATCAAAAAAAGTCAATAAATATAAGGGGTTAAAAAATAAGACCCCCATAAAATAATGGTTTTAGAGTAGTTATTTTCCGACATTTTGAATTTAAAAAAATAATTGTAAAATTAAAATATTGCAAAAGGAACTTTTATAAAAAATAAACACAATGAATAATAATGGAAGGAGAAAAGAAGAGGTCTATTTTTCGTGAATGCGTGGGCAAATTATTATGGAGTTTTTTTATTCCTAGTATAGAATATATATTTGATTCTAAAGTAAATATTATAGGTGATGATGCAAATGACAAATGATCCAGAACCGCAAAAGCTGATATTGAATTAAATTATAATAATGAATTAATTATATTAGAAATTCAAACAGGTTTTCAAGGAATAAATGACATTAAAAGACATAAAATATTAGAATCAAAAGAACAATTTTTAAGAAATTAAATTAAAACTTTTGTTGTACATTTTGATTTTTTTCTGGATATGTTTCATTTATTGATATTTACTCAATTAATGAAGATGATGTTAATTGAGTTACAAGAGAAAGAATGGAGGGGCAAGTATTATACAATATTTCTCCAAGTTATTTTATTTGAAAATTATGTGATGTGCAATTAAAGTTTATAGATATAAAAAAAATTTTAGAATTTTAGGAGATAAAATGAAAAAAAATAATGTAATTTATTTATTTAGTGGATGTGGTGGTTTATCGTATGGTTTTCATATAGACCATGATTATTTTAATATTATTTTTTCAAATGAAATTGATTCTCAAATTGCTGAAACTTATAAATATAATTATCCATTAACAAAAATATATACAGAAAATATAAACTGTTTAGCATAAGTATCCCAATTTTTATATAAATCCATAAACTCATCACTTGGCTTATCAAATGAAATTCCGGTTGAATAACTATCTTTTAAAAAATCTAAATATCATTTATCATTATAAATTAATAATTTTGATGTTTTTAAAGTGGAATTAATAAAGTAATTTGTTTCTGACCAATTTTTAAAAAACCACTACGTAAAAACAATGTATTAATAAAATCTGTTTCATTAATACCACTAGCTTGTTGAATATGATTAATAGTATAATTTTGCTGATTTAAAGGCTTAAAAGCCGTTAAAGTGATAAAAGGAATTACTAAACCTAAAATTCCTAAAATACCAACTGCAAATAAAGATAACGATTTTTTCACATAAATACTCCTAACTATTAATTACTTTTGTTGTTAACTTACCATATTTAATACCATATCACATCCACAATATAATTACATTAGCTACAACAAGTTATTACAAATTATTTTATTTTTAAAAATATGGTCAGTTAACAACAAAAGTAACTTAAAAAATATTTATCACATATGATTTTTAGAAATTATAACTGGTCGTCTTCTTGGCAAATTAAATTTATTAACACAATATTCAATATTTGCATCACTAACATTTAACTCTTTTTTAATTTCTAAATACGAGCAACCTTTTAAATACATTTCTTTTATTTTTTCTCACTTTAAAAAATTCTTAGATTTCAAATTATATTCAGACACTTTAATAATTTTGTCTAATTGATCCGAAATTCCACCTTCACAATAAAAACGATAACCTTTTCGATATTTAAAATAATGAATTCACAAACGAACCCTACCGGGTGAAATATTATATTTTTTACCAACTTTAAAAGAAGTCAACCCATTAAAATAAACATCTTTTATACAACCAATAATAAATTTATCAGAATACTTTTGATTTCAATTCTTTTTTCTAAGTCCTCTTGCATCATAATATAAATATTCATATGTTCCAAATAATGCATTATTAATTTTATTTAACATAATTTAAAACTCCTTACTAACTGGATAGGCTACAATTATTAGGACCATAATTATATAGACTTCAAAATTAGATAAAATTATTAAGAAAGAATGAATATAAAAATGGGAAATAAAACTTAATACTCTGAAGAATTTAAAAAACAAATTGTCATGCTATATAAAAATGGTAAAAGTGTTATTAATCTAGGGCAAGAATATAATTTACCAAAACCAATTATTTATAGTTGAGTTAAAAATTATAATAATTCTGGTTCATTTAAAGCAAAAGATAATCGCACACTAGAAGAAAATGAAATAATAACTTTACGAAAAGAACTTAAAGACTTGAAAATGGAAAATGACATTTTAAAGCAAGCCGCACTGATAATGGCCAAAAAATAACAATAATTAACAACAACAAAACAAAATATTCAGTAAGAAAAATATGTAAGATTTTGGGTTTATCAAAATCAACGTATTGGATAGGCTATAATTATTAGGACCATAATTATATAGACTTCAAAATTAGATAAAATTATTAAGAAAGAAGGAATATAAAAATGGGAAATAAAACTTCATACTCTGAAGAATTTAAAAAACAAATTGTCATGCTATATAAAAATGGTAAAAGTGTTATTAATCTAGGGCAAGAATATAATTTACCAAAACCAATTATTTATAGTTGAGTTAAAAATTATAATAATTCTGGTTCATTTAAAGCAAAAGACAATCGCACACTAGAAGAAAATGAAATAATAACTTTACGAAAAGAACTTAAAGACTTGAAAATGGAAAATGACATTTTAAAGCAAGCCACACTGATAATGGCCAAAAAATAACAATAATTAACAACAACAAAACAAAATATTCAGTAAGAAAAATATGTAAGATTTTGGGTTTATCAAAATCAACGTATTATTATCAAACTAATAAATGTATTAACAAGCAAGTTAATAATTATGAACAAGAAATTATCAGTGCCTTTAATAAAAGTCACAAAATTTATGGGGCTCGCAAAATTAAAGTTATTTTAAACAGAAAAGATATCATCTTATCGCGGCTAAAAATCAGATTCTTTATGATCAAAAATAATTTTGTTTCTAAATACACCAAATTAAAATATCATAATCATAAAACAACAGTCAATAATGACCAAATTAATAATATTTTAAATCGTCAATTTAACAACAAAAAACCTAATGAAGTTATTGTTAGTGATTTAACATATGTTCAAGTTGGCGCTAAATGACATTATATTTGTTTATTAATTGACTTGTTTAATCGTGAAATAATTGGTTATAGTGCTGGGCCGAATAAAACAACCGAACTGGTCCAACGAGCTTTTCATAAAATAACACGACCATTAAATCAAATAACTCTATTTCATACTGATCTTGGTAATGAGTTTAAAAATAAAATCATTGATGAAATTTTAATAACTTTTAATATTAAAAGATCATTAAGCAATAAAGGCTGCCCTTATGATAATGCTGTGGATGAAACAACTTACAAAACTTTTAAAACTGAATTTATTAAGGGTAAAAAATTTAAAAATTTAACACAATTAAAATACGAACTTTTTGATTTTGTGCATTGATATAACAATATTCGAATTCATGGCAGTTTAAATTATTTATCTCCAGTTACTTTTAGAAAACAAATGTCTATATAAAAAGTGTCCTAAAAAGTGTTGCCATTCCAAACTTTTAATATTGTTATTTAACTTTTTTATACGTTAAAATATAATACCGATGATTGTTGGTTTGGCGTTAAACCTTTATGCTGGTATTTTCATTTTCAGAGATTTAAATAATTTTGAATGTTCGTGAAACCTAAGCCATGATAATGAATTAAGGATTCTTTAAGATTTGATTGTAATTTACTAATTTTATTTAACTTCCGATAACTAGCATCAGAATTTGCGCTAGTTTTAGTTGCTAATAAAATAGAATTTGTTTGTTTTGCTACTAATAAATATAATGGTTGCATGTCAGAAATAATAATTGAATTTTCTTTGATTAATTGTTTATTAATATTTTCAATAATTCACTGTTTTTGTAATCGTTTTGTGTTGGTTGATTTAACATAAATATTATTATTGCTATCAACAGCCATTTGAATAGAACATTTAGTGTTGGTTGAAAATGAATCAAGATGAATTTTTCTTTTATCAAATTTATCTTTAAAATTACCTTTGTGGATTTCTTTAATAAATGTTTCATCGATTTGAATTTGGCCATTTAACATTTTAAATTTTAATTGGGTGTTTTCTAATTGTTTTGATTTCATTATTTTTTGGCGATTATATCAAGCGGTTTTCGGTGATGTTTTAATAAAGTGGGAAATCATTTTACTAGATTGGCCTAATAATGAAATTTGAATCAATAAATTTCACTGTTCATAATTTAAATGACTTCAATATGTAAAATGATCACGAAAAGCATCAAAACTAGCACGACATTTTTTGCATAAATATTTTTGTTTCCCTTCAGGATTATGACCATTTTTAACACAATAAAAAGATTGACAATTAGGACATTTAATACCTTTATCCCTAAATTTTTGATCAATTTCATTTAAGCGTTTTTGTTTTTTAATTAATTCTGCTTCTTTTTTGACTTTTTCATGAAATTCTAAAAATTGATCATCTGTTAAACTATTTATTAATTCTTCAATTATTTTTTCCATTAATTATTCACCTCTTATATTATAAAATATACCTAATTTTAGGTATATTTTATAAATATCAAGAGTTTTCTACAAAATTAAAGGCCGTTTTAAAAAAAAAATTTTTTATTTTTTTGCTATAATAAAGTAGGAGATTTTTAAAAGGAGAAAAAATATGGAAAATTCAACGAGAAAAGTAGTTTTAGTTGGATGTGGAATGGTTGGAAACAGCTTTTTATATTCAGCTATGAACAGAGGGATTGCACAACATTATGTGCTAATTGATGCGTTTCGACAAGCAGCAGAAGGGAATGCTATTGATTTATCAGATGCAACTGCTGTTTTAGAAAATCGTTTTAGTACAATTAAACTTGGTGATTATAGTGATTGTAAAGATGCTGATTTAATTGTTATTACAGCAGGAAGACCACAACGAGATGGTGAAACACGATTAGATATGGTTGCTGATAATGCAAGAATTATGCAAGATATTGCTTTAAAAATTAAAGCCTCAGGTTTTAAGGGTGTTACGTTAATTGCTTCAAATCCGGTGGATGTTCTGGCATCAGTTTATCAAAAAGTAACTGGTTATTCAAAAAATAAAGTTATTTCTTCAGGAACAACTTTAGATTCAGCACGTTTAAGAAGATTAGTTGGTAATAAATTAAACATTGCTCCAGCTAGTGTTAATGCCTATGTTTTGGGTGAACATGGTGATTCATCAGTTTCTGTTTGATCAAAAGCTTCAATTATGCAAAAATCAATTGCTGATTTTGTGGCGGAAGGAAAATTAACAGAAAAAGATTTAGAAGATATGCACCAACAAATGATGAAAATGGCTTATACAATCATTGATTTGAAAAAAGCAACTTTTTATGGAATTGGCGTATGTTTATCATCAATTGCAAAAGCAATTTTAAATGATGAAAGATCAACCTTTTTAATTGGTGCAAAATGTGAAGGCGAATATAATGTTACGGGAACTTACATTGGTGTACCAGCAGTTATTGGTGCTAATGGGATTGAAGAAATTATTGAGTGAAAATTAACAAAAGAAGAGCAAGTTAAATTTGAAAAATCAGCGACACAATTACATGAAGCTTTAAATGTTGCTATTGCAGCATTAAAATAAGTAATATTTAAGATGACTTTTTTTAGAGTGCACCCATTTTAGTAAGTACTAATAAAAAGTATTTACTATTTTTTTAATTATATCTTTTTCTTTACGATTTGAATATCATGTATTTCATTTTATAACATCTTGTATATATTATTCATGTGAATTATATTGGAATGGCAACACTTTTTAGGACACTTTTTATATAGACATTTGTTTTCTAAAAGTAACTGGAGATAAATAATTTAAACTGCCATGAATTCGAATATTGTTATATCAATGCACAAAATCAAAAAGTTCGTATTTTAATTGTGTTAAATTTTTAAATTTTTTACCCTTAATAAATTCAGTTTTAAAAGTTTTGTAAGTTGTTTCAGCCACAGCATTATCATAAGGGCAGCCTTTATTGCTTAATGATCTTTTAATATTAAAAGTTATTAAAATTTCATCAATGATTTTATTTTTAAACTCATTACCATGATCAGTATGAAATAGAGTTATTTGATTTAATGGTCGTGTTATTTTATGAAAAGCTTGTTGGACCAGTTCGGCTGTTTTATTCGGCCCAGCACTATAACCAATTATTTCACGATTAAACAAGTCAATTAATAAACAAATATAATGTCATTTAGCGCCAACTTGAACATATGTTAAATCACTAACAATAACTTCATTAGGTTTTTTGTTGTTAAATTGACGATTTAAAATATTATTAATTTGGTCATTATTGACTGTTGTTTTATGATTATGATATTTTAATTTGGTGTATTTAGAAACCAAATTATTTTTGATCATAAAGAATCTGATTTTTCGCCGCGATAAGATGATATCTTTTCTGTTTAAAATAACTTTAATTTTGCGAGCCCCATAAATTTTACGACTTTTATTAAAGGCACTGATAATTTCTTGTTCATAATTATTAACTTGCTTGTTAATACATTTATTAGTTTGATAATAATACGTTGATTTTGATAAACCCAAAATCTTACATATTTTTCTTACTGAATATTTTGTTTTGTTGTTATTAATTATTGTTATTTTTTGGCCATTATCAGTGCGGCTTGCTTTAAAATGTCATTTTCCATTTTCAAGTCTTTAAGTTCTTTTCGTAAAGTTATTATTTCATTTTCTTCTAGTGTGCGATTGTCTTTTGCTTTAAATGAACCATAATTATTATAATTTTTAACTCAACTATAAATAGTTGGTTTTGATAAATTATATTCTTACCATAGATTAATAACACTTTTACCATTTTTATATAGCATGACAATTTGTTTTTTAAATTCTTCAGAGTATGAAGTTTTATTTCCCATTTTTATATTCCTTCTTTCTTAATAATTTTATCTAATTTTGAAGTCTATATAATTATGGTCCTAATAATTGTAGCCTATCCAAAGATATAATTAAAAAAATAGTAAATACTTTTTATTAGCACTTACTAAAATGGGTGCACTCTAATTCAATCACTTTTTTTTGTTCAAGGTGCTTTTCTATTAATTAAATCATAATATAATTTACCTTCTAAATGTCCTTGTTCATGTTGAAAAACAATTGCTTCAAGTCCGCGTGCAGTAATTGTTACTTGTTGTTGTTTTAAATAATCATAACCTTCAATAATAATTCGAAAACTACGAGGGACAAAACCTTCTTTATCACCATTAACGCTTAAACAGCCTTCGCCTTCTTCTATGCAAGCTATTTGATCACTTTTTCCAATAATTTTAGGATTAATCATTGCATGTTCAATTATTTTTTTATCTCCTGTTTCGTCATTTGTCTCTTCAATTCGAATATAATACATTTTAAGATTATGTCCAATTTGAGGAGCGGCTAAACCAACAGCTGGTCTAATTGTATGACCACTATTTTTTTGCGGATCTTGGGAATATCTTACAAAATCAATTAATTTTTGCATTACAAGTTCATTTTCGGGCGCTAATGGTAAAGAGACATCAATTGATGGTTGTCGAATTGACGGTGTATCATCAAATATTAGTCAGTCTTTAGTTGGTTTTTCATTTTGCAACATTAAAAATCACCTCTTAAAAAATTATAACATATTCAGCAATTATTAAAGAAAATTCTAAAGTTTTAGTATAATAAAAAAAAGAAAGAAAAGGGTTAAGAAGATGCGCATAATTAGTGGAAAATATAAGGGTTATCAAATTAAAACATTAGATGGAATGAATACCAGGCCAATGACGGCCCGTGTTAAAGAAGATACATTTAATATTTTAGATAATTATTTTATTTATGAAAATAAAATTGGATTAGATATTTTTGCTGGAAGTGGTCAATTAGGAATTGAAGGGTTATCACGAGGGTTACAACAATGTTATTTTAATGATTCGCACCAGGGTGCCTGCAAAATTATTGAAACTAATTTAAATAACTTAAAAATAAATAATGCAAAGGTATTAAATTATGATTATAAAGTTTTATTAAATTGAATGATACAACAAAAAGTATTAATTGATATTTTATTTTTAGACCCACCTTTTAAACAAATTGAGTATTATTATGATATTATTACTATAATATTGAATAACAATATTATCAATAACTATGGAATAATAGTTTGTGAATCAAATCAAGTGTTGTCATTTTATCAATTTAATTTAGTTATGTTACGCTGTAAAACATATAAAAAAAAGTATTTGTATATATTAAGATTAGAAAAAGGAGAACATTAATGTGTATAAAAAGGGTTTTTTAATTATTTTTTCTGGCCCATCAGGAGTCGGGAAAGGGACAATATACCAAGAACTTTTTAAATATGAGGAGTTGAATTTGGCTTATTCAGTTTCAATGACAACAAGAGCAAAAAGGCGGGATGAAGTTGAAGGGGTAAATTATTTTTTTGTTGACCAACCAACATTTGAAGCTGCAATTAAAAATGATGAATTATTAGAATATGCTGAATTTGTAGGTAATTATTATGGTACGCCAAAATCATATTGTATTGAACAAATTAATAATAGAAAAAATGTTTTATTAGAAATTGAAGTACAAGGTGCAACACAAGTGTTACAGAAAGTAACTGATGCAGTTTCAATTTTTTTAATTCCACCAAGTTTAGAAGAATTAGAAAAACGAATTCGAGGCCGAAAAAGTGAACCCGAAGAAGTATTACAAGCACGATTAGCAAAAGCAGCTGATGAACTTCCATTGCAAAGTAATTATAATTATGTTGTGGTAAATAACACTGTAGAACAAGCAGTTGCAGAAATTAAAACAATTTTAGAACAAGAAATTGCTAATCGCTCGTAGTTTAAAGGATTAAGAAATGCAAGCAAGAGAAATAGCATGGAATATCTTATAAAAAATTTTTGCAAAAAATAAGTTTAGTAATCATTTATTATCAAATACTGTAGATCAAAATGATGATTTTACTGACCAAGATAAAACTTTAATTTATCGAATTGTTTATGGTACTTTAAAAAAATAAATTGTATTTAGAATATATTGCTAATCAATTTATTGAATCCAAAAAACTAATCAAAAATTACAAGTTCTATTATGAATGAGTATTTATCAATTTCGTTTTTTAGATCGTATCCCTAATTATGCAATTGTTAATGAAGCTGTTAATATTAGTAAAAGTCTTAGTCCAAAATATGCTGGTTTTATTAATGCTACGTTAAAAAAGATTTTTGACAGTAAAGATGAGATTTTTGAAATTAAGATTGCTTATGAAACAAAAAAAATAAGTATTAAATATAGTTTTCCATCATCATTATATTTAATTCTTCGTAATGAATATAGTGAAGATATTGCTCGGTAAGTAATGGTTGATAGTTTAACAATTCTAAAAATTTCATTTCGCGTTAATACCCTAAAAATTAGTCTAGATGAATTATTAGCTCAATATTCAAATTATAATTTAACAAAAAGTTTAGTATTGGAATGGCAACACTTTTTAGGACACTTTTTATATAGACATTTGTTTTATAAAAGTAACTGAAGATAAATAATTTAAACTGCCATGAATTCGAATATTGTTATATCAATGCACAAAATCAAAAAGTTCGTATTTTAATTGTGTTAAATTTTTAAATTTTTTACCCTTAATAAATTCAGTTTTAAAAATTTTGTAAGTTGTTTCAGCCACAGCATTATCATAAGGGCAGCCTTTATTGCTTAATGATCTTTTAATATTAAAAGTTATTAAAATTTCATCAATGATTTTATTTTTAAACTCATTACCACGATCAGTATGAAATAGAGTTATTTGATTTAATGGTCGTGTTATTTTATGAAAAGCTTGTTGGACCAGTTCGGCTGTTTTATTCGGCCCAGCACTATAACCAATTATTTCACGATTAAACAAGTCAATTAATAAACAAATATAATGTCATTTAGCGCCAACTTTAACATATGTTAAATCACTAACAATAACTTCATTAGGTTTTTTGTTGTTAAATTGACGATTTAAAATATTATTAATTTGGTCATTATTGACTGTTGTTTTATGATTATGATATTTTAATTTGGTGTATTTAGAAACCAAATTATTTTTGATCATAAAGAATCTGATTTTTCGCCGCGATAAGATGATATCTTTTCTGTTTAAAATAACTTTAATTTTGCGAGCCCCATAAATTTTGCGACTTTTATTAAAAGCACTGATAATTTCTTGTTCATAATTATTAACTTGCTTGTTAATACATTTATTAGTTTGATAATAATACGTTGATTTTGATAAACCCAAAATCTTACATATTTTTCTTACTGAATATTTTGTTTTGTTGTTATTAATTATTGTTATTTTTTGGCGATTATCAGTGCGGCTTGCTTTAAAATGTCATTTTCCATTCGTGATTGTTTGTTTTCTTTTCGCAAGTAAATTAATTCATTTTCTTCGAAAGCGCGATTATCTTTTGCTTTAAATGAACCAGAATTATTATAATTTTTAACTCAACTATAAATAGTTGGTTTTGGTAAATTATATTCTTGCCCTAGATTAATAACACTTTTACCATTTTTATATAGCATGACAATTTGTTTTTTAAATTCTTCAGAGTATGAAGTTTTATTTCCCATTTTTATATTCCTTCTTTCTTAATAATTTTATCTAATTTTGAAGTCTATATAATTATGGTCCTAATAATTGTAGCCTATCCAAAACCCAAAAATGTAATAATCCATAGTGATCATGGTATTCAGTACATTAAACAAGAATGAAATATTTTAACTGGTCAATTAGATATGTGAATGTCAATGTCTCGGAAAAGCAATCCTGCTGATAATGGTTGTTGTGAAACGTGATTTAAATCTTATAAATATGAATGTTTAAATTTAATTCCTAAAAGCAACAGAACAAAAGAAGTTTTAATGAAAGTTACACATAATTATGTAAATTTTTATAATAATTACCGTCCTTTAACAAAATTAAAAGGAATGAGCCCCGTTGAGTACAGACTTCATTCCTATAGTTCTTTTTTCGTATCCATTTTTATTGACAATTTAAAACCTAAGCTTTTTTCTTACTACCGAAAATAATACTGATGGATTTTATTATTGTAAAATTAGAAAAAAAAGATAAGTAAAGACTGCACCCCAAAAAGTAAGTAAAATAAAAAAAGATTTTGTTAAATTTTTATAGGGGGTGCATTTTTATACGGCAAAAAAAGGACAAAAATATAACAAATATACATCAGAATTTAGAACAAAAATCATTGAGGAAATTAAACAAAAAAGTTGTTGAATAGTAGCAAAACAATATAATATAAATGCAAATACAGTAGAATCTTGATGAACAAATCATAAAAAAGGAAAATTAAACAATCCTAAAGGACCTAAAATTTCTTTTGGCAAAAGAAATTTATAATATTATAAAACAAGGTATGAATTATTAAAAAAGATCCATGACTTTTACAATTAAGCAAACTAAGAATAGAGTGCATCAATTTTAGTAAGTACTAATAAAAAGTATTTACTATTTTTTAATTATATCTTTTTCTTTACGATTTTAATATCATGTATTTCATTTTATAACATCTTGTATATATTCTTCATGTGAATTATATATTTTATTATGGATTGTAGCTTTCTTAAGTAATGAATGAAAACTTTCTATAACAATATTATCTGCACAGTGGTATTTTTTCCCCATTGAAATTATAATACCGTTAGATAAACATTTATCGTGATAAATAGTGGATGTATATTGATATCCGTGATCTGAGTGAATTATTATTCCATTCAGATCTTTTTTTATTAATTTTATTTTATTAATTGCATCATTTAAATTATCCATTACTAATTTATTGTCATTATATTTAGATCACTTTACATCAAGTATTTCTTTAGTATATCCATCAATAATTGTTGATTGATAATATCTTTCTCCTTTTCAAATTAAATATGTTACATCAGTATATAGTACTGAAAACCTTGTTTTTATATCATTGAATTTACGTTTAATTAAATCAGGATATTGCAATAAGCTTTTTTATTTATTCTGTTTATACTTTATTTTTCTTCTAATTTTTCTTACATATTAAGGTTGTATTTTATTATCGCGCATAATTCTTAAAAATTTTTTTGAATTATATTTTATACCATAATCTTCTTTTAAATATTTAGTAATTCTTCGATAACCAAATTGTTTTAAATTTTCTTCATAGACTTTTACAATATCATTTATTGCTTTTTTATCTTTTTTGATACTGTCATAATTTTTATATTTATTTCAATAACTACGTTTTAACCCTGTTACTTCTAGTAATAATTTTATTGAATATTCACGACAATTTTGTTTAATAAAAGAGACTATTATTAGTTTGCTTAATTGTAAAAGTCATGGAGCTTTTTTAATAATTCATACCTTGTTTTATAATATTCTAAATTTCTTTTGCCAAAAGAAATTTTAGGTCCTTTAGGATTGTTTAATTTTCCTTTTTTATGATTTGTTCATCAAGATTCTACTGTATTTGCATTTATATTATATTGTTTTGCTACTATTCAACAACTTTTTTGTTTAATTTCCTCAATGATTTTTGTTCTAAATTATGATGTATATTTGTTATATTTTTGTCCTTTTTTTGCCATATAAAAATGCACCCCCTATAAAAATTTAACAAAATCTTTTTTATTTTACTTACTTTTTGGGGCGCAGTCTTGAATAGCCTCTTTTATTAAACAAAATTGTCGTGAATATTCAATAAAATTATTACTAGAAGTAACAGGGTTAAAACGTAGTTATTGAAATAAATATAAAAATTATGACAGTAGCAAAAAAGATAAAAAAGCAATAAATGATATTGCAAAAGTCTATGAAGAAAATTTAAAACAATTTGGTTATCGAAGAATTACTAAATATTTAAAAGAAGATTATGGTATAAAATATAATTCAAAAAAAGTTTTAAGAATTATGCGCGATAATCAAATACAACCTTAATATGTAAGAAAAATGAGAAGAAAAATAAAGTATAAACAGAATAAAGAAAAAAGCTTATTGCAATATCCTGATTTAATTAAACGTAAATTCAATGATATAAAAACAAGGTTTTCAGTACTATATACTGATGTAACATATTTAATTTGAAAAGGAGAAAGATATTATCAATCAACAATTATTGATGGATATAATAAAGAAATAGTTGATGTAAAGTGATCTAAATATAATGACAATAAATTAGTAATGGATAATTTAAATGATGCAATTAATAAAATAAAATTAATAAAAAAAGATCTGAATGGAATAATAATTCACTCAGATCACGGATATCAATATACATCCACTATTTATTACGATAAATGTTTATCTAACGGTATTATAATTTAAATGGGGAAAAAATACCACTGTGCAGATAATATTGTTATAGAAAGTTTTCATTCATTACTTAAGAAAGCTACAATCCATAATAAAATATATAATTCACATGAAGAATATATACAAGATGTTATAAAATGAAATACATGATATTCAAATCGTAAAGAAAAAGATATAATTAAAAAATAGTAAATACTTTTTATTAGTACTTACTAAAATGGATGCACTCTAGTAATTATAAAAACTATGTAAAATATATATAAATAAAAGAAGAAAGGAAGCACAATTATGAATACGAATGTTAAATTAATTGAAAATCTGTTACAAGAGTACTTAAAGGCAAATAATTTAACAACACCAGTGATGGTTGAAAAACCACGTCAAGAAGGATTTGGCCATTTATCAACCAATTTGGCTTTGTTACTAGCAAAAAAATTAAAAAAGGCACCAAATAAAATTGCTGAAGAAGTTATTGCTTTTATTGAAAAAAATAATAAATCATATTTTAAAAAGATTGAAATTGCTGGCGCGGGATTTATTAATTTTACCTTAGCTGATGATCAGTTACATCAAGTTATTAATGAGGTTTTAAAACGAGAAGAAAAATATGGATATTCAGCTCCAAAGAATTTTACTTATAATTTAGAAATTGTTTCAGCTAATCCAACGGGATTTTTACATATTGGTCATGCTCGGAATGGTGCCATTGGTGACAGTGTTGCTCGGATTTTGCGAGCAGCTGGTTATCATGTTCAAACTGAATATTATGTTAATGATGCTGGTAATCAAATAAATACTTTAGCAGTGACGGTTTTTGTTAGTTATTTAAATTTATTAGGTAAAAAAACCGAATTACCTCCCGATGCATATCGTGGCGATATGTATGATGATGTTACACAATATTTTGTTGACAATTATCAAGATAAATTTATTAATTTAACTTTTGATAAGGATTATAAAATTAGTGATCCAAAGGTACACGAAATGTTTCGCAAAAAATCAGTTGATTTATTTTTAGATATTATTAAAAAACAATTAAAATTATTTCGAGTTGATATTGAATATTATTCTTCTGAAGCTTCAATGTACGAGGGAGGAAAAATTGATGCAACGTTAGCACAATATGCCAAACTGGGAAAGACTTATGAACAAGATGGTGCGTTATGATTAAAAACAACTGACTTTGGTGATGATAAAGATCGTGTTTTAGTTAAATCAAATGGTGATTTAACTTATATTACTCCTGATTTAGCATCACATAATGAACGTTTAATGCGAAGCAAAGCAGATAAATTGGTTAATTTTTGGGGTGGTGATCATCACGGTTATATTGTGCGAATGTTAGCGGGGTTACAGTTATTAGGTTATAAAAAATACATTTTAGATATTGACATGATTCAAATGGTACGGTTGATTAAAGACGGTGTTGAATATAAAATGAGTAAACGAAAAGGGACAGCAGTTTGATTAATTGACTTAATTGAGGAAATTGGAGTTGACCCAATTCGTTATATGTTAGCTTCAAAAAGTGCTCAAAGTCATATGGACTTAGATATTGATATTTTAAAAGAGCATTCTTCAAAAAACCCTGTTTATTATGCACAATATGCAACAGCGCGTTGTAATAGTGTGCTAAAACAAGATAAAATGAGCAAAATTAATATTACGGATGTTAAAACCTTTGAATTATTAACATCACAAAAAGAATTAGACCTTTTAAATGAGATTGATTTATTTAATCGTTGCATTGAAGGAGCAGCAAAATTACGCCAACCACATCTTGTCTGTGATTATGTGCAAAATATTGCGCGGCAATTCCATTCATATTATAATGAAACAAAAGTTATTAATTTAGATAACTTAGAATTAACAAAACAGCGTTTAGTATTTATTGAAGTAATTTATCAAGTTTTATCAAATGCCTTTAATTTATTAGGGGTTAATGTTATTGAACAGATGTAATTATTTAGGTTATGTTATAATCTATAAGACAGAAAGAGGGTGCAGGTGTGTTACAAAATAATTGAGATGTTTTTTTATTTAATCCATTAATGTTATTATTGTTATTTGTTATTTACATATTAATTTTAATAAAAAACATTAAAATTAAACATACTAGTCAGAAGGCATTCTTTATTCAAACGTTTTTATATTGATTTGCATTATCAGCAATTATTGGTGATAATTTTGAGTTCCGTGATTTATTCTTTGCCGCATCAATTAATAATATGGAAGTAATTGCCATTATTGCAGCAACTTCCCTTTCTCTTTATGCTTTTTTAGCGATGATTCCTTATGTATTTTTACATAAGGTTTTTTCTCTTATTGGCTGACATTTTTTTCAATATACAATGTTTGGAATATCAATGCTTGGAATTTTTATTTTAATTGTTTATCCTTCAGTGCCAACATTAATTATCGCGGCAATTTTTCTTGGTTTTGGAATTATTACGAAGGCTAGTTATTTTTTATCATATAATGAGGCATATGGCCGTAAGTTTTTTCCATTTAAAACAATTAGTTTAGTAGCACCATTAATGACATTTGCGCTTATTTTTGGTAGTGAGTTTAACAATATTGTTATTACAGTAGGAAGTAATTTAACTAATAATTTGCAAATAGGAATTATTGGAATTGGTGCAATAATTGCTATTGCAGGTGCAACCATTTTATATGCTTTATTTTCACATAAAGAATTTACATCAACATCATTTACGGCTGAACAACAAAAAATGTTTGAACCATTTAAATGAGGAAAAGTATTAATTATCTTTTTTATGGTGATTTTAATTATTATTTTAAAAGAAGTGTCTCAATCAAATATTTATATTTGATTGTTAGGTCAACGCACATGAGAAAAATACCATGATGTTTGAAAAGTCAACCAATTTGTTCGTTTAAATGAACAATTATTCTTAATTCCACAATTTTTTGGTGCTTATTTAGCTTGTCATTTACTTTATAATAAAATTGGTGTTAAATATTGCTTTGGGTTAGGGTTATTACTATGATTTATTTTCTTTAGTATTACTGCATTTAATCATTCGCCAGAAGCTTACTTAGCATTGCAAGTTATTAATGGATTAGCTTTTGCTATGTGTTTTAACATTTTGTTTGCAATGACGTGTGAATGAAAATATCGTTCACCAACAAATAAACCGATTGTAGCGCAATTTCAATTATTATGATTTGGGTTAGAATTCATTATTAAATTTGTTGATGATGTGATGCGTGATAAAAAGGTTGGTATATTTAAAGAATATATTTATGGTCAACAATATATTCCCCTTGATAGTTTTGTGATTCAAATTGATAATATTACAACAATTATTTCAACAATTTGTGCCACAATTGTTTTACTTTTATTGTTAATATTTTATTATACCTCAGACCTAATTTTAACTGAATATCGTAATCATTTACGTTTATTAGTTCCGAAAGTTAATCTATTATTACGAGAAAGTTTTATTAGTCGTGTTAAATCAAATATTAATTCTGAAACAAATAACAAGAAAAAAACTTAAATAAAATAATTTTTGTTTTGATAAAAAAGAATATTTTTAGTATTTTTTTAAATTATGGTTAAAGGAGATTAGAATGAAAAAAATAATTAAGATTTTAATGGCATTACAAATAGGCACTACTTCTGCTAGTTTTTTAACATCTTGTGTTAAAAAATACCAATATATGTATGATATTTGGGTAATTACTAGTGGCGGGTCAATTAATGATAAATCTTATATTCAATCAGCGTGAGAAGGAGCAAACAAATATATCGTGTCACAATTTGCCCAAGTTCCAATGATAAAATGACAAGATAGTCCATTGCGAGCTAGCTATTTTGAACCAAATGGTATTACACCGGGTGAATTTAAAGCAGCTTATATTACAGCTAGTATTGCTGGGGCAAAGACGCTAATTTTACCTGGCTTTAGTCATGCCAATACCATTGGTTGAGCAGCAAACTTAGTGGATAATGTTATTTTTATTGATGGTGGTGGTCAGAATGTCCATAAAAATATGGACCCATATGGTCCGTTAGCTGATAATATTGTAGGAATTTTATTTCAAAAAGAAATTGCTGGTTTTTTAGCGGGTCTTATTACAACAATATGACTTAATTTGCACCAAACAGAATTTCAACAGCAGTTAAATATTGCAACTTATGGAGGAATGGATAATCCAGTTGGCGTTTCAAATTATTTATGAGGATTTTTATTATCAGCGGATGTATTTAATGAAATTATTAAGACCGATATTACATATCCTAATTTACATCAATTGATGACAGATATTTTAGCAATAATTAAAAAAATAAACCCCAAAATTAATAATTTATTACCAATAAAAAAAGTTCAGGAAGTATTAAATGACAATGAATCATGGTTTTCACAATCATTTAACCATGGAGAAGGAAAAGTAATTTCTGATTATTTAATTAATAAAAAAGCAAGTATTATTTTTCCTGTTGCAGGACCACAAACCCAAGATACAATTGACCGAATTAAATATAATAAAACGAAAGCAAAAGTTGTTGGAGTTGATACAGCACAATCTCAAATATATGGTGATGAATATATTATTACTAGTGGGTTATTAAATATTGCACAAGCAACACAAGATGCCTTATCTAATATCTATTCATCAACTTGTAGTTATAATAATGTAACTAAGCAATGAGATAATAAGAAGCTTGATTCTTGTTGAATTAATACTGACCAATCTTCAAAAACAAATCCAAATTGATTAGGCATTGAAAAAACAAAATGGATTGATGATAGTATTATTAATTATATTAATAACGATGCAAAGATTACTAAATTAACAACAACAATTGGGATAATTTATGATCAAATTAAACAAGGACATTTTACTGATACATTAAAATTAACTTATCAAACACAAAATAAAGTAAAGACTGAATTATTAGAGACGTTAGAAAAGGGTTTAAAATAAAAATAATAGACCGAATATCAAATTAGGTACCTCCTAAACCGCTTAACGGGCGGTTTAATGACTAACTATTTTTGAAAATAGTTTAAAATTATTGTTAAACTGGTACCTAAAATAATATTCGAACAAATAATATATTTTTTTTAATTTTGTAGAAAACTCTTGATGAAATAAAAAAAATCATCAATATGATAACTTTAAAAGAAAATTATATAAACTTTTAATATTGTTATTTAACTTTTTTATACGTTAAAATATAATACTGATGATTGTTGGTTTGGCGTTAAACCTTTATGCTGGTATTTTCATTTTCAGAGATTTAAATAATTTTGAATGTTCGTGAAACCTAAGCCATGATAATGAATTAAGGATTCTTTAAGATTTGATTGTAATTTACTAATTTTATTTAACTTCCGATAACTAGCATCAGAATTTGCACTAGTTTTAGTTGCTAATAAAATATAATTTGTTTGTTTTGCTACTAATAAATATAATGGTTGCATGTCAGAAATAATAATTGAATTTTCTTTGATTAATTGTTTATTAATATTTTCAATAATTCACTGTTTTTGTAATCGTTTTGTGTTGACTGATTTAACATAAATATTATTATTGCTATCAACAGCCATTTGAATACAACATTTAGTGTTGGTTGAAAATGAATTAAGATGAATTTTTCTTTTATCAAATTTATCTTTAAAATTACCTTTGTGGATTTCTTTAATAAATGTTTCATCGATTTGAATTTGGCCATTTAAAGTTTTAAATTTTAATTGGGTGTTTTCTAATTGTTTTGATTTCATTATTTTTTGGCGATTATATCAAGCGGTTTTCGGTGATGTTTTAATAAAACGGGAAATCATTTTACTAGATTGGCCTAATAATGAAATTTGAATCAATAAATTTCACTGTTCATAATTTAAATGACTTCAATACGTAAAATGATCACGAAAAGCATCAAAACTAGCGCGACATTTTTTGCATAAATATTTTTGTTTTCCTTCAGGATTATGACCATTTTTAACACAATAAAAAGATTGACAATTAGGACATTTAATACCTTTATCCCTAAATTTTTGATCAATTTCATTTAAGCGTTTTTTTTTTTTAATTAATTCTGCTTCTTTTTTGACTTTTTCATGAAATTCTAAAAATTGATCATCTGTTAAACTATTTATTAATTCTTCAATTATTTTTTCCATTAATTATTCACCTCTTATATTAAGAATATACCTAATTTTAGGTATATTTTATAAATATCAAGAGTTTTCTACAAAATTAAAGTATATTTTTTGCATAAATTTTAAAAAGTATAGTATAATACTCATAGATAGTGTGGTGTTTATATGGAGGGCTTCTTGACAACAAGTATAACAATCTTAGATTTAGACATTCCAGTAATCGGGTTAATTAGTTTTCTACTAGGATTTGCAGCGCTATTATTATTTGTTTATTTTATTATTACTTTTTCTTTATTTCGAAGTAAAAAAAGCAGTAGTAATTGAACGAATATTGTAAAATTAAAACAAGAAACTAGTTTTAAGGAAAACATTGAGTATTTTGAACAAGAAATTATGCTAGCTAAAAAAATGGGTGATAAAAACTAGCAGTTTCTTTTTTAATACAATGTTATTCACATTTAGGGCAGGTGAAACAAAGAATGGGTTTTTTTAATACGGTTAAATCTTTTATAGTGAAAGATAAACAACATGAACAATCACCAATGCAATCAGCAAATCGTTTTGGTGATAATTTTAATCCTGAATTAATAAATCAAAATAATGCTGATTTTAACCAAAATCAACCCTATCCAAATGGGATGCCACAAAATCATCTTTCGTCAAATCAATACTTTCGTCCAAATGAAGCATATAAACAAAACCAATTAAATAATATGGAAATGTTATATCAAAATAATAATACAATTCGCCCAGCACGAATGAACTTAAGTAACCAATATAATTATTATGCTAATAATCATGACCGCCAGTATCTTGAAGAAGAACGTGATGCAATGAATGTAAATGCTTCACAAATGCCACCGGGTTATGTTGAACCATATTATAATCATGATGCTGCGCAAAATTATTCACGCCCAGTTCATCAACAAATTTTACCACGTCGAATTCAGCAGCATGTAACAAGTTCTAATTATGATCAATATTGGTCAGGACAACAAAATCAAGGGCGATATGACAATGCCGAATTTATGGGATATCAGAATTACCGTGATGGTTATGTTAACGATGATAATATGTATGCAAATCAATATCGTCCTCTTTATCAATCGCGTGTTGCATCACCATATCATCAATCACAAGTTAATGAACAATTTAATCGTTCAGAATTAGTTTATGATAGCAAAGGAGCCTATCGTGGTGTAAATTCAGCACAATATTTTGATGATAATCAAATGATGACAAACTCAATGCCGGCGCCACCGTCGTATTATCAAAATGGTCATTTTACTCCATCAGCGCAATTTGATCAACCAGCTTTAACAAACAGCAGCGAAAATAATCGTTATGCTTATCAGCCCCAGATATCAGAAAAACAACGTCGTCGTCGTTTTAAAAAAAAATATGCTAACCGTTTAATTCCTTTAGAAATTGCTCGTGAGATTCGTTGGGAAAAAATTCGTACCTTAATTATGATTATTATTGGTTTTATTGGCACAATGATGACAAGTTTATTTATTGCCTTATATTTTATTTCTCATCAACAAGAATTAGAAGCAATTATGGGAATTAAAGCGAAATATATTCCTCATCCATTTTTGACAATTACTTTTTTGTTAATTTCTCTAGGATTATTGTTTGCTGGTATTTTTGATTTATCACGAGTTCGAATTGAAACAAATAGTTATCTTTCTAATTTAACACGAGGGAATCATACTATTCCGCATTTCTTAATTGATAATTATAAAAAAATGACTGTTCGCAGTATTGTTTTAAATTGATTAGCATTTCCGACTTATTTCTTTGGTGGAATTATTTTAGGAATTTTATATGGTTTTCAACAACATTCGGGTGAAGAGTTCCGGTTTGGTTTTTGAAGTTGAGGCATTGTTGATGATTTAACAGCAGCCATTACAATTACAATTATTATTTTAATCGTAACATTAGGCGTTCATATTGCGAATATTGTTTTAACAAAAAAAAGAAAAGCAAATATTATTTGTTATTATGGATATGAAATTGTTCATCCAGAAGAATTAGCAGCTTTAAAGAAAAAAACAAACCGTATTTGTTTAGTAATTTTTATTGTTTTCTTAATTATTTTAACACTAGTAATTTCAATTCCATGATTAATTGCTCGTCGTCGTAAACGAAACGGTGACGCATTACTTGGTCGTTGATTTAACCGAAATTAAATATTGTTTTAAAAATAATTGATAATGTTTTTCTTAACCAAAAGATAAATAACAATTGTTATAGTTTATTATTAAATTATAATGTTAGGAGAAACATTTTTATATGAAAATAGCATTAAATTTTAATAATATGATTTCTTAATATCTTTTATTTGCAAGATAACTTTTATCTTGCAAATAATTTGTTAAAGGCACGAGTGCGCTTTTTTATCCAATATAATAATAAATATCTTATTGAAGAAAGGTGACATATTGATGAAAAAGTTATTAACTCTTTTTAGTGCTTTTGTGTTAGACAGTGGTAGTGCGTTTGGGGTGGCTAGTTGTACCGCGCGTCCAAAGCATGAGCCTGATGAAGACCAGTTCGATGAACAGCAAGATCTTGGCATTTTAAATAAGATAAAAAACGAAGCAAAGCAAACTTTATAAGCGTAATGGGATACAAAGAAAACAATTGATATTAATGATTATCCGGAACAAATTTTTTCATTTACAGAGTGAGTAGGAAAGTTAAAATCAGAGGATGATGGTTTAACTTTAAAAAGTAATACAATTAGTAGATATCGTTTTTTAACACAGTTGCTTGTTGGTTTTAAAGCAGAGTTTGTTAATTTTAATCAAGATTTACGAGATCGCTATTCAAATTATTATGTTGATACAATGCCGTTGTTTTTAGCGGAGGATGATATTTCATTTACTTTGTATAATATTAATTTTGATAACATCGCAAAGTTATTACAAGATACTCCGCAAGCAGTATTGGGAATTACAGTGCAGGTTAATCTTGTTTATGAAGTGAGATTTAAAGGATTGCAAGCGAGGGATAACATTGAATCTCTAGAAACTATAACTAATGATTTAGATGTTTTAAATAAGATTCAGGATAATATTGAGGAGTATTTTACTAATTTTGTTAATAAAGTTTTGAAAGATCAAAATTATCAAATTATAATGCCAAAGTATGTTAATCAAATAAACCCCGGCGAGATAATTTGGGATATTGTTACAGAGGATTTAAAAAAGCAAAATATTTTGTTTTTTGGTACTTATCTTATATCCACCATGTCTTATTTTAAAGTTTTATTTATTCAAACTATGGTTTTCTTAAAGAGCAGTCTGTGTTAGCGCGGGCATGTGAGAACTATAATTTCGATAAATTAACACCAGAAAATTTTTTAAACTTTTATAAAAAGACATATATTCTAAATCAACTAACTGAGTACGAAGATTATTATGTTTTGTTTAAAATAGATTTTTTTATTATAAATAACTTTATGATTCAAGGTTTACAATTTAAACGTAACCGCACTGAAATAAAATTAAAACAAAATGTTGAATTTTTAGTAGCAAAAAATAAATTTAATTCTGAATTGGAAGAATTTGCAAAATTGTTGATAGATTTTTGACATTGTTTTAGGTTAGAAACATATTATGAGAATTATCGCCTTGTTTTTAAGATGGACCAATCGACTTTTGATGAGGTACTTAAAAGTGCTAGTGTTTTAGAACAAAAGGTAGAAACAGATAATATTGTTCCATTTTTTGGACCTATTGTTGATTTTTTTATCACTATAAAAAATTTAAAAAAATTGAGTTTTATTTCACTAATGTTGATCAGATTGATGGTTCTACATATAAAATTAATCTAATTAATAAAACGGAAAAATTCTTTACTGTAAAATTATTAAGAAAAATTCCCGCTGGTGGTAAGAAAGATAAGAGTTTTGGTCTGCCAATAATGGTTTCAAATGGTAAATTTTACTATAGTTTTTTTATTTCTCCAAGTAAAGAAGAAGTTATTATTAATAATGGTGAATATTCATTTTTACAGATAATTTAATTTGAGGTTGATTAATTTTTAAATAAAATCTTTTAATTTAATTATTAAAAAACATATAACTATTGCACTTGAAATTATAATCTATATTATTAAAATATAAAAGAAGTGAGGATTAATAATGATTGAACATTTATATGTACATATTCCTTTTTGTGACCATATTTGTTTTTATTGTGATTTTTTTAAAATTAAAAAATCACGCCCAATAATGATTGAAGAATATTTAACTTCATTAGCACATGAAATTGCTCAGCCTCATCCTGATTTTGCTTTAAAAACAATTTATTTGGGAGGAGGAACACCAAATAGTTTAGATGATAATCAATTAGAACAACTATTACAACTTTTACAAAAAGTTGTGCAAGAACCAATAATTGAATATACAATTGAATTAAATCCAGAAAAAATTACAAAAAGTCAATTACAGCTTTTAAAGAAATATCAGATTAACCGTCTTTCAATTGGTGTTGAAACTTTTAATGATCAGTTATTAAAAAAAGTTAATCGTTATCATAATAGTTCTGATGTTGTTAATAGTTATTACTTAGCTCGTCAAGAAGGTTTTGATAATATTTCGTTTGACTTAATTTATAATTTATTTGATCAGACACAAGCTGATATTGAGGCAGATTTGTTAATGATTCAAAAATTACAACCTGATCATATTAGTTGATATTCGTTAATTTTAAAAGAAAATTCATATTGGGGTAAAACAAAACTTAAATTACCAGAGTATGATATTGCATTTGATGAAATTATTAATACTGCATTAACTAAAATAGGTTATGAAAGATACGAAATTTCAAATTATACTAATAACAACAAAAAATCACAACATAATTTAGCATATTGAACTAATAAGTCTTTTTGATTACTTGGCCCTAGTGCAGCTGGTTTTATTAATAACGATGGTTATTATTTATTACAGAATTCGCGAAAATATGCTAATTGAACACAAACTAAAACAGAATTATCGTTAAAGGATTATTATTTTCAAATTTTAATGATGGGATTACGCGTTTTAAATGGCATTGATTTAACAAAGGTTAAAGATGCAAAAGCAGTAGTAGATTACTATCAAAATAAAATTGATGTAGAAGTGCAAAAAAATAATTTAGTTTTTGATAATAATCATTTACGTTGTACAAGCCAAGGCTTAAATATTTTAAATGATATTTTAGTTAATATTATTGATTAATACTTATGCTATAATGTAACTAAAGAAGATGGATAGGCCACAATTATTAGGACCATAATTATATAGACTTCAAAATTAGATAAAATTATTAAGAAAGAAGGAATATAAAAATGGGAAATAAAACTTCATACTATGAAGAATTTAAAAAACAAATTGTCATGCTATATAAAAATGGTAAAAGTGTTATTAATCTAGGACAAGAATATAATTTACCAAAACCAACTATTTATAGTTGAGTTAAAAATTATAATAATTCTGGTTCATTTAAAGCAAAAGACAATCGCACACTAGAAGAAAATGAAATAATAACTTTACGAAAAGAACTTAAAGACTTGAAAATAGAAAATGACATTTTAAAGCAAGCCGCACTGATAATGGCCAAAAAATAACAATAATTAATAACAACAAAACAAAATATTCAGTAAGAAAAATATGTAAGATTTTGGGTTTATCAAAATCAACGTATTATTATCAAACTAATAAATGTATTAACAAGCAAGTTAATAATTATGAACAAGAAATTATCAGTGTCTTTAATAAAAGTCGCAAAATTTATGGGGCTCGCAAAATTAAAGTTATTTTAAACAGAAAAGATATCATCTTATCGCGGCGAAAAATCAGATTCTTTATGATCAAAAATAATTTGGTTTCTAAATACACCAAATTAAAATATCATAATCATAAAACAACAGTCAATAATGACCAAATTAATAATATTTTAAATCGTCAATTTAACAACAAAAAACCTAATGAAGTTATTGTTAGTGATTTAACATATGTTCAAGTTGGCGCTAAATGACTGGAATGGCAACACTTTTTAGGACACTTTTTATATAGACATTTGTTTTTTAAAAGTAACTGGAGATAAATAATTTAAACTGCCATGAATTCGAATATTGTTATATCAATGCACAAAATCAAAAAGTTCGTATTTTAATTGTGTTAAATTTTTAAATTTTTTACCCTTAATAAATTCAGTTTTAAAAGTTTTGTAAGTTGTTTCAGCCACAGCATTTCATAAGGGCAGCCTTTATTGCTTAATGATCTTTTAATATTAAAAGTTATTAAAATTTCATCAATGATTTTATTTTTAAACTCATTACCACGATCAGTATGAAATAGAGTTATTTGATTTAATGGTCGTGTTATTTTATGAAAAGATTGTTGGACCAGTTCGGCTGTTTTATTCGGACCAGCACTATAACCAATTATTTCACGATTAAACAAGTCAATTAATAAACAAATATAATGTCATTTAGCGCCAACTTGAACATATGTTAAATCACTAACAATAACTTCATTAGGTTTTTTGTTGTTAAATTGACGATTTAAAATATTATTAATTTGGTCATTATTGACTGTTGTTTTATGATTATGATATTTTAATTTGGTGTATTTAGAAACCAAATTATTTTTGATCATAAATAATCTGATTTTTCGCCGCGATAAGATGATATCTTTTCTGTTTAAAATAACTTTAATTTTGCGAGCCCCATAAATTTTGCGACTTTTATTAAAGGCACTGATAATTTCTTGTTCATAATTATTAACTTGCTTGTTAATACATTTATTAGTTTGATAATAATACGTTGATTTTAGTAAACCTAAAATCTTACATATTTTTCTTACTGAATATTTTGTTTTGTTGTTATTAATTATTGTTATTTTTTGGCCATTATCAGTGCGGCTTGCTTTAAAATGTCATTTTCCATTTTCAGGTCTTTAAGTTCTTTTCGTAAAGTTATTATTTTATTTTCTTCTAGTGTGCGATTGTCTTTTGCTTTAAATGAACCAGAATTATTATAATTTTTAACTCAACTATAAATAGTTGGTTTTGGTAAATTATATTCTTGCCCTAGATTAATAACACTTTTACCATTTTTATATAGCATGACAATTTGTTTTTTAAATTCTTCAGAGTATGAAGTTTTATTTCCCATTTTTATATTCCTTCTTTCTTAATAATTTTATCTAATTTTGAAGTCTATATAATTATGGTCCTAATAATTGTGGCCTATCCAATTTGAACCTATGTGAGAAAATAAAAAGAAAGTTGAAAATAAAATATTTTTTTCAACTATGCATGTTGGTATTAATGAAAAAAGTCAACGAAAAAAAGAAAAAAAATGAAAAATAAAAAAGGCGTTTTTCAAATGATGAATAAAAATGATAAATCTAATATTGATAGTTTTATTGATAAAATTTTTAAATTAATCGATACTTATGATATTAATGAAGATACTAAAATATTAATATTAAGTGATGGTGAAAAAAAATTAAAAAATTTATAAAGCAAGCAATAAAAGCAAAATATAAAAATAACAATGTATCATATAGTTTAGATAAATTTCATTTAGTAAAAAGATTTAAAGAATTATTTCCAAATCGTAAGAAAAACCGAATTCATAGATTAAAATATAAATTAACAAAAATATATTTTTTTACTGGAAATTATGAAGCATTATTAGATTTTTTAATGTGTCATTTACCTTATGTTATTGATAATAAAAAGAAAATTTTATTAGAAACTATTGAATTAATTAAAAATAATAAAGAAGGCATTGAAAATCAAGCGTTAGAATATAATATTGGTTGTCACATGGAAGGCGATATATCACACTATATTAAAGCTGTTAAGGGGCGCGGGGTGCGAAAATTTATTGTAAAGAAACATTTACCAATATGTTAATTACTTAAATGTTAAGACTTAATAGTCAAATCAATGAAGAAAAAATTGATAAAACTAATAAAAATAAAGAAAAAATTGAATTTAATATTTTTAATTTAAATTAATCTCAAAATCAATTTTTATGTTTATAAATTTCAATTGTAAAATTAATAATAACTTTAAAAAGTATTTTTTAGTGTGTCAAAATTCATAATTTTATAGATTATTTTTTAACTAAAAATTATATTTTTAAAAGAAGTTGAATTTTTTATAAATTTTGTTATCATTTAGTCATAAGCGAAACCTAATTTGTTTCTAATTACTTAATTTTATTAAAAACCTAAGAATAATTAATACTACAAAATTTTGTCAAAAGCCTTTTTTTGTCAATGAAAAACTATTCATGTTAAACACTCCTTATGTATCATAATTATATGCTAATTTAATAAAAATAGTTTTAATAAGTTTATTAATTTAAAATATTTTAACTATTCATTAAAATTTAATAATTTTGCAAACAATGCTCAACATTCATCACGGGAAATTTTATTTCGACTTGATGTTTTAATAAAATAATCACTATCGGCAAAATTTAATTTAGCTTTAATAATCTTTTCGTGCTTTTGAATATCATTCTTTTTTACCTTATCAAGTTTTGTTACAATTAAAACTGTCAAAATGTTAAAATGCTTTAAATATTGATACATTTCATAATCATCTTGAGTTGGTTGATGACGTAAATCTACTAACAAACAAACAAATTTTAAATTTTCGCGTTTAGTTAAATATTCTTCCATCATTTTTGCAAAATCCATCTTATATTGGTTGCCAACTTTTGCAAACCCATATCCGGGCGCATCAACAATTCGAAATTGGTTATTATTAATTGCAAAAAAATTTAACATACGAGTTTTCCCGGGAATTTGCGAAACTTTTGCTAATTGGCGATGATTTGTCAACATATTTAAAAAACTTGATTTACCAACATTACTTTTCCCTAAAAAAGCAATTTCCAATAAATCATCATTAATTCAACCTGTTTTATTAACCGCTGATGTAATATAACTCGCATTTTTAAACTTAAACATTATTTTCCCTCCATCTGACGATTAATTTCATACATTAAAATTGCTCCTGCCTGAGCAACATTTAATGACTCAAGTTGTGAATTAATTTTAATTTGAACATTATAATCACTAATTTCTTGCAATGTTGCTGAAAGACCATGCCCCTCATTACCCAATGCTAAAATATACCGGTCATTTTGTTTAAACTGACAATCTTGTAAATAAAGACTTTTTTGTTTTAAACCTGTTGTAATAATTTTATATTGGTTTAATTGGAAGTTTTTAATCTCATTTAAATCAATCTCTTTAATTGCAACTTTAAAAATCGCACCTTGACTAGCACGTAAGACTTTATCATTAAAAAGATCAACAGTATGATTATACAAAATAATATTTGTAAAACCAAAACCAAGGCCAGTTCTGATTAATGTTCCTACATTGCCTGGATCTTGAATGTTTTCTAATAAAAGAATGTTTTGATTAAATTGAAAATTATTTTGTTCCTTAACCTTCGTTAAATCAATCACACCGATAATATTTTGACTATTTTTGCTTTGGCTCAACTTAGTTAAAATTAATTCCGGAACTATTGTTAATAAAATATTATTAAAATTTTTTAATTTTGGTTGATTTGCTTTTGTTGTTAAAATTTCAACAACAATATTTTGTTGTAATGCTTCATCAATAATGTTTCATCCTTCAATTAAGGCTAAATTAAATTCTTTTCGATATTTTTTTTCTTTTAATTTTGCCAATAATTTAATATGTTCATTTTGCGTTGAATTAATTTCTCGATAATTAATAATATGGCATTCTTTCTTAATTGACATACATAAAACCAACAAGGTATTTTTTGGTTTTTGGGTCATCTCATTTTTCTTTTGTCTTTGCTGTTTCGCGCATTACAACAGCCATTGATCGAGGGCGTTTTGGTGGGTCTTGCATTTTTCCTAATAAAACCGCTAATCCAGACCTATTATTTTTATCATTAATTTCTTTATTATAATATTCGGCATCCTTAACTCCAATTTGTTTTGCCATAATTTTAACCTTGTTTTTTTCATATCAACGCTGAAATTTTTGATATTTTTCAAAAGACCATTCTTTTTCTTCTCAACCTAATAAAATGCGGTCTTTCTCTTCATCTCAACTAGTTAAATAATCACGAAAATTTGTTTGTGCAGTTGGTCCTTGTTCCATCATTTTAAAAGTTTGATTAATTGTTTCTTCTAATGTATCATACCCATAACCAATAAAAGCATTACCAATTCAATGATGTTTATAAATTGGTTTTAATGGATTAAGAGGTTCAGTAAATGTAAGAGCATATGCTCAATATTTGTCGTCTGCTTTACTACGAAAAAGTTCATATCCAAATTTTTGATGCTTAATAACAACAGCATCTTTTTTAATTTTACAAACTAAATGCTTAAAAGCTGTTACAATAGAATTAATTTCGGTATCAGTTAATGGTGCTTTTAATTTTGGCTGCTTTAATTTTAAAATATGTTCTGTATAATATGATGGCATCCCCCCAACCTCCTTTTTAGTTAAAATTAACTACTGATTATAATTTTATCTTGGATATTTTGTTAAGTAAAGTAATAATTTGAAATTAACAAAACAATCCATCATAAGGCGTCCTGTACGATGAACCGGCAAAAAACAATTCTTGTGAGATTGATTTTTTATTTTTCTATTAAAAAAATAAATTTATTTGCATTATTCATCGGACCCACAACAACGCCACCCCACACACACACACACAAACAACACACAACACACCAACAACACAACAAAACACAATAATTTTTATTTTATTGCTAATATAGCCCTTAAAACGCGTAATAAGAACTGTTTTTCAAGATAAATTTATTAAAATAACTCATAATTTTTCTTATATATATATAATGCAGGTAGATCTTGATAAAAAGTTTCAAGGTTAAGAAAAGGAGAAAAACAAGCATGAAAGGTTACTTAGTTTATTAAGTGTATTAACTATTAGTGGAAGTGCTGTACCAACAACAATTTCCGCTAGTCCTTATCTAGCTAATAATGATATAATAGTAAATTATTATTACTATTATGGTAGAACTGGAGATGCTAGTTGAAGTTATAGTTTAACATTTAATGATAATAAAACATTAAGTATAGTAGATTTTACCAAATATGCTTCTGATTGAAATTCATTTATAGAAAAATATCCTTATATTATAATTAATACTTACGGGGAAGAAAATTCACCAGAAACTTTTGGTGATGTAGGGAACGGTAAATTTGGAGATATTAAAATTAATTTAAACAATATTGATATAAAACATAATACTAGTAGTGATAAAGCATTTTGAAGAACTTTAGTTAAAGCAAACAAATATTGATTTGCTTCATATGATGTTGATTGTGATATTAAATTAGGATTATGAATTGAAAATAATAAATAATTAAAATTAAGTATCTCTGTTTATAGTTATCTTTATAGTGCCGTAGCTTATAATAGACACTTAACAACTGTTTTGAGAGTAAATTTTGCTAGAATTGTAAATGTATAAAAAGTAATTAATTTGAAAATTTATGGAAATTGGAATGGCAACACTTTTTAGGACACTTTTTATATAGACATTTGTTTTCTAAAAGTAACTGGAGATAAATAATTTAAACTGCCATGAATTCGAATATTGTTATATCAATGCACAAAATCAAAAAGTTCGTATTTTAATTGTGTTAAATTTTTAAATTTTTTACCCTTAATAAATTCAGTTTTAAAAGTTTTGTAAGTTGTTTCAGCCACAGCATTATCATAAGAGCAGCCTTTATTGCTTAATGATCTTTTAATATTAAAAGTTATTAAAATTTCATCAATGATTTTATTTTTAAACTCATTACCACGATCAGTATGAAATATAGTTATTTGATTTAATGGTCGTGTTATTTTATGAAAAGCTTGTTGGACCAGTTCGGTTGTTTTATTCGGACCAGCACTATAACTAATTATTTCACGATTAAACAAGTCAATTAATAAACAAATATAATGTCATTTAGCGCCAACTTGAACATATGTTAAATCACTAACAATAACTTCATTAGGTTTTTTGTTGTTAAATTGACGGTTTAAAATATTATTAATTTGGTCATTATTGACTGTTGTTTTATGATTATGATATTTTAATTTGGTGTATTTAGAAACCAAATTATTTTTGATCATAAAGAATCTGATTTTTCGCCGCGATAAGATGATATCTTTTCTATTTAAAATAACTTTAATTTTGCGAGCCCCATAAATTTTGCGACTTTTATTAAAGGCACTGATAATTTATTGTTCATAATTATTAACTTGCTTGTTAATACATTTATTAGTTTGATAATAATACGTTGATTTTAATAAACCCAAAATCTTACATATTTTTCTTACTGAATATTTTGTTTTGTTGTTATTAATTATTGTTATTTTTTGGCCATTATCAGTGCGGCTTGCTTTAAAATGTCATTTTCCATTTTCAAGTCTTTAAGTTCTTTTCGTAAAGTTATTATTTCATTTTCTTCTAGTGTGCGATTGTCTTTTGCTTTAAATGAACCAGAATTATTATAATTTTTAACTCAACTATAAATAGTTGGTTTTGATAAATTATATTCTTGCCCTAGATTAATAACACTTTTACCATTTTTATATAGCATGACAATTTGTTTTTTAAATTCTTCAGAGTATGAAGTTTTATTTCCCATTTTTATATTCCTTCTTTCTTAATAATTTTATCTAATTTTGAAGTCTATATAATTATGGCCCTAATAATTGTAGCCTATCCAAATAAAATTTATTTCCATTTTTAATTAAATTAATAAAATGTAAAAAAGTAAGGGAATTAAAAATATGAAAAAAATATTAAGTATTTTTGGAACAATCATTTTAATTGGAACAAGTACAACAAGTTTAGTTGCTTGTAATACACCGCAATATACCGAAGAACAATTAAAAGAACTAAAAGAAAAACATAAAATAGATACTAAAAACCAAGAAATTAGAGACAATTTAGAATGAATAGCGCCACAAGAAAAACCATTTAATACAGTTGATAATAAACATTATTATGTAGTATGAAGAACAAACAAAGAAAATAAATGAGAAATTATTAAATTTAAAAATGATAAAAAAGTAGATAATTTTATTAAAATTACCAATAAAAATAATTGAAATTTATTTTTAAATAAAGAAAACAAAACTAAAGAAATAATTTTAAATATTAGTGAAAAAGATAAACAATCTATTGCTTATAGTTGAAAAAAAGAAAATAGTAATTATTTTAAATCAGTTTATCGTTGAAATTTAAATACACAAAAACCCGATTTAATTATTGATGATAATGGTAATGTTAAAGTTAATGGTGAATAGAAAAAGAGATATGTAGAGTGCACCCATTTTAGTAAGTACTAATAAAAAGTATTTACTATTTTTTAATTATATCTTTTTCTTTACGATTTGAATATCATGTATTTCATTTTATAACATCTTGTATATATTCTTCATGTGAATTATATATTTTATTATGGATTGTAGCTTTATTAAGTAATGAATGAAAACTTTCTATAACAATATTATCTGCACAGTGGTATTTTTTCCCCATTGAAATTATAATACCGTTAGATAAACATTTATCGTGATAAATAGTGGATGTATATTGATATCCGTGATCTGAGTGAATTATTATTCCATTCAGATCTTTTTTTATTAATTTTATTTTATTAATTGCATCATTTAAATTATTCATTACTAATTTATTGTCATTATATTTAGATCACTTTACATCAACTATTTCTTTAGTATATCCATCAATAATTGTTGATTGATAATATCTTTCTCCTTTTCAAATTAAATATGTTACATCAGTATATAGTACTGAAAACCTTGTTTTTATATCATTGAATTTACGTTTAATTAAATCAGGATATTGCAATAAGCTTTTTTCTTTATTCTGTTTATATTTTATTTTTCTTCTCATTTTTCTTACATATTCAGGTTGTATTTGATTATCACACATAATTCTTAAAAATTTTTTTGAATTATATTTTATACCATAATCTTCTTTTAAATATTTAGTAATTCTTCGATAACCAAATTGTTTTAAATTTTCTTCATAGACTTTTACAATATCATTTATTGCTTTTTTATCTTTTTTGCTACTGTCATAATTTTTATATTTATTTCAATAACTACGTTTTAACCCTGTTACTTCTAGTAATAATTTTATTGAATATTCACGACAATTTTGTTTAATAAAAGAGACTATTCTTAGTTTGCTTAATTGTAAAAGTCATGGAGCTTTTTTAATAATTCATACCTTGTTTTATAATATTCTAAATTTCTTTTGGCAAAAGAAATTTTAGGTCCTTTAGGATTGTTTAATTTTCCTTTTTTATGATTTGTTCATCAAGATTCTACTGTATTTGCATTTATATTATATTGTTTTGCTACTATTCAACAACTTTTTTATTTAATTTCCTCAATGATTTTTGTTCTAAATTCTGATGTATATTTGTTATATTTTTGTCCTTTTTTTGCCATATAAAAATGCACCCCCTATAAAAATTTAACAAAATCTTTTTTTATTTTACTTACTTTTTGGGGTGCAGTCTTATCTTTTCCTTTTTTATAATTCAATTAAAACTTTAATTCCTGGCCCCATTGTTGTTGTGAAAGCAATATTTTTAATATATGCTCCTTTAACAGCCGCTGGTTTTGCCTTACGAATTGTTTCATAAATTACATTATAATTAGCTTTTAAATCTTCAACTTTAAATGATGCTTTTCCAATAATTGAATGAATGTTTCCATTTTTATCAACACGATATTCAACTTTTCCCTTTTTAACATCACCAATTGCTTTAACAACATCTGAAGTAACTGTTCCTGTTTTAGGGTTCGGCATTAATCCTTTTGGCCCTAATAATTTTCCAATTTTTCCTAATTCTGCCATAATATCTGGTGTTGCGATAATAACATCATAATCAAATCAGTTTTCTTTTTGAATTTTTTCAATTAAATCTTTACCACCAACAAAATCAGCACCAGCTGATTTAGCATCAGCTTCCTTGCTATTTGTTAAAACTAAGATTCGTTGTGTTTTTCCTGTTCCTTTTGGTAACACAACAGCTCCACGAATTTGTTGGTCAGCATGACGTGGATCAACGTTTAAATTAAAGGCAACTTCAACGGTTGAGTCAAATTTTGTTGTTGCAGTTTGTTTTGCTAATTCAATTGCTTCTGCAATTGGGTATACCTTATTTTTGCCAACTAATTCAGCAGCTTTATTATATTTTTTACCAAATTTTGACATTCTTAGTTTTTCCCCTTCTTACTTGGCATACCTTCAACAACAATCCCCATATTACGAGCAGTTCCTTCAATAATATGCATTGCTGCTTCAACATAATTTGCGTTTAAATCAACAAGTTTATATTCCGCAATTTTTCGAACTTCATCAGCTGAAATTGTTGCTACCTTTTCATCTTTTGCCTTTGCTGATCCCTTTTGGATTTTTGCTGCTTTTTTTAATAAAATCGCTGCCGGTGTTGTTTTTAATTCAAATTTAAATGTCTTATCATCAAAAGCAGTAATAACAACTGGAACAACATCACCCATTCGATCTTTTGTTGCATCATTAAACTGTGTACAAAATTGAGGCATATTAATTCCTAATGAAGCTAATTCTGGCCCTGGTTTTGCTTGTCCTGCTTGAAATTCTAATTTTGCAATTCTTGTAATTATTGCCACGAGCAATTTCCTCCTTTTAATTAAATTCTCGCTGTGGTCCAAACGTAATGTTACCATCACTACCACATTTAAGCATATTCTAAATAATAGAATAAATGCCTAATTAATTATAACAATAAAAAAATAAAAAACAACTTTATTTTAATTATGGGCGAGTAAATTTTTTGCGGGTTTTATAAAAAAATAAAAAAATATTCTTAATTTATTTAACTAAATAACATTTAAAAACAAAAACCCGTATCTTTTTTATTCACCCTTAATTATGTGTGTAAAAATTACTGCTCCCATTTTTGTCACAATTAATTCTTTCCAAAAATAAGTTAGAATTATATTACTAGAATTTCTAAATAAATAATTAAAAATAAAAATTCATATCCATGACAATTTTTAAAACAATTATTATTTATGATTTTAAAAGAAACAAATAAAATGGCGTCCTGTAAGATGAACCGGCAAAAAACAATTCTTGTGAGATTGTTTTTTTATTTTTCTATTAAAAAAATAAATTTATTTGCATTATTCATCGGATAGTATCTTTAAATTTAGAACTTTTATCATAAAACAGATGTTATTCTGTTTTCCCTACACAAAATAAATGATATTTTTATAAATTTCCTTTCAATAAAGGTATTATCTGATGAATAATGCAATGCTTAAAACTTAATATTTTGATGCTTAAAGATGGATAACTCATCTATGACACGAAGCCTTAAATAAAGTGTGAAAGCGAATGGATTTATTCCTATTTATTTCTTTAATTCTCGGCAAGATTAATCACTTGCGAAATGTCAGAACGCGTTTTTTTTGGCTTATTTTCATAAAAAGAGTGCTGTTAAACCGAAAAAAACAATATCGGACACTAAAAAAACAAGAGGGTTGGAGCTCCAAAGGTTATTTTCTTTATATAAAGTTGTCTAGGGGTGGATGAAACGTAATTAATAACTGGGTAAACTTTTTTTGTTTATTTCCGTAGGGGGATAAACTCTGTCTAAATATCCTACCGCCCCCCCCCGAAGTGAAGCGGGCGGAGAAGTAAATAAATACTAAAATACAAAATACATTATTTACTAAATATCAAAATATTAACCAATAAAAAAATATTATTTTTTACAGAAAGGAAAATATTTTATGAAAAAATGAAATAAAAAAATTGAAAGTAAATTACAAGAATTAATGATACGAGCTTATCCAGTTTCAGTAGATGAAATAACTGATGAATATTGAGCATTAGGCAAAACTAATTAATGAAAGGATTATTATAATTACAGAATATAAAAGTTTGTATATTAATAAAACTTGAAATGAAATAACAACTTCATTTGATTGAATTAATTGTAACCTTGTTAATTGTCGTATTTCTCATCATAAAAATCATTATGATTTGCAATGTTTAGAATGAGCAAAAATGTACTTAAATTTATTTAAAAACAAATGAGATGTAATTGCTTCTTATATGCAGCATTACAAAATTAACGATATTTTATATTTGGCTTCCGATGGATGAAAAATATTACAAATTGACAAAAAAATAAACCAAATAAATTAAAATATATTATTGCAATTGACCCTGCTGGAATTGGTCAAACTGGTATTATTTTTTATAATGTTTTGCAACAGAAAATAATTAATAATATTACTTTTCATTCTAAAAACGAAGAAGAAGCAATAAATAATATCTATTTAATATTAAACAACTTTCAAAAGTAAACTTGTTCTTATTTAAATAAAGTTCTTGTAATAATTGAAGATTATCAACTTCATAAGGGATTAAAAATAACAAACCCACTATCTACACCTAAATTTATCAGTGTTTTAAAAGTTTTATGCAAATACCTATTTAATTTAAAATATGTTTTACAATCACCATTTGCTAAGAAAAATTATAGCTATAAAGGAAATATTAAAATGACAGAGCATGAACACGATGCATGAAAACATTTACAATATTTTTTTTTAATTTTGTAGAAAACTCTTGATGAAATAAAAAAAATCATCAATATGATAACTTTAAAAGAAAATTATATAAACTTTTAATATTGTTATTTAACTTTTTTATACGTTAAAATATAATACCGATGATTGTTGGTTTGGCGTTAAACCTTTATGCTGGTATTTTCATTTTCAGAGATTTAAATAATTTTGAATGTTCGCGAAACCTAAGCCATGATAATGAATTAAGGATTCTTTAAGATTTGATTGTAATTTACTAATTTTATTTAACTTCCGATAACTAGCATCAGGATTTGTACTAGTTTTAGTTGCTAATAAAATAGAATTTGTTTGTTTTGCTACTAATAAATATAATGGTTGCATGTCAGAAATAATAATTGAATTTTCTTTGATTAATTGTTTATTAATATTTTCAATAATTCACTGTTTTTGTAATCGTTTTGTGTTGGTTGAATTTAACATAAATATTATTATTGCTATCAACAGCCATTTGAATACAACATTTAGTGTTGGTTGAAAATGAATCAAGATGAATTTTTCTTTTATCAAATTTATCTTTAAAATTACCTTTGTGGATTTCTTTAATAAATGTTTCATCGATTTGAATTTTGCCATTTAACGTTTTAAATTTTAATTGGGTGTTTTCTAATTGTTTTGATTTCATTATTTTTTGGCGATTATATCAAGCGGTTTTCGGTGATGTTTTAATAAAACGGGAAATCATTTTACTAGATTGGCCTAATAATGAAATTTGAATCAATAAATTTCACTGTTCATAATTTAAATGACTTCAATACGTAAAATGATCACGAAAAGCATCAAAACTAGCACGACATTTTTTGCATAAATATTTTTGTTTTCCTTCAGGATTATGACCATTTTTAACACAATAAAAAGATTGACAATTAGGACATTTAATACCTTTATCCCTAAATTTTTGTTCAATTTCATTTAAGCGTTTTTGTTTTTTAATTAATTATGCTTCTTTTTTTACTTTTTCATGAAATTCTAAAAATTGATCATCTGTTAAACTATTTATTAATTCTTCAATTATTTTTTCCATTAATTATTCACCTCTTATATTAAAAATATACCTAATTTTAGGTATATTTTATAAATATCAAGAGTTTTCTACAAAATTAAAGTTATTTTGTAATAAACAATCGGTAAAACCACCAGTTGAAGCACCAATGTCAAGACAAACTAGGTTTTTAACGGTTAAATTAAAAGCAGTTAAACCTTTGGCTAACTTTTCCCCTGCCCGGGAAACATATTTTAATGGTTCACCACGTAATTTAATAATACTATCTTATTTTACTAGTTCACCTGGTTTTAAAGCTGGGACATTTTCAACTAAAACATTGTTTGCTAAAATCATTGCTTTAGCTTTTTCGCGCGAAGGAGCTAAATTATTATTAACCATTAACTGGTCTAACCGAATTTTCATTAAAATTTATTCTCCCTTTCATTTACTTTTCTTAAATGCACGTTGGTTTTGATAACGAAATAATAACCGTTGCTTTCGATTTTTTGTTTCCCGATAAGTTTCTAAGATTGTATCTTGTGCTAGGATATAATTAGTAATTTCTTTAAAAAAGTAAGCACCATATGATAATGATCATTTTAATGAAACAAAATTTTGATCAATTTTGGCTTCAATAATTTTTGAATAATTACTAATAATGTAATTACATTCTATCATAATGTTATTAATATTATTATATTTAAAAAGATAATATGTTGTTTGTGGTAATTGATATTTTTGTGCTAAAAAAGCAAGATTTTTTGGAATAATTAATTGTTGAGTATCTAAGTCAATTGTAATATCAACTGGTTTTCATAATGGAACATAGTGGATTTTTCCCGATAAAGTTAATAACCGTTGCTTAGTGTCTTGTGACATTTGTCACTTTTTTCCTCATTTGTTATTTGCTCAATTATAATAATTAAACTTGTTATTTTCCATCTAATCACCTATTTGACTAAAGTAATTATACCAAATTTAGCATGAACAAAAAAGGATTTATATAATAATTTTATTTGCATTAATTATCACTAATATTACTGTTCTAAATTTGTTTCAAATAAATGCTCATAGTGTTATTTTACCAGATAATTTTGGTCGTATAAATAAAAGTAGGGTAAAAATATAAAAATTAGAAATTAATGTAAAAGCAATATCACTTACAAAAAAGTGATATTTTTTGTTTTTAACAAAAAATATTTGAAATAGTGAAAAGGCAATATCTTTTTAATTAGCTCTAAGCATTTCCACTTCCTTGTTTCAGTTAATTTTAATAATATATTTATTAAATTAAGGTATTGCCCTTCCACTATTTCAAAACACTTTTAAAAACTTAATGGCACACTAGTTTTATATTATTTTAGTTAATTTAATATTTTGTTTAATAACTAAACTAACTGTTCTTTGAAAACTTAATAGTATTTTTCGGTGTGCCATTTTTTGCTATTTTGCATATTTTAAATGTGCAAAAATTTATTTTTACTATATATTTAATATATTTATTTAAAAGACAGAGAGATAAAGAGATAAAAAATAAAATATTAATATTTCTCTCACTCTCTCATAAATAATTAGTTAATAACAAAATTAATATATTTGTTAATAAATAAATTAGATTAAAAGTAAGTAAAAAATTATTAATAATATATTTATCTCAATCTCTATCATAAACAAACAATATAAATATATTAAATTAAATATTTTTGATAAACATATCTTAAAATTATATATAAAAAAATAATGCTAAAAAAATATTTAATAATTTTATATTAATAAAATGCAAAAAAATAGGATGATAATTTAATGAAAGAATTTAAGACTAATTTAGGTAAATTAACAAATACTGATGCTTTATTTTTTGTCAAAACATTAGAAAATGATAGCGTTGATTTAATATTAACTGATCCACCTTATTTATATGATTTACCAACAAGGAAAAAAGAACAAATAAATTCCAGTGAAATATCAAAAAGTATAAATAAATATATTAATGCTATTTATGATAATAATTTACATAATTCATTTGATATAAATACTTATTTAGATGAGTTTTACCGAATTTCAAAAAATAAATTTATGTTAATTTGAATGAATAGAAGACAAATTAAAGATTATTTAGATTGAGTTTATAAAAATAATATGAATTTTGATTTTTATTTTTGAGAAAAAACAAATCCAATGCCAACTAATAATTTTATTTTTCAAGATAAAGAATATTGTATGATTATTTATTCTAAAAAATATCCAATACCAAACTATATAAAAAACTATGAAAATAAAAAAACAATATTTAAAAACCCAATAGGTTCATCTTATAAAAAAACATAACACCCAACAGAAAAACCATTAAATATATTTGGCGATTTAATTAAAAAACATAGCAAAGAAAATGATTTAATTTTAGATCCTTTTATGGGAAGTGGTACAACCGCATATGCTTGTGAACAATTAAACCGAAAATGACTAGGTTGTGAAATAAATAATAATTACTTTTCAATGATACAAAAACGATTAAATAAAATACAACTTAAATTAAATTTTTAAAAAATGAATAATTTTCAATTAATCAAAAACATAAATTATGTCGCAGTTTTAATTGCAATGATGGTTGTATTATCACAAGTAATGCGAATACAAATTATTCCAAGAACATCAATTCCATTATTTTTAATCCCCATTTTTATAAGCGGATTTATTTTAAATTGATATTGGTGTTTATTAATTGGATTTATGGGACATTTTCTATCTGATTTAACATTATGAGGTTTTACTTTGGGATCATTATGCTGAAATATTGGTACGGGTTTATTGGCCATTTTAATTAAACTAATTAATTGAATAAAAATAAATCATATTATTAAAATTATTCTTATTTTATTATCAAACATAATTATTTATCTTCCGATTGATTTTATAATTTTTTGATTAAATCTTGGAGTTTTAAGTATAGAACAAATAATTATCGGAATATTAATTACAAATACAATATGTTTACCAATTTTATATTTTATAACATTAAAAATAATCAAAGTATTTAATAGTAAATAACGAAAGGAAGAATTAAAAAATATGGAATTAACAACTATAAAAGAATTAATAACTAAAAATGATATTGAAGATGAAAAAATAAAACTAAGGAATTCACTTAATGATTCTTTAAATTATTTGAAAGATTTTATATCAAAAATAACTGATAAAAATAATATTGATTATTTTAATTCTTTACAAAATAAAATCATTAATTACACAATTAATAATAAAAAAGATGCAGATAATGGTAGCGAATTAAAGTCTATTTTAAAAATGGAAGAAAAAAAATACTTAAATCCACTTTCTTCATCAAAAACTATTTTAAATCAAGTAAGAAGAATTTTATTATTATTTGAAAAAGAAATTAGCAATAAATTTAAAGATTTAACAGATGAAATTTTACAAAAACAAGTTTATTGGTTTGAAAAACAGAAACAACTAATTTTAGAAAATAAAAATTTAACTAATAATGTTGGAATTATTGATCAATTAATTAGTGAAAACGAATTAAAAATTAGAGGATTAAAGCAAAAAAAAGAATATGATATTAAAATAATTGACATTGACAAAGTTCCTAATAAATTTATCAAAAAAGAACTTGATACAGACTATGTTTTAAATTGAATAAAAAATCAGCAAATTGAAAATCCTAAAATTGATGGATTAGAAATTAATTATAAAACAAAGTTTCATTATTAAATTATTTATGAAATTTATTGATAAAAATATTAATTTAAAGTATGAAGCTGAATTTTGAAAAGATGAACATAGATATAAATTTAATAATAAATTTTTACCCAGTGTTACACCAATAGTTAGTAACTATTTTAATACAAATTATTATAATATTAAAGGTTCTGCATATTTTAATAAAGCAATAATTAGGGGAAATATTATTCATGAATTTGCATCAAGAATATTATACGATTGTGTTAAAAATAAAAACTCACGAAACAATATTAATCAAATATTAGAATTATTAAATGTTGAATATAATGAAATTAAAGAATTATTTCCATTAATAAAAAAGTTTAATGATTTTATTAAAAAAATTGAAAAAGAATTTAAAAAAATTATAGCAATAATAGAACAACCAATTTCAGATGGATTAATTTGTGGTACACCCGATTTGGTTTATATGGAAAATAATAATGCAGTTGTTGTTGATTTTAAAACTTGAAAAAATGTTGAACTTAAAAAAATTAAAATGGCACAATTACAAATTACAGGATATGCTCATTTATTAAAAGCCAATGGTATCAATGTTGCTGATAAAGGTGAAATTTGAATTATAAATGAAAATGGAATTGAAAGAATTAATTTTAAAATAACAACTAAATTAAATTTAGAATGACAAGATGCAAAAGCACAATTTTTAAAAAATAGTGCAAATTTTAAAGAGGAGATTTAAAATGGAAATTAAAAATTATTTAGAACAACCAAACACAAAAAATTGATTAAATACAAAATTTAAAAATGAAAAAGAAAAAGATATTTTTGTTAAAAATGTTCTTTCAATTTGAAATAAAAACAAATTATTTACTAAATGTGAATTAAATAGTATTTTATCAGCGTGTTATCAAGGTATGTTATTAAATTTACCAATAGATCAAAATTTAGGTTTTATTTATGTTTTACCTTACTACAATGAAAAAGAAAATAAGTATTTGGCACAACTTCAAATTGGCTATAAAGGATATATTCAACTCGCTATTAGAACTGGACAATATTTAACTATTAATGCTATTGAAGTTAAAGATGGTGAATTAAAAAATTATAATTTTTTAAAGGAAGAATATAATTTTAATTGAATAGAAGATAAAAATCAAAGAATTAAAAAAGAAACTATTGGATATGTCGCATATTTTAAACTATTAAATGGTTTTGAAAAAACTTTATTTTGAACAAAAGAACAATGCGAAAGTCATTTTAGTAAATATTCACAAACTTATAAAAAATATGGAAAATTTATGGTTAGTGGTTTTGGTGATATGGCTCTTAAAACTGTTTTATCTACATTATTAAAAAAATGAGGAATTATGAATATTGAAATGCAAGAAGCATATAAATATGATCAAACAGTTATTAATGATGAAAACAATATAAATTATATTGATAATCAACAACTTATTAATATTGAATCAAACAACAATATTAATAATGAAAATGAAAAAAATAACAATTTTGATGAAAATGTTTTAATTAATGATGATTTAACATTAGAATAATAATTTTTAATGAATAATAAATATAAAACTCGTCCAATTCGTAATAAATTTTATCATACTACTGAATGAAAAAAAGTAAGGGATTATTACTTCACTTTAAAAATGGGTATGTGTGAAAGATGCAAAAAAGATAGGGGTTATTTAAATAAAGGAATAATAGTTCATCATAAAAAATATATAAAAGATCAAGATTTTATTAATTGAAATAAAGAAATATTATTATCAATAAATAATTTAGAGTTATTATGTTTAGAATGTCACAACAAAGAACATATGCGTGAAAAAGCATTTAATGATAACGCTGAAATTAATTTAGAAACTGGTGAATACATAATAAATAAAAAATAATTCTAAAAGTAAATATAAAAAAATAAAATTAATAAAGTTTTTTAACTTTGTTAATTAATGGAGGATGTATGAAAAAGAAAAAATTAAATGAATACATAATTAATAAATTAAATCAATTAATGCTACGAGCTTATTCAGTATCATTTGAAGATATGACTGATGAACAGTGAGCATTAGCAAAACAAAATTAGGAGGAAAAAATGGCAAGTTATAAACATTGTAATCAATGTAGAAGAATATATCTTCCTAGTGATTATGAAATTAAAAATAAACCCTTAGAAACTTTAAAAAAAATTAAAATACATGGTCATTTTGAAATGACATTTAAATTTAATAGTTATTGTGGCATTACGGAACATAGACATAGTGGCATAACTATAAAAGAATATTCGGAGGAATTAAATTATGAATAAAAGATACTTATTAGTAATGAAAAGTAAATATGGTGATTTTAAAACTTTATTTTTTTATACATTAGAAGAAGCAAAAATTACTAGTAATGTTGAAAATGAACAAGGATGATTAACAACAATTATTGATTTAGAAGATAACAATATTAAATGACAAGGATGTGAATAATATGTGAAAAGATGAAGATGGCAAAGTTTATACCGAAGATGATTTATTTAACATTGCATTAGAAGATTATTGCTATTCAGAAGATAGTGCTTATGAATATATTGATACTTTAATTATGGAAAAGAATTTGGAGGAACTTTAATAATGACTAAAATAGAATGTGAATTTTGTGAATGTGAAGATAGACAAAATTGTTATCGTTGCCGTGATCCACATTTAAATACTAATTGAGATTTTAAATGTAAATGTGATAGAAGACAACAATGTTTATGTGGTGATTGATTTTAAAAAGGAGAAAGAAAATGAATATAACAGAATCAATTAAATTTAACAAACTAAAAGAAGAAAATGAAAAACTTAAAAAAGAACTTGCTGAAAAAGATAAACAGTTAGAAATTATGAATGAACAATGTGATGGGGCAATTAGAGAAATATTAGAACAACAATTATATAAAGAAGATTTTGATTTAACTTGTTATGCAGAATGTAATTGTGATGGTGAAGGTTGTGGTTATGGTTTAATAGATAATTCAAAATATTACAAATTATCTAGTAAGGATGTAAAATAATGATTTGTAATGTTTGTAAAAATTATGGTTATTCTGGCAAATCTTTTATAATTAATGATAATGGCAAATTAGCATGAAATTTAAAATATAAAAAAGAAATAATATTATGTGAAGAACATTGATTAATTACCCATGAATTAGAAAATAAAATTTCAAAAATATGAAATTGAAATAAAAATAATCTTAAAAAAGATAGTTAATTACCAAATAAAGAAGAAAAAAATAATAATTTGTCAAATATAAAATATTAGAAAAAAGAAAGGTAATTATTATAATAAAAAAAGATTATTCAAAACTTAAAACAAAGTTTAATGGAAAAATAATTATTGATTGTATTAGATATAAGCAAGAGTTTGCAATTTCAAATTCAGAATTATTAATGCTTAATAAATTTTATAAATGCTAAAAATATAAAAAAATAAAGTGAGGTAATTAAATATGATAAAAAAAATTTATCTAAATCAAAATTTAATTTCGCAAGAAAAAAATAATATGATTTATATCTTAATAAATAAGAAAAAAGATTGTGTTGTTTGAAATAAAAATTACTTAGGTTTATCAAGTTATCAAAATTATTTTAGTTTAAAAATTGATGAAAATAAAAAATATATGGTTCATAGTATTATCGATAATAAAAATGGTAATATTATGGGAAAAAATTTAATTTTATCTTTTGAAAAATTAAAACAAGAAAACAAAAAGCAGTTTAATTCGCATAACAAAAATGATGATAATAATGATTTACTAAATGAATATAATAGTCATTATGAAAATACTAAAATTCAGCAAAGAAAATTAACATCAGAAGAATTAAAACAATTACTAAAAGATTTAGAAAATATTGATAATCCTAATTATTGAGATAATGGTTTTTATTTAGGATACAACAAATATGAAAAAAAAATAATTTAATAAATATATAAACATTATTTTAAATTTATAAAAAAAGAATTTCAATAACTATATTAAAATTACTTTACTTTTTATTTTAATGACGGTATGATGTCATCGATTTAATATCAAATAATTTAAGTGATTATACAAATTAAATTATATTTTTACCCCCTATTGTACCTTATTTTAAAGGTATTTTGGGCTACCGAGGGCTGGGGGCACGTGCACACAAAAGGCAAAAATTTTATGGTGTGATGAAATAAATTATTTAAAATAATAAAAAAACATTTAAAAATAAGGGGTTTTATTAATGGAAAGCAAAAAAAACAATAAAAAATTGGTAAAAAATAGCTTAAAAATGAATAAAAATAACCCGAAAATGAATAAAAATAAAGCAATTTTAAGCGAAAATGAACTAAATTTAAAAGGTGAAAAAGAAATAAATAATCTTTTTAAAGATTATAAAAAAATATTAATTAATAATAATGTTGATTTAGATAAGTCAAAAATTAATTTCCTTAAAACATTTTGTAAAATTGAATGATTAATTTATGATATGGATAAAAAAATTCGTCAATTAGATAATTATTATATTGATGTTGAAAATATTCGCGGGAATAAAAGACAAGAAAAAAATCCAATTTTGCCAGAATATAATGCAATGTTAAAAAATTATAAAAGTCACTATATAATTATTGAAAAATGAATAAAAGAAAGTAATGAAAAAAATGAAGTATCGCCTATATTACAAACAAACAATAATCTATTAGATGAAATTCTACAATTAGAAGAAAAATAATTTATGATTGAAAAAACGATAAATAATAAAACTAATTTAGAATTATATAATGAGTGAATTAAAAAAAACGAAGATATTGTTTGTTTGAAAATTAAAAAGATAGTATCTAATTTAGTTAATGAATTAAAAAATAGTAAAAAGTTTTATTTTAATAAAAAACAAGCAAGTGGTGCAATAATTTTTATAGAAAGATTTTGTCATCTTTCAACTGGTGAATATGCAGGACAAAATTTTAAATTAGAATTATGACAAAAAGCATTTATAGAAGCATTATTTGGTTTTTACGAAAAAGAAACTAATATTCGTAGATTTAAAGAAGCATTATTGGTTGTTGGTAGAGGGAATGGTAAATCAACCCTAGCATCTGCTATTGCTTTAAAATGTTTGTTATTAGATAACGAAAAAAGAGCAAGTATATATACAGTTGCAACAAAAAAAGAGCAAGCAAAAATTATTTTTGATGAAGTTAAAAGTATGATTAGACAAGAAGAATGATTAAATAATAAATTAAAAATAACAAGGGATAAAATAGAATTTTTAAGAGATTGATCACATTTTCAACCATTAGCATCAGAAGATAAAACATTAGATGGTTTAAATCCATATGTAGTAATTTTAGATGAATTGGCGGCTATGAAAAAAAGAGACTTATATGATGTTATTAAATCAGCAACATCAAAAAGAAAAAATACATTAATGCTTTTAATTACAACAAGTGGAAGTACTCGTGAGAGTATTTATGATGAGAGATATGAATATGCTGAAAAAGTATTAAATAATATCTATCAAAACGATAATTTTTTACCTTGAATATATGAATTAGATAATTTTAATGAATGAAAAAAATTTAAAAATCTATATAAAGCAAATCCAAATCTTGGTATTTCTAAAAATATTGAAAAGTTAAAAGAAGAATGAGAAACAGCAATTAACCAACCATTACAACAACCTAGTTTTTTAACTCGTCATTGTAATATTGCTTCTTTGCAAGAAACTTCATTATTTAATTTTGGATCTTTACAAGAAAAAAATAATAAAAATGTTAATTTAGAAGATTATTTAAAAAATAAATATTGTACTGTTGGTATTGATTTATCACAAACAATGGACTTAACTGCTGTTGTATTTTTAATACCCGAAAAAACTGGTGAGTTTTTTATTTTGCCACATTTTTTTATTCCCCGAGAAAGAGCATATGAAAATGAAAAAGAAGACAAAGTTTTATATTCTGTCTGAGAAAAACAAGGATACATAACTTTTACACTTGGATCCGCTGTAAATAGAGATGAAATAATTGATTATATTATTGAAACTATTAAAAAATATAATTTAATTTGTGTAAAAATTGGATATGATAGATATTATGCAGATTATATAAAAGAAAAATTGGAACAAAACGGTTTTTCTAATAGAACAGAAATTGTCACAAATGGTATATATACAATATCACCATTAATAAAATCGATTGCTCCATTATTTTATGATGATAAAATTATTTATAATAATCATCCTATTTTTAAATGAAATTTAGATAACACAAAACTTATAACAGATAGTAAAGAAAATGTTATGCCAATTAAAAAAAGTTCACGCAAAAGAATTGATGGTTTTATGGCACTATTATTTGCTTATAAAATGTATATAAATAATGAACAACATTTTAAAATTTATCAAACAGATATCGGGAAAAATTTTAATGATTAATTAATTTCAAAGTACAAATTTTTATAAAAAAATTGTACTTTTTTAAATAATGATGGTATCATCGTGACGACTTAAATTATTTGGTTTAAGTAAGGGAGGGTAATAAAATTGCTCTATGATTTAAGAAAAAACAAAAAATAATAAATAATAATTTATCCAAAAAACAAAATTTTATGTATATTAATCATGACTTTAAAACTTTTTTATCAAATTTTACTAATAATTATGAAATTGATGTTGTTAAAAGTACAATTAATCGAATAGCGAGTGATATTGCCCAGTTAAAAGCGATACCACAATGTGTAGAAAAAGAAAATATTAAAACTACAAATAAATATAATTTAAAATATTTATTAAATGTTAGACCAAATTCAGTAATGAGTGCATATGATTTTTATTATAAAATAACAACTAATTTGTTTTTACAAGGAAATACTTTTATTTATATTCAATGAGAAAATGACAAAATTAATTCTTTAATTCCTATTGAGTATGATTTTTTAGAAATTTTATTCGATAAAAATAATCAATATTTTATAAAATTTTATTTAAATAATACAAATTTAATATTGCAATATGACGATTTAATACATTTACGAAAATTTTATAATAAAGGATTATTTGGAGAAATTCCAAATAAATCATTAGAATATTCAACAAAATTACTAGAAGAAATGATTAATTCCTCAATTAATAATTTAAAACAATCAGGTAATTTAAAAGGTATATTAAAAGTTAATAATATAGTTGCCCCAGAACAATTACAAGAAAAATTAAAAGAATTTGTAGATAATAATTTACAAAATAAATATCGCGGTTTTGCCATTTTAGATAATGGTCTAGATTTTCAAGAAGTAGATTGTAATATTTCTAACTTAAATAAAGAACAAATGGAGCAATATCGAAATAATATTTATAACTTTTATAATGTTGCTTCTGAAATTGTTAATGGAAAATATAGTCCAGAGCAATATCAAGGTTATGTTAGTTCTGTTATTCAACCATTATTAACACAATGAGAACAAGAATTTAGTTTTAAAATTTTCAGCAAAAAAGAATTAGAATTAGGAAACTATATATCATTTTCAGCAAAACGAGTATTATTGGGAAATTTACAAGATAAAACAGCATATTATGCAAAAATGTTAGAGCATAGTGTTTTATCACCAAATGAAGTTAGAAATCAAGAGGGATATGAAAGTGTTGAGGGATTAGATATTTATGGAATGACAAAAAATTCTGATTGGCAAGAAAGAGAACAACTTAAAAATAAAAATATAGGAGATAAAAGTGAACAAAACAATTAATAACGAGATTAATAAAAAAATTAATTTTAAAGTAAAAAATATTATACAAACAAATGACGATGGCATTAAAGAAATAATCGGAATTGCTAATAAATATAATGTTGTTGATTATCATGGTGACATTACTGATGAAAATAGTTTTATTGAAACTATAAAAAATACACCAGCAGTTCCATTATTATGGGGTCATGAACATAAAAATCCAATTGGAATCGCATACTTAGAAAGCAAAAAAGATGGATTATGAGCTAAAATGCAAATTAATACAAATATTACGGTTGGAAAAGAAGCATATGAAATTTCAAAACAAATGCAAAAAAGCAATAGACCGATGCAATTAAGCATAGGATATACAACAATAGAAACAGAAGATAAGGAAATTAAAGGAAATATTGTTAGATACTTAAAACAAGTTGAAGTAAATGAGGTCTCATTAGTTCCATTAGGTGCAAACCCAAAAAGTGAGGTGCAAGAAATTAAAAGTAAAAATACTAATAATTTTAATATTTTACAAAAAGAAATATTAAATCTAGAAATAGAAGAAATTTTGCAAGGAGATGAAAATAACAAAATGACAAAAAATTTAAATGATAAATTAAAAGAATTAAGAAATCAAAAACTAATAAAAAAAGAAGAATTAAACTTTTTAAAAAAAGATATTGAAACAAAAGCAGATGTATCTGATGAAGATGTAAAAAAAGTTAAAGAACTTGTTAAAGAAATTAATGAAATTACAACAGAATTTAATCATTTAGAAATGATTAAAAATGAAATTGAACAGGAAGTTATTGAAGATAATCAAACAGAACAACCAGAAAAATCTCGGAATATTGAAAACTTTTATAATTATAATAATTATGAAAATAAAAGTATTTTACAAAATACTGACGATGTTCTAAAATCAAAAGAATATAAAAATGCTTGATTAAAAAAATTACAACACAAAAAATTAACAAATCAAGAAACTAAGTTTTTACAAATCGGAACAAATTCAAACGGAAACCAAGATGCTTCACCATTGGTACCAACAACAATATGAGAAAGTATTATTGCAAAATTACAAGGTACATCTGATTTAATTAAAAATGTATCAGTTTCAAATATTGATGGTTTTTTAAAATTTGCTATTAAAAAAGATGAGAATGTTGGTGGAAAATGAAGCAAAGAAGGTGAAAAATTAACTGGAAAACTTGATTTTGAATCAATCCAATTAAATGGATATAGATGAGGAACAATGATAACTATTTCAGAAAGTGCAGAAGCAATGACAATAGATAATTTTGAAAAGTTTATTATTGATAGTTTAGCAATAGAAGTACAAAATGCTATTGAATATGCTATTGCAAAAGGACAAGGATCTGCAAAACTTGAACCACAAGGAATAATTACTAATACTAATATTCTTAAACATAAATTAGCACCAACTGAAAAAAATATTTCTTATGATACAATTCAAAAAATTATTTCTTTACTTCCAACTGGTTATCATAATAATGCTAAGTTTATTATGAATAAATCTACTTTCTTTACACAAATTCAAGCAATTAAAGATAAAAATGATAGACCAATTTGAAACCACACAAAAAGTGATGAAACATTAAAATACAATATTTTTGGTTATGATGTTATTTTATGCGATGAATATCCAGAATATTCAGAAACAGAAAAATCAACATTTATAACATTTGGGGATTTAAGTCAATATAAATGAAACTTTCAAAAACAATTAAACATTACTAAATCAACAGACTTCTTATTTGATCAAGATTTAATCACATACAAAGCAACATTCATTGCCGATGGAAATACTGTCGCAAAATGAGCATTTGTTAATGTGGTAAGAGAGTAAAAAGGAGATAAATTATTATGCCAGTAGAAACAACAACAGAATTTTTAAATTATATTAAATTATTGTTGAGATTAGAAGAAAATGATAAAAGTTTTGATAAAGAACTTAAAACATTAATTTTATCTGCAAAAGAAATTTTATTAACTGCTGGCATTCCTATAATTGTTATTAATTCTGATAAGGATGAACAAATAAAAGATATCATAGGTATTTATTGTAAACATAATTTTGGTCGAGAAATTAATGAATTACCAGATTTATTTTATTGGCATATTAGACAATTAAAATTTAAAAATTGAGCAAAATGAATAAAAGAAAATTTAATGACAAAATAATATTAATTTTTAAGCAAACTATTAAAGATGAAATTAATCGCCCAATTTTAAAAGAAAAATACCGAAAAAATATTTTTGGAGAAATATTATCTACACATATTAATGATTATTTTATTGCTAACCAAGAAACATTAAAAATGGAACATAAAATTATTGTTTATAAACACAATTTTAATAACGAAAATTATGTTGAAATAAATTTATTTGGAACTAATAAAGAATTTTTTATTAAAAGAATATATGATCCTAAAAATGATTACTTAGAATTATTTTTAACAGATAATATTGGAGAATAAAAAAATGAAGAAAAAATTTAATTCTTTAAAAGATATAACATCAGAAATGGTTTCATCTATTCAACAATATACATTTGATATTCAAAATAAAATAAAAAATGAAGTTATTAATACTGGAAATAAAATTTTAGCAGAAATAAAAGAAAAAGTTCCAATTAGCAAAAACAATAAAAATCATTTACGAAATTATTTTATTTTAGAAATTAAAGAAAATGAAGATGAAATAATTGCTTACATAAGAGCAAAGAAAAAATATCAAATAGTTCACTTAATTGAATTTGGTGTAAGACATTATTGGTCTAGAACACAAATTATAGCACGCCCGTTTATGCGACCCGCATATAACAACAATATTAATGAGTTTATAGAAAATATAAAAAATATTATTAAAAATGGGGTTTAAAATTAAATGAATTGCTCAATACAAAAAAATTTAAAATTAATAAACGGGTTAATTTCTAAAAATTATTTAAAAATACCTATTTTTTATAATTTTGGTAAAATAGATGATAATAATTTATCAAATTACATTACATACTATGATATTACTGATCAAAGTATTTTATACGCAGATAATATTTCATATGTGAAAAAACAAGTAATTCAAATATCAATTTTTACACAAGAAAGAAATTTTTTATTAGAAGAAGAATTAGAACAAATATTAGAAAATAATAAAATCATTTTCAAAAAAATACAAAATTATTATTTAAATAGTGAAAAAATTTATATAACAATATATGAAGTTTATTTAATTAATACAAGAAATTAATTAAAAGGAGAAAAAAATATGAACAAAGATAATTTAATTGAGTTTGGACTTTCAAATGTTCATTATGCAATTATTAAAACAATAGATAATAAAATCAGTTATGAAACACCAAAAGCAATTAAAGGTGCTACCAGTTTAGCGTTAAATATTGCTGAAAATACAACTACTATTTATGCTGATAATATTCCCTATTATATTGCTCATTCTAATCAAGGTTATACTGGAACATTAACTATTATTAAACCAAGTGATACATTTTTAGAAGAAATTTTTGGATTAATAAAAGATAAAAATAATATTAGATTTGAAAAATCAAATATTCAACCAAAAGAAATGGCATTGGGTTTTGAAATTGATGGTGACACTGAAAAACGAAGAATATGACTTTATCGAGTTAATTTAAAAAGGTCTAATGAAACACACAATACAAAAAATGAAAATGTTGAAGCAGATACTTATTCATTTGAATTTAATGCCCTGCCCAGAGCAGAAGATAATATTATTAAAAGTTATATTAGTGAAAATACTAATAAAAATATTTTTAATAGTTGATTTAATGAAGTATATAAAGAAAATAGTGAAATACATTCTGAAATAATTAAAATCAATATTAGTAAAATTAATAAAATAGAGAAACCAATCATTCATGTTACAAACGCAGCAAGTACAACACCAGAAGAATTAAAATCACAATTTAAAGATGTTGTTTTAAAAGCAGTAAAAACAGTAAATAGTTCTTTAACTGAAAGTGATTTTGATTACTTTATTGAAAGTAAAGGTGAAGACTGACCAATTAATATTACAAATGATAAAACAGTTGCAGTTCAAATTGAAGGTAAAAACAACGCTACTGGTCAAACAAATACGATTGATGTTAAAATTAAAAATTCTTAAAAAATATTTAAGAATTTAAAGGAGTTAAATATGAACAAAAAAATTAAAATTGGGAATGTTGATATAAATATTAATACAAGTGCTTATTTTTTAGTAATTTATGAACAATTAACTGGTAGTGATTTAATTACTGATTTTGAAAAAATGAAGAATGAAAAATTTTCATATAAACAATTATTAGATATGTTGTTTTCTTTTGCATATAATTATGATAATAATTTAGATTATAAAGAATTTTTCCAAAGTATCCCATTATCAGAAATTATGAATGAAGCATTTGTAACAAAATTAAATAATTTAATAGCAGAGGTATTTATTTCAAATAATAATATTAATGAAAAAAAGTAGTTAATCAAAATTTAAATAAAAATTGAACTAATACTTTTATTTGTTTAATTAAAGAATGCGGTTATTTAGTTAGTGATTTAAAATTATTTACCTTAAAACAATTTTTAAATATTATAGCTTTACATTCAGAAAGATATCAAGATGTTAATAATTTTTCTAAAAACCCAACACAAGAAAAAATAAATAAAATATTTTTTGGAGGTTAAAATTTAATGGCAGAACAAATCAAAGGAATGCATCTTGAAATTAGTACAAATTTATCAAATATAAATACAGAAGTCAAAAAATTAGCCGATACTGTTAATCTTTCAAATCGAAAACTTGCTAATCTTGATGCTAATTTAAAATTTAAAAATGGTAAAGAAATTGATATTTTAAGAAATAAAATTGTTGAATATAACAAAAATATTGAAAATATAACAAAACAAAAACAACAATTAATTAATAAAGTAAATGAATTACAAAAAAATCAAAAAGAATATTTAAATCAAATTAAAAAAACTGAAATAGCACTTAAAAATGCAACAGATGAAAAACAAATTAAAAAATTAAATGTTGAATTGTCTCAATTAGAAAAGAAATTTAATGCAATACCAAGGGAAATTGAATTTACAAATTTAACTATTGATAGAATTGATCGTAATATAATTAAGTTTAATAGCGACTTAAAAGAAACTAACAAACAACTATCTAAAATAAGTGGCGATAAATTTATTAAATTTGGAAACAAATTATCAGATATAGGTAAAAAATTAAGTGCTTATATTACAATACCGTTAATTGGTATTAAGACTATTTTAGGAAAAATAACAAAAGATACGATTTTATTTGGTGAAGAATTAAATAAAACAGCACAAAAAATTAATATTTCAACTGATAATTTACAAAAATTTAGATTTATTGCTAAAAAGATTGGTTTAGAAACTGAAAATATTGAAATTTTATTTCAAAAACTAAATAAAACAACCTATGAATTGTCACAAGGCATTATTAATGAAAGTACTGATGCATTTCAACAATTAGGAATTAATATTAAAAATACTAGTGGGGAATTAAAAAATACTGAAACTATTTTTTTAGAAACAAAAAATGCACTATCTAAAATAACAAATGAAACAGAAAAAAATAACTTTATTTTTAAAATTTTTGGTTATGAATTAGGTAGTAAAATTACTCCGTTATTATTAAAAAGTAATGAGGAAATAAAAAATTTAACTAATAATTTTGAAAATTTAACATTAATTTCAAATGAAAATATTAAAAAATCGACAGAATTAAGTAATAAATGAAGTGAATTAACACAAAAACTATCAATAATAAAAATGGAATTAGCAATAGGTTTATTCCCTATTTTTGAAAAGTTTGTTAATTTTATTGATAGTAATTTAATACCTTCAATTAAAAAAATAACTGATATTTTTAATTCATTAAGTGTTAACCAAAAAGAATTAATATTTAAAATTTTAGGTATATTAACAGTTATGGCACCAACTGTATTAATATTTGGAAAATTAGTATCTATTGGAGGTTTATTAATAAATACTATTAATTTATTAAAAACAGCCCTTTTGGGGTTATCATCTTCAATGGGTGCAATCGGAATGGGAATAAGTATTATTGGTGCTTTATTAGTACCTTTATTAGTCCAAAATGAAGAATTTAAAGAATTATTAAAAGAATTAGGGAATATTTGTAAACAATTATTAATTCCAGTTATTGAATTACTTAAAAATTTATTTCAAGCATTAATGCCAATTTTAAAACCAATTTTTACATTATTTAATGGATTAGCATCTATTTTTGCTAAGATTGGAAAAGCAATTATAAATTTTTTAATACCTCCATTTAATTTTTTAATTAAAATTTTAAATAGTATTATATGACTAATAAATAAAGTATTAACAGGGCTAAAATATTTAACATTTGGATTAGTAAATATTCAAATCCCATCATTACCAGAAATTCAAAAACCAGCATTACAACAATCAACTCTTAATACAAAAAATATAAACAATAGTAATACATTTAATAATAATTTTAATATTTCAAATAATATGGATATTGAAGAAACAACAAATCAAATTCTTAGACAAATAGGAAATAAAATAAATAGGAGTTAACATTTTATGATAGTTAGAACATTTAAAATAAAAACAAGTAATAATGAAATTATTGACTTACAAAATACTAGTGATATATTAACCTTTTCTTTTAATAATCTTGGCATTGGTTTTAATAATTCTTTTTTAAATGTTAAAAATAACTTTATTTTAGAATCAAATAAAAAAATATTAAATGAATTATCCTTAAAATTATTATTTATAAACCCTAACGCATATCAAAAATATCGTGATTTTATTGAAAAAATAAAATATGAACTTGCTAACTCTGAATCATTAAAATTAATTTATGGTGTTACATATAATAATAACTATAATGAATATTATTGTGATGTATATATTAAAAATATCGGTAAAAATGAATTAAACCAATTCAATAATTTAGAAATTGATTTTATTTTAGAACAAGTTTCTAATTGAAAAAAAGAAATTCAAATTGAGTGAGAATTAATTATTGATACAAGTGGCGGAAAAAAATATAATTATAAATTTGGAGCATTTAAATACACAAGTATTTATGATCAAACAAAGAAAATAAAAAATAATAGTGATTTACCAGCAAAAGGCGAAATAATCATAAATGGTGCATCAATAAATCCACATATAAAACTTCTTAAAGATAATAAAGAAATTAGCGAATGTAAAATTTATGAAACAATTAAGGAAAATGAAGCAATTATTATTAATACAACTATCGAAAATCAAAAAATTATAAAAGTTATTAAAGATAAAAACAATAAAATTAAACAAGAAATTAATATTTACGAAAAACAAGATTTTAATTTAAATACATTCTTTACAATACCAATAGGAGAATATAAAATTAAATACTTTAATGATTTACCAAAATCAAAATTAGCAGGGAGTTTAGAAATAAAATACTATGAAGAATATTTATCAGTCTAATTATCTTAATATTAATATTTTTTCACAAATTAATTTAAACTTTAAAGATAATAGTATTGTCGAAAAGTATAATATTTATGAAGATATTTATGTTTTACAAATTTCAGAATTTACATTAAATAAAAATAATATAAATGCCGTTATTGGTGATTATGTTTATATAACTAATGATATTAATCAAAAAATATATTTAGGAATAATAACAAATATCGAAAATATTGAAGAAAATAAATCTTGCATAGTTAGTTGTAAACCAATAATTGGTATTTTTGATTTTAAAATATTAGTTAAAAATAGTATAAATGAACTTGCTTGGAACAGCTTAAATACAATTTTTTATAATTATTTTAATCAGGATAGTTTTTTAAAAAAATTTTGAAAAAATAACTTAATATGAACTAATAAATCAAATAATAGTAAATATACATTTATACAAGATAATCAATCAGAAATAAGTTTTTTTGATTTTTATAAAATTATTTATAACCAAACAAGAAATTATTTATCTTTTGAATTAGATATTAAAAATAAAAAAATTAATATAACTTTTAATTCACCAAATAACGAAAAATATTATTTAAAAGATAACATTAATAATATTTATAATTTGAAAATAGATGACTTTTATAAACAAGCAATTAATAAATTAGATATTTATGATGAAAATAATAACTTTAAAGAAAGTTGGTATTTACTTAAAAATAATGAAATTATTAATAATAAAAAATTAGAAAATTTAAATAAAATTTGAAATATTTGAAATAGTAAAATTTCTGCAGAAACAATAGAACTTACAGTTGAAGGAAAAAATATAACATTAGATTTAATTAAAAATGCCCCAATTGGTACTAAAATTACAAAAATAAATGATGAAGAATTTTATTTTATAAAAATAGAAAATAAAGAAAAGCCTATAGAAAATTGACTTTTTTCCATATATGGTCATTGGGATGAAGAAAAAGTTTTTCAATTTATATATAATGCTGGTGTGTTGGGAAAAATAATAATAATTTCTTACCAAAACAATGAAAATAATTTAAATGAAATAGCAAAATATAGCATTTTTAATTGAAATGAATTTTTAGAATTAAAGAAATTTATAACAGAATCACAAACAGAATTAAAAAATTTAGAGGATGTTAAAAAATATATTGAAAATATTAAAAATAAAAAAGATATTAAAAATAGAATTTTACCAATTATAAATAAAACTGCTAAATTGGATAAAAAAATTAATATATTTGATTATGCTAAACAAGAATTACAACAAAGCAAATATTCACATTCAATAGAATTTGATATTAATAAAAATACAAATATTTTAGATTTAAACAAAATAAAATTAGGCGATAAATTTATTCTATATTTTAATAACAAAGAATATGAAACAATATTATCCGCAATTCAATTTAAAAATAACAAAAATACCATTCATTTGGTGTTCGGAAAGGCACGACTTAATTTTGATGATATGTTAAAAACAAAAAATATTTAATTTTAATTAATTACAGTATCATTTTTAAATTTCTTATTATTTTATAAGTAATGCAATAAGTCTATTATATAATTAATTTGAGGTAATAATTAATGGAAATATGTTATGATATTAAAAAAATATTAAAATTAAGTTATGAAGAATATTGAAATTATTTAATTAAAAAATATGGTAAGGTTAATGGTGATTATTTTTTAACTACAGAAATGAAAAGTATTAATAATAAAATCAAAAAAGGAAATGCTGGTTTGTGTATTCATCATATTGATGAAGATAAGGCAATTATGTTGTCAACGCCAGAATTTGCAAGAAAAAGCCCATTTAATTATCAAAAATCAGATCGTTTAGTTTATTGCAATTTATTAGAACATTTAATTTTACATACAAAAATTTATTTTTTAAATCAAAATGAATTTCCTTCTCGTTTTGTTTTAAATTATATTTCGCAATTAATTAATATTTATAATGGAAAACAATATAGAAAAAAATATTACAAAAAAATAGCAGAAATTGTTTTACCAGAAAAAGAAAACTTTATTGAATATTTAAAATATTTTATTAATAAATCAAAATGTTTAAATTATAAAATTATTTTAGATTTACTATAATTTTTATAAAAAATACGGTAATTAATTAACCAAAGTGAATTTAATTATAATTTATAATAAGATATTGGTAGTAAGAAAAAAGTTTAGGTTTTGGTATAAAAATTATTTTTTATTTTAGAGATATCTTTAAAATACCGATAAATCAACCTTTAAAAAGTTATCTAATTATTTTTATTTATATTTTTATAAAACCTAAGCTTTTGTAATACTATCGATATTGAAACACAAAATTATGGACATGTTCAAAATTAGAAATTATTATTTAATATTTTCTTTATTTTTAAATTAAATCTAAAATATTATTGTGTATAAGAATCATTAAAACATAAAGTAATTGTTTTTTATTATAAAACTATAATTATTATTCAATATTTTTCGCTATCATAAGAATATTTAATTTAATAATATTAAATATATTTTATAGACATTGTTGATTGTCTTTTTTATTTGACATTATATTTTAATGACGGTATGATGACACACGACCAAATGAGGTGAATAAAATTGGCAGTCGTAGGAAAAACATTTAATAATCATAATATCGAAGCAGTAGATGACGCAAACATACAAAATTATTTTTTATCAAATAATGTAGAAAATAAAGTTGGAATTATTAAAAATAATGAAAAAGTATTTTATACGCAAAATAATAATAAAATAACTTTTAATCAAAACTATATTTTAATTTATGGCAGACTATTAGAAATTGAAGAAAATACAGAAATAGAATTAATTCAACCCAGCAATCCAAATGAAACTTATTACGGATATGTAATAATAAAAGTTAATTTAGGACAATCTGACCTAGTTAATTTAGAAATTAAATACAATAACGACTCAAGCCCAAATTTACAAAATGACAATCTAATTAATAAAGAAAATGGCATTTATGAAATAGCATTAATCAGTTATCAAGCAACATCAAATAATATTACAAATATTAAAGAAATAATAAATTACATTGAAACAGACCAGTTAATTAAAAATATTAAAAAAATTGAAGATATTAAAGAAAAATACGAAAAAATAAACAATGAAATTACTAATAATGATCAAAAAGCAAGAGATGTTGAATTGAGAATAAATAATAAAATTATTAATATTAAAAGGAGATTTAATATTTAATGGAACAAGTCCTTGAAATTATTGCAATTATATTATCATTATTAACTGGTGGAGGAACTGGAACTATTGCGGTGTTATTAAATAAGAAAAATAAAAATATTAAAGAACAAAGTGCTAATTTACAAAAAGAAAATGAAAATATTAAAAGTGAATTAAAAACAATCAACAAAGAAATAGCAAATATACAAAATATAAACAATATTTATATTAAAGAATTTAACGAATTAAAAAGCGAAATTCAATTATCAATTTTGCGAATTGAAACAAAACTAGATATTATGACTGTTAATTTTAACAACAAATTATCAAACAACAATGAAATAAATATCAAACATAAACAAGGAGATAAGAAAAATGAAAAATAAAAAAATTAAACTATTCTTTTTAAGAATACTATACTGAACTATTCACGGATTAACGCTAGGAATCCCCGCATTACTAGCACAATTCAATAAATTACTAATTAAATTAAAAGATAAAATTAAAAAAGAATGTGATCAATTAGATGATGAAAAAATAGAAACAATAATCAAAAATGATGATGAAAAATAGAGGAATAAATAAATGGGAATTAGAAAAATAACATTTGATAACGGCGATATTGTTTTAGCAAAAGACCAAGCAATATTATACGATTTATTATTAAAACAACAAACAAAAACAATTTTACCTAATGGCGAAACTATATACCAAAATTCAACTGGTTTTTTAATTCAAAATGAAAGTGAAAAATTAAAATATACATATAAAATAACAGATGATACTGTTGAATTTACTTTTAATCCGCAATTATATTTAAGTGTTTGTGGCCGTATTATTAAATTAGAAAAAGATACAAAATATCTTTTTGAATGAAATGATATAGAAAATAATGAAACCTATTATGTTGTAATTAAAGTAGATTTAAATAAAGAAGCAAAAATAGTAAATGGCAAATTAAAAGAATTTGGTAATCCTGTTGAAATTAAATTAATTAATAAAAAAGAAAAATTAACACAATATAATTTAATCCAAAAACCAAATGATGGTATTTACGAATTCCCATTAATAAATTTTATAAAGAAATATAATCCAGATAATAGTTGAGAAATTAAAACCAAAGATGAAAGCACATATTTATTACCACTTTTAATGGAATCAACTCGCATCCTATCAAAACCACTAACAATTACCCAAAAAATCCAAGAAGAAAAAGAACTATTACAAGAAAAACAAAACCAACTAAAAAATATTAAAAATTATTTAACAAATTTAGAATATAGAAAAACACAAGAATTAAATGAACTTGAAACATATATTCAAAACAGCAGAGTTTATATTTGAGAGCATTTAAAATTAGTATCAAACATTTTGGGAGAAGGAAATACTGAAAAATGATACTTTGGTATTTTTAAAAAAAATAATAAATGAAATATTATTAAATGAAAAGGTAATCAAGAATTTTTTTCATATTATTATGATAAAGTTTATCGTTGAGAAGGCGAAGGCGAACCAGATAATAATATAATTAAAATCAATGAACAAACAGGTGAAATTATAAAATAGATATACACTATTTAAAAATATTGTTAAATAAATATAATTTTGTGTTTTTAAATATTATTTATTTTATTTTATAAATTATAAATTCAAATTTAACAATTTATTTAGTTGAAAAATTAATATTTTTATTTTTGAGTACTGTTCAGAATTATATATGTAAAAAATTATAAAAAAAGAAAAAAAAATCAAATAAACTTTGATTTAAAATTAAATATTATAAACCCCCAAACGCTACCTGTATAATACAATTTACATTTCTTTATAAAATCAAAAAATAGTTAATTAAAAAATTTAATTAACTATTTCATTAATGGTTTAAATTTAAACAAAAACTAATTTCATTTTATAATTTCACCTGTTTGTTCATTGATTTTAATTATATTATTATCTGGTTCGCCTTCGCCTTCTCAACGATAAACTTTATCATAATAATATGAAAAAAATTCTTGATTACCTTTTCATTTAATAATATTTCATTTATTATTTTTTTTAAAAATACCAAAGTATCATTTTTCAGTATTTCCTTCTCCCAAAATGTTTGATACTAATTTTAAATTATTTCCTTCTGGTGGTTTTTCTGCTTCATTATTAACACAAGCAATTAAATTACTACTTCCACTAGTAATTAAACTAATTATTCCTAAAATACTTAATATTTTTTTCATTTTTCTATTCCTCCTCAATTATAAAATAACTGCCAATTGTATTTGTAACAATTTTCCAGCCGTGATTAGAATTAGATGAAAAATGATTATTTATTTCTTGAAAATGATTATAAAGAATATTTATTAAAGTATTAATATCTTCATCAATAATTGATCCGCCTCAACCACTATGATCTTCTTTATAAAAATTATTAATTTCTGATTTTATTTTATTTTTAAATTCTTGATAATTATTTGAATTTTCTTGATAAATTTGTTTAATTTTATTTCATTCATTGATATTAATATCTAATTTTAGTTGATCATGAGCTAAAAATTTATAGTATTTTTCAATTTCATTATATTGATTATGCGATTCATGTTTAACTATTGTATGATCAGAATTAATTCATCAAAGAATAGCAGTTCCTGCAATTACTAATCCCCCAATTACTAATGATAAACCTAAAGTTTCGGGAGCTAATGCTGCGGCAGTACCAGCTTCTGCTCCAATAATTGCCCCTTCAGTTGCAACAACTGTGGCTCCTTCTGTAACTGATAAAGTTTCAGCCGCTGTTAAACCTTCTGCTACAGTACTTTCTGATAAAAGTGGAGTCATTTCTACTGCTTCCCCTGTTTCTGATGAAACAACAGTACGAGTGGTTGATAAAATATTTTTGATATAATTAGCAGTAGTTGATAAACCTTTTATTGGTGATATTCCGGTCATTTTTGAAATCCCTAAAATTCCAGCACCAGAAATTCCGGTAGAAGTAAGCCCCAAACCAGCATCTCTTAATTTATCTTTAAAAACTTTTTTATCATCTTCAGATAAGTTTTGATAATGTTGATTGATTTCATTTAATTTTTGTTGTTTTTCTTCTTTTGAAAGAGAGTTATATTTATTTATTGCATTTTTAACTGTTGTTTGTGAATTTACAATATTTGTACTTATTTGTTTATTTACAAGTACACTTGCTGTGCCGCCACCAACAGATTGATTTGAAATTACTGTTGCGATTTTTTCTTGTGAATTTATAATGCTCTCTTTAATTGTGTGTTCTTGATTACTTGATATATTTTCTAGATTATTTTGTGTGGCAATTATAAAACTAATTATTACACAACCACTATAAATATTTTCGTCATTGGAAACAATAAGTGCGGTTGTTGATCTAATATCTGTAACATTAATTTTATCAATATTTAAATTAGGATTTAATTCTCTAGCACGATTTAAAATCGTCTGTTCTTGGTTATCTGATATTTTACCTAATTTATTTTCTGTAACAGCATCCGTTAAGTCTTGTTGTGTTTTGTTGTTGTTATTTATAGATTCAATTTCACTATTTGTTGATGATATTTGATGTGGGATATCAAAATTATAATGATTTCCGTTAACATGAAATATATTTATGGTATTACTTGAATTTTGATTAATTGGTTGATAAGGACTGTCATTATTTACACTAATATTAGAATTTAAAATATTACTCATTGCTATTATTTCTGGAGTACCACCCCATGTTGATGATTCTCTCATTCTTTCTAAATAATTGCTTGCAACTTCATTATTTTCTTGAATAAGATTTCTAAATGTTAATTGGCCAGTATGAGTTGTAACTGTATCTAAATTTTCTTCGATATAATCAACAACGCGATTACGAAATACATTTGTTACTAAATTATTTGCTATTTTATCTTGATATCATAATTGAGTATTGCTATTATTTTCTAAATTATCTTGCTTTAATAATTTTTGAATAAATTGCAAATATTTTAAATTTTCTTCACCAAATAACTGGATAAATCGGTTTTCAAATTCTTGATTATCATTATTATTTCTTACTGGCAATAAATACGCTGTCGCCACAGATCAAAATAAACAACTATTATCTGATGGTACATCATATAAATTATTTTGATTTGTTGTTTTAGTATTTTTGTTTTGTGTGCCACTAGTTCCGGCTTGTTCACCAACTCTCACTCTTTTACTGCTGCTGCCTTGTGGTTGACTTCTGCCAGCATTTGTATTACTGTTATTAGATTTTTTTGAAGCTACTGAACTTCCTTTCGTGCGTTCTCCTTGTTTTTTATATTCATCTTCTGTAATTATTTTTTTTGTATCATTTATATTACTTGGTTTTTTACCAAGTGTAAATGTAACTTTTACTGTATCATCAGTATATATTTTATCAATTGATTCAATACTTGCTGCAGTATCAGTAATACTATTTTCTTGTATTTTAACTTGACTAATATCTACCTGTAGGTTTAATTCTGCTATGCGATTTAAAATAGTTTCATTTTGATTATCTGTTATTTCACCTAACTCAGTTTTTGTAATAACATTTGATAATTCAATTTTTAACAATTGTTTTAATTTAACTAGATATTCTTTTAAACTGTTATTAATTTTTGTTTTTTGTTCATTAATTTTTGTCTTTTTTAATTGTTCATTTAATAATTCTATTTTATTTTTTAAATTCTGAAAATCTTTTAAAAGGTTTTCAATTTTTATATATTTCATATATTTTGAATAAAGTAAGGGGGTTAAACCCTCTACACCTTTATTAACATCAGCGCCATTTGTAAGTAATAATTTAACTATTTCAATGTTTTCTGTGTTTATTGCATAGTATAAAGGAGTTAAACCATTTTCATCTTGAAGATTAACATCAGCACCATTATCAATCAATAATTGAATCATTTCTTTTTTTTCACCTATTGCATAATTTAAAGGAATTAAACTATCTACACCCTTATTAACATCAGCACCATTATTAATCAATAACTTTACCATTTCTTTTTTGTTTTTTATAATTGCATAATGTAAAATAGTTGCACCGGTTGATGTTATTTTAATATTAACATCAGCACCATTATTAATTAAAAATTGAACCATTTCTTTATTATTTTCATCTATTGCAAAATGTAAAGGAGTTAAACCATTTTTATCTCGAAGATTAACATCAGCACCATTATTAATTAAAAATTGAACCATTTCTTTTTTGTCTAAAATTATTGCATAGTATAATGGGGTTAAACCATTCTTATTTATATTTTTAACATCAGCACCATTATCAATTAATAATTTAACTATTTCAATGTTGTCTGTACTTATTGCATAGTATATAGGAGTTGTGCCATTTTCATCTTGAAGATTAACATCAGCACCATTATCAATCAATAATTTTGTTATTTCTAAATTATTTATATTTTTTAAATTTAAACTTGCTCAATGTAAACATCCTATATTTAGATAACTTTTGTTATTAATATTGTTTTTAATTTTTTTTGATTTTAAAAGCACTTTAATCATTTCTTTTTTGTTTTTTATAATTGCATAATGTAACGGTGAAATAAAAGAATTATTACAATCTAAAAAATTAGGGTCAGCACCATTATCAATTAATAATTTAATTATTTCAATGTTTTCTGTCTCTATTGCAAAATGTAAAGGAGTTAAATCATTTTTATCTCGAAGATTAACATCAGCACCATTATCAATCAATAATTTAATTATTTCAATGTTTTCTGTCTCTATTGCAAAATATAAAGGATTTAAAATATTTTTATCTTGAATATTAACATCAGTAACAGCATCGATATTAATCAGTAATTTAGTTAAATCAAGATTGCGTTGTAAAATTGTTACGTGTAAAAGTTTAAAATAACCAAATTCTATTTCTTTTCATTTTTTTAATGGAAATAATTTATCTAATCTTTTTTTTCAAGTAATATTATCTTTTTTTATACTAAGCAAAAAAATAATAGTTTGTTTATTATCTAAATCGTATTTATTTATTTTTTGAATTAAATTAGTTTCTTGTGCAATTTTTAAAATTTCATTTCATTTTTCTGCATTATTATCATCTAATATTTTTGTTATAAATTCGTTTATTTCATATTTTGAATCATTAATAAAATTAAGAATTTTTTTAAATTCATTTAATTCATTTCAAATTTCTATTCTAAATTTATTGAATTGTTCTGAATATTTTTTTCAATCACCCCGTAATTGAGAGGTATAATCATTTCAATTTATTGTTTGATTTTTATTAAATATTTTTTCTTGAATATTTTTTAATATATTTTGACTATCAATTATAATTTTTTTTAATTCATCGGTATTTTTAATTTCTGCAAAAATTTTTAAAGTTTTTTCATCACATTGAAATCTCATGGCTTCACTTGTAATAAAAATCAGTCTTACTAAATCATTTTTAATGTTTTCATTTTGTTTATTATTATAATTTTCTAAATTTGCAATTGCATTATTTAAAGTATCTTTCGAAATAATAATATCTTTTCCCCTAGTTGGCTTGTCTTTTTCTTTTATTACAACATCTAATCCATCTTCTGAATATGCTCCTGTATAATTTAAATTAATCTTTTGACAATTATAATTTTCTGTTACTTTTGTATTTAGCGTTTTAGTTTTTATTTCCTCGGTTTTTAAACCTTCACCTTGTAAATTTTTAATTTTATTATCTAAATATTTTTTATCATTATTGTAATTTATTGAAGGAATAGGTATAAATATTTCTTTTTTTAATTTTTCTATTTTTTTATTTGTTTCATTAATTTGTTCTTTTAATTTTGCTTTTCTTGCTTCAATTAATTCTTTATTTAATTTATTCAAATATTTTGATTTATTAATTTGTTCTTTGATTAACTCGTTAATATTTTTAATATTTTTTTCAAGTTTTTTTATTTCTTCTGGATTTTTTTCAAGTTTTACTTGCTCTTTTAATTTATCTAATTCTTTTAATTTATTAAGTTTTTCCTTAATTTCTCATTCTAAGTTTTCTTTTTCGGTTTTATCTCTGCTTTTTTCTTTTATTAATTTATTAAGTTTTTCTAAATCAGTTTTTATTTTTTCTAGTTCAGTAATTTCATTTTGATTATGTTCTTTTACTTTTTCTAAAAGTTCGTCATCAAAATAAAAATATTTATCTTTGTTAATAAATCCCAATAAATAAAAATTATTTAAATTAATTACTAATTTTATATCTTTATTATCACTATTTTTTAATGTTAATATTAATATTTTGTCTTTGTTATTTTGTTGTTTTTTAATTCAATTAATTCAATTAGCCATTTTTGGCTCTAGTTCTTCTAATTTAGAAATAATTGTTTTATTATCAAGCTCTTTACTTATAAGTCCACCCATATTTATACTTCTTAATGGATCAATATAGTTTTCATCAATAAGTTCTTGTAACATTTTTTGAATATTATCAGAATAATTTTCATTTAAAGTAATTTCTTTTTCAATAATGTCAACTTTACTATCTGAATTTGCTAAAAATTGAGATTGTTGCTCATCTTGTGCTTTTGGAGTAGTTGATATATTTTCATTATTTTGTCTTTTTTTAATAATGTGTTTTCGATTGGGTGCTGTTGCAATAACTGATGGTATTGCATTTCCAGTTATCATAATTATTCCTAATAATCCTAAAAGTTTTTTCATATCATTTATTTCCTTTCTTCCTTGAAATTTTTTTCCATTTCTATTGACATTATATATATATATATATATATATTCAAGTCTAATGTGCATAAGTGTAGAATAAATGGTAATATTTAGTTAAATTAAATGAAAGTGGGAATAAAAGATGTATCAAATTTGTGAGATGTGTAAAAAGAGAGATTTACAAAAAGATATGACTGGTTATAATGAATTTTTCTTTTGTAGAAAATGCGAATTTAAAGGAATGGCAGAACAAGCATTAAAAGAAATGGAAAAATCAGAAAATATAAAATATAGTGAAGAGGATAGAAAAGAAAATTTAAAAAATTTAGAGAGAATGTTTAAAAAACAACATGAAAAAATGGTTAAAAATTATCAAAGTTTTGAAAATAAGCCATTAAATAAAATAAATACTAATGATTTAAATAAAAAAGTAGAGAAATATTTAGAACTTTATAAAAAAAGTTATAAATTGGCAATTAAAGCGTTGGGGCTTTCTGAAATAATTGATAAACTTGATTTTGAAGATACAAAAGAATAAAATAAAAAATTAGTTGATACAGTTAATGAATTTCAAGATATAAGAAAAGAAGAATTTTTTTTAAAACAAGAAATTGATTTTAGTTCTTTAAGTAAAACCAGAATTAATGAAATTAATAAGATTTGTAAAAAATTAGAAGATCCAATAATAATAGCGTTAATTGAATTTATTGATTCATATTTTGAACTTAAAAATAAAGAAAAAGAAAATAAAAAAAATTAAATTTGAAGGGTGGCATTAAAAAATAAATAACATTGTTTTAAAATCTTACGAAACAACAAAAATTTTGAAAAAAGTAATTAAAGAAAAAATAACCGATGTTACTGTTTCTATTTTTGGTGAAAAAAATTATCTTTTCTCTGAAAATAAAAATTATTTATTAATCGAAATAAAAAATATTAATAATTTTTCTTATCAAGAAAATAAAATTTATAGTGCAAATTTAGATGTAAATATTTATATGATTATAAATAAAGGAGATTTTAATTTAGCACTAAATTATTCTAATGATTTAGTTTCATTATTGGAAAATCAAAACAATATTAAAAATCTTAAAATTAATAATGTTGAATTTTCTGCATATAAAGATGAAGATATTAATTTGGGTGGTAGGTTTTCTCTAAATATTTTATTAAAATGTGAAGATTAAACATTATTTATTTAATTTAAAATAAGGGGTTGTTTATTTTATGTATGCAGTTTGTAAAAGTTGTAAAAACACAGCCTTATTAATAATATGCAAAAAGATAGTAATTTTTATTTTTGTGATGAAACATGTTGGTTTGATTGAATGATAAATAAATTAAAATTAAATAAAGAAGAAAAAGAAGAATTAAAAAAATATTTATTTAAAAATAAAAAAATAAATAAAACCTTATCTAATACTAATAATAAAAAACATTAATTTATATATTAACCTCCATAGCGTTTAAAAAACTTAATAACGGTAGATTATTTTAATTATTTATTTGACATTATATTTTAATGACAGTATCTATATAAAACAAGATTCAAAGATGTAGTCCTATTTGTTGAATGGAAATTAAAAAGTTTCTTGAAACTGGTTGGCATAAAGTCCTGCGAAAGTGGGTATTAATTACCTATATATACAAAATCCTTGCTAGATTAAGTAAGTAATATGACAGAAAAAAAGCATATATAATTTGATATAGGCGGCGATAACCATAGCCGTTTGTTTTAATAAAAATTAAGATAGTTAATAATATTTAGCTATCGCCACCCTCCTATCTATTACAAGATTATTATTAATCTTGTTTTTTTATTACTAACCTTGACAAATATTTAAAGTAGAGTTAGTGTGTGAGTATTATTTGATAATAATTAGAAGGTGGAAATGCTAAATGATTACAAATATCGATTTTTTTAAAGATGCTGAAGAAGAAAATGATAAAAAATATGTTGAAGATATTACTAAAAAATTAATTGAAACAGATGATAAATTGTTTAAAATGACAAAAGAAAATCCAGAATATCAAAAATATAAAATAAAAGAAAAAAGAAATAAAACTATAATAACAAAAAGATGCAGTGTAACTATTCCACGAAGAAGATATTATTATTTTGATGAAATTTTAAAAAGAAATGTATATGTTTTTTTGTTAGACGAATATTTGGGAATTAAAAAATGACAAAGAACAGAAAATTCATTGCGAGAAAAAATATTATCATTTATGGGGGATGGAAAAAGATATCGTGATGTTATAGATACAGTTACAGATTCAAAAGTTAGTAATATGACAATATCAAATATTTATAAAAATGTTGATTTAGATAAAATTGACTATATTCATATTAATCAAAGCAATAAAATAGATATTACTGGAGATACTATATATGTTCAAGCGGATGGTACATTTCAAACTATGCGAGATGATAAAACCAAAGAAAAATTAAAAGAACATATATTAATTTCTAGTATACATACTGGGTTCAATAAGGAAAAATCAACTGAAAAAAGACCAGTAATTGAAAATAAAAAAGGTGTTTTTGAAATGAATAATATTCCACATAAAATTAAAAATTTAACTAATATTAAGCTATTTACAAATAAAGTTATTGAAGCAATGCATAGTTATAATATTAAAAAAGATACAAAGATTTTAGTTCTAGGTGATGGTGCAAATTATATCGAAACTATCGCTAATGCTATTGCGAAAGAATTTAAAAATAATATTCTTGATGTAAGTTTAGATAAGTATCATTTAATTAAAAAATTTGAACATTTATGATCATATCGAAAAAGAAATAAAATGCAAGAAATAAAATATAATGTAGCAAAATACTATTTTTATAATGGTAAATATGATGAATTATTAGATTTATTAAATTCTCTTTTGCCATATATTGTTGGAAATAAACGAAGTTATTTATTAAAAACAATTAAATATATTAAAAATAATGAAAAAGGTATTTGTAATCAAATTCTCCCCAATAATAATATTGGTTGTCATATGGAAGGTGATATTTCGAAAGCAAAAAGTGTTAAAGGAAGAGGAGGTAAAATTTATAATAAATTAACTTTTAATAATTTATTAACTGCTTCAATGATTAAAACTAATAGTGAAACAAATATGAAAAATAATAAAGAAATGAAAAATATTGTAATTAATAAAAATAATTTAGTTGAAGTTCTTAAAGTTCAAAATTTAAGTATTTAGTTTTTAATTCATTAATTTTAAAAGTGTAAGTTAAATAAAAATTATTTTTCAGTGTGTAAAAATAATAAAAATGAAAAATATAAGAGATAAATATTGACAATAAAATAGTTTGATTTAAAATAATATTGTAAGTGGAATGCTTAAAGTGTTCTAATTTCTTAAATTATATAAGTTACCCTATAATTTTTTATACGACCATAATTTTTGTAATGAATTATCAGATGACTTTAATTTTGTAGAAAACTCTTGATATTTATAAAATATACCTAATTTTAGGTATATTTTATAAATATCAAGAGTTTTCTACAAAATTAAAGCAATTTGTTGCTTAAATTCATCAGTATAATGATTCTTTGCCATAATTACACCTCCATTGTAGTTTGATTATAAATATTTACTCTACATTATTGTTGTCCAATTTATCTTAACCCATCCACCCATTAAACAATTCATTATAAAAATTTTTAATGTCTGATAGTTCTTCTAAGTTTATTATTTCTTTTAAATTATTAATAAATTCGATTCTTTTCATTTCGATTTTCTTTCAATATTGTTTTTAATTATTATTTAATAAATAATAATTAAAGTAATTTATTTTAAAATTAGTTTTAAAATCATATACTTATTAAGTTTATCATAATTTATTAGTACAAACATTAATAAGCAAATAAAAACTCAACATTTGTTGAGTTTTTATTATTTTTGTTAATTAAAATGTTTTAACAACTTTCTGAATTTCTTCATCATATTGGTCAATTAACTCATCTGGACTTAGGACATTGGTTGGAGTAACTTTTGTTCCTGCAACAAGAATTGGTTTATTAACAGTAGCACCAACAAATTCTCATGTTCCTTTTAAATATTCGGTGTGATTTCCCCATGGATATCAACCAAAAGGAGCTCCTTGGGTTGTTAAAATTTGTACTTTTAAATGTGGCAATAACCCGATTGCATTGCCTTTTTTTGCATATTTATATGAAAATGTTTTATCTGCAACTAACACATGATCTAAGTAATTTTTCATTAATCCAGAAACATTAAAGTTGTTCATTGGACATACAACAATAACTTTTTGTACTTCTTTTAATTGGTTAATATAAACATCAGCATCCTCTGCATTAAAATAAGTGCCAAAATTATCACGCGTAAGTGTTTTAAGGGCCATTGGGGTTTCGTTTAAATCTAAATGAATAATTTCATCGTTTGCATTTGCTGCTTGATAATATTTAAGAAAACGAGCTGCTAAAGCTTTTGAATATGATTTTTCATTAGGACTAACCGTTCCATAAATTACTAATACTTTATTTACCATGATTATCGTTCCTTTCTCGTTTTATTTTATCATATTTTATTCTCTAAACTAATTAATAATATTGGTAGGAACTGTTTAAAATGATAATTTTTGATATTTTAAAAAATTTAACAAAATTTTTAAAATAGCAAATCATTTTTAGCATTTTAATAATATAATAATGTTATGAAAAAGAGCAAAAAATATTATGTATGATAAAAAAAGCAAGGTTATTGTTAAAATAACAAATATCACACCGTTCGGTGCTTTTTGTGAATTAAAAGATGCAGCCGGTTTAATTCATATTAGTGAATTTTATGATTTCTTTGTTCGAGATATTCGAGAATTTGTTAATGTTGGTGACAATGTTGAAGTAGAAGTTCTTGATTTTGACCCCGTTAAAAAAATGTCAAATTAAGTTACAAAAATTGCCGTCCAGAATTATTAAAAAAGGACAATAATCCAAAGGAAGAAGCGCTGCCAAATTCAGAATCATTACCTAATAAGCATGATTTATTATCAAAATAAATAAACTAGTAAAAAGTGAACACCCAAGACTGCACCCTAAAAAGTAAGTAAAATAAAAAAAGATTTTGTTAAATTTTTATAGGGGGTGCATTTTTATATGGCAAAAAAAGGACAAAAATATAACAAATTGTAGTATACCACAAACATTTTGGAGATTGCAATAAAACAAGAAAAAATAATAAAATATATAATTTAAAATATAAAAACATTATTAAAAATGATAAATATATAAATAAAAATTATAAAATTGGTACACTAAAAAAATAGTTTAAATAAAACTTTATAAATTTTAAATTATTTAGTTAAATTATTTAAAAATTCAAATGGTGTCTGAAAATTTAAAGATTTATGAACTTTTTCAAAATTATAAAAGTAATAGTAATCATTTAATTTATTTTGTAAACCAACTGCATCCAATATTTTTTCATCAAATATAAATAACTTATTATAATTTTGATGAAATCTTTCAATTTTACCGTTTGACTGCGGAGAACGAACCGGTGTTGTTTGATGCAAAATATCTTTATCTGTTAAAAATTGAGTAAAAGTAGTTTCTTTAACAGTACTTTTTTGATTATTACGATGACTATTAATAAATTCAGAACCGTTATCAGTTCTAATTCGTGTTATTTTAATGCCAAATATTTTTTTAAAATCACTGATTGCTCTTTTAACAGCATCAATAGCATTCCCAGTGCTTAATTTTTCATAAATATAACCCAATGCCCCTCTTATTCTTTCATAAATAAAATCATAAACATAATACTTTTTATCAACCGGAAATTTACTTGGCATAAAATATTTATCATCCATTTGTATTAATCCTAATTCTTTGACTTCATATCTTGGATGTTGTCTTTTAATTTCTTTAATTTTATTTTTTATTTTTAATCAACGCTTATCTTTTTTAAGTCAACGAAAAAATGTTTTTAAATTTTTGGGTGCTTTATTTTTTAATTCTTCGCCATGAATTCCTTTTTTTAAATTATAATACAAAGATAAAACACCACCAGCGTGTTTATCAGAATATTCAAAATATAAATCACAAATATTTTCACGAACATCACTATATTGATAATTAATATTATTATGAACTGTTGATTTTAATAATAAATTTTCAAAATTATTATTTGCATATGCAAGTAAAATTTTATTTGCTCAGTAATAAAAAGTTGAAAATTTATTTTTAAAATATTTTTTAATCAAATCTTTTAATAACAACTTATTTTTAAGAAAAAACTCCTTACATAAATTAATATATGCAAATATTTTCTTTTTTATTCTTTTATAATATTTATTTTGACAATTTTTACTTAAAAAATCTTGCAATTTTTCCTGTAAATCACTTAAATTAAAATCATTAACAATATACTTCATTAATTCACCTCATTTTGGATAGGCTACAATTATTAGGACCATAATTATATAGACTTCAAAATTAGATAAAATTATTAAGAAAGAAGGAATATAAAAATGGGAAATAAAACTTCATACTCTGAAGAATTTAAAAAACAAATTGTCATGCTATATAAAAATGGTAAAAGTTTTATTAATCTAGGGCAAGAATATAATTTACCAAAACCAACTATTTATAGTTGAGTTAAAAATTATAATAATTCTGGTTCATTTAAAGCAAAAGACAATCGCACACTAGAAGAAAATGAAATAATAACTTTACGAAAAGAACTTAAAGACTTGAAAATGGAAAATGACATTTTAAAGCAAGCCGCACTGATAATGGCCAAAAAATAACAATAATTAATAACAACAAAACAAAATATTCAGTAAGAAAAATATGTAAGATTTTAGGTTTATCAAAATCAACGTATTATTATCAAACTAATAAATGTATTAACAAGCAAGTTAATAATTATGAACAAGAAATTATCAGTGCCTTTAATAAAAGCCACAAAATTTATGGGGCTCGCAAAATTAAAGTTATTTTAAACAGAAAAGATATCATCTTATCGCGGCGAAAAATCAGATTCTTTATGATCAAAAATAATTTGGTTTCTAAATACACCAAATTAAAATATCATAATCATAAAACAACAGTCAATAATGACCAAATTAATAATATTTTAAATCGTCAATTTAACAACAAAAAACCTAATGAAGTTATTGCTAGTGATTTAACATATGTTCAAGTTGGCGCTAAATGACATTATATTTGTTTATTAATTGACTTGTTTAATCGTGAAATAATTGGTTATAGTGCTGGGCCGAATAAAACAGCCGAACTGGTCTAACAAGCTTTTCATAAAATAACACGACCATTAAATCAAATAACTCTATTTCATACTGATCGTGGTAATGAGTTTAAAAATAAAATCATTGATGAAATTTTAATAACTTTTAATATTAAAAGATCATTAAGCAATAAAGGCTGCCCATATGATAATGCTGTTGCTGAAGCAACTTACAAAACTTTTAAAACTGAATTTATTAAGGGTAAAAAATTTAAAAATTTAACACAATTAAAATACGAACTTTTTGATTTTGTGCATTGATATAACAATATTCGAATTCATGGCAGTTTAAATTATTTATCTCCAGTTACTTTTAGAAAACAAATGTCTATATAAAAAGTGTCCTAAAAAGTGTTGCCATTCCAGTCATTTAGCGCCAACTTGAACATATGTTAAATCACTAGCAATAACTTCATTAGGTTTTTTGTTGTTAAATTGACGATTTAAAATATTATTAATTTGGTCATTATTGACTGTTGTTTTATGATTATGATATTTTAATTTGGTGTATTTAGAAACCAAATTATTTTTGATCATAAAGAATCTGATTTTTCGCCGCGATAAGATGATATCTTTTCTGTTTAAAATAACTTTAATTTTGCGAGCCCCATAAATTTTGTGGCTTTTATTAAAGGCACTGATAATTTCTTGTTCATAATTATTAACTTGCTTGTTAATACATTTATTAGTTTGATAATAATACGTTGATTTTGATAAACCTAAAATCTTACATATTTTTCTTACTGAATATTTTGTTTTGTTGTTATTAATTATTGTTATTTTTTGGCCATTATCAGTGCGGCTTGCTTTAAAATGTCATTTTCCATTTTCAAGTCTTTAAGTTCTTTTCGTAAAGTTATTATTTCATTTTCTTCTAGTGTGCGATTGTCTTTTGCTTTAAATGAACCAGAATTATTATAATTTTTAACTCAACTATAAATAGTTGGTTTTGGTAAATTATATTCTTGCCCTAGATTAATAAAACTTTTACCATTTTTATATAGCATGACAATTTGTTTTTTAAATTCTTCAGAGTATGAAGTTTTATTTCCCATTTTTATATTCCTTCTTTCTTAATAATTTTATCTAATTTTGAAGTCTATATAATTATGGTCCTAATAATTGTAGCCTATCCAACTTTGTAACAAAGTGATTGGATATAATTTTTCTTGTAATAAATTTATTTCAATTTTTTTTACTAATATCACCTGTTAATAAGATTTGATATTTATTTATTTTAACCAAAAGCACTAAACTATTATTATTTTCATCTTCATCATTAATTGTTTTATACAAGACAGTAAATCCTAATCCTCCAAATTGAAATGTTCTCAATTTTGCATCATTTTGAATTACCTGTTTAACATTAAAATATTTTTTTACAGTTGGTAAATTATTATTATGATCATCATGTTGATGCGAAATAAAAATAGCATAAATTCAATTAATACCTGCTCATTTTAAATAATTACTAACTAATTGTTTTGAACGACCATAGCTAACACCAACATCATATAAAACTGTTTTTAAAGCGCGCTTGTCCTGAAAAACAATTTTTTGACCATTACCAACATTTAACATTGTCATTGAATAATGAATACTAGTAAAATATGATTGCAAACTATAACAAATTATTGATAGAATGCAGAATATTCATTTAATTTTGTAGAAAACTCTTGATATTTATAAAATATACCTAAAATTAGGTATATTTTTAATATAAGAGGTTAATAATTAATGGGAAAAATAATTGAAGAATTAATAAATAGTTTAACAGATGATCAATTTTTAGAATTTCATGAAAAAGTCAAAAAAGAAGCAGAATTAATTAAAAAACAAAAACGCTTAAATGAAATTGATAAAAAATTTAGGGATAAAGGTATTAAATGTCCTAATTGTCAATCTTTTTATTGTGTTAAAAATCGTCATAATCCTGAAGGAAAACAAAAATATTTATGCAAAAAATGTCGTGCTAGTTTTGATGCTTTTCGTGATCATTTTACGTATTGAAGTCATTTAAATTATGAACAGTGAAATTTATTGATTCAAATTTCATTATTAGGCCAATATAGTAAAATGATTTCCCGCTTTATTAAAACATCACCGAAAACCGCTTGATATAATCGCCAAAAAATAATGAAATCAAAACAATTAGAAAACACCCAATTAAAATTTAAAACGTTAAATGGTCAAATTCAAATCGACGAAACATTTATTAAAGAAATCCACAAAGGTAATTTTAAAGATAAATTTGATAAAAGAAAAATTAATCTTGATTCATTTTCAACCAAGACTAAATGTTGTATTCAAATGGCTGTTGATAGCAATAATAATATTTATGTTAAATGAACCAACACAAAACGATTACAAAAACAGTGAATTATTGAAAATATTAATAAACAATTAATCAAAGAAAATTCAATTATTATTTCTGACATGCAACCATTATATTTATTAGTAGCAAAAAAAACAAATTCTATTTTATTAGAAACTAAAACTAGTACAAATCCTGATGCTAGTTATCGGAAGTTAAATAAAATTAGTAAATTACAATCAAATCTTAAAGAATCATTAATTCATCATCATGGCTTAGGTTTCACGAACATTCAAAATTATTTAAATCTCTGAAAATTAAAATACCAGCATAAAGGTTTAACACCAAACCAACAATCATCGGTATTATATTTTAACGTATAAAAAAGTTAAATAACAATATTAAAAGTTTAGATAGCATTACAAAAGTTGATATTTTACAAAAAAATATAAATAAAAACAACTAAACAAATTAAATAAATTTACTAAAAACCTAATATTAAGCATTTTTTTTGCATTACTTAATTAAAAAGTAAATTTAATTTTGTTTGTTATACTTACAAACCTCAACTTTTTTCTTACTATCAAAGTTTATATAATTTTCTTTTAAAGTTATCATATTGATGATTTTTTTTATTTCATCAAGAGTTTTCTACAAAATTAAAAAAATTTAATGTTAAAAAATAAAAAAAATAGGAGTAATTAACTTCTATTTTTTATTTTTAAAATAATTATTAGTTTTTCCCAGCAATTAAAATATTATATTTATTTAATATATAACCATCTAAATCAGTTATTTCAAATGGTCTATCGGCCATTTCTGGTTGAGCAACATACATTCCCTTCTCATTAAGTTTCGCCGCAGGAACATAATCATGTTGATAATTAATCATTGCGCCAGATTCTTGATTATGACCATTACTATAATAATTATAATTATTTTCATAATCCATTACTTGTTGATATGGTGAAGTATAATTAGCTTCTTCTGTTAATGCTGATGAATTTTGAATAATAAAATTCATAAATTTATAAGCTAACTCCTGATTTCTAGCATTTTTTGATAAAACCATATTTTCACTTCAAATGTTAGTTCCTTCAACTGTTTCTGGTGTTCACGCCTTTGTTGCTCGTGGGCGGGTAATAATTAATTTTGTTCCCCTCGCTTTTTCATGACTCTTAGCAAATAATGTATCAGCATAAATTGCATCACCATTATACATAAAAGCAAAATCAAAACGTCCATCACCAACTGCATTGATTAACTCATCATTCATTAAGGCAACATTATTATGTTTTAGTAATGTTGCTAATTCGTTGTAACCATGATCAACTTCCATTTGCATTGTTGGTGCTGGTTTGAAATAATTTTTTTCAGTAGTTAACATAAATAAATTTCGTTGATCATTATTAATTAAAACTCGTTTATTTGCTGCGGCTGCTTGTCATAAAATATCTCATGAAATTCCATTTGATATAACCTTATTATTTTCAACATCATTAAGTTTAATTTGATCGCGTTTTATACTAGGTTCTCACTCTGCGCGTTGATAACCAAATTTGCCTTGAGCTGTTGTTGGTAAATTTTGATTTGTTTTAGCAAACATCTCATCTAAAAATTTTAAGTTACTTTCTGTTGGATTAATCACAAGTGATACTTCTCCTCAAAAATAAGGTAAACTATAATTAACAATTGTTTTTTGAGTAACATCTTTCAGTTTATTTTTATTTAAAACATTTAATAATCCATCAGCTAATGATGCCGCATAATTTTTATCAAAACATTTTGCTGTTGTTGGATCCAAAGTAGAAGGAACAATACAATTTTGATAAAATTCTGGATTTGTTTTTTGTACTGTTGCTACATCAACATTTAAATAATTAAAATATTCATTCCCAATTGTTCGTTCTTTGACATCTTGTCCATGATAATTTAGATTAGGTTTAATAATGTTGAAATTTTTATCAACATCATTTAATTTTTGATAATCATTTTCTTCTAAACGTCCTTCTTGTGCTAACTTATTAACCATATAGTCACTTGGAACCATCACGTCATAATGTGTCGTATATAATTTGTTATATAATGTTTCATTACTATCATAAACACTATATTTAACTTTTACATTATATTTTTTTTCAAACTTGCCAATTAAATCTGAAGTAATATATTCGCCTCAATTTGCTACTGCTAAATCATAAATATTATTTTTAATATAAACTGCTGTTAGCAAAGCAATTGAACCAACTGAAATCGTTGCTAATGATAATGGCTTTCAACTTTTTGCCAATCAGCGGAATTTTTTCCGTGATATTTTATTAATATTTTCTTTAGTTTCTTGCCGTTCAATAAAAGTTTGTTTTTTATTCTTAATTCATAAAACACTTTTATCATATTTTTTTTCTAGTTTAACAATTTTTCAACGTAATTGTTCTTTTTGTTTTTCATTATTAATTTTTTTATTATTTAATTGATGATAAAGGAAAGCTAATTTCTTTTCATAGCGCATAATATCTTTATCTTTATAAGTTCCTTTTAACATTTCTCGGCGAAATTTATTATAATTAATTTTATAAACATTTCACCCATTTCATCCAATAATAATAACCCCAATAATTGCAATACAAATGGTACCAAAAGCATTAATAAAAGGTTTAATTCTTTTCATTGTATAAATAAAAGTTGCAACATTGACATCGTCACCACCAGTAAAATAAGAAATAATAAAGTCATCAAAACTAATTGCAAAAGCAATTGCTGCAGCTGCAGCAATTGATGGTTTTAAAATTGGTAAAATAATTTTTCGCAAAGTTTGTGAGGGCTTTGCGCCTAAATCTAGTGAAGCTTCAATTAATTTTGGATCAACTTTCCGTAAGCGTGGTAATACTGTAATAATTACATATGGAACATCAAATGAAATATGTGCTAAAACTAATGTTAACATTCCAAAATTTGCTCCTAAAGCAATAAATAACATCATCAACGAAACAGCTGTAATAATATCAGCGTTAATTAATGGAATATTAGTAATTGATAATGTCATTTTTTGTGTAACTAGCCGTGCTCGACTTAATCCAATTGCAGCTAAAGTGCCAATAATAACTGACACGACAGTTGCAATTACTGCTGCAAAAACTGACACAATAATACTTTGTAAAAAAGGTTTCTCACTAGCAAGTTGTTTATACCAACGATCAGAAAAATCATTAAAAATACTCATACTTTCACCACTATTAAATGAAAATAAAATTAAAATCATAATTGGAATATAAATAAATAACATAATTAATGCCATATAAGATGATTTAAAAAACTTTTTCATTGCGACGCCCCTTTCTTGTTTCAAAATATTTTGATAATGAATTTGATAGCACAATAATTAAAAAAACAATAAGGGATAAGACAACTGAGATTGCTGCGCCAATTCCAAAGTTTTCTCCTTTAAAGAAATATGCTTCAATTACATCAACAATTAAATTAATTCGACCATTTCCCATAAATTTAACAATAATTAACGAAGTTGCTGCTTGCACTAATAATAATGTTCCACCTGCAATAATTCCTGGGATTGATTGACGAAAAATAACTTTTCAAAATGTTTTAAAACCATTTGCTCCCAAATCTTTTGAAGCTTCAATTAATGATGTATCAATTTTATCTAAACTATTATAAATTGGTAAAATTACAAATGGTAAAAATGCATACACCATTCCAATAACAACCGAAATTGGTGTTCCAAGTAAACTTGGAGCAATAATATTAAACATTGTTTGTAATCCAATAATTTTTAGTAACATATTAATTCAAATTGGTAAGGTTACTAAAATTCAAATATTTTTTGACAATAGTTTTGATTTACAAAATGCCATCACATAAGCAACTGGATAAGCAATCACAATTGCAATTAAGGCCGCAATTAATGAATATCCTAAAGCTAAGAATAATGCAATAACAAATTTTTGCTCTGAAAAAAAAGTTACAAAATTTTTAAAATTAATTTCAAAAACTAAACTATTTCCCGTTGGTTGGATAAAAGAATATAATAAAATAATTAATAATGGTACAACAATTAATAAAATCATAATAATAAGGTGTGGCCATAAAATTGGATTGAGTCCTCTTTTAAACCATTTGTTTTGTTTTGCATGATAAGAAATGTTTAAATATTTTGTTCGGCATCAAGCGGCAAAATGTTGACTAATTGATTTAATTTTACTACCTTGTTTTTTAAATCATCCTTTACCTTTTTTTGCATAAATATTTTTGTTTTCCATCATTGTTGCTCCTTAATCATCAATCTCTTTCCACATAACATGAATATCTTCAACATTTCACGAAATATCAACTTGATCACCTTCTTCAACTCTATCTGTTGAATGAATTAAATATTTTTGTTCTTTACATTTAACAATAATTTCCCAATGAACTCCTTTAAAATTAACTATTTTAACTGTTCCTGTGAAGAATCCTTTTCCAACTTGAACAATGTCAATATCTTCAGGACGAATAATAATATCAATTTGGTCTTCATTTTCACCAAATCCACGGTCAACACAAACAATTTTTTTGCCATCAATTTCTACTAAATTATCTTTAATAAAAATTGCATTTGAAATAATATTTGAGTCACCAATAAATTGTGCTGTTCATAAATTTTCTGGTTCATTATAAATTTCCGCTGGTGTTCCAACCTGTTGAATTGCTCCATCATTCATTACAATAATACGATCAGACAATGTTAATGCTTCTTCTTGATCATGCGTTACTAAAATAAAAGTAATTCCAATTTCTCCTTGCAAAGTTTTTAATTCTGATTGCATTTTTTTTCGCAGCTTAACATCTAATGCAGCCATTGGTTCATCTAATAACAAAACCTTTGGCTTGTTAATTAATGCTCGTGCTAATGCAACGCGCTGGCGTTGACCACCCGATAATTGTTCAACTGTTTTATCTTCAAAACCTTCTAATCCTACCAATTGTAAAAATTTATTTACTTCAGTTTCAATAACATCATACTTATTGCGTTTAACTTTTAAACCATAAGCAATATTATCAAAAACAGTTAAATGCGGAAATAAAGCATAATTTTGAAAAACAGTATTAACTTCTCGTTTATGAACTGGCGTTTTTAAATAGTCTTTTCCTAAAAATAATAATTCCCCACTATTAGGTTGTTCAAATCCAGCAATAATTCTTAATGTTGTTGTTTTTCCGCATCCTGATGGTCCTAGTAATGTGACAAATTCTCCTTCTTTAATGTTTAAGTTAATTCCTTTCAAAACCACTTTTCCTTCATATTGTTTTGAAATGTTTCGTAACTCTAAAATATTTGTTTCCAATGCTCCTGCTCCTTTTCTAATCTTTTAAAATATTGGTGGTGTTGAAATTCATAATACCTCAACAATTTCATTTGTTTCATTTTTTAAATAGTGTTGATTATTACCATATAAATAAAAACTATCACGAGTATGTGCTGTTTGTACTTTTTGCCCATAATAAACTAACACTGTCCCTTTTAAAACATAACCAAAAATCTGACCCTCAAATGGTAATATCCGTTCTGTTTCTCCTTGCGGCTTTATTTTAATTAAAATTGGTTCTAATTCATTTACTTGCGCATTAGGAACTAATCATTCAATTCGATAATCATTTTGCTCAACTTCATAATGTTCTTCTGCTGCATAAACGAATTTTCTATTTTTTTCTTGTTTAAAAAAATCTGCTAAGTTGGTGCCTAAAACTTCTAAAATACTTTCTAGTGTTTCAATACTCGTAGAAGAAATATCGCGTTCAAGTTGGCTAATAAATCCTTTCGTTAATTCACAACGATTTGCTAATTCTTCAATTGTTAAATTATTTTTTTGACGTAATAGTTTAATTTTCTCTCCTAGTAGCATAGACAACCCTCCTTTGGTAATTTTGTTTAGTTATATTAAACTTTTTGTTTTTAAATTACGACCACATTAATTATAAAAAAAACAAAAAAAATATCAATAGTTTTGATGATATTTTTTATTTTTTAAAATATTTATTAATTGCTTTTGCTACTCCTGAGCGACGATAATGGGCAGTTGTATCATCAGAAATAGTTTTAATATCCGCTTTAGCATTTCCCATCGCAATTCCAACGCCAGCTCATTTTAACATTTCATAATCATTTGAACCATCACCCATTGCAATCACTTCTGCTGGTTGAATATTATATATTTTAGCAAGATATTCTAAGGCATCTTTTTTGTCACTACCCTTTGGACTAATTTCTAAATTTAAACTTTGGCTTGGCAAATATGACCAATCAAAAATATTAAATTCATATTTTACTAAAAGTTTTGCTTTAAATTTTAGAACATTCTCTTTTTTACCACTAACAACAAACTTGTAAGATTGGTCATATAAAGTAGTAGGATCATGCACTAATATTATTTTTCGTTTTGTGTGAAAACTCATTCATTTAGTCATCAAACTATGCTTAGTATTAACATAAGCAAAATGTTCATTCTTAACTGAATATGCTCATAATTGAATTTTACACTCATTAGCAAGATAAAAAACATTGATTAATTCATCATTAGAAAAAACATTTTGTTGAATAATTTTTTCTTTCGCAAAATCATAAATTATGCCACCATTAAAACCAATTACTGGCATTTTATTTTCAATAATGCCTAATTTTTTTGCAACTTTTCTAATTGCACCAATACTACGCCCAGTTGCAATAATCACTTTAATCCCTTTTGCCAATGCCCACTTAATTGCTGCAACATTTTGCTTTGAAATTCGATTTCTACTTGCTGTTGTACCATCCAAATCAAGAGCAATTAACTTATACTTCATTAGTTTTTCTCCTCTTATTCTTTATGTTAATTATATCTAAAAATTAAACAACTGGTAAATATTTTATTAAACTTTGAACTTTATCTAATTTTTCTCATGGTAGTTCAGTGTGGTAACGACCAAAATGCCCATAAGTTGCCGTTTGTTGATAAATTGGTTTTTGTAAATCTAATGTTTCAATCATTCCTTGGGGACGAAAATCAAAATTTTCTTTAATCGCCTTTAATATAATATCATTTGCAACAAAATTAGTTCCAAATGTTTCAACAAAAATTGAAATTGGTTCAGCAACTCCAATCGCATAAGATAATTGAATCTCACATCGTTCACTTAATCCTGCCGCAACAATATTCTTTGCAACATAACGGGCCATATATGCTGCTGAACGATCAACTTTTGTTCCATCTTTTCCCGAAAAAGCACCACCGCCATGCCGTGCATAGCCACCATATGTATCAACAATAATTTTTCGCCCCGCTAACCCAGCATCACCTTTTGGTCCACCAATTACAAATCGACCAGTTGGATTAATTAAAACTTTAAAATCTAAATTCATTTTAAATTCTTGCACAACTGGTTCCATAATTCCCGTAATAACAAAATGTTTAAATTTAGCTTCATCAATATCTTCATCATGCTGAATTGACATTAAGATTGTATCAATATAAATATGTTTAACATTAGTTAAGTCTAATGTTACTTGTGATTTCATATCTGGTCGTGCCCCAATAAACATTCCTTTTTTACGTAGCATACTTGCTCGCTTTACTAAAGCATGAGCAATAGAAATTGCTAACGGCATATAATTATCTGATTCATTTGTTGCATAACCAAACATGATTCCTTGATCACCAGCTCCAGCTTTATCAACGCCAAGAGAAATATCTGGTGATTGTGTTTTAACTAATATTTCAACTTCACAAGTTTGTCAATCAATTCCTCATTCTGCATCATTATAACCAATTTCTTTTAACACCTTACGCGCCACATTAACATAATCAACTTTTGCTTTTGTAGTAATCTCACCGCCAATAATAACCCGGTTGGTTGTAATAAAGCATTCACATGCTACCCGTGATAAAGGGTCTTCTTTTAAGCATGCATCTAAAACAGCATCTGAAATTTGATCACAAATCTTATCAGGGTGTCCTTCTGATACTGATTCTGATGTAAATAAAATTCGCTCTTTTCCCATCTTTTCTTCTCCTTAATCATAAATAAAACCACATCAGAATAATGTGGCATTAATAACAATATGTTTACATATAAATTAATAGTTAAGTTCTATTTAATAACTAATAAATCTTATTGGTAGCATATCATTTTGCCCTGCTAAAAGCACCTTCTAGTTAAATATAGGGTTGCTAGTGGATCATTGCTTAGCGTACTAACCACTTCTGAATAAGTTTTATGTTGTTACTTGACAACAAATATATTATAACTTAAAAATTAGTTAATTTTAATTTAAATTAATTATTTCGGTAATAATTTCAGCACTAATATTTTGATTAGTGAATAAGTAATGTTTTGCTGTCTCAATTTTTTTTATTTTAACTAGTCCATTATTAATTAAAGTTACTTGTTTTGCATCATAAAATTTATCAGCCTCTGCTTGTAATATTAAAGTTTTTACTTTAATATTATTAATTTGTTTTACTATCTTTTTATTAAGATAATTGAATTGTAAAATTTGATTTAAAAAATAAGTTTGTTCTTTTTCCATCATTAAAGTACTATAGTCTTTATTTTGACTTAAAAGTTGATAATCAATATGAATTTTAAGAGTTTTGTTTAAATTAAATAAAAAACCAAATCCAATCCCAATTTTACTAATCATTGAAAATCTTATTCCATTTAAATTTGTAATTGGATTAACAAAAATAACTTTTTCAATTAATTGTTTTTGTTTCAATAACAAATTAATTAAACCACATGAAAATCCTTCTAATAATAAAACAATTCTTTGTTGTTCATATTTATTTTTTAAAGCTGTAATTACGTCAATAATATCATTCACTAAAACTCCAACATTTTTAATACTAGTTGGCACATTATCTACGACATTGCGTTGATTAAAAGCAATTACTGAAACTTTATGATTAGCTCATATTTCATTATTAATTAAACCAGCAAAATTTTCCTTACTGCCGTATAAATCATGAACTGCTAAAATAATATCCTGACCAGCTTTATCAATTGTTACTAATGTTGATAATTCATATTGATCAGAAGTAATAAAGTTTTTATGTTCGATATATTCAGGTAATTGAATTTCTCCTCGTTTTGTTTTCTTGCTTAAAAGACGATAACAACGTAGAAAAAAATAACAACACAAAAAAATTCCTAGAATAATACAAACAACAATAATGATTACATTCGTTTTAATTAAACTAGTCATTTAAGATACTCCTTTATTATCCTAAAAAATCAGTTTCATTTTCTGGATTAATTAAAATTCGTTCAATTTTCACTGCTTGGTTAGTTTTATCATCTACTTGTAATCATACTGCTGAAAAAATTAATTTATCATTTTCAGCTGCTGGTTCAAAACGCACTGGTAAACCAGTTTTTTCCTTAAGAATAATTTCTTCTGGATTTGCACCAATAATTGAATTATAACTACCACACATCCCAACATCAGTAATATATGCTGTTCCTTTTGGTAATATTCGATTATCTGCTGTTTGAACATGAGTGTGCGTTCCAAAAAAACCAGTAATAATACCATCATAATTCCAAGCAAAAGCTAATTTTTCTGCACTAGCTTCGGCATGAAAATCAACAAAATGAAGCTCACTATCATCATTATTAATAATTTCTTCAAAAATTGTGTATGGATTATCTACTGGTCCCATAAAACTACGACCCATTAAATTAGTCACACGAATTTTTTTATTATTATTCTTAACAACAACTGTTCCTTTCCCCGGTGTAAACGAATTCATATTTGCTGGTTTTAATAAATCATTTACTTCCTCAATATAATTTAAAACTTCTGGATTACGAAAAATATGATTTCCGGAAGTAATAATATTAATCCCCATTTCTTTTAATTCATTATAATGATGCTTTGATAATGATTTCCCATGGGTAGTATTTTCACCATTTGTAATAATTAAATCAAGCTTATATTTTTTTATTATTTGTGGCAAATATTTATTAACAGCTGTCCGTCCAGCTTGTGCATAAATATCACCAATCATTAAAATATTCATTTTAGTTTCTCCTTAATCACTATCAATTTTTTTTAATTTTTTTATTAACCCAGCACATTCCTTAATATTTTCAAATTCTTGATAAATGATACCTCGTTGATGCTGCTTATAACCTAATTGTAAGTTATTTTCAAATTTATGCAAAGCATTTGTAATTTTTACCAATGAATCATAAACAGCATTACGCGAAACATTTTTTAACCCCGCAATTTCACTTAATGAATAATCATCAAAAAAATATAATTCAAAATATTCTCTTTGCTTTGTTGTTAATAATTCCCGATATAATTCATATAAAAGAATTAACTCATTTGATTTTTCCAAATCTTTCATTATTCTATTTCCACTTCATTCTTGTTAAATAAATCTTTGGTCAAATTATAAATATATTGCTCAATATCAAATTCTTGTAAATCAGTTGGTTGCTCACCCAAGCCAATTAACTTAACGGGAATATTTAATTGATCCTTAATCGCTAAAACAACGCCCCCCTTAGCCGTACCATCCATTTTTGTTAAAACAATCCCGCTAACATCGGTTACCTCCGAAAAATTCTTTGCTTGCGAAATACCATTTTGACCAGTAACCCCGTCAATTACTAATAAGGTTTCATGTGGAGCATCGGGAATTTCGCGTTTAATAATACGATTAATTTTATTTAATTCATTCATTAAATTAACTTTATTTTGTAAACGCCCAGCTGTATCAATAATAATAATATCAACTTGTTCTTTTTTTCCTTTAACTATTCCATCATAAATAACACTAGCTGGATCTTGACCTTCTTTTAACGGTTTAACAATGTTAACATCTAAACGTTCTGCTCATTGGTTTAATTGTTCAACCGCCCCTGCCCGAAAAGTATCACCAGCAACTAATAGGACCTTTTTCTTTTGGTCAATAAATTGTTTTGTTAATTTAGCAATAGTTGTTGTCTTACCGGCGCCATTAACACCAACCATTAAAATAACATTTAATCGCTGGTCTTTAATATTTAATTTATTTTGTTTACTTTTTGGGTCATTATATAAATCCATAATTACTTCAACCAAATAATCATTCGTGTCTTCAATGCTTCAACCTTTTCGTACTTTTTTACGAATTTGATTAGTAATTTGTAAAACCATATTCATTCCCATATCACTTGCAATTAAAATTTCTTCTAATTCTTCTAAGTATTTATCATCATATTCTTTATACTTATGTGCTAATTTTTTAATATCATTAGAAAAGATTAAACGTGTTTTTCGTAAAGCCTTTTCTAATTTAATTTGTTTTTTTTCTTCACGTTTTGCTTTTAATTTTTGAAAAAAACCCATTTCTTTCCTTCGCCCTATTCTATTGCTTGTTATAATTTCACAACAACTTTAAAAATATCTGTCTCCATAAAAGTTTCATATGCTTTTAACACTTCATTTTTATTAAAAGTTTTTGATACTAAATACTTCGGAATAATTTCTTTATTTTCAATTTTTAATACAAGTTCTTTTAAAGTATAACAATTTAAAATTCCGGTATGAATAGTAATATTTTGATTTCATAATTGTTGTAAGTTAAAGACAACTGGTTTTTTAAAAACACCAATTGTAATAATTGTACCATTAAAATTAATCATTTGTTGTGCCTGTTCAAAAGTACCCCGGTCATTACCTACACATTCAATTACTAAATCATATTTAATATCAAAAGTAGTTAAAGTACTATAATAAATTTTATGCGCCCCCATTTTTTTAAAATAATTTAATTTTTGGCTATGATGACCATAAATATCAATTTTTTTATTATATTTATTTAATAATAATAAAATGCCTAAACCAATTGGCCCATCACCAATAATAGCAATATTATTAATTTGTTTTAAATCAATTTTTTTAATAACATTTTCATATCCTGTTGGTAACACATCGCTTAACATTGGTGCATCAGTTAAATTCATTGTTTTTGGAATTTTAATAACACTTTTTTCCCCATAAGGAACACGAACATACTCAGCATGCGTTCCATTAATTTTAGTTACCAAAATAAAACCACCATTAGTACAATTAGCAAATGCTTTTTGTTCACATCATTGACAAATATTACAATGAGTAACACATCCAATTGCAACGCGATCACCAATTTTAAGTTTTGTAACATCATCTTCCAATTGGCTGTCACGACACCGACTCCTTCATGCCCCATAATTGTGTTAGGAACAACAATATTATCATGCCCCCAATATGGACGATAATCCGCATGTGAAAAAGTAAATCCCTCAATTTTAACAATAATATCTGTTGCTTTTTTAATAATTGGCTCGTTAGTTTCGGTTCATTCAATTTTATTTTTTCCTTGAAAAATTAATGCCTGCATTTTCTTCCACTTCACTTTCTACTTATGATTATACCGAAATAATAATGATGTTAAACAAAAAAAGAATAAGACTAAATAACTTTAACCTAATTATTTTTATCTTATTCTTCAACTTGCAAGGTACCTCGTTCAAGTTCTACTGCAACATTAGGATCAATTAAATCCGTAAATAAACGTTGACGAGGTGTTCTTAAATTAAAATATTGACGTGAATTTTTTCGAATTAGTTCTTGATTATCATCAGTTAAATTCATAAAAACCCAGGCATCAGTACAAACTGGTAAATTATTAAACATAATAACTTCTGCCGCATATGTTTCTGCTAATTGCACACTATCCTTAATATCTTCATCAAATGGAACAATAAAACTATCCTCTAAATCTCTAATTCTTTCAATTGATGGATCATTCGCAATCCCAATGCCAATTCTAACCTCACGGACAGCTTGATATTTTTCATATAATGTATAATTAATAATTTTAACAGTTGTATTAATATAATTAGCAATTTCAATTAAATAATTTAAATCCCCATCATCTTCGTATAATGCCAAATAAATATTTTCATGGCGATGAATTCCAATAATATTTTCACCCATTTTTAAAGAATTTAAAATAGTTTCTTCTAAACTATTTATAAGTCATTGATAAGTATTTTTATCATATGCTTTTTTAATTTCTTTTTCATTAATAAAACGAACAACAACTGATGAAACAGATTGACTTTTATCTTCTTTTAAATAAAAAGGTGGTAATTGTAAATTTGATAATGCCACACGATTACGATATTCATCAAGTCTGTTTTTACTATAAACATATTCTTTTAATATTTCAATCGTTTGTTGCGGTTCTCACTTCATATTGGTTACCCCTTATTATAAATTAATTAAGTTAATTATATCATAAAAAGCCCCTTTAATTTTGTAGAAAACTCTTGATATTTATAAAATATACCTAAAATTAGGTATATTTTTAATATAAGAGGTGAATAATTAATGGAAAAAATAATTGAAGAATTAATAAATAGTTTAACAGATGATCAATTTTTAGAATTTCATGAAAAAGTCAAAAAAGAAGCAGAATTAATTAAAAAACAAAAACGATTAAATGAAATTGATCAAAAATTTAGGGATAAAGGTATTAAATGTCCTAATTGTCAATCTTTTTATTGTGTTAAAAATCGTCATAATCCTGAAGGAAAACAAAAATATTTATGCAAAAAATGTCGTGCTAGTTTTGATGCTTTTCGTGATCATTTTACGTATTGAAGTCATTTAAGTTATGAACAGTGAAATTTATTGATTCAAATTTCATTATTAGGGCAATCTAGTAAAATGATTTCCCACTTTATTAAAACATCACCGAAAACCGCTTGATATAATCGCCAAAAAATAATGAAATCAAAACAATTAGAAAACACCAAATTAAAATTTAAAACGTTAAATGGCCAAATTCAAATCGTTGAAACATTTATTAAAGAAATCCACAAAGGTAATTTTAAAGATAAATTTGATAAAATAAAAATTCATCTTGATTCATTTTCAACCAACACTAAATGTTGTATTCAAATGGCTGTTGATAGCAATAATAATATTTATGTTAAATCAACCAACACAAAAAGATTACAAAAACAGTGAATTATTGAAAATATTAATAAACAATTAATCAAAGAAAATTCAATTATTATTTCTGACATGCAACCATTATATTTATTAGTAGCAAAACAAACAAATTCTATTTTATTAGCAACTAAAAATAATACAAATCCTGATGCTAGTTATCGGAAGTTAAATAAAATTAGTAAATTACAATCAAATCTTAAAGAATCCTTAATTCATTATCATGGCTTAGGTTTCACGAACATTCAAAATTATTTAAATCTATGAAAATGAAAATACCAGCATAAAGGTTTAACGCCAAACCAACAATCATCGGTATTATATTTTAACGTATAAAAAAATTAAATAACAATATTAAAAGTTTATATAATTTTCTTTTAAAGTTATCATATTGATGATTTTTTTTATTTCATCAAGAGTTTTCTACAAAATTAAAGCAATTATTAGGTTATAGTTTAAAAACCATAACCTTTTAAGTCTTTAAAATAAATTTAGAAGGAAGAACATAGTGCCAACCATTATTTTAAAAAACAAATTATTTAAATTTCATCGTGGATTTAAAAAATAATATGGGCAAGTCAAACCAACAAAAACAACAAATTATATTGATAATTAATAAGTTACTGAGACAGATTAACATTTTGATATTTTATTTAAATTTAATCTTTATTTTTTATTTTCCATTAAAGATTATTTTTTAAAAAGATTAAATCAATTATTTACATTTTTAAATAATATTTTAAACAATTGCTAATTTTTATCTGTTGTTTTTGCTGCCATAAATAAAACTCCTCACTATTATTTTAAAGTTAACTTTAGTAATAATATATTGTAATATTTAATTACTAAAAATTTTTCTTATAAAACTTTTTATTTTGCAAGAAGAATTTTTAATTAGATATATGATAATTATATTTATTTTTCAATGTATGATAAAAATTAGAAATAGATGTTATCACATCATTGCTTAATTTTTTATTATTAATTTTTTCTTCTCATTCTTTAATCATATTGTTATTAATTTCTTTTAAAAAGTACTTTGCAAAAAAAATAAATTGTTTTGAATTATTATCTTGGAATGGCAACACTTTTTAGGACACTTTTTATATAGACATTTGTTTTCTAAAAGTAACTGGAGATAAATAATTTAAACTGCCATTAATTCGAATATTGTTATATCAATGCACAAAATCAAAAAGTTCGTATTTTAATTGTGTTAAATTTTTAAATTTTTTACCCTTAATAAATTCAGTTTTAAAAGTTTTGTAAGTTGTTTCATCCACAGCATTATCATAAGGGCAGCCTTTATTGCTTAATGATCTTTTAATATTAAAAGTTATTAAAATTTCATCAATGATTTTATTTTTAAACTCATTACCACGATCAGTATGAAATAGAGTTATTTGATTTAATGGTCGTGTTATTTTATGAAAAGCTTGTTGGACCAGTTCGGCTGTTTTATTCGTCCCAGCACTATAACCAATTATTTCACGATTAAACAAGTCAATTAATAAACAAATATAATGTCATTTAGCGCCAACTTGAACATATGTTAAATCACTAACAATAACTTCATTAGGTTTTTTGTTGTTAAATTGACGATTTAAAATATTATTAATTTGGTCATTATTGACTGTTGTTTTATGATTATGATATTTTAATTTGGTGTATTTAGAAACCAAATTATTTTTGATCATAAAGAATCTGATTTTTCGCCGCGATAAGATGATATCTTTTCTGTTTAAAATAACTTTAATTTTGCGAGCCCCATAAATTTTGCGACTTTTATTAAAGGCACTGATAATTTCTTGTTCATAATTATTAACTTGCTTGTTAATACATTTATTAGTTTGATAATAATATGGATAGGCTACAATTATTAGGACCATAATTATATAGACTTCAAAATTAGATAAAATTATTAAGAAAGAAGGAATATAAAAATGGGAAATAAAACTTCATACTCTGAAGAATTTAAAAAACAAATTGTCATGCTATATAAAAATGGTAAAAGTGTTATTAATCTAGGGCAAGAATATAATTTACCAAAACCAACTATTTATAGTTGAGTTAAAAATTATAATAATTCTGGTTCATTTAAAGCAAAAGACAATCGCACACTAGAAGAAAATTAAATAATAACTTTACGAAAAGAACTTAAAGACTTGAAAATGGAAAATGACATTTTAAAGCAAGCCGCACTGATAATGGCCAAAAAATAACAATAATTAATAACAACAAAACAAAATATTCAGCAAGAAAAATATGTAAGATTTTGGGTTTATCAAAATCAACGTATTATTATCAAACTAATAAATGTATTAACAAGCAAGTTAATAATTATGAACAAGAAATTATCAGTGCCTTTAATAAAAGTCGCAAAATTTATGGGGCTCGCAAAATTAAAGTTATTTTAAACAAAAAAGATATCATCTTATCGCGGCGAAAAATCAGATTCTTTATGATCAAAAATAATTTGGTTTCTAAATACACCAAATTAAAATATCATAATCATAAAACAACAGTCAATAATGACCAAATTAATAATATTTTAAATCGTCAATTTAACAACAAAAAACCTAATGAAGTTATTGTTAGTGATTTAACATATGTTCAAGTTGGCGCTAAATGACATTATATTTGTTTATTAATTGACTTGTTTAATCGTGAAATAATTGGTTATAGTGCTGGTCCGAATAAAACAGCCGAAATGGTCCAACAAGCTTTTCATAAAATAACACGACCATTAAATCAAATAACTCTATTTCATACTGATCGTGGTAATGAGTTTAAAAATAAAATCATTGATGAAATTTTAATAACTTTTAATATTAAAAGATCATTAAGCAATAAAGGCTGCCCTTATGATAATGCTGTGGCTGAAACAACTTACAAAACTTTTAAAACTGAATTTATTAAGGGTAAAAAATTTAAAAATTTAACACAATTAAAATACGAACTTTTTGATTTTGTGCATTGATATAACAATATTCGAATTCATGGCAGTTTAAATTATTTATCTCCAGTTACTTTTAGAAAACAAATGTCTATATAAAAAGTGTCCTAAAAAGTGTTGCCATTCCACATCATAAAATTCATTTTTAATAAACCCATCAATAAATTTTGCTTGTAATTTTTCTTTATCTTTATAAGTCATAATTCTTCCTCCTAAACATCATTATTTCATATGACTTTTTTATTTTAATAAGCATTTTTTAACTAATATCAGGTTCATTTGAGTTTGTTATTTCCCCTACCATTTTTTCATATGATTGATCTTTATTACTTTGTTTAAATAATTTTATAAAACCATTAATCGCATTGTCAATTGTGGAAGATGCTTTGTTTATTAGAATTTCCATTATTCTTGAATGATTTTCTATTAACTTTTTATGTATTTCATCAATTTTTACTTCATTTAGTTGACTATTTTTACTAGAAATAAAAGTAAATATTGAAGAAATAATTGTTCTTATGAATGATAACGAAGCAACAATAACGGTAACTATTTCTCCCGTACTTCATTTCTTACTTCCTCTCTTATTTACACTTTTATTATAACTTCTAACAGTTTTACACTCATATATTAACTAAAAAATAATATATTTCCTTATTATTAATCATATTTATTATAATTATCTCTTCTTTTGTTTTAACTTTATATATAAAGTTCCTCCCTTCTGTTTAAAATCATAACTATCTTTAAATTAAAAATTAATATTTCCGACGTAAACGCTCATTATCGCGTTGTTTAATTGTTTCTCGTTTATCATAATTCTTCTTTCCACGGACTAAAGCAATTTCTAATTTAGCATAATTATTTTTAAGATATAACTTTAATGGCACTAATGTTAAACGTTCTAATTTAATCCGTTGCAAAATCTTTTTAATTTCTTTTTTATGCAAAAGCAATTTTCTAGTCCGATCAGCATCTGGTGCATATGATGTTGAAAATTTATATTGAGCAATTATCATATTGATAACAAAGGCCTCATTTTTTTGAATAATAACAAACGCCTCATTAATTGATACATCATTATTACGAATTGACTTAATCTCACTGCCTGTCAAAACAATACCAGCTTCATAGGTTTCAATAATTTCATAATTATACCGTGCTTTTTTATTAATTGTAATTGTCAACATTAATATCAACTCCTTAATTAACTAGTTCAAAATCAATTTGCCGTAATTTTTTACTTGCTTTCTTTACTCTAATTCGTACTTTTTTTCCTAAAAAATATTCTTTTCGTTTCCGTTCTCCAATTAATTTTAAACTTTTTTCATCAAAAACGTAATAGTCATTTTTTAAATCAGTAATATGAACCAATCCCTCAATCGTATTTTGTAATTCAACAAAAATTCCAAACGAAGTAACTCCAGCAATAATACCATCATATTCATAACCAATTTTATCTTCCATATATTCAGCTTCTTTCATTTTATCAACTTCTCGTTCACATTCCATTGCCCGTAATTCTGCAAGGGATGACTGTTGACTAGCATGACTAACAAAAGTTCGCGTTTGTTCTAAATCAGTAATTTTAACTTTTCCTTGAAATAAATACTCTTTTAATAAACGATGAACAACTAAATCGGGGTAACGCCGAATTGGTGAAGTAAAGTGCGTATAACATCAAGATGCCAACCCAAAATGACCATCATTAATAGCACTATATTTAGCTTTTTCCATACTTCGTAATACTAAAGCTGAAATAACTTTAAAATTTTCCTTATCCTTTAACTTATTTAAAATTTGCTGTAAATCTTTAGAGTGAATATTTTCTAACTTACCTTTAATATTTAAACCTAAATAAGATAATTGCGTATACAAATCAAACAATTTTTTTGGTTTTGGCCTATCATGCACTCGATAAACAAATGGCAAATCCATTCAATAAATTGTTTCGGCTACCGCTTCATTAGAACGAATCATAAAACTCTCAATCAATTTTTCTGCATCAGCACGCTCTCGCACAACAATATCTTTAATCTTACCATTTTTATCAACAATAAACTTTGGTTCATCTAAATCAAAATCAACAACCCCATCATGTTCTTTTTTTAAAACTAAAATTTTATATAACTGTTGCGCCAAAAGCAACATTTGAGCAATTTCTCCTGAGATTTGATTTTTTTCTTGGAAGAATAACTTATTAACTTCATCATAAGTTAATCGCGCTTTTGAAATAATGACAGCTTCATAAATACTAGAATTAACAACATGTCCCTGCTGATTAATTTCCATTTCACAAATTAATGTTAATCGTGGTTCAAAAGGATTTAACGAACAAATCCCATTGCTTAATTTTTCTGGTAACATTGGGACAACCCGGTCAATTAAATAAACTGAACATCCTTGGTCAAAAGCTTCTTTATCAAGATAACTATTCTGTGGAACATAATGTGCAACATCAGCAATCGCAACCAATAATAAATAATTACCATTTTGATTTTTTTTAACTAAAATAGCATCATCAAAATCTTTTGAATCATTCCCATCAATTGTAACAAACATTTCTGTTTGTAAATCACGGCGTGATTTATCTGCTAATATTGTTGCAACATCAACATCTTGTTTAATTTGGTTTGCCTCATTTAATGTTTCTTCATTAAATTTAGTGCGAATATTAAATTCATGTAAAATAGCCAAGACATCAACACCGACTTGATTAGTATTACCAATAATATCAATGATTTTAACTTGCATTAAATTGTTTTTACTATTAATATTTGTAATGATTCCCTTGACAATTGTATTTTCAATTGCATCAGCTAAATTAATAATTTCAGCACGATATTGCGTTAATTTATTATTTAAAATTTCTAAATATTTTTGTTGATGACGATTATTTTTAATAACTCCAACTACATATTCATTATTTCGCTTCAGAACTTTAATTACTTGTGCTTCTGCTTTTTTAGAATTATTATCATTTTTTTGTTTTTTTAAAATAAACAAAACTTGATCTTGGTCTAAGGCATTATTTAAATCATCTTGTTTAACATAGTATTCTTCTTGGTTTTTATTAATTTTAATAAAACCAAAACCTTTTTTATTAATGCTAATAACTCCTCGTAAATAAATTTTTGGATCAAAATAATAAAAACTATGTTGTTGTGTGACTCCAATAATATTATCATTTTCTAATTCAACCAAAACTTTTAACATCATTTTATTATCATCAATTTTATTAATATCTAATAACTGTACTAATTCAATCGTATCAATTGGTTTTGTTTGTTTTTTTAAAATGGCTACAATTCGATCGTGCATATACCTTTCCCCCTAAATGAAAAAAGAGACATTTTTAAATCTCTTTTAAATTAATGATATTTTTAAAGACTTAATTATTACAATATAACTTTCGTTAATAAATTTATCAATAATGTAATAATTAATAATGTTGAACCAAATGCTAACATAAAAATAGATAATGTTTGATCTAACCCACGTTCTTTACTATTAGCAAATAATTCATCATTACCACCATTTAAAGCACTTAATCCTGTTTGTGCTTTTTTGTTTTGTAATAAACCAATAATAATCATAATAATTGATACAATTAAAGCAATTATTTCAAAAACATAAATAATTGTATTGGCTAATTGTGGTTCAATTGCTAAAAACATCATACTTGATAGGTTCATTAAAACATCCCTCTCTAAATTAAATTATGTTCTTATTAATAATACTATAAAATTACCAAAATTATTGTATTTTAAATTAATTTTAATTATTTTTTTCAAGGTTGCTTAAATAATGATAAATTCCTCCGGTATTATTGCTGCTAGCTACATCGTATGCTAAATTTAAAATCGGAGTTGGACTATGTTCCATTGCAATTGCATAAGGTAAAATTTCAAACACAAAACGGTCATTATAATTATCACCAAAATATAAAACATTTTCTAATTTAATTTCTCGTCCTTGCCTTTGATTTAAAATATCAATTAAATGTAAAATTGCTTGCCCTTTATTTGAATTACCATGTACAATATCACATCCATATTCAGATAGTGGTTCAACATTAATATTTAAAACTTGTTTTAAAGCTGTATACATTTCTTGAAACATCATTTTAAATGAATGCTTTGCAACAATTTTATTGGCTATTTTAATATCATCAGAGCAAAATGGTTTTGCTTGTTTCATCCCATCTAAAAATGCACCCGGTTTTGATTTAATTTCTAATAATTTTTCACCAGCACAATATAAATTATCATCATCTTGATACGAAATTGTAAAATCACATTGATATTTTATTAAAATATCAATTACAATAACTAAAACCGAAATTGGCATTAAATTACTATAAACTGACTTATTGTTTTTAGCATCATACACTAAAGCACCATTAGCGCCAATAACATATTGACAATAATCCTTAATTTTTAATTCTCTTGTGTAATTATCAAAACCAAGAGGCATTCGTCCTGATGCAATTGATACAGCAATCCCTTTTGCTTGCAATGCAAGCAATTTATTTTGAACAATAGTTGGTAATTCTTTCTCATCAGTAATCAATGTGCCATCAACATCAGTAACAATTAATTTAATTTGATTACCATTAATTTTTAACATGACAACCTCATCTTCTATTTTAATATTGTCTTATAAAGATAATCAGCAATTCCTGCCGCATTATTATCTTTTGCAGCTACTGCAAAAGCAACTTCTTTTAATTGCGGTGTAGCATTGGCTAATGCAATTCCATATTTTGAATTTTTAATCATCTCATAGTCATTCATTTGATCACCAAAACACATAATTTCATCTGAATCAAGATGGTGATTTTCTTTATGTTTAAGTACTTCAATTAATTTTAAAATTCCCTGTCATTTATTAACATTTTTAGGAATAATTTCAATAAACCCATACCCTGTAACTTCTGTCCTTAATGTTTTACTAACCGCAATTTGTTGTCGTAACCAATTTTGTTTTTTCTCATCATGGCAAGAAATTACAACCTTACGCATTTGCGGAATTTCATTTCATTCTAAAACAATTGCTTTAATGTCAGTATTACGAAATAAAAAAAGATCATCCTTAATAATGCTTGACTTTGAAACATAAGCTTCTTGTTCATTGAGTGGTGCTAAATAAAAATCATGACCAAATTCTCGGACAATATTCATTGCTCATAATGTATCTTGATATGAAATTATTTCATCATAGACATATTCTTTTGTTTTTAAATTTAAAACAGTCCCACCATTAGCACCAATAACATACGGGCAATGTTCAAGGATTCCTAATGTTGTTGCATAATCAGATAAACTACTAGGAACCCGCCCTGAAGCAATCGTTACTAAAATACCCCTTGCTTGGGCCTTTTTTAAAGCCTCAATATTTATAGTTGGAATCTTTTTATCTTTATCAGTTACTAATGTTCCATCAATATCACACACAATCATTTTTACTATCATTGCATTGCCTACCTTCTTTTAATATTACTTAGTTTATCATATAAGTAGTCTCAGACATTATTATTCTATCATGTTTTATTTTATATTTATAATCTTTAATTTTGTAGAAAACTCTTGATATTTATAAAATATACCTAAAATTAGGTATATTTTTAATATAAGAGGTGAATAATTAATGGAAAAAATAATTGAAGAATTAATAAATAGTTTAAGAGATGATCAATTTTTAGAATTTCATGAAAAAGTCAAAAAAGAAGCGGAATTAATTAAAAAACAAAAACGCTTAAATGAAATTGATCAAAAATTTAGGGATAAAGGTATTAAATGTCCTAATTGTCAATCTTTTTATTGTGTTAAAAATGGTCATAATCCTGAAGGAAAACAAAAATATTTATGCAAAAAATGTCGTGCTAGTTTTGATGCTTTTCGTGATCATTTTACGTATTGAAGTCATTTAAATTATGAATAGTGAAATTTATTGATTCAAATTTCATTATTAGGCCAATCTAGTAAAATGATTTCCCGCTTTATTAAAACATCACCGAAAACCGCTTGATATAATCGCCAAAAAATAATGAAATCAAAACAATTAGAAAACACCCAATTAAAATTTAAAAAAAGTTAAATGGCCAAATTCAAATCGATGAAACATTTATTAAAGAAATCCACAAAGGTAATTTTAAAGATAAATTTGATAAAAGAAAAATTCATCTTGATTCATTTTCAACCAACACTAAATGTTGTATTCAAATGGCTGTTGATAGCAATAATAATATTTATGTTAAATCAACTAACACAAAACGATTACAAAAACAGTGAATTATTGAAAATATTAATAAACAATTAATCAAAGAAAATTCAATTATTATTTCTGACATGCAACCATTATATTTATTAGTAGCAAAACAAACAAATTCTATTTTATTAGCAACTAAAACTATGGAATGGCAACACTTTTTAGGACACTTTTTATATAGACATTTGTTTTCTAAAAGTAACTGGAGATAAATAATTTAAACTGCCATGAATTCGAATATTGTTATATCAATGCACAAAATCAAAAAGTTCGTATTTTAATTGTATTAAATTTTTAAATTTTTTACCCTTAATAAATTCAGTTTTAAAAGTTTTGTAAGTTGTTTCAGCCACAGCATTATCATAAGGGCAGCCTTTATTGCTTAATGATCTTTTAATATTAAAAGTTATTAAAATTTCATCAATAATTTTATTTTTAAACTCATTACCACGATCAGTATGAAATAGAGTTATTTGATTTAATGGTCGTGTTATTTTATGAAAAGCTTGTTGGGCCAGTTCGGCTGTTTTATTCGGCCCATCACTATAACCAATTATTTCACGATTAAACAAGTCAATTAATAAACAAATATAATGTCATTTAGCGCCAACTTGAACATATGTTAAATCACTAACAATAACTTCATTAGGTTTTTTGTTGTTAAATTGACGATTTAAAATATTATTAATTTGGTCATTATTGACTGTTGTTTTATGATTATGATATTTTAATTTGGTGTATTTAGAAACCAAATTATTTTTGATCATAAAGAATCTGATTTTTCGCCGCGATAAGATGATATCTTTTCTGTTTAAAATAACTTTAATTTTGCGAGCACCATAAATTTTGCGACTTTTATTAAAGGCACTGATAATTTCTTGTTCATAATTATTAACTTGCTTGTTAATACATTTATTAGTTTGATAATAATACGTTGATTTTGATAAACCCAAAATCTTACATATTTTTCTTACTGAATATTTTGTTTTGTTGTTATTAATTATTGTTATTTTTTGGCGATTATCAGTGCGGCTTGCTTTAAAATGTCATTTTCCATTTTCAAGTCTTTAAGTTATTTTCGTAAAGTTATTATTTCATTTTCTTCTATTGTGCGATTGTCTTTTGCTTTAAATGAACCAGAATTATTATAATTTTTAACTCAACTATAAATAGTTGGTTTTGGTAAATTATATTCTTTCCCTAGATTAATAACACTTTTACCATTTTTATATAGCATGACAATTTGTTTTTTAAATTCTTCAGAGTATGAAGTTTTATTTCCCATTTTTATATTCCTTCTTTCTTAATAATTTTATCTAATTTTGAAGTCTATATAATTATGGTCCTAATAATTGTAGCCTATCCACATATTTGAAAAGGAGAAAAATATTATCAATCAACAATTATTGATGGATATACTAAAGAAATAGTTGATGTAAAGTGATCTAAATATAATTACAATAAATTAGTAATGGATAATTTAAATGATGCAATTAATAAAATAAAATTAATAAAAAAAGATCTGAATGGAATAATAATTCACTCAGATCACGGATATCAATATACATCCACTATTTATCACGATAAATGTTTATCTAACGGTATTATAATTTCAATGGGGAAAAAATACCACTGTGCAGATAATATTGTTATAGAAAGTTTTCATTTATTACTTAAGAAAGCTACAATCCATAATAAAATATATAATTCACATGAAGAAAATATACAAGATGTTATAAAATGAAATACATGATATTCAAATCGTAAAGAAAAAGATATAATTAAAAAAATAGTAAATACTTTTTATTAGTACACTTACTAAAATGTGTGCACTCTACTATTTTCGTATCTAACTAATAGGTTCAACTTCATCAGCAAGAATTTTAACAAATTCTTGTTCAACTTGCAAAATTCCACCAGCAATACTTAATTTATATTCTTTATTATTAACTTTATATGTCATTTCAGATGAAACAATTGTTGAAACAAGAGGAATATGACCATACAAAATACCCATATATCCCGTAATTGTTTTCACTGTTATAATATCAACTAAGCGATTAACAATGACACCCTGTGGTGTAATAATTTTTAAACTAATTTGATTCGCCATTTTAATTATGCTTTAAAGCTTCAGCGGCTTTAACAACCTCATCAATTGTTCCAACATATAAGAATGCTTGTTCTGGTACATCATCATATTTTCCTGCTAATATTTCTCTAAAAGCACGAATTGTTTCTACCACAGGTACATATTTTCCTGTTTTTCCAGAAAACTTTTCAGCTACAAAAAATGGTTGTGATAAAAAGTTGCGAATTTTTCGTGCTCTTGCAACAGCTAATTTATCTTCATCTGATAATTCATCCATTCCTAAAATGGCGATAATTGATTGTAATTCTTTAAACTTTTGTAGGATTTCTTGTACTCCTCGTGCTACTTCATAATGTTCTTCGCCAACCACTAATGGGTCTAATAATCGAGACGAACTTCCTAGTGGGTCAACTGCCGGATAAATTCCTAATGATGCAATTTCGCGGTCTAAGACAACCTTGGCGTCTAAATGAACAAATGTTGTTGCAGGAGCTGGATCAGTTAAATCATCCGCTGGCACATATACTGCTTGGACAGAAGTAATACTTCCTTTTTTTGTTGAGGTAATTCGTTCTTGTAATGCCCCCATTTCGGTTGCTAATGTTGGCTGATAACCAACTGCTGATGGCATCCGCCCCAATAAGGCTGATACTTCAGAACCAGCTTGGGTAAAACGGAAAATATTATCAATAAATAATAAAACATCTTGGTTTTTATCATCACGGAAATATTCAGCAATTGTTAATCCAGTTAAAGCAACTCGCATACGAGCTCCTGGTGTTTCATTCATTTGACCAAAAACCAAAGCTGTTTTATCAATAACACCAGCTTCAATCATTTCATAATATAAATCATTACCTTCTCGTGTTCGTTCACCAACACCAGCAAAGACAGAAATTCCTCCATGTGATTTTGCCACATTATTAATTAATTCTTGCACTAGTACTGTTTTTCCTACTCCAGCACCACCAAACAAACCAATTTTTCCCCCCTTTGCAAAGGGAACTAATAAATCAACAACTTTAATTCCTGTTTCTAAAATTGCAGCTGTTGTTTGTTGTTCTTCATATGATGGTGCTTCACGGTGAATTGGACGCATTATCTTTGTCTTTGGCTGTGGTTTTTCATCAATTGCTTCTCCAAGAACATTAAACATACGTCCTAAAACCTCTTCGCCAACCGGAACTGTAATTGGCGCTTTTGTATCAATCACATCCATTCCCCGAACCATTCCTTCTGTTGGTCCTAAGGAAATTGCCCGTACGGTGTCATCACCAATATGTTGAACAACTTCTAAAACTAACTTTGTTCCATTATTATTAACCGTAATAGCATTATATAATTCAGGCAAATATTCTTCCGTAAACCGTACATCAACAACAGGTCCTAACACCTGTACTACTTTTCCATTTTTATCCATTTTTTTAACCACCTCTTAATTTTCTTGCGCGCCAGCCCCCCCAGCAACAATTTCTGTAATTTCCTGTGTAATTGCTGCTTGGCGCTTGCGGTTATATAATAACGATAATTTTTCTAACATCGTATTTGCATTATCTGTTGCATTTTCCATTGCTACTCGCCGTGATGCTTGTTCTGAAACCTGTGATTCAACGATTGATGAAAATAAAATGGTATTTAAATACATTGGCACCGCATTTTCTAAAATCGTTGCTGGATCTGGTTCAAATTCGGTAATAACATTAATGTGTTTTGGTTCTTCATGTTGCGTTACCTTAATAATTGGTAACAATTGTAAAATTGTTGGTTCAAAAGTTACATTATTAATAAATTTTGTATAAGCAATTTTAATTTCATCATAAGTATTTCCATTAAAACCAGATAAAATTTCTTGTGCAAACTCACGTGCATCATCATAAGAAAAATTAATATCAATATCTTTTCTTGTTTGCATAATTTCATAACCTTTATGAGCATAAAATGTTTCTGCTTTAGAACCGATTGCAATAATACAATCACTTTTTCGTAATTGTTGTAACACAAACTTATTAATATTAATATTATAACCACCACATAAACCTAAATTTGAATTAACAACGATTCAACAAGTACGTTTACTAGCTTTTGTACCATCTTTTTTTTGGTAAATTGAATCATCTGTTTTACTAATAATGTCATTAAAAACAGTATAAACTTCAGCAAAATATGGTTTTGAATTAGAAATTCGTTTACCAACTTTTTTTAATTTTGCTGTCGCTATCAATTTCATTGCTTGTATTATTTTAGATGTTGAAGTAATTGAAGTAATTTGTTTTTTTAAACCTGTTCCGACTGCCATTTTGTTCTTTTAACCTTATTGTCCTAATTTTTTTCACTCTTCAATTTGTCCAAACATTTCTGGTTTATAATCAGCAATTTTATTGGTATTTTTTTTAACAATATTAATAATTTCATTATCAACATTAGTCATTAATGTATCGCTGTAGGCTTTGGCCTTTGCTAATTCAGCATAGTATTTTTTTGCTTTTGTATTAAAATGTTCAATTATTTCTTCTTTAAATTCTTGAATTTTATCAACTGGAATTCAACGAATTCTTTTTTTCTTAACTGCTAATAAAATGATTGCTTGGTCAATTTGTGAAAGCGGTGAATATTGTTTTTGTTTTAAAATTTCAATTACTCGTTTTCCATGTTCTAATACTTCTTTTGTCGCATCATCCAAATCAGAACCAAATTGAGCAAAGGCTTGTAGTTCGCGATATTGTGCTAATTCTAATTTTAATGAACCCGCAACTTGTTTCATTGCTTTAATTTGTGCTGTTGACCCTACCCGTGACACCGATAATCCCGCATCAACCGCGGGGCGAATTCCAGCATTAAACTGATCATTATTTAAGAAAATTTGCCCATCAGTAATTGAAATAACATTAGTTGGAATATATGCTGAAATATCACCCGCTTGTGTTTCAATAATTGGCAAAGCAGTAATACTTCCGCCTCCATATTCTTTTGTTACTCGCGCGGCGCGTTCTAATAAACGACTATGTAAATAGAAAACATCACCAGGATATGCTTCACGGCCAGGTGGGCGGTGTAATAATAGTGCCATTGTTCGATAAGCAACAGCATGTTTTGAAAGATCATCATAAATAATAATGACATTTTCACCAGATTCCATTCATTCTTCACAAATAGTAACAGCAGTATATGGTGCTAAGTATTGTAATGGCGCTAATTCACTTGCTGTGGCTGAAACAACTGTTGTATATTCTAATGCACCAGCAGCACGTAATTTTTCGACAATTTGTGCAACAGTTGATGCTTTTTGCCCAATTGCAACATAAATACATTTTACATTTTTCCCTTTTTGATTTAAGATGGTATCAATTCCGATTGCTGTTTTTCCTGTCTGGCGATCACCGATAATTAATTCTCGTTGTCCTTTACCAATGGGAATCATCGCATCAATTGTCATAATTCCCGTTTCCATTGGTTCATCAACCGATTTTCTAGTCATAACACCAGGCGCAATTCGTTCCACAGGACGTGTTTTTGTTGCTTTTAATGGTCCTTTCCCATCAATTGGTTGTCCTAATGCATTAACAACACGCCCTAACAACGCATCACCAACTGGCGTTTCAACAATTTTTCCTGATCGGCGAACTTGATCACCTTCACGA